>DASUZE010000118.1:0-2032 GCA_036377015.1 Piscinibacter sp. | reverse complement strand
ACGTTGAGAAGAAGGGAGACCGGTGCGTTGACCAAGCGCTGTGGTACGAGCTTGTCAGCCCAAGAGCAAAACAGGTTTGGCGCACCGATCGAAAACCGCGGCCTCGCCGAGGTAGAAACCGCAGAAGCGAACATACAAGAGCCACAGAGGCACAGAGGAATTCATTGATTGATTCTTCTCTGTGCAACCTCTGTGGCTCTGTGTCTCTGTGGTGAGATCAGCGCGACAAACGTCTGCTGTCCGCCGAAGTACCTACCGACGGCAACTGGCAGACTGCGGGTCCAGCCGCAGCGAGCCTGGCTGGCGGTTCAGCGAGTGAAAGCAGTCGGCCAGCCATGCTGACGAGCTCGGCTCCGTCCTCCGGGAAGCTGCGGGGATACCCGCCCCCGACTCGGGCCATTTACGCGCCCATGGAAAAGGCGCAACCTTGCCTTCGATCTCCTCTCACCGGCAGGGTGTGAGGCAATCACCCCGACGCCTCAGCGAGTCAGATCGCTGAGGCGTTCCCCATCTTGTCCGATCGCGCACCCGATGGCGCACGCTTCAGGTGGCACGGCATCGGATGCCGAAGGACGCCCTTCATTCTTGGTCGTGTCTCAGGCCACATTGGCTAAGAACAGCTCGGTCTGTCTCGCTGAGCGCACGTACACACTTCATCAGGCTCGCAACTCTCGACGCGCGCCACGACGCGCATGGACAGCCCTGTCCGCCCGATCGCCTGCTTGGCACCGACGGCCTCGGCGCAGTACGATGCGCGCCCGACACGCGGCCCAGCCGAAACCGGTGTTACCCGCATTCGTAGTTGAGCGGCCCGTCTGCGACCCCGTATTCTCGTAGTGCGCAGGGCGGGCGCAGTCGCCACAGACAAAAGCCCGCGCGTGTCGTCGCCACCGGCATGGTCATGATCCTTCACGCAAGGCGAGGCAAGAGTGCGCATGACAGACGATGCTTCCGAGCACGACGCGGTCGATGACGGGCTGCCTGCACACGCCAGGCTTCCCGGCGTCACCGAGTTGCTGCACCGCTGGTCCGACGGCGACGAGACCGCGCTGGCTCGGCTCGTGCCGCTGGTCTACGACGAGCTGCGCCAGCTCGCGCGGCGTCACCTGCGCCACGAGCGCGAAGGCCACACGCTGCGCGGAACGGCGCTCGTGCACGAGGCGTTCATGCGGCTGGTCCAGCAGCGCCGCGTCAAGTTCGACTCCCGGGCGCAGTTCTTTGCCTGGTCCTCGCAGTTGATGCGGCGCATTCTCGTCAACCACGCACGCGACCGGCGCGCCGGCAAGCGCGGCGGCGGCGCCGCGCCGCACAGCCTGGAGGCGCTGCAGGAAGAGATCGGCGAACTCGCCGACCAGGCCGGCGATCCGCTGCTGGACCTGCTCGCGCTCGACGACGCGCTGCGCCGCCTCGAGCAGTGCGATCCGCGCAAGAGCCGCGTTGTCGAGCTGCGCTTCTTCGGCGGCTTGAGCGTCGACGAGACCGCCGAGGCGCTGCAGATGTCGTCGTCGACGGTGGTGCGCGAGTGGGCCACGGCACGCGCGTGGCTGCTCCACGAGCTGGGCCGCGCGCCATGACGATGTCGAACGAGACCCGCGACTGGGATCGCATGATGGGCCTGCTGGCCGACGCGCTCGACCGGCCGGCCGCTGAACGCCTGGCCTTCATCGACGACGCGGCGCACGACGACGCCGAGCTGCGCGCCCGGCTGGGCGCCCTGCTGGCCGCCGCCGCGCAGGAGAACAGCCTGCTGGACGCGGTCCCTGCCGCGCTGGCGCTCGAGGCGCTGAACGCGCATGCCGCCTCGCCGTGGATCGGCCGGCAGCTGGGGCCGTACCGGCTGATCGAGCTGATCGGCGGAGGCGGGATGGGGCAGGTGTACCTGGGCGAGCGGGTGGACGGGCAGTACGAGCAGCGCGTGGCCATCAAGCTGATGCGCGACGGGCTGGAGCGCGCCTCGCTGGTCTCGCGCTTCAAGGCCGAGCGCCAGATCCTGGCCAGCCTGGACCACCCCAACCTGGCCAAGGTGCTCGAC
>DASUZE010000117.1:0-61397 GCA_036377015.1 Piscinibacter sp. | reverse complement strand
TCGCTCCGCCCGATGCAATACCGGCGGTCGCCCTGGCGAGCGCAGCTTCGCGCGCAGCGATCGATTCGACTTCAACCCCTTTTTCGCTCTCATCAACACCTCCGTTCAGGACGTGTTGCGACGACGGGTTGAATTCACCCTGTGCCTCTGTGGCTCTGTGGTGAACTGGGCCTGCGCGAGCGTCAGCTCCTGTCTAAGCCGGAGGTCTCCAACGGGTCCGGTTGCGTGCGCAGCGGCCGCGTGCCGTGACGGCCTTCACGCCTCCAGCATCCTCATCGCCTGATCCAGGCTGCGCCGCATCCTCGACAGCGCCGTCGCCAGCGAGCCGATCTCGTCGCCGCTGTGCGCCCTGAAGTCGGTCGCCCCCACGTCGCCCAGGCTGATCCGGTCGGCGAGCGCCGAGATCTTCGTGATGGGACGGATGAACATCCACCACAGGAGCACATTGAGCGTCGCGGCGATGGCGAGCAGCACGCCGAGCAGCGAGGCCATGAAGACGCGGAACGTCGCGTCGGCGCGGGCCTGGGCCGCTGTTTCAGGGACCTGGATGATCTGCGCCCCGATGATCTCGCCGACCTTCCAGCCGAAGCCGCCGGCCGAGCCGTACGCAGCGATCTGGGTGGCGGGGGCGCGCTCGGCGGTGTCGTGGCAGCGCATGCAGGCGGCGCCAGCCTTCAGCGGCTTGGCCATGAACAGCATGCGCCCGGTCGGCGTGTCGCGTTGCCCGAGCAAGGGCGTCGCCAGCGTGCCGTTGCGAAAGCCGATGACGATGTCGTTCTCCCAGTCGACCGCCTTGTTGGCCGGGTTGGTGGGATTGAGCGTCGCCTCGCGATAGAGGAAGTGCTTGTACTCCGGGTTGCCGTCGCGCAGCCTCTTCAGCACCTCGTTGGCCGAGAACGCCGAGACCATCTCCGGGCGGAATTCGTAACGGATCTGCGTCTCCAGCAGCGGCGCGATGTTCGTGCTGGTGTAGTCGCGCACCGCGAGCGCGCCGTCGATCAGCAGCTTGGCGGCCTCGTAGATCTCCTCGCGCGCGTTGCGCTGCAGGAGGTCGCGCGAGATGGCGGCGGTGGCCGCGATCCCGATCGCGAACATGAGGGCGAGGACGAGGTTGAATTTCAGGAGCAGCTTCATATCGGTAAGAACGGATTCGGACCGCCAAACACGACAAGGCGCCGTTGCCAAACCGACGCGGGTGCGCTGAAATGCATCGCCTTGGATGTCCGACGAAAAGGTCGATCGGCAAATGGAAGAGCGGCTCACGGAGCTTCTGTCGCGCACGAAGGCCGGGGACCGGGCCGCCCGCGACGCGCTGTTCGCGCTCGCCTACCGGGAGCTGCGGCGCCTGGCCCATGCCCGCCTCGCGGGAGGCGGCCGCAACACGGTGCTGGACACGACGTCGCTGGTGCACGAGTCCTACCTGCGCCTGGTGCAGGCCGATGAGCTCACGATCGAGGACCGGCGCGCATTCTTCGGCTATGCCTCCCGCGTGATGCGATCGGTCATCGTCGACAGCGCGCGAGCGCGCGTGGCCGAGCGGCGCGGCGGCAATGCGCCCAAGCTCTCGCTGTCCACCGACCTCGGTGACGGTCTTGCACAGGACGAGGACAACATCGTCCAGGTGCACGAGGCCCTGGAGGAGCTGGAGAAAGCCGATCCGCGTGCGGCGCGGATGGTCGAGATGCGCTACTTCGGCGGCTACAGCGACAAGGAGATCGCCGAGACGCTGGACGTCACCGAGCGCACCGTGCAGCGCGACTGGGAAAAGGCCAGGATGCTCCTGCGGGTCATGTTGAACCCGGCCTGAGGGCGCACCGTGATCAGGCTGTCGACGGAGCAATTGGCGCGCATGAGCCGCTTGCTCGACGAGGTGATCGATGCCGACGAGGCAGCCCGGCTCAGTTGGCTGCAGTCGCTGCCCGCGCAGCATCGTGACCTGGAAGCCGCGCTGCGGCAGGCGCTGCTGCCGCCGCCGCGCAGCGGCGACGTGCTCGACACGCTGCCGAAGCTGGGCGACACGAGCGGCCTGCAGGCCGGCGACGATGTGGGCCCCTATCGCCTCGTGCGCAGACTCGGAACCGGCGGCATGGCGCAGGTGTGGCTGGCGCGGCGTGCCGACGGCGCCTTCCAGCGCGATGTGGCGCTCAAGATGCCGGCTCACCTCGACGAGCGCGAAGACCTGGCGCGGCGCTTCGCCGTCGAGCGCGACATCCTGGCCGCCCTGGAGCACCCGCGCATCGCCCGCTTCTACGACGCCGGCGTGAGCCGCGACGGCCGCCCGTATCTCGCGCTCGAATACGTGCCCGGCCAGGAGCTGCTCCGGTGGGCCGACGCGCATCGCCTCGGCATCTCCGCGCGCATCGAGCTGTTCCTGCAAGTGCTGGACGCCGTGCAATACGCCCACGACAAGGGCGTGCTCCACCGCGACATCAAGCCCGGCAACGTGCTGGTCACCGATGCGGGGCAGGTGCACCTGCTGGACTTCGGCGTGGCCCGGCTGATCCGGCGGCACGCCGACGCCGAGCTGACGAAGGTGTATGGGCCGGCCCTCACGCCCGCGTATGCGAGCCCCGAGCAGCTCAAGGGCGAAGGTCTGGATGCCAGCAGCGACGTCTACTCGCTGGGGGTGGTGCTCTACGAGCTGCTGTCCGGCCGGCATCCGCATGCGACGGTGGACCGGAAGTCGGACCCGGACCGCGCCGTGCCGTCGCCGAGCGAGCAGCTCAGCGCCCTTGCGGCGCAAGCGCGTGGGGGCAGGCCGGCGCGGATACGGCGTGCGCTGGAAGGCGATCTGGATGCGATCGTCTTGAAGGCGATGTCTGCATCGCCTTCGCAACGCTATGCCAGCGCGGCGGCGCTGGGACACGACCTGCGCCGCTGCCTGGCGCGCGAGCCGGTGCAGGCGGTGCCCCGCTCGCTTCCATACCGGGCCCGGAAGTTCCTGGTGAGACACCGGGTCGGCGTGGGTCAGGCCGCGCTCGTGACGGTCCTGCTCAGCGGCGCGGGCGTCGCCATGCTGGCGCGGCGGCAGCCGGCCACGGTGCCGGCTTCGCAGATCGCCGGCGCGGCCCCTGCGGCGTCAACGTCGACAGACGTTCCCCGACTGCGCCATCACGAAGCTCACGACCTCGTGCAGCAAGGCGATGTCTATGCCAACGGTCCCTTCGATCGGGACGCCGAGCGCGCCGAGATCTCGTTCAGGAAGGCGGCAGCGCTCGTTCCGGAAGACGCCGTGCCCTGGGCCAGGCTCGCGCTCCTGCACATGAAGCGGGCCGCATGGTCACCGGCCACGCGCGACGACCGGCATGCGCTGGCGCGCGAGGCGATCGACACGGCGCTTCGCATCGACCCGGATTCGATGGCGGCGCATGCCGCGCGATTCCGGTATGCGGTTCGGGTGGAACACCGCTGGGACACTGCACGCGCCGAGCTGGGTCGCATGCGCATGATCGACCCGAAGGACGCCGAGTGGTTGCCGGCGTGCGAGGCGCAGCTGGCCAGCGTCCTCGGCAAGCTCGACGAGGCGGCCCACATCCAGCGACAGGTCGTCGAGCACGACCCGTCGGACGGCTCGGCGCTTGCGGCGCTGGCGTTCTATCTCTTCCAGAGCGAGCGCTTCGAGGAATCGCTGGCAATGTCGCACCAGGAATTGCAGCTCAACCCGCATGCCCTGGGCGCCCGCGCACGCATCGGCGTGAGCCTGGCGCTGCTGGGCCGGGGGGAGCAAGGGTTGGCATTGATCGCCCGGGAGGAGAACCCCGGCGCGCGCCTGTGGGCCCTTTCGGTCGCTCACTGGACCTTGGGGCAGCGGCGGGAATCCGATGCCGCGTTGAACGAGTTGAGACAGCATCCCAAGGCCAACGCCTATGCGATGGCCCAGCTCTATTCGCTTCGCGGCATGCGCAATTCGGCGTTCGAATGGCTGAACCGGGCTTGCCTCGAGCGTCAAGGGGGGTGCGAGAACCTGAAGGCGGATCGATTCTTTCGCGGCTTGCGCGATGACCCGCGGCATCGGGCGCTGCTGGTGAAGATGAAGCTGGATGAGCCGGTGTGAGGCCGCCCACCCTACGCCATCGGCCGCGTCGTCTCCCCCGGATCATCCACCCACACCCCGATCGCGCTGAAGTTGTCCTGCTTCGGCGCACCGATCTCCTCGATGCGCCGCTGCATCGCCGTCAGCCACTCCTCGGGCGTACCCGCCTCGGCCAGCGTCGACGCGATGAAGCCTTCGTCCAGCGCGCCCCACCAGCCGTCGCTGCACAGCAGGAAGGCATCGCCCTCCTCCAGCGCCAGGGCCTGCGCGACGGTGTGCGGCTCCACGTCTTCCTCGATGCCCAGCGCCGCGATCAACTGGCTCTTCTGCGGATGCAGCTCGGCCTGCTCGGCCGTGATCAAGCCGGCATCGACCATGCGCTGAACCACGCTGTCATCGGCCGTCAACAGCGTGAGTGCCCCGCGCCGTGCGTGGTACAGCCGCGAGTCGCCCACATGCGACCACAGCGCGCGATCGCCGTCGATGTCGATCCACAAAACCACCACGGTGGAATGCATGCGCTCCAGGCCCTGCGCATCGCCTTGCGCACGCTGGACCTGCGCATGCGCCGACAACACCGCCTGGGTCAGCGAGAGCGCATCGAACTCGGGTGCCGATTCATGCAGCGCCGACTCCAGGTGCTCGACCGCACGGCGCGACGCTTCCTCGCCACCCACGTGCCCGCCGGCGCCGTCGGCCAGCACCGCCACCCATCGCGCTCCCTCGCGGCACACCCGCACCTTGTCCTGGTTGCTTGCGCGCTGGCCGCGCTCGCTGCGGGTGGCGACGGCGACGTCGAGCACGGCGTGCTCACGCAGGAGGTGCCGACTTGTCGCGACGCAGCCGCTCGAGCTGCTGCTCGTAGGCGGCGAGGAAGGCCTTGCCGAACAGCGCATGGAAATCCTCCTGCGCCTCGTCGCGGATGCCTTCGTAGTGCTGCAGGTACAGCTCCCAGAGCTTTGCCTTGCGGTTCATGGGCAGGACGCTGTCGAGCACCGAGCGGCCCACCAGCTTGGCCTCGAGCTCGCGCGGCGCGAAGCGCGCCAGCACGCCCTCGAGCGCGGCACGCGTGCCAGCCATGGTGCCGATGGCGTGGCCCACCAGGTCGTTCATCGCGTCGGTCATCGCCTCGGGGCCGGGCAGGAAGCCGCGCAAGGGAGGCTGCAGCAGTTGCTCGAGCGCCGATTGCGCGTCGGGCGAGAACTTGAGCGGGTTGTTGTTGCGCGGCCGGATCACCGTGACTTGCGCATGCAGCTCGTGGCGGGTCGCCGAGCGCACCGCCATCAGTTGCTGGCTGCCGTCGACCGCCGCGCGCAGCAGCGTGCCGACGACGCGCATCAGCTCGGGGTTCAGGCCTTGCGGCGGTTGGAGCCGGATGCCCGCCCCCTGGCAGAACGCCGCCCACAACGCCGCGGTGTCGCCCTGCGGCACGCTGGGCGGGACGGTGGGCACTTCCGCAGCGGCAGGGGGCGGCTCGGGCTCGACCACGGGCGCCGCGCGGACCGGCTCGGGCGGACGGAACGCCGCGCGCAGCTCGGGCGTGTGGTCGGGCATGACCTCGGGCGGCGGATCGATGCCCGGCACGGCTTCGGTGGGGGCGCCGAACAACGCGAGCGGATCGGTGGACAAGGCCGGCGCGCCGGGCGGTCGCGCATCGGCGCCGGGCACCGCGACGCCGGCCATGAAGTCGGCCAGCGGATCGCGCCGCGCGCCGCCTTGCAAGCCGAACAGCTCGTCGATCGATGCCGGCGCGGCAGCGGGGATCAAGTCGTCGAACGGGCCTGCGCCGGCCGGCGCGAGCGGTGCGGCGGGCGGCGCCGCCACGGGCAGCGGGGTGGCAAAGGGATCGAAGTCGTCAGGCAGTCGCCCCGGCGTGCCGGCCACGGGTGCGGCAAGGGCCCGCGGCGTCGGCCCCGGCGGATCGCCCAGCAGCTCGGCGAAGGGGTTGCTGCGCGACAGGGGCGCGGCCAGCTCCCCCAGGCCGGCGCCGGCCGCCGGAGCGGCGCCGCGCGACGCCGCGGTTCCCGCCGGCGTCAGTGCCTCGACCGCCGCACGGCCACGCGTGATGGTGGTCGCCTCGGAGCTGCCGGCGGCATCGTCGATGACCTCGAGCAGGTAGCCGCCGATGCGCACCTGGTCGCTGTGCGCCAGCGGCGCCGACTCGCCCTGCGCCAGCGACTGGTTGCGAACGACGATGGGGTTGGCGCTGCCGACGTTCTTGATCACGTAGCCCGAGCGGCCGGCGCTGATCTCGGCCTGCTGGCGCGAGATGTGGCGCTCGGGGTCGGGCAGCGCGAGGGTGTTGTGGTCGGCGCGCCCGATGGTGCCGCCCTGCAGATCGAAATGCGCCGTGATCGGCTGGGTGAGCGGCAGATCGTTCAGCGAGACCGCGCGCAGGGTCAGGGTCATGGTGGTCATCCCTCGGGCCAGGCCATGGTCGTCGCCGGGGCGCTCGCCAGCAATGTACGAAAGTCACTCCGACGCGAGGTGCCGCTGCTGCCGCCACGCCGGTGCGCACACCGGGAACAACGGCGTTGCCCGACCAGCACGCAGTGCAGCCGCGCCGCCTCGATGCGCTGGCGCTGATTCGCGCTGTCATCGGCGTGCTGCTGCACGACCACGGGAACCGGTTGGCGTGCCAGGCGTAGCGTCATCGGCCGAGAAGCGGAGCGGCGGGTTCGGGCGATGCTCCGGATCGGCCCTCGGGTTTGCAATGACCAAAAGTCACGCACACCGGGCACCCTTCCGAGAGACACTGCGCCGGTCAGACCGGCGCGGCCGCGCCGGCGCGTGCCTTACTTCCGAACACCGCGACCCCGCCCATGCCCAACCCGCGAGTCGTCCTGTTGTTTGCCTGCGCCAGCATGCTGGCGGCGTGCAGCCAGGTGCCGACCACGGCGCCTGCACCCGGTGCGCCCGGCGCTGCCTCACCCGGGCAAGCGCCCGCGCCCGAGGCGCCTCCCCCGGCGACCACGCCCTCCGCCCCGGCGTCGCCGGCCACCCAGCAGCAGGCCCACAAGATCGCCCTCAACGCCGCGGTGCTGCTCGAAGGCGGCAACGAGGAGCAGGCCAAGGCCGAGCTGCAACGCGCGCTGGCCGCCGACCCGGCCAGCAAGCTGGCCCTCAGCCTGATGCGCCAGATCACGGCCGATCCCGTCGCCACACTGGGCCGCGAGTCCTTCCCGTATGTCGTGCGCCAGAACGACACCATGTCGGTGATCGCCGGCCGGTTCCTCGGCGACATCTATCTGTTCTACATCCTCGCGCGCTACAACAACATCGCGGTGCCCAAGCAGGTCGCGGGCGGGCAGACGCTGCGCATCCCCGGCAAGGCACCGCCGCCGAGCACGCCACGCGAGGCGCCGCCGCGCGAAGCGCCGCGGGTCGAAGCCGCTGCGCCGCCGGTTGCCGCGCCGCCCCCGCCGCCGGTGGTCGTGGCGCCGCCGCCCCCGCCCGAGCCCACGCCCGGCGAGAAGGCCTTGCGCAGCGCCGAGACGGCCGAGAAGGCCGGCGATCTCGATCGCGCGCTGGCCGAGTACCGGCGCGCCGCCGGCCTCGACCAGCCCATCGCCGAAGCCAAGGCCGAGCAGGTCAAGAAGCAGCTCGTGCAGCGCCATTCGCTGGCGGCGCGCACGGCCTTCGCACGCCAGGACCTCGACGGCGCCATCCGGGGCTGGGACCGTGTGCTCGCGGTCGATCCGGGCAACGACACCGCGAAGCTGGAGAAGCAGCGCGCGCTGACGTTGAAAGAGAAGGTCAAGAAGCTGTGAAGTTGTAGCCCGGGTGCAACCCGGGACGCTCCCCCCCGGGTTGCACCCGGGCCACACCGTCACCTCACCGACGCGCACCCATGCGCCGGCGCGGCCATCGCGACCGGCGCCACCGTCGACGCACCGCCGTTCTTCAGCTGGCGCAGCCGCGCCGCGGCACGGGTGTTCGAGCCGTCCAGGCGCAGGCTCTTTTCCAGCGATGCGATGGCGCCGGCCTTGTCGCGCGGCGCGATCTTCTCGGCCTTCTGGAAGTACATGTCGGCCAGCATCTGGCAGGCGGTGGCGTCGCGCCGGTCGGCGACGAGCTGGCGCTCGAGCAGCACGATGGCATCGTCGAACTCGCCCTGGGTCGCCAGCATCGCGGCATGCTCGAGGTCGTTGCGGTCGGGCGGGACGGCGGCCATCTGCGCTTCGGCGGTGGCGCGGCGGGTCAGCGTGACGCGCGAGGGCTTGCCCAGGTAGCTGCGCTTGTTGCGCTCGCGCTCGATCTGGCGCAGCGCCTCCGCGGCCTGCGGCTGGTCGGGCTGCAACGCGAGCGCCGCGAGGTACTGGGTGGTCGCCAGGTCGAGCTCGCCGCGCCGCTGCGCCTGGGCACCGCGCTGCATGCGCTCGGGCACCGCGACGGCGATGAGCCGGCGCGTCTCGTCGAGGCGCTCGCGGTACTCGGGACGCTCCGGACGCAGCACGTTGAGGATCTCCCACGACAGCACGGCCTCGGCCAGTCGACCCTGCCGGCCCTGGCTGAGCGCGCGGTCGCGAAGACGCTGCTCGAAGCCGTTGGCCTGTGGCAGCCGCGCCGGGGCCTGGGCCTCGTCCTGTGGTGCCGGCGCCCCGTCCGGGGACGGCACCGCGCCGCAGGCCGCGAGCACGGCGGCGACACATGCCGTCGCGATTCGGATGGCGCGCGTCATGGGCTGCCGATCCCGCGGCTGATCTGCAGCCGGGACTTGAAGGCTTCCAGGTCGTGGTCGCCGAAGATCATGGTCCGCCGAAGCATCAGCGGCTGCGCGAAGAAGGCGTTTCCGCCCGGATTCACGGTGACCGCCAGCTCGTAGCGCTGGCGCGCGAGGACCTCCAGCACGGCCTCGTTCGCGTCGCCGTAGGGAAAGGCGTAGTGGCGCACCTGCACCGGCAGGCGGCGTTCGAGGATCTCGCGCGGCGCACGCGCCTCGGTCTCGATGCCCTGCCGGTATTGCCCGTCGGTCTCGGTCGCGGGACGCTCGATCAGGTTGCGGTGCGACTTGGAGTGCGCCTGGACGTCGACCAGGCCCGACGCGGCGAGGTCTTGCAACTGCGGCCAGCTCAGCGCGTCGCCCGCGCCGACGAAATCGGTGTAGACGAACAAGGTGGCCGGAAAGCCGTGCTTGCGCAGCAGCGGCAGCGCGTAGCGGTGCACCGACTCGTAGCCATCGTCGATGGTGATGACCACCGAGCGCCGGGGCAGCG
Source organism: Piscinibacter sp. (assembly GCA_036377015.1). GTDB lineage: Bacteria > Pseudomonadota > Gammaproteobacteria > Burkholderiales > Burkholderiaceae_C > Albitalea. Next base: position 52,148 of record DASUZE010000117.1, on the reverse strand, counting down.
GTTGCCTGCCCTCGAGATACGCCACCAGCTCGGCCAGGCGCACGACGTGGTAGTCGTTGCGCGCCAGCCAGTCGAGTTGCGCGGCGAAGGCCGAGGGCGACACCACCATCTTGCCGCCGCCGGTGCCGAAGCGGTGGTAGCAAAGAATCGGCACCGTCTGGTACTGGTCGGCGTACACGCCGGTGGGGTTCAGGTTGACCAGCGGCACCACCAGCGGCTGGCCGGCCTCGGCACGGCTCACGTTGTTGAAGTCGCCGATGGCCCAGTAGCGGTCTTCGCTGCCGAGAAAGCGCGCCGCGATCGAGCGCAGGCTGTCGTCGGGGCCGGGCCTGTACACGATGAAGCGATCGCTCTGGCCGAGGATCTCGCCGCTGGAGCCACCCGCCGGTCCGCGCGCGGCCGGCGCAGTGGGGCCGGGCGCCGGCGGCGGTGCGGTCGTGCCGCAGGCGGCGAGCACGCACACGAAGGCGACGAGCACGAGCCGCACGATGCCGGTCATGCGCGTCTCAGGCGGAGGGCTTGGACGGCGCGGAACCCGTGTTCGGCGGCGCCGGCACGGCCACCGAGTCGGCCGGCGCCGAGGACAGCGGGCGCGACGTGGGCATGGTGGCCGGCGACGCGGCCGCCATCGCGCTGCGCACCGGCGTGGGCGTCGGCGGCGACGACCCCGCGCCGGAACGTGTGTCCTGCAGGGCCTGCGCCATGCGGTCGAAGGCGGCGTACAGGAGGCCGAATTCGTCCTTGCGCGGCTCGGCGATGCGGTGGTCGAAGCGCCCCTTGGCGATCTCGCCCATGGCCTCGCTGACCAGCTTGATGGGCTGGGCGAACCAGTTGGCGACGAAGTACATCGCGATCGCGACCGCCAGCACCGTGACGAGCACCAGCGCGGCCATCAGCCCCATGGACAGGCGCGCCACATGCACCAGCGGCCGCTCGGGCAGGCCCAGCGCGACGCCGCCCACCGCCTTGCCCTGGAAGGTGATCGGCGCCTCGAAGCCGAGCACCGGCTCGCCCTGCTCCGAGCTGCGGCTCATGGCCACGCCGCCCGTGCGCGTGCCCAGCGGCTCGGCGGCCGGCGGCTTGTAGCGCTGCCCGACCAGCGCCGGATCGCCGGCGGCGCGCACCACGCCTTCGCGGTCGAACACGGTGATGCTCTTGAAGTCGCCGGTCTTCATCATCTCCTGCACGGCGACATCCACGGTCGGCCATTCTTCGGACAGCGCCGGCACCGCGTTCTGTGCCGCGATGAAGCGCGCCAGCGAGGCACCGTTGTCGGTGACCTGCCGGAGCATGGCGGCGTACTGGCGCTGCGTGATGAGCGAGGCCGACAACGCCATCACGACCGCCACGATGAAGGCCATGGTGGCCGCCCACTTGACGCGCAGCGGCACGATGCGCGGGCGTTCGCGATTGCGCGCCGCCTCGTCCAGGTCGGACAGCACGCGGCTCAGCGCATCGGACAGCTCGCGCCCGGTCTGGAAGCGGCGGTCGCGCGGCTTGGCCAGGCAGCGCTCGACGATGCGGCGCATCGCATGCGGCAGGTCGGGGCGCAGCTTCTCGATGGGGATGGGCTCTTCGTGGGCAATCTTCATCGCCAGCGCCACCAGGCTGTCGCCCTGGAACGGACGCTGCCCGGTGAGCATCTGATAGAACATGATGCCGGCCGAGAACAGGTCGGAGCGCCCGTCGAGCTTCTCGCCCTGGGTCTGCTCGGGCGACATGTACTGCGGCGTGCCGAGCACGTCGCCGACCCGGGTGCGCTGCTCGCCGGTGCCGGTCGACTCCATGTGGGCGATGCCGAAGTCGGTGACCTTGATGGTGTTGGTGCCCTTCAGGCGCACGATGTTGCCGGGCTTGATGTCGCGGTGGACGATGCCGTGGGCATGCGCGTAGTCGAGGGCGCGCGCCAGCTGGATGCCCATGATCACCACGTCGCGCACCGGCATCGGCTTGTTGGCGGCCATCAGGTCGGACAGCGGCTCGCCGTGCAGCAGCTCCATGGCCATGTAGGGCCGGCCTTCGATCTCGCCGACGTCGTGCACGGTGACGATGTTCGGGTGCGACAGCCCGCCGGCGGCGCGCGCCTCGCGCAGGAAGCGACCGCGGTACTCGGCGTCTTCGCAGAGGGTGGCGTGCAGGAACTTGATCGCCACGTCGCGGCCGATGCCGGGGTCGTGGGCGCGGAAGACGGTGGCCATGCCGCCGCGGCCGAGGCGATCCTGGATGAGGTAGCGGCCGACCTGGCGCACGACCGGCGCATTGGCCTGGGTGGCGTCGCCGGGCAGGGTCTGGGTGACCGGATAGGGCGACTCGTGCGGCGGCATCTCGATCGGCTTGGGGTCGGGCGCGGCCGGCTGGCCGGGCAGGCCCAGTCCGCCGGCATGGTGGCGCGGCGCCGGCGTAGGCCCCGTGACCGGTGAGATGCGGGTGATCTCGTCGTCGGCGGGTGTGGGTGTCACCAGGGTGCTCGCCTCAGCTCCGGCGGGGGGGTCGGGACGAAACGCCGCCGGATCTCCGTTTGTCGACATCGAGCGCACCCTGGGCAGTCATGCCTGTGGATACTCGGACCGGCGCCACGGCGGTTCAATGACCGAAAGTCACTCCGGCGCAGGAGATGTTGCAAGGATGCGCATCTGCCGCCATCCGGGCGCGTCGCAGGGAAACAGCCCCGGCATGCCGGCCCGGTCGTACAGGTACAGGGCGGCGGCCAGGCGCTCGTGCTGGAAGCCGTCGCGCAGCGCGACCTCCGCGACCGCCGCATCGCAAGGCTTGCCGAGAAGCAGCCGCGTGCCCGTGGGGAACGCGCGGCTCGCGCACGAGCTCTTCAACGCCTCGAAGCCCTCCGGCCCCGGCGGCGCGCGCAGGCCGGTGATCTGTTCGATGGCCCGTGCCGCGGCCGGCGCCTGTTCCGGACTGTCGAGCAGCGAGAGCAGCCACGGCAGGTAGGCGGCGTCCGCGCACAAGGCGGCGCCATCGACCAGTTGCTGTGTCGACGCGCCCGCGGCGCGCAGGCGGACGAGGAGCTCGTGTGCATGCGGGGTCGGCAGGCGCGCCAGCAGAAGCTGCATCGAAGGCACGCGCCACGCGCCGTCGGCCAGGCAGAAGGCGCGCAACGGGTCCTGCGCCCAGTCGAGCGCCGGATCGAGGAGGAAAGCCGAGCGCGCCGCGGCGAAACGGGCCCGCGGCTCGGGGTCGGCGCAGGCCGGGCGGCACAGCGGCGACAGCGACGGGAGCCCGAGCTCGCCGATCGCGGCCAGGGCCCGCGTTCGCGAGGCCGGCGTGCGGTCGGCAGCGACCTGCGCGACCACCTGTTCGGCGCTCACCCGGTGCCGCACGCAAGCCTCCACCGCAAGCACGCGGCCCGCCTCGGTTCCGTGCCGCAGCAGGAGCGGCACGAAGCCCTTCAGATGGCGCGCCGAGACCCACATCAGGGCACTCGCCAGATCGGCCATGCGCCCGGGGACGGCCTCGGCCAGCGCCAGCAGCGACTCGATGCGCCGCGTGTCGCGTCGCTCGAAGGCGAGCAGCGCGGGAAGAAAGGCCTCGCCGCCTGCATCGTTGGCCAATGCCGCGTCGGCGGCGGACACGGCCTGCATGCCGGCGGCCCGGGCCGCGTCGACCAGCGCTTCCAGCCGCTCGTCGATCGACACGATGAAGTCGAGGTCGGCATCGGGCCGGGCCAACTGCCGCGGCCGGTGGCAGGCCAGGAACGCCGCGTCGGAAACGATCTGATCGACGAGGTGCTGCGGCGCGGGGTGTCCCTTCATGCGAGCACGCACCAGCGCTGCCATCAGCTCTCGCTGACGACGGCCGCGCCCTGCTCCGCATGGAGGCGCGACAGGAACGGCGGCAGCGGCGCACCGCGCGCCGGCACCATGACGCAAGCGCCACGCAGTCCTTCGTCGGACGCGGATTCGCACACCACCGTCGGCCCGGGCGCATAGCCCCGATGCAAGCCCATGGCCGCACAGAGGACGCCGGCGAAGCCCGCCGCCGCGCCGAGATCGCCGAGGCGGGATGCGGTATGCCAGACCGGAAAGGTCTCGCGGCGGGTGCCGTAGCTGCGGCCGGCCGCCAGCATCGAGTCCCAGGCGCGGTAGCGCTCGCCGTTCATGTCGGTCACCCGCAGCTTCACCTCGGCCTCGGGCACGCCGGCCTGTTGCAACGCCGTCTCGATCGCTGCGCGCAACCCGTCGCCGCAGGCGAAGCGCTCGGTCAGCGCGTGGTCTTGCTCCTGGGCGGTGGCGGCGGCGAGGATGCGGGCCAGCGGTGGCGCCGCGGGCTGCCCGGCGTCACCGCCCAGCAGCAGGAAGGCGGCGCCCTCGCCGGGGATGAGGCCCTGCGGATTGTCCGGGCCGTGCAGCCAGCCCGAGCGCTGCAATCGATCGATGTCGGCCGGCTCGAGCAGCGAATCGACACCCCCGACGAGGCAGGCCGTAACCTCGCCGGCGTTGAGCAGCGAGCGGGCCTGCAGCAGCGCCTGGCAGACCGACGCTTGCCCGGAACGCAGCACCCGCGAGGCCGGCGCAAGACGCCGCGCCAGGCGCGTCTGCAGCTCGGCCAGCGTGGCGGCGTCGGAGCGCCCGTGCAGCGCCGGGTGATGGCGGAACGGCTCGGGCACGGCGAGCAGCAGCGCGACCGGCTGCGACGGCGCGAAGTCGGCCAGGCACTCCGCGGCGGCACGTGTCGCGAGGTTGAGCAGCCATTCGCGCGGCGAGCGCTTCAGCCGCCGGCTCGCCGGCACGGTGGCGCAGATCGTCGGCTCGGCCGGCGGCGGCAGCAGCTGCCGGGTGACGAAACCGGAGAGGCCCGCACGCACGCACGCGGCCGTTTGCGCCGCCGTGAGCCCGACCGGGGTGACGGCCCCCAGGCGCAGCACGCTCAGGGCTCGGTCCATGGCGGCGCTCAGTCGTGGCAGGGCACGCGGCTGCGGCCCCCCGACCAGTCGATGAAGCGCTTGCCCGCGCCGCTGGCACGCAGGTAGGCGGGAGTGGCATGCCCGACGACGATCTCGCGCAGCAGGCCGCGGTTGCGTCGCGTGCGCACGCACAGGCGCAGGGTCATCGAGACCTCTTCGCGATCGGCATCGATCAGCACGGTGTCCAGCCGCGGCACGGCGTGCTCCACCGCACCGTCGAACATCAGCGTCACCGGCACGTCCAGGCGTGGCAGGCGGAACTGCCAGTCGCCCGACTCGGTGACCTGCCGCACCCGCACCGTCTCGCCGCCGACCAGCGTCGCGCTTTGCTGGTCGCGCGGCGCGCACTGGTAGTGCTCGGGCTGGAAGTCTTCAGGCAGCAAGGGCCAGCGGCGCGCTCGCCAACGGTCGTCGTACGTACCGGCCAGCGGCAGCCGGGGCAGCCATCCGCGGCCGACGACGCCCAGGCCGGCCGGCACCGGGCGGTCATCCGGGTCGTCCATGCGGTCGCGCAGGTATTCGATGTTGGGCAGCAGCGAGGCGACCTGCGGATCGGCCGAGCGCGCACCTTCGAATCCGATGCCGAGCGGATTGCGCGCATCGACCCGCACGATCTCCCCCTGGGGGTTCCTGATGCTGCCACCGAAGGCGCGCTCGTAGACCAGCGGCATGGCGAGGAACGGCCGTGGCGACGAAGGCCGCCGCCCGAGGACCGACAGCGTCCAGTCGCGGTCGCCGCTCACCATCAGCTCCTTGCGGATGTCCGCCACGGCGAGCTCGACCCGCAGCTGCGTCGCGCTGTGGCCGGCCGGACTGCGGGCGCTGCCGGACAGCAGCACGTCGACCCTCGGCTTGTGCAGCGCCACTTCGGCTTCGTGCAGGATGCTGCTCGATTCGGGCCGCTCGGGAGCGACGTAGATGTCGCCCAGCGGGATCTCCGGTTGCGGGTCGGCCGGTCGCAGCGGGTCCGGACCGCGGGCGCTGAAGGCCGCGCGCACGAGCACCAGCACGGCTTCCTGACCCTGCTCGTCCGGCAGCACGAGCTTGGTCGCCGCGAAGGGCGTTCGGTTCACCAGGGCGGTTTGGAAGGACACTGCGCGCCCCTCAGACCCAGTGGCCCTGCTCGTCCATTCCGATCGGCCAGTAGGGCATGCAGGCCAGCACCTGCACGCATTCGTGGTCGGCGCCGAAGCGCTCGACCACCCACTTGAGCATGAAGACCTCCGGCGCGAGCGGGCGCAGCGAGGGATTGCGCGCAGGCAGGCCGGCGCAGGCGAGCCAGTAGTCGCGCAGCAACGCGACCAGGCTCGGCTTCGTGGCCGGGCCGGCCGGGCTCTGGAACCACATCGTTTCCGCGTCGGCCTGCATGCTCTGGCTCAGGGCGGCGTCCCACTCGGCAGCTGCGCGTGCGCATTCCGGCACCAGCGCGCCGCTGTACTGCTCGAACAGGTCGCGGTATTCGGGCGCGGCATGCTGGAAGTCGACGTCGTCGTCGACCGCGCCGGAGTCGCGGACGTCGCGCGGTCCGTTGAGCAGGCGGTGGAGACCGCGGTCGCGTTTCGCCGAATCGATGGTGAACATCAGGTGTCTCCGGTGGTTCAGACCGAGCGGCCGTTGCGCTCGCCGATCGCGTTGTAGACGTAGAAGGTCATGAACTCGCGCAGGTCGGGGTGACGGCCTTCCAACAGGTCGAACATGAACACGGGCGGCTCGATCGGATGCTCCTCGGCCCAGTAGTCGTCCGATGCGCCCTCCTCGGGCTGATCGCCCCAGTCGTCTTCGGTCGGGGGCGGCTCGGGAGGCTGGTCGGACAGACCCTGTGCGAGCTGCTCGTTGAGCGCCTCGCACAGCAGGAAGTGCTTGCGGAACACGGCGATCACCCGGGGGTGCGAAGCCGGTCCCATGGGCCACCTGCGCCGCACCTCGGCTTCGGCATCCTCGTCCGGGCCCTGCTGCGAGGCCTCGCGCGCGACGAGGTCGTCCCACCATTGCAGGGTGTAGGCCTGCGCCGCTTCCAGCTCGCGGACGTAGGCGTCGAAAAGTACCTGGTACCGATTCACTGCGTGACCTCCTGTTCGTGGCCGGCTGCTAGAGCGCTTTGAGTGCGTTGGCCAGGCTCGTTCCGGCTTTCAGTGTGCGGGTGAACCCGCTGACGTGGCCGCCCTGGCTCCTCGAATGGCTGAGGCAGTGGCCCTTGGGCGTGGCGGCCGTCGACGCCGCCCAAGCCTTGTACTTCGCTTCGTTGTGGCAGCCGCCCTGTTCCCATGCCACCTTCAGCGGCGGCTGGTGGTCCGGCACCGTCGCCGGATTGGAGCACCCGTTCCACCAGCAGGTCTGGCCGGCGATCGCCGCGCGCTGGGCCGCGTTGGGATCGCCCTCTGCGGGACGCACGTAAGGCTTGGTGCAAGGCTGGCCCATCTTGACCCAGCCGGGCGGGTTGAAGCTGGCGACGGCCTGCATGTCGTAGCAGCCTTGCGGCGCGGACGCGCCGTTCTGCCCCATCATGTCGCCGTGCCGGCAGACCCCCTTGCCCTCCACCTGCACGGTGAAGGACCACAGGTTGAAGATGCCCTTCCCCTTGGTCTTGTGGGTGATGACGTTGCCGCCCTGCGTTCCGGCCTCGTCGCCGGTGCTCGTGGCAACTTCCGACTGATCCTCCAGCGCGGTCGGCTCACCATCGATCAGCACCGACTTGCTGCCCTTGCTCAGGTCGCCGGCCTTCAAGTTGTTCACGTACGGCACCGGCAGCGGCCCGGCGGGCGGCGTCGGCGGGGTCAGGCAGACGTCGCCCGGGGCGACGGCGAAGCCGCCGCTTCCCTTGTGGAAGAAGCCCATGTTCTCCGCGAAGACGGTCAGCGCCACGGCCGGCTTCCCTCCCCTTGCCGCATGACCGGGCCCTTCACGGCTTAGTTGATCTGCACGGATCCGCCGAGGATCCGGTTCACGCCGTCGGCACGGCTGACGATGCGCTGGCCCTCGATGTGCACCGTGCCGTCGCGCGTGAGGAGGATGCGCGCGCGGCCGCAGCGCAGTTCCAGTTCCTCGCCCGCGCTGACCGTCAGGTGCTGCCCGTCGGCTGCGACATGCACGCTGGCGGGTGGGTGCTCCGGCGACCCGGGCGCCGCCTCGTGCAGCACGCCCATGACGACGGGTCGGGCCGGGTCGTTGTGCTCGAACACGAGCAGCAGCGCGCGCCCGACATGCTCGCCCCCGAGCGGCACGACGGTCCTGGCCGCGAGGGCTTGCGCGCCGGGCTGGCCCGGGTAGCACACCAGCGGCGTGCGCCCGGTGTCGGCGATCGCGATCAGCTCTCCGACCACCGCGCCGGACGCGGCCGCGACGGCTGCTTCGCGGGGTTGCACGAGCCGCGTCGGCCGGGCGAGCAGTTCACCCAGCGGGTCGTAGCCCAGCGCCTCGTCGTCGATGGTCGATGTGGCGCAGTCGTGCATGGGGGCGGACCCTAGTTCTCGAGGACTTTCGAGCCCTTGGCGATGAGGTCGCCGCCGGCCTTGATGTTGACCTTGCCCGATCCGTCGATCGTGATGTCCTTGCCCTTGATGGTGATCGTGCCGTCCTTCTTCATCGTGATGCTGGCGCTGCCGGTCTTGATCGAGACCGAGTCGCCGGCGTCGATCATGAGGTTCTTGCCGATCTTCAGCGTCTCGTCGTCGGCGATCGACGCGGTGCGGCCCTTGCCGACCGTCGTCGACTGGCCGCCGCCCACCTTGACCGCCCGGTCCGACGCCACCTGGGTGCTCTGGCTCGCGCCGACGACGGTGCTCTGGCTGGCACCGACCTTGGTCGACTGGTTCGCCCCCACCGTGATGCTCTGCACCGCACCGACCGCGATCGTCTGGGCGGCGCCGATGCCGACCTGCTGTGCTGCGCCGATGGCGATGGTCTCGTTGACACCCACCGTGTGGGTGCGCTGAAGCGCGACGAACGCCGTCTCGCTGCCCGACACCGAGATCGAACGATTGGCGCCGATCGAGATGGTTTCGTTCGCCGCGACGTTCTCCGTGCGGTTGGCGCCGATGCTGATCTTCTCGTCGGCGCCCACGTCCTCGGTGCGGTTGACGCCGATGCTGATCTTCTCGTTGTTGCCCACCTTCTCGGTGCGGTCGACGCCGATGGTGATGGTCTCGTGGTTGTCGACCGTCTCGGTGCGGTCGTGCTTGACGTGGGTGGTCTCGTCGTTGTCGATGGTCTTCTTGCGGTCGTGCCCCACCCAGTGGGTCTCGTCCTTCTCGACCTCGATGTCCTGGTTCTTCTCGGCGTGGATCCACAGCTGCTCGCTGCCGGCCTTGTCCTCGAAGCGGATCGCGTTGGCGTTGCCGTAGCCGCCGCCCTTGCTGGAGCGCGTGAGGATGCCCGACTGCGTGGCGTTGGCCGGCAGGTCCCAGGGCGGCATCTGCTCGGCGTTGTAGACCCGGCCCGTGATGAGCGGCTGGTCGGGGTCGCCCTCGAGGAAGTCGACCACGACCTCCTGGCCGATGCGCGGGATGTCGACGATCCCGAAGTTCTTGCCCGCCCACGGATGCGCCACGCGCACCCAGCACGAGCTCTTCTCGTTCTTCTTGCCGTAGCGGTCCCAGTGGAACTGCAGCTTCACCCGGCCGTACTTGTCGGTGAAGATCTCCTCGCCGCCCGGGCCCACCACCGCCGCCGTCTGCGGGCCTTGCATGAAGGGCTTGGGCGTGCGCCGGGGCGGACGGAACTGCTGCGCCGCCGGGATGGCGGCGAACTCGCAGCGATAGCCGCCGGCCGGGCTGCCCGACTCGTAGCCCTCGACGTGCGCATGCACCGACATCGACGTGACGAGGAACTTCTCGTTCTGGTCCTTGCGCGGATGGTTGGTGAGCTTGAGGAGGTGCCCGACGCGGATTCCCTGCGCGTTGGACGCGCCTTGCAGCGACTGGAACGGCGTCTGCAGCTCGTCCATGCGGTCCTCGGCCCACTGCGAGCCGTCGCCCGACTGCACGTAGTCGCCCTGGAAGTCGAAGACCTCGTAGTCCGACAGGGTGTAGCTGCGCGACTTGTCGGCCTTGACCTTCAAGTCGGTCGACGGACGTTCGAAGTCGTAGCTGGTGAGCACGACCTTGCCGGTGCGCACCTCGCGCGAGAACGACCAGTCGGACACGCAGTCGGTGTCGGGCGCGACGCCGGAGCCGGTCTCCACGTACGGCAGCGACTCGCAACCCGGCGCGGCGTCGTGGGCGCTCTGCGAGTCGACCAGCATCAGCTTGTGCTGGCCGTCGCGGTGCTCGAAGTACCAATAGATGCCCTCGTGCTCCAGGAGCCGCGCGACGAAGTTGTAGTCGCTCTCGCGGTACTGAACGCAGTACACCCACTTGCGGTAGCTGCGGAACAGCTTGAACTCGAAGTTGGCGATGCCGTGGTCCTCGAACACCTTCTTGACGATGTCGGGAACGCTTTGCTCCTGGAAGATGCGGCAGTCGGCGGTGCGGGTGAGGAACCACAGCCACGAATTGACGGTGGCGTGGTAGACGAAGTGCCTGCCGCGGTGCACGCCGGCGCCGAAGCGCGTGACGTAGCCGTGGAAGAAGCGCTTGGCGTCGTCGCGCAGCTGCACCGTCACGGTCAACGGCTTGCCCAGCACGTCGTCGGGCTTGAGGTCGGGCTTGGGACTGAGCAGCGTGAGCTGCGTCTCGCCCAGCATGCTCAAGCCCGCCGATGCGGTCATCGACTCGAACAGCAGGTCGGCGGCAGGCAGGGGTGTGGTGATGGAGATGGGGGGCGGCATGTCCGGCCTTCACCGGTTGTCGGCGGCTGGGCGCATGGTTGGCTGTGGCCGCGACGGGGTAAAGGGACGAAAGTCATCGGAGGCGGTCCTGATGGGCGCTCCCGGGTGTCGCCCGCCTCGACGCCGTAGCCCGGGTGCAACCCGGGACGTCCCCACCATCGACCGACGGCCCGCCCGCGGTCGAACCCCGCACTCGAAGTCGCCGCCGCATCTTGTCGCATGTGATGTCAGCGCTGTCGATCTCAAGAAAGCTGCATCGACTCTGTTCACGTTTTCCGGGACAGGACCCAACCAGCCATGAGCACCGATTCGAGCGTCCCGTAGCCGATCGTTGCCGACCTAAGAAGGTTCGCTCGCGTCCGGTTGAACTTGCCAAGTTCGACTAGCCATCGTGATTTCATGCGAACCTCCAGGCGATGTCATTTGCAAGCGGGATTTCTGCTTGTCGTCGATGGTCCACTCGCCGGTAATCGGGTCTCGCCGAAGTCGGAGCCGCCTGCAGCAACAAGAACCGCAAGTAGCACTGCCGCAGCGCATCATCGCCATGGCAACCACCCGGACGGCGCGTGGCCGTGCACGCTCACGTAGAGGAACGAGTTGTACGCGTAGCTCAGGCTCTCAACACCAGGGCTAGCAGCAAGAATCAAGGCTTGATCCTCGCGGCTTCACTCGCGTTTCCGCATTCAACAACAGACGCGGACGCGATCGCCCATCGGGTCAAGTCGGAAACGCACGCAACAGCCTTTACGTCGAATGCACGTACGACCATGCATACCAAAGAGCAAGTGCAACGCCCGCCGCCGTACAAACAAACGGCAAGGTCCATTGGCGGCCAGATTCGTCTTGGCTCACTCGTGTTAGTTTGGCTTTGGCCATGAGCGAGCGCACCGCGACCCAAAGGAACCATCCGATCCCGGCGATGAGCAACGCAATTCCGATCCCGCCGAGATAGCCTGAGACAGCATGGGTAGCCTTCGGTGCCAGTACCTCAAGGCCCACTAGGCGTGCCGACGGTAGCGCAGTACCCAACGACAGCCCCAGCGCGAATGCCGAAACGACAAAGAGGAATTGACCAACTGCTGGGTGTGTTCGGAGCATCATCACTTTCCTTCACACGTGCAACTTTGCTTACCGGCCGCAAAGCCGACGCTCGCCCGACGGCGTTGGTGACGGTCGTCGTGTTGGTGCCGTAGACAAAAGTGTCCTTCTGCTCGCCACCGCCAAGGCCGCTTTCCTGAACGCGCCCGTCGGCGTAGTACTTGTAGGTGCTGTAGCGCACGCCATTGATGGACATCCCGGTCAATCGGGTACCGTTGTTCGCGTCTTCGTAGTGGTAGGTGCGAGCATCCGGTGCAGTTCCAGGCGACGTCACCGTCGTCAGCATGCCGCCGCCGTTGTAGCCGTAGCTCCACACACCACCCGCCGGGTCTTTTGCCGCGGTCACGCGGTTGTTGGTCCACGTGAGATCAACGTACTGCCCTGCGATATTCGTGATGCGTGTCGGTTGCGTCGGGTTGGTCCCGTACGTGACTGCAAGCAAGGTGGCGCCGCCCACGGTGCTGATGCTTTGCAGCCTGCCGTAGGCGCCAAACACGAAGCGCTGCTGGTCCATCACCAACGTGACGTAGCCGTTGGCATCGCTCCAAGCGGCCGTGCCCATGGCATTGGAACCGCTCACACGGTATGTCGTCCACCCGGTCCCCTTGGCGTAGACATACTTCGCGCCACCCGGGAACGTGAGGGTAATCTTTGTGGGTCCGAGGCACTCCGGGTCGGGACCGGGCGATGCATAGCAACCCGACACCTGCACCGCCGGGAAGTCGAGACTCGAGGCCCAGTTGGAACCAAAGAACGTGGAAGCAGTTGCCTTGCTTCTGTAGGTCCTCGTCAATCCAAGGCCGTAGGGGCCACCGGCCGCGAAGTCGACCTGCGGGAGGATTTTCTCTCCCGTCGCGATGATGACCGGGTTCTTCGAAACGGGGTTGGCCGGATCAGATTGGCATGCGGGCTTCTTGTCGTCCTTGTCGTCTTCGCTTTCTTCCTCGTCTCCCTGATCTGTATTCCCCTGCGAGGCGGGCTTGTCGCTTCCTCCACCGTCCCTGCCGGGATCGCGGGCTCGGGGCTCGCCCACGTGCACGAAGTTGGTCGCGTTCGGAGAGTCCGGGAGACCTTGCATTGCTCTCGAGCCGAAAACCCAGACCTTCCCGAAGGCTGCCTCGGAAGCGAACAGAAGACCGGAAAGAACGATGGTCAAGCAGGCCAGGACGAGCGGACGCGACCGTTTGCCGACAACCAACGATTCCCTCTCCATAGCTGAACCCTCCCTCATGTGTCGACGCATTGCGGCGTCGCTGGTGGCGAGACAGGTCGGAGCGAATCTCCGCCAAGGTGCGTCCATCATTTGGAGGGCATACCAAAGTGTCGATGGCAAGACCTTGCCATTGACACCCATGGGAACGGGTGGTACCCGGGGACCCCGGGGCTGTCGGCGTGCCCGGAATCGAGCCCGCCAGGCGACGCGACGGCCCTGTTCGTCGTCAATCGAAGGCGTATTCGAAGTCGCCGTCCTTCACTCCCAGCCGCACCACTCTCAGCGAGCTGCCCTCCGTCAACCGCCGCAAATACTCCAGCGAGATCCGCGGCAACACCGTGTTGGTGAGGATCGAATCGATCACCCGCCCACCCGACTCCGCCTCGGTGCAGCGCGACACCACCAGCTTGACCACGTCATCGCCGTACTCGAACGGAATGCCGTGGTTGTCGGCCACGCGCTTGCGGATGCGCCCCAGCTGCAGCCGCACGATGTTGCCCATCATCTCGTCGGACAGCGGGTAGTAAGGCACGGTCACCAGCCGCCCCAGCAGCGCCGCGGGGAACGACTTCAGCAGCGGCTCGCGCAAGGCCTTTGCGATGCCCTCGGGCTCGGGCATGAGCTCGGGATCGCGGCACATGCTCATGATCAGCTCGCTGCCCACGTTGCTGGTCAGCAGGATGATGGTGTTCTTGAAGTCGATGCCGCGGCCCTCGCCGTCTTCCATCCAGCCCTTGTCGAAGACCTGGAAGAACAGCTCGTGCACGTCGGGGTGGGCCTTCTCGACCTCGTCGAGCAGCACCACGCTGTAGGGCCGGCGTCGCACCGCCTCGGTCAGCACGCCGCCCTCGCCGTAGCCCACGTAGCCCGGCGGCGCGCCCTTGAGCGTGGAGACGGTGTGCGCCTCCTGGAACTCGCTCATGTTGATGGTGATGACGTTCTGCTCGCCGCCATACAGCGCCTCGGCCAGCGCGAGCGCGGTCTCGGTCTTGCCGACGCCGGAGGTGCCGCACAGCATGAACACGCCGATCGGCTTGTTGGGATTGTCCAGCCGCGCGCGCGAGGTCTGGATGCGACGGGCGATCATGTCGAGCGCGTGCTTCTGGCCGATCACGCGCTGGTTGAGCGTGTCGGCCAGCTGCAGCACCGCCTCGACCTCGTTCTTCACCATGCGGCCCACCGGCACGCCGGTCCAGTCCTGGACCACGCTGGCCACGGCCTGCTCGTCGACGGTGGGCAGGATGAGCGGGGAGTCGCCTTGCAGGTCGTTCAGCGTGTCCTGCAGGGCCTTGAGCTCGGCCAGCAGGCCCTCGCGCTCGGCCGGCGTGGGCGGGGGCGCGGCGGGCTGGTCCGGCGCCACGCCTTGCGCGCGCAAGGTGGCACGAATCTCGAGGATGCGGTCGACCACCGCCTTCTCCTCGCCGTGGCGCTGCTGCAGGAGGGCGAGGCGCGTCTGCTCGTCGTCGATGGCGCGCACGATGCGCTTGCGCCGCTCGCCGACCTCGATGCCGATCGCCTCCTCGCGGCCGATGATGTCGCGCTCGACCTTCAGCGCATCGAGCCGCCGCAGCGAATCCTCGAGCTCGGCCGGCGTGGCGTGCTGGCTCACCGCCACGCGCGCACAGGCGGTGTCGAGCAGGCTCACCGCCTTGTCGGGCAGCTGGCGCGCCGGGATGTAGCGATGCGACAGGCGCACCGCCGCGACCAGGGCCTCGTCGAGCAGCGCGACGCGGTGGTGCTGCTCGAGGATGGAGGCCACGCCGCGCAGCATGAGCACCGCCTTGTCCTCGCTGGGCTCGTCGACCTGCACGACCTGGAAGCGCCGCGTCAGCGCCGGGTCCTTCTCGATGTGCTTCTTGTACTCGGCCCAGGTGGTCGCCGCGATGGTGCGCAGCTTGCCGCGCGCCAGCGCCGGCTTGAGCAGGTTGGCGGCATCGCCCGTGCCGGCCGCACCGCCCGCGCCGATCAGCGTGTGGGCCTCGTCGATGAACAGGATGATGGGCTTGGGCGAGGCCTGCACCTCATCGATCACCGAGCGCAGCCGGTTCTCGAACTCGCCCTTCATGCTGGCGCCCGCCTGCAGCAGGCCGATGTCGAGCACGTGCAGCGACACCTCCTTGAGCTGCGGCGGCACGTCGCCCTGGGCCAGGCGCTGGGCGAAGCCCTCCACCACCGCGGTCTTGCCCACGCCGGCCTCGCCGGTGAGGATGGGGTTGTTCTGGCGCCGGCGCATGAGGATGTCGACGATCTGGCGGATCTCCTCGTCGCGGCCGGCCACCGGGTCGAGCTCGCCGTTGCGGGCGCGCTCGGTCAGGTCGATGGCGTAGCGCTTGAGCGCTTCCTGCTTGCCCATGGCCGCGGGCGCGATGGCACCGCTCGCCTCGCCCGGCTCCGCCGCCGCGCCGCTGCCGTCGCTGGCCTTCAGCGCCTGCTCGGGCGATGCGCCGAGCAGGCGCACGAAGTTGTCGGTCAGGTCCTCGATCTTGATGCGCTCGAACTGCCTGGAGATCGACATCAGCGCATTGCGCAGCGAGTGTGTCTTGAGCAGACCCACCACCAGGTAGCCGGTGCGCACCTGGGTGTCGCCGAACATCAGCGAGCCGTAGACCCAGGCACGCTCCACCGTGTCCTCGATGAAGCTCGACAGGTCGGTCACCGAGCTCGCGCCGCGCGGCAGCCGGTCGAGCGAGGCTGTGAGGTCAGCGGCCAGCGCCGCGGTGTCCAGGCCGTAGTGCTTGACGATGCGGTGCAGGTCGGAGTCGGGCGTGTTGAGGATCTGGGTCAGCCAGTGCTGCAGCTCGACGTATGGATTGCCGCGCAGCTTGCAGAACACCGTGGCGCCCTCGATGGCCTTGTAGGCCAGCGGGTTGAGCTTGCCGAACAAGGCGGTGCGCGAGATCTCGAGCATGGCAGGCTCCTAGTCGTTTCGACGCAGCAGGAAGGAGGTGTCGGGCCGCAGGCGCAGGTCGTCGCGGTCGCGCGAGCGGTCGACGCGGCCGGCCCAGCTCGTCACGCCCAGCCGGACATGCCGGCCCAGGCGCGGCTCGGGCAGGTGCGCTCGCGCGAGCGTGAGCTGCACGTCCCATTGCAGGTCGATGCCGGCGTACTGCCGCACCCAGTCGCGCAGCGCGAGCCAGGCGGCACCGCCGGGCAGGAAGGCGTGGTACTGGTCCAGCGTGAGCGGCCCCAGCGCGATGCGGAACTTGTACTGGCGGTCGCGCAGCTTGCGCCCGCTGGTGGCCGACACGCCCAGCCGCGCCGACGGCGTGCGGCTGCGCTCGGGCCGGCTGCGCGCGAAGCCCATGCGGGTGCGGTCGTCGCGGTCGATCATCAGCCACTGCGCCACGTGCTGCTCGATGCGCACCGGCACGGCGAAATACTGCGACAGCAGCTTGGCCAGGCCTTCCGGATGGCGGCTGCGAACCCCCAGCAGGCCGGCCTGGAACAGTCGCGCCGACGCGGGCAGGCTGCCCTGCCCCGGCACTTCGCCGCCCAGCCCGGCCGCCGCTCCCAGCCACGCGGCGAAGCGGTCATCGTGCGGCCGGTCCTGGTGGACCGCCGGCTGCGCCTGCGCCCAGGCGCGGTAGAACAACGCGAGCAGGCGGTGATGGAAGACGTCGAGGAAGCGCGCGAGCGTGGGATCGCCGCGCAGCCGCAGCCGCTCGCGCACGTACTCGGTGAAGTGCAGCGGCATCGGGCCCTGCGGTCCGAGCAGGCCGAAGAAGCGCACGCCGACCCGCGGCGTGCCGTTGGCGGACGGCTCGAAGCTCTCGAGCGCCGCCGGCGCGAAATCGAGCTCCGGCACCTGCCCCAGGCGCAGCGCCTCCTGCGACGGCCGAGGTGCACGGCCGAAGCGCGGCAGGTCGGGTCGCATCGACTCGACCTGGCGCAGCAAGGCGAAGAAATCGTGTCCGCGCGGATCGGCCTGCACCGCCTCGAACAGGGCCGCGAGCGCCGCCTGGCGCGGCTCGGGCTCCACTGCCGCGTCACGCTTCATGTGGGCACCCTACGGCCTGGGGGCTCATATGGTCTCCCGCACGCCGATGCGCGGCGCCCACCGCATCACCTCCCCGCGCTGCGGCGTGCGCAGCGTGAGCTGGGTGAAGCTGTTGATCGCCGCATGCCGCGCGAAGAAGCGCTCGAGCACGCTGGCGAACAGGAAGGCGCTGGTGCCCTGGTAGGCGAGCTCGTCGAGCTCGAGCACCAGTTGGATGCCGGTGCCGAAGGTGAGCGGCCCGTCGAAAGGCAGCCGGCGCACCACCGAGCGGGCGTGCAGGCCCTGCACGCCTTCGACCTGCCGCGTCCAGGCCGCGTCCTCGGGCGGCGCGTACAGCTGGAGCATGGTGCGCAGCGCGGCCGCGGCATGGGCCGGCGTCTCGCCGACCAAGGACAGGTGGTTGAGCGTGAGGTGGTCGACCAGCCGCCAGCCCAGCTCGCCGACCGGGCGCCGCGTGACCGGACGGGTCGGCCCGCGCAGCACCTCGACCCGCAGCACGGGGCCGGGCGAATCGAGCTTCCAGGCCGACACGCCGCCCTCGGCGGCGCTGCCGTGCGGCAGCAGCGTGGGCAGGTCGCGGTTGCTGACCCAGGCGGTCACCGAGAGCTGGCGCACGTCCTCGCGGTACGGCGCGTGCTGCGGATCGACCAGCGACAGATAGACCTCCTCGCCGATGTACGACGAGCGCGTGCCCTGCTGCTTCTGCCGCGCCGACAGCAGCCGCGGCTCGCGGCGCACGGTGTAGAAGCCGTGCGCCTCGCCGCGGCCCGCCGGGGGCGGCTCGTGGTAGGTCGCGTACAGCGGCTGGAACTCCTGCTGGCCGACCCGCCCGGTGCCGAAGCCGGTCACCGAGGCGATGCTGTGCACTTCGTAGTCCATCGGCCGCGTGCGGTCGGCCACGACGTGGTACTCCCAGGCGCCCGGCCCGAGCTGGATGCGGTCCAGCCGCTTGTGGAACAGGTTGATCGCCGGCGTGCAGAACAGCGACAAGCTCTTCGCGTCGATCAGCGCCTCCAGCGCCGCGTCGCCGCGCTGCAGGAAGACGATCAGCTCTAGCTCGTCGGCGGCCACGCGGGCCAGGCGGTCCGCCAGCTGCGTGATCTCGAAGAACAGCAGGCGCTGCGGCATGGACGCCGCTTCCTGGATCAGTCGGTAGCCCGAGAACGCGCGCAGCGACTCCGGCAGCAGCGCTTCGTCGGCGGCGAAGCCCGGCGCCTGGACGCTGTCGGGGCCGCGCCATTGGGCCGCCGGCGCCGGGTCGGGCGCCGGCGTGCGCACCAGGGTGCCGGCGGATGCGCCGTGCACCAGCTCGTGGACCCGAAACGCGACGTCGTCGGGCGCGCTGATGAAGAACGCGAGCCGGTCCATGCCGAGCTGGTTGAACAGCACGCCACCGCCGCTCCTCAGCCGGATGCGCAAGCCGCCGCGCGCGCCCTGGGCGCCGGGCAGCCGCGCGAGCGGCAGGTCGCTCGCGTAGCTGAAGTACTGGACATCGACCAGCTCGATCGGCCACAGCGTGACTTCATGGGCGGTGCGGAACTCGCAGTGCGTGTCCTGCCCGCGCGCCAGCTCCGACACGACCGCGCTGCCGCGCGGCAGCGCATAGCCCCGGCCCAGGTTGGGATCGGCCGGATCGACGCCGAAGCGCGCCACCATCATCGACGGCACCGGCGCGAGGAAGTTGGGATAGGCCGCTTCCAGCAGGTGGGCGATCAGGCGCGGCTGCTCGGCGTCGAGCTTGAGCTGCACGCGGGCGGCGAGGAAGGCGAAGCCTTCGAGCAGGCGCTCGACATAGGGGTCGGTGACCTCCATGCCTTCCATGCCCAGGCGCGAGGCGATCTTGGGGAACTCGTGCGCGAACTCCGCGCCCACCTCGCGCAGGTGGGTCAGCTCGTCGCTGTAGAGGCGAAGCAGGCGGGGGTCCATGCCGTGCCGCCGATCAGGCCGCGATGAAGCCGGCGTTCATGCTGGGCTGCTGGAGCTCGAGGCAGCGCTGGTAGTAGCCCAGCATGTCCTTGCTTACCGCATCGACGTTGGGGTTGCGCGACAGCACGGCGATCTCGGTCGCCGCAAACACCTTGGCCTCCTTCGAGATGCCGCCGCCGACCTGGAACGACACCGCGCCCACCGCGTTCGACGCGAAGATGCCCGACAGCGCACGCCAGGCGACGAAGCCGTTGTCCCGCCAAGGCTGCACGTCGTTGACTCGCTCGACCCAGGCCAGCAGGTGCGCAAACGGCTCGCCGTGCAGCGGGATGCCGGCCAGCACCTCGGTCAGCGTCACCTTGTCGCGCAGCTGCGGGACCGCGCGCTTCATGTCGGCGATCTCCTGCCACATGGGCTTGAAGAACGATCCCGCGTACAGCAGCGTCTTGTTCGCGGGGGCGCGGATGCGCGCGCGAACGCCGGGGTTCTTGTGGAGGAATTCCAGCAGGTTGCGGGTGATGGGCTGCATGCTCATGGCGGCCTCCATGCCCTAGCGCGTGCGCGAGGGCGCGACGCTGGCCGCATCGCGCACCTCGACCTGCCCCGCTTCCAGGTCGAGCTGCGTGCGCAGCAGGATCTCCAGCGGCACCGGCTGCGACCACAGGTGGCCGCGGATCTCGAATTCGATGACGTTGTGGGTGTCGAGCACGCTGGTCGCCTCGAGTGCCTGCACGACCAGGGTGTCCGGCAGGATGCGCGGCTCGAAGCGGACGATGGCCTGGCGGATCGCCGCTTCGACGGCGGCCACGTCGAGCTTGGAGGCGAGTTGTCCCGACAGCGGCGGCAGGCCGAAGTTGAGCACGCTGTCGGCCAGCAGCGGATGGGCGTCGGCGGCCTGGGCGCCCAGCGGCTGCACCGCATTGAACAGCGACCCCAGGTCGCGCAGCACCGCCTGGCGCAGCTGCGCCTTCGACATCACGCGGTGGTCATCGGCCTCGGCGCGCTCGCCAGGATGGTCGTCGGTGAGGCGGTCCAGCAGGGCCGGCTGGAGCCGATTGCGTGCGTCGACGGCCATCGCGCGGCTCCGTTCACCCGACGGAGGTCTGCAGCACGATCTCGCGGGCCTCCAGCACGCCGACCTCGGACGCGCTGGTGGTCAACACACGCTGCCCGAGCCCCCGGTACTGCTGCGGCCCGATCTCCATCCATTCGGTCTTGCGTGCGAGCTGCAGCGCGCCTTCGGCCTGCTCCGCGGTGCCGGCGTAGCGCGTCGGGATCAGCGCGACGGCGTCGCCGCCGTTGGCGAAGGTCACGTGCGCCGGCGCCCAGACCAGGTCGCGCAGGTCGGTCGGCGCTTCGATGCTCAGCCGGGCCAGCGACGAGAACGGCAGCCACCCGTAGCGCCCGTTGATCACCACCTCGAGCACCGGCCCGAGGCGCGAGTCGGCATCGGCGATCCAGTCGAAGGGAGTGCCGTCGAGCTGGCCGGTGGTGGCCGGTGCGCCGTCGAAGGCATCGGCGCGCAGCTTCGCGGCCAGCGCGGCGTCGCCGCGCGCGTCGACCTGCAGAGCCTCGATCAGCAAGGCGACCCAGGTCTGCGGCTGGCCGAAGACCATGGGGGTGGTCTTGCCGGCGAACACCGCCTCGCGCAGCGGCTCGCAGTTCAGCGCCTCGCGGTAGGCACCCACCATGGCCAGCGTGCCGGCGTCCATCTCGCCGCACAGCTCGAGCTGGTTGAGCGCGCGCTGCCACTGGCCGAGCACGGCCAGCAGCTGGAACAGGAAGACGCGCAGCTTGGGGTCGGCGGCATGGTCGCGGACCTGCTGCTGCAGCGCCGCCAGCGCGGCTTGCGGCTCGCCGGCGGCCAGGAGCTCTTGTGCGGTGGGCATGGTGTCAGCTCGGCAGGAAGGTGTCTTCGGTGATGGACTCGCCCTCGCCGATGCCGGAGCCTTGCTGGGGCGTGTAGCCCACGAGGACGCGCTGGAACGAGAAGCTCACGCGCTCGGCGCTGCGCCCTCCCTCGTCGACATGAATGTCGATGTCGACCACGCGCGCCTGGCCCAGCTCCATGCGGAAATAGTCGAGGGCGTCGCCGCCGGCCTTGCGCATGGTGAGCGCGACCTGCCGCAGCTCGACGTTGTTGATCAGCGAGGTGAACAGGGCGACGGAGGAGCGGTCCACGCCCTTGACCACCACCAGGTGCCGGTACGAGCGTCGTGCCGTGGCCGCACCCGAGCCGATGGCCGAGCCGGACGCCACGCCCCACTGCCAGCTGCGCACGTCGATGTCGTCGACGTGCCCTTCGGTCGTGGCCTCGCCACGGATGGCACCGCCGCGGCCCTCGACGTGGAGAAAGATGTCGGAAGCGCCGTCGCTGCCCGCAGGCATGGTGGCTTCACCGGTCATGTCGCGGTCTCCTGAAGAGCGTCGATCAGCGCGGACACGCGACATGGCCATTCGGCCACGTCACGCGCCTCGAAGGGACGGCTCAAACTTTCTTGTTGGTCGTCACGTCCCAGCCGCCGATGACCTCGCCACCCAGCGAGCCGTCGGGCTTCTGTTCCTTGTACTTGTATTCGATCTTGGCGTAGTTCAGCGAGACCTGGTCCATTGGGATGATGTCGGACCCGGCCGAGCCGCCGGTCTGGTAGGAGCTGACGATGGCGCTGGTGAGCACGATGGTCAGGAACTCCTGCTGCTCGGTGCCGGCCTTGCGGCACACCAGCGTGGCCTTGGACAGGTGCTCGCCGGTGCAGCAGGCGGTGAACAGCTTGGCCGAGGCCTTGTCGGTCTTCTTGACGAAGTGGAAGTCCTGCAGCGCGACCTTGCCGGTGCCGCCGCCGCCGCCGCTGGAGAACGAGCCGGCGTTGCTGCCGCCGAAGCTCCAGGACTCGAGCTCGATCTCGCCCTTGTGCTTGTCGTCGGTGGACTCGCCGTCCACGCCTTCGATCTTCAGGAAATAGTCTACGTGTGCCATGGTCAGAAACTCCCAGTGTGTTGAGCGTCGTTCGATTGATCAGGGCCCTTGCCAACACACACGACGCGCATGTGCCCCCTGCGTTTGCCTTTGCGCCTCGCGTGTCAGGCCGCCTTCTGCGACGGCAGCTTGGACACCAGCCGCAGCGACACCGTCAGCCCTTCGAGCTGGTAGTGCGGCCGCAGGAAGAACTTGGACGAGTAGTAGCCGGGGTTGCCCGGGATCTCCTCGACCGTGACCTCGGCGGCGGCGAGCGGCTTGCGCGACTTCACCTCTTCCGAGGAGTTGGCCGGGTCGCCGTCGACGTAGTTCATGATCCATTTGTTCAGCCAGCGCGACATGTCCTCCTTCTCCTTGAAGGAGCCGACCTTGTCGCGCACGATGCACTTCAGGTAGTGCGCGAAGCGGCAGCACGCGAAGAGATACGGCAGGCGCGCCGCCAGGTTGGCGTTGGCCGTGGCGTCGGGGTCGTCGTACTCGTCGGGCTTTTGCAGCGACTGCGCGCCGATGAAGGCGGCGAAGTCGGAGTTCTTGCGGTGCAGCAGCGGCATGAAGCCGTTCTTGGCGAGCTCGGCCTCGCGCCGGTCGCTGATGGCGATCTCGGTCGGGCACTTCATCGCGATGCCGCCCTCGTCGGTGGGGAAGGTGTGCGTCGGCAGGCCTTCCACCGCGCCGCCAGACTCGACGCCGCGAATGCGCGAGCACCAGCCGTACATCTTGAACGAGCGGTTGATGTTGACCGCCATCGCGTACGCCGAGTTGGCCCAGGCGTAGGTGCCGTGCGCGCCGCCGGCCGTCTCTTCCTCGAAGTTGAACTCCTCGACCGGGCTGGTCTTGGCGCCGTAGGGCAGCCGGGCCAGGAAGCGCGGCATCGCGAGGCCCACGTAGCGCGAGTCTTCCGACGAGCGCAGCGAGCGCCAGGCGGCGTACTCGGGCGTGGTGAAGATCTTGGTCAGGTCGCGCGGGTTGGCGAGCTCCTGCCACGAGCCCATCTGCATGAGCGTGGGGCTGGCCGCGGCGATGAAGGGCGCGTGCGCCGCCGCCGACACCTTGCTGATCTCGCCCAGCAGCTCGACATCCGGCGGGCTGTGGTCGAAGTAGTAGTCGCCGACCAGGCAGCCGAAAGGCTCGCCGCCGAACTGGCCGTACTCCTCCTCGTAGATCCGCTTGAACAGCGGGCTCTGGTCCCAGGCCGTGCCCTTGTAGCGCTTGAGGGTCTTGCCGAGCTCCTGCTTGTTGATGTTGAAGACGCTGATCTTCAGCATCTCGTCGGTCTCGGTGTTGTTGACGAGGTAGTGCAGGCCGCGCCAGGCGCTCTCGAGCTGCTGGAAGTCGGCGTGGTGCAGGATCGCGTTGACCTGTCTGGACAGGCGCTTGTCGAGCTCGGCGATCATCGCCTCGATCGACATGATCACGTCGCTGCTGATCAGGTTGGTGTTGGCCAGCGCCTGCTGCGCCAGCGTCTGCACCGCGGTCTCGACGGCCGACTTGGCGTCGTCCGACTTGGGCTTGAACTCCTTGTTCAGCAGCGATGCGAACTCGCTGCCCTGGTATTCGATGCCCTGCAACGCCGAGCTGGGGGTGACGGATTCTTCAGCCATGGTTCATCTCCGTGTTGCGTGGGGGCTCACTGGCCTTCGGTGGACGGCTTGCGCGCGTCGGCCAGCGACTTGAGCAATGCCTCGTCCTTGATCACCTTGGCGATCAGCTCCTCGGCCCCGGTCTTGCCGTCCATGTAGGTGACGAGGTTGGCCAGCTGCTGGCGCGCCTCGAGCAGTTGCCTGAGGCCCTCGACCTTGCGCGCCACCGCCGCGGGCGAGAAGTCGTCCATGCTCTCGAAGGTGATGTCGACGGCGAGATTGCCTTCGCCGGTGAGGGTGTTGGGCACCTGGAAGGCCACCCGCGGCTTCATCGACTTCATGCGGGCGTCGAAGTTGTCGACGTCGATCTCGAGGAACTTGCGGTCGGACACCGGCATGAGCGGCTCGGCCGGCTTGCCCGAGAGGTCCGACAGCACGCCCATCACGAAGGGCAGCTGCACCTTCTTCTCGGCCCCGTACAGCTCGACGTCGTATTCGATCTGCACGCGCGGGGCGCGGTTTCTGGCGATGAACTTCTGGCTGCTGGTGGCCATGGTGGACTCCTTCGGGGTGGTGGGCGGCGCCTGGGTGGGAACGTGGTCCGGTCAGTTCTTGGGGCCGGCCAGCTTCTCGATCTGGCTGATGCCGTCGGGAACGAGGTCGCGGATGATGTCGATGAAGTTCTTGGTCATCAGGCGCTGCGAGCGGCGGATGAGCAGCGGCGCCGGATTGGTGGGCTCGTTGCGCTCGATCCATTCGCAGACCCGGTCGAGCGTGCGGATGACGTCCTCGCGCGACGAGATGGCGCCCAGGGCGGCGGCCTTCGGCACATCGGCCACGGCGCCATTGCTTTCCACCGGCTTGCCGGTGGCCCTGGCGGCGGCCTCGGCCACGCGCTGGAGAACCTTCTTCAAGGGGGTGAAGTCGGGGGTCTGGCTGGCCTCGAGCTTCTGCTCCAGCACCTTGGACAGGCCCTGCACCGCGTCCAGGCCGGCGCTCATGTGCGCGGCCAGCTGAGGCGACTCGGCGATGGCCGCGCTCACGCCCTGCACCACGCCGTCTTCGGAAGGCACCGACTCGCCGGCGACCGGGTCGACGTGGCCGAGGGCCAGCTCGATGTCACGCACCGTCAGGCCGCCGCGCTTGCCGTTGAGGCTGGCCGCGCGCAGGTCGGCCAGGCCCGCGCCGACATGGACCAGCGGCGTCAGGGCGCTCACGCGGGCGGTCGGGTCGTTGTGGTCGGCGGCGTCGAGCTGCGGGTGGACGTGGTCCCAGTGGCGCTCGATCAGGCCGCGCGCGAGCTGCAGGCCCTGCACCGCGCCGGCCAGCCCGGACAGGCGCGCGCCGCTGCGCGCCAGCCACACGGCAACGCGCAGGTCGCGCGTGCGTTGGGCGAGTTGCAAGGCCTTCTCGTGGACCAGCGGCCAGTCGGGCTCCTGGGGCGGGATGACGGTGTCGCCGTACTGCTGCTCCGGCTTGCCGGCACCCGCCTCCTGCAGGCCGAGGAAAGCCGGGTCGTACTCCAGGTCGGCGCCACAAGGGGCGTCGCCCGCGAGCGGGGACAGCAGGGCTTCCAGTTCGACCTCAGGCATGCGACATCCGGCGGCGGCTTGGTGCGTCCAGGGACTCTAGAGAAGGCGCGACATCGGCACAGTGGTCGAAAGTCATTTCACGCGGACCGGACGACCCGGGTTCCACCCGGGCTACGAAGTTGCCGCTGCTTGTAGCCCGGGTGCAACCCGGGGATCGTCACGACACCAACCCGCGCAACGCATTCAACAGCTTGCGCGGCTGCACCGGCTTGAACAGCACCGGATGTCCGCTGTCGGTCGCGCGGCGCATCTCGTCGTGCGAGGTGTCGCCGGTGATGAGGATGGCCGGCACGTCGCAGGCGCAGCGGCGGCGCACCGCCTCGATGGCCGCGATGCCGTCGGGGCCGTCGCCCAGGTGCAGGTCCGACAGGATCAGGTCGGGCGGGGCGCCCAGCATGTGAACCAGTCGCTCGGCCTGCTCGACGCTGCCGGCGGCGATCGCCTGGTAGCCCCATTCCTCGAGCAGCATGCCCAGGCCTTCGCGGATGGACTCCTCGTCGTCGACGATCAGCACCGTGCGCGCCTGCAGCACCGGCATGGGCAGGGTGTCGGCCGCGGCGGTCACGTCCTGGATCTCGGGCAGCCCGCCTTGCGCGATGCCGACCCGGAACACCGTCCCGCGCCCGGGTTGCGAGGCCACCGTGAGCGTGTGGCCCAGGAGCCGCACCAGCCGCTTGACGATGGCCAGCCCCATCCCCAGGCCCTGGGGCCGCGTGCGGTCGCCGCGGCCCACCTGGTAGAACTCGTCGAAGATGCGAGGCAGGTCGGCAGCGCGGATGCCCACGCCGGTGTCCCAGACCTCCACGTTGAAGTGCGTCGCGGTGGTGCGCGCCACCACCACGATGCCGCCGCGCTCGGTGTACTTGATCGCGTTCTGGATCAGGTTGCCCACGATGCGCTCGAGCAGCTGCGGATCGCTGGTGACCGACTTGCCCCCGGGCGAGAAGCGCAGATTGAGGCCCGCCTGCTCCGCCTGCCCGGCGAAGTGCATGTGCAGGCGCCGGAACAGGTCGCGTAGCGGGAAGTGCTGGAAGTTCGGCTCGATGGTGCCGGCGTCCAGGCGCGAGACGTCGAGCATGGCGTTGAACGAGCGGTCGAGGCCGTCGATCGAGCGCACCACGTTGCGCACCAGCGGCTCCTCGTCCGAGCCCTGCAGGCGCTTTTCGAGGGTCGCGGCGAACAGGCCCAGCGCATGCACCGGCTGGCGCAGGTCGTGGCTGGCGATCGCCAGGAAGCGGCTCTTCTCCTGGTCGGCGCGCAAGGCGGCATCGCGCGCTGCCTCCAGCTCGACGATGCGGTCTTCGCGGGCGAGCGCCGCGCGGGCCGCGCGCAGCCAGCTGCGCCGGCACGCAATGCCCACGCCCATGGCGGCGGCACTCAGCAGGGCGGCGAAGGCGGCGTCGACCGGCAGGCCCTGGCCTTGCACGGCATCGGCCAGGACAGCCGACAGCGGCAGCAGCGCCGCCAGCGCCGCTGGTGCGGGCAATGCGGCGAAGCCGGCCGCGCCGCACAAGGCCACCGTGCCCAGGGCCAGCAGCAGCAGGCCGTCCTCCGACGCCCGCCCGCCGAGCCAGGGCAGCAAGGCCACCACGCCCATGGCGAGCATGCCCAGCAAGATGAAGCCGCGCTGGCGCCAGCGCGTGCCGCGCTGGCGCCCGTTGCGCCGCGCATGCCACCACGGCATGCTGCCCCAGGCGGCGCAGGCGGTCAGCGCGGCGGCCAGCCAGGCCGTGCGCCAGGGCGATGCGTCGAGCGCGGTCAGGCCGCAGGCAATGGCCACCGCCAGGCTGGCCAGCACCAGCGGCACCGCGGCCATTGCGGCGCGCAAGGCTTCGTCGCGCAGCCGCCGATCGATCGCGCGCCGCTCCGACCGCTGGGGCAGGTTCTCGTCGTAGGCGCCACCGGCAATGGGCCCCGAGACGGCGACGTAGTAGGCGCGGGGCGCCGAACCGCCGAGCCGGGCGGGACCGGCGGCGGTGTCGAGCACGGTGATCACCCGGTGCGACGGATCAGCGGAACAGGCTGACCATGTGCGAGCGCGACTTCACGTCGAGCGCCAGCAGGAGCGAGGACACGTAGTTCTTCACGGTGCCCAGCGACAAGCGCATCGAGTTGCTGATCTCCTGGTTGGTGCAGCCCGACAGAACCAGCTCCAGGATCTCGAGGTGGCGCGGACCGAGCTCGGCGACACGGTCGTACATGGCCGACGAAGGGAAGCGCGGGAACAGCGCATTGCTCGGTGCGTAGCCGCGCGACTGCGGCCCGCCCTGCGGCCACAGCAGCGCCGACAGCGTCTCGCGCATCTCGGTGGCGACCGCGCCCTTGGGCACGTAACCCACCGCACCCAGTGCGCGCGCTTGACGCACCACGAATTCGTCCTGGGTGGCGCTGAACACGGCGATGCGGGCCTGCGGATGCTGCTGGACGAAATGACGCAGGCCCTGCAGGCCCTTGCAATCGGCGAGGTTCAGGTCGAGCAGCACCGCGTCGATGCGGTCCTCGCGGGCGTAGATCTCGAGGGCCTGCTGGAGCGAGCCGGCCTCGAGCCAGATCAGCGGCACGCCCTGCAGCTCGGTGTACAGCGTCTTGACGCCGTAGCGCACGAGCTCGTGATCGTCGACAAGAAGAAGCTTGCGTGGCTCGGACGGTGCGGACGCAGGCTCGGCGGGCGCCAAGGCGTCGATCGTCAAGTCAGAGCGCGCGGTGGTCGTCGTCTGCATCTGAGCTCCCTTCACGACGACCCCCATGGCGCGCATGGCCCGGCGGGCGGTCCCCCACGCAGCAAGCGCTCCCAACGAGAGGTTGTCGAATCGCCTGGATCCTAGTCCCGCCCCCAGGCCGTGGGCATCATTCAAGATAGGGATGGGTGGCGATCGTGCCACAGGCCCTCAAGGCTCGTGTGTCGATCCGGTGACCGGCGGATCGCCGCGTGCGAGCTGCGCCTCGTAGACCTGCAGGAAGGCGCGTCCGAAGAGCGAGTCGAACTCGTCGTCGATCTCGCGCATCATGTCGGCGTGCTGCTCGGTGTAGCGCTCCCACAGCTTGGCCCTGTGGTTGACCGGCACCAGGTTGTCCCACATGCCCTTGGCCGCCAGGCGCGCCTCCAGGGTGTCGGGATCGAAGCGCGCGAGCACCGCCTCCAGCGCGGCGCGCATGCCGGCCAGCACCGCGACGTCGTGCGCCCGCAGGTCGTCGAAGGCGTCGCGCAAGGCCGCCACCGGCGGGATGAAGCCGCGCTGCGCGCCACCCAGCAGCCGGGTGAGCGCGGCATCGGCGTTGGGCGAGAACTTGAGCGGGTTGTTGGCACGGCTTTGCGGGATGGTCGGGCTCGCGCCCAGCTCGCGCTTGGCAATGCTGCGCGCGGCCAGCAGCGCCAGCGTGCCTTCCAGCGCGGCGCGAAGCAGGGCGCCGACGAGATGGGTCTGCGCCGTCGTGGCGTTCTCCGGTAGCGGGATGCGCAGGCCGGCATACAAGGCCTGGACCAGGTCGGCCGGCGTGGCCTGGGCGCCCGGACGCGCGCCGGCGCCGGTCGGGTCGCCCACCACGAGATCCACGTGCACCGGCGACGGCGCGGCCGGCGCTGCCGGAGCGGCGGCATGGAGCAGGTCGTGGAAGACACTGGGGCGCGCGCCCCCGCCGGGCGCGCCGAACAGCCCGAACACGTCGGCATCGGGCGGCGCGGGCGCCGCCTCGGCCTCGGTCTGCAGCAGAAAAGGGCCGATGCGCATCCGCGAGCCGTCCTGCAGCGGGTATTCCATACCCGGCGCCAGGGGCACGCCGTCGAGCTCCACCGTGAGATTGGTGCTGATCAGGCGCACGAAGTGAACCCCGCCGCGCCACGCGACCTGCACGTGCTTGCGCGAGATGCGGCGCTCTGGATCCGGCAGTACGAGGGTGCAATCGGCGGCCCTCCCGATGTCGCCGCCGGCTTCGCCGAAGCGCGCCGACAGCGACGGGCCGATCGCCTCTCCTGCGCGCGACACGACACGGATAGCGATCATCTGAACCGGCCTCGGCCCTTTGGCAACAGAAAGGGCGCGGTCGATCTTACTGCGGGCTGCACGAGGGCATTTTTCGACGACCCCCAGAACCAGGGCCGTCCCCCTAAGGCTGGGTCCAGGCTCGATTGACAGTGTGGAAGTGCGAGGTCTAGATTGCCAAAGGCGCTGGTGGACACCCCTCTGGCGAGGAGGCGCTGACGATGCGTGGACTCATTCTGGCTGCAACGATCGCGGCGTCGTGCAGCGTCGCGGCCGCTGAAGTGCCGAGCACCCTCACCATCCTCGAAGGCGAGGCGTTGATCGTGCGGGGCAGCGGCCGGGTGCATGCGGCCGAGGGCGTGCGACTGTCGCCAGGCGACATCGTCGAGACCGGCGCATCCACTTTTGCGCAGGTCGAATTGTCGGATCAGTCGGTGGTGCAGTTCGGGCCCTCGACGCGCGTGATGATCAACGGCTCCACGGCCAAGTCCAAGCCCGAACGATGGCTCTATCTGATGGAGGGCTGGATGAAGATGTCAGGCGCCAAGCGCGACGCGGCTTCCGGACCGCCCTTCGACCTGCGCGCGCCGCTGTTCGAGATTCCGGCCAACCCGGGCGTCGTGGTGCTGCGCGCCACCCCGGGCGAGCTCAACCTCTTCGTCGAGCGCGGCGACGCGCGCCTGGCCGAGCGCCATCCGGGTGCCCAGCCGACCATGGTGTCGCTCAGGGCCGGCGACTACTACCGGCGCAAGGCACCGGCACGCGGCAGCGTCAACCCGGGGCCCATGCAGGCCTTTCTCGGCGACATGCCGCGCTTCTTCCGCGACTCGCTGCCGCTGCGCATCGACCGCTATCGCGACCACCCCGTCCAACCCAAGGAAGCGCCCGACTTCGCCTATGCCGACGTCGAGGCGTGGCTCAAGGCCGAGCCGTCGGTGCGCCGCCCGCTCATGCAGCGCTGGCGCGGCAAGGCCCGCGAGCAGGCCTTCCGCACGGCGCTGATCGCCAACCTGTCGGCCCACCCCGAGTGGGACCCGATCCTGTTCCCCGAGAAATACAAGCCCAAGGAACCGCCTGCACCGCCGCGCGGCACGGTCGCCGTCACCCGCCCCGCCCCTGCCGCATCGACCGCGTCGCCTTGAGGAGTCTTCGATGAGACTGCTGCTGAAATTCAACCTGGTGTTCATCCTCATCTTCCTGCTGGGGCTGGCCGCTGCAGGCTACGTGTCGTGGACGCTGCTCGAGCGCAACGCCCGCGACGAAATCACCCAGAACGCCCGCCTGCTGATGGACACCGCGCTGGCCGCGCGCGCCTACACCTCGCAGCAGGTCAACCCGCTGCTCGAGACGCAGATGAAGTACACCTTCCTGCCGCAGTCGGTGCCGGCCTATTCGGCCACCGAGGTCTTCAACGACCTGCGCAAGAAGCACGCGGAATACGGCTACAAGGAGGCGGTACTCAATCCGACCAACCCGCGCAACCGCGCGGTCGACTGGGAGACCGACCTCATCACCCAGTTCCGCACCAACAAGGACGCGATGGAGATCGCCGGCGACCGCGAGACCCCGAACGGACGCTCCTACTACGTGGCGCGCCCGATCCGCATCACCAACCAGGCCTGCCTGCGCTGCCACAGCACGGTCGACGCCGCGCCCAAGACCATGCTCGAGCGCTACGGCCCGGCCAACGGCTTCGGCTGGACGCTCAACGACGTGGTCGGCGCGCAGATCATCTCGGTGCCCACCCAGGTGCCGCTCGAACGCGCGCAGAAGGCCTTCACGGTGTTCATGGGCTCCATCGCCGGCGTGTTCATCGCGATCGGCGTGGTGTTGAACCTGATGCTGTGGGCGATGGTGATCCGGCCGATCGGCAAGCTGTCGCAGTTTGCCGACAGAGTGAGCCTGGGCGAGCTGGAAATCCCCGAATTCAAGCGGCAGTCGAAAGACGAGATAGGGATACTGTCCCGTTCGATCGCCCGAATGCGTACCTCCATGGTGCAAGCCATGAAGATGCTGGAGAGCTAACGAGGTCATGAGTCCGGCGAAGCCCTGGTCAACGACAGCCCGAGCGCCCGGCCGCCCGAAGCCGGGCTGTGTCCCCCCGGGGGACCGGCTGCGGTATGCCGCAGACGAGGGGTCGTCGTAATGGGGATTCCGGAGCGCCTTGGCAAGTACCCGATCACCGGCGTGCTCGGCAAGGGCGCGATGGGCGTCGTCTATCGCGGCTACGACCCCGTCATCAAGCGTCCCGTCGCGATCAAGACCATCCGCAAGGAGCTGATCGAGGAGGACGACAAGAACGAGAACCTGTCCGGCCGCTTCCGCCGCGAGGCCCAGGCGGCCGGGGCGCTCAGCCACCCGGGCATCGTGTCGGTCTACGAGTTCGGCGAGGACCAGCAGCACGCCTACATCGCCATGGAGTACGTCGAGGGCAACAGCCTGCGCGAGTACATGGTCAACGGCGCCAAGTTCGACGAGCACGACTCGGTGAGCATCATGGCGCAGCTGCTCGACGCGCTGCAGTTCGCCCACGACCACGCGGTGTGGCACCGCGACATCAAGCCCGCGAACATCCTGGTGATGAGCAACGGTCGCATCAAGCTCACCGACTTCGGCATCGCCCGCGTCGAGTCGGCCGACCGCACCAAGACCAACATCATCATGGGCACGCCGGGCTTCATCGCCCCCGAGCTCTACCTGGGCGGCCAGATCGACCACCGGCTCGACATCTTCTCCGCCGGCGTGCTGTTCTATCACCTGCTGTCGGGCCAGGCGCCGTTTCGCGGCCGCTCCGAGGCGGTGATGTACGACGTCTGCTACCACGACCCGGCGCCGCCCTCCAGCGTCGACCCCAACCGGCACTGGCCCAAGTACGACGCGGTGGTGGCGCGCGCCCTGGAGAAGGTGCCCGCCAACCGCTACCAGACCGCGGCGGCGTTTCGCGCCGCCATCCTGGCCGAGTACGCCGAGCCGCTGAACAGCACCCTGTCCGACGCGACCATCGTCTCGACCGCGATGCGCCCCATCGCCGACCCGGGCACGCCGTCGCAGCCCAAGGCCGCACCCCTCGCCGGCGCCAGCACGCCGCCCATCGCGGGCGGCACCAGCACCCCGCCGCCCACCGGCTGGACCAGCGCGGTGCTGGCAGGCGTCGAGATCGAGCTGGCCCGCTTCGTCGGGCCGGTCGCCAAGGTGCTGGTGCGGCGCGCGGCCAAGAACCACAAGGAGATCGACCCCCTCACCGCCGCCCTGCTCGACTCGATCGAGCGCGCCGAGGACCGCGACGCCTTCACCCGCGCCGTGACCGGCAAGAGCCTGACGGCCCTGCGCTCGCGCATCTCGGGCGGCGTCGAGACGCCGGTGCCGCGCACGCCCACGCCCGGGCCGGCGATGACGGCCGACGAGCTGGAGCGGGCCACGCGGCTGCTGACGACCTACATCGGGCCCATCGCCAAGGTCGTGGCCAGGCGCGCCGCGGCCAACGGCGTGAGCCGCTCCGAGTTCCTCCAGCAGGTCGCGCAGAGCCTCGAGAGCGACGCCCAGCGCGAGCGCTTCCTGCGCGAGGCCGCGGTCTCCGGCAGCTGAGCGCCTTCAGGGAAGGTCTCGCGTGACCGCACCGGAGCGCACCGTCCTCCAGGATCACCAGCCGACGATCCTGATGCCCGCCCCGGGCGGCCAGGCCACCGTCGCGATCAAGCGTCCGGCCACGCCACCGGCGGCGCCGCCGCGCGCCGGCATCGAGCTGCAACGGCTGGTCGCGGGCATCAATCCGCTGCTCGCCTCGGCCGGCACCCTGATCGCGCTGGTCGCCCAACTGCGCGCCACCACCACCCACGACGACCCGGCCGGCCTGCGGGCGCGCCTGCTCGAGTGGGTGGCCGAGTTCGAGGCGCTGGCGGGCGCCAACGGCGTGCCGCGCCCGCAGATCACCGCGGCGCGCTACGTGCTGTGCACCTTCATCGACGAGGTCATCGCGCAGACGCCATGGGGCGCCGGCGGCGCCTGGGCCGAGCGCAACCTGCTGCAGGAATTCCACGAGGAGCGCTGGGGCGGCGAGAAGGCCTTCCAGCTGCTCGAGCGGCTGGGCCAGGATCCCGCCACCAACGCCGACCTGCTGGAGCTGTTCTACGTCTGCCTCCAGCTGGGCTTCGAGGGCCGCTACCGCGGGGTGGCGAACGGGCGGGCCCAGCTCGACGCCATCACCACCCGCGTGCTGGAGGTCATCCGGCCGACCCGCGACGCCGCCGCCGCCCGCACCCTGTCGCTGAACTGGCAGGGCGTCGATGCACGCGCACGCCGCCACGCCTTCACCCTGCCGCCGTGGGTGCTGTTCGTCGGCGCCGGCGCGCTGCTGCTGGGCTTCGTGCTGCTGCTCAACGGCCGGCTCGACGACCTGGCGGGCCCGATCTTCCGGCGCATTCACGCGGTGCCCGTGGCCTTGCGCGTCGAGCGCACCGAGGCGGCCGCGCGCCCGCGCCTGGCGCCGGTGCTGCAGGCCGACATCGCGCGCGGCGCCCTGCAGGTGCGCGACGAGGCGCAGCGCTCGGTGATCACCCTGCCGGCCGACGCGCTGTTCGTGCCCGGCAGCGCGCAGGTCGACCCGGCCCGGCTCGAGCTGCTGCAGCGCGTCGCGGTGGCGCTCAAGGACCTGCCGGGCCAGGTCGACGTGGTCGGCCACACCGACAACGCGCCGATCGGCTCGCTGCAGTTCCCGTCGCACTGGCACCTGTCGCGCGCGAGGGCGCAGGCGGTGCAGGCCGTGCTGGAGCAGTTCGGCCTCCGTGCCGCCCGCCTGCATGCCGAGGGCCGCGCCGAGGTCGAGCCGGTGGCCGGCAACGACACGCCGGCCGACCGCGCGCGCAACCGGCGCATCGAGATCGAGCTGCGGCTGCCGCGGCCCGAAGGATGAGGCCATGGGCGGTTCGCGGCGTCGGTGGAGCTGGGTGCGCCCGCTGCTGAGCGTGCTGGGCGTGGCCGCGGCCGCGGCGCTGCTGTGGTTCGTCGGTCCGCTGGTGGCGATCGCGGGCAGCGTGCCGCTGGCCGGCGAGCGCGCACGCTGGGTCGCCATCCTCGTGCTGGTCGCCGCCGCCGCGCTGCGTGCGGCCTGGCGCGCCGCGCGCTCGGCACGACGCAACCGCCGCCTGATGGACGGCCTGGTCGCCCAGGCCGACAAGCCTTCGCCCTCGGTCCCGGGCGCGGCCGAGGTGGCACTGATCGGCAAGCGCTTCGAGCAGGCGATCGGCCTGCTCAAGCGCTCGCGCCTGGGCGGCCGCAGCGCCTGGCTGGGCGCGCTGTCGGGGCGGCCCTACCTCTACGAGCTGCCCTGGTACATCATCATCGGCGCCCCGGGCGCGGGCAAGACGACCGCGCTCGTCAATTCCGGCCTCGAGTTCCCGCTCGCTGCGCAGGTGGGCGACAAGGTCGTGCGCGGCATCGGCGGCACCCGCAACTGCGACTGGTGGTTCGCCTCCGACGCGGTGCTCATCGACACCGCAGGGCGCTACACCACCCACGACAGCGACACTGCCGCCGACCGCGGCGCCTGGCTCGGCTTCCTCGGCCTGCTGGCCCGCTACCGCCCGCGCCGGCCGATCAACGGCGTGCTGCTCACGGTGAGCGTGAGCGACCTGTTCAACGCCAACGCGCAAAAGCGCAACGCCCACGCGCTGCAGCTGCGCGCGCGCATCGAGGAATTGCACGAGCGCCTGGGCATCGCCTTCCCGGTCTATGTGCTGGTGACCAAGACCGACCTGCTGGCCGGCTTCATGGAGTTCTTCGCCGACTTCGACAAGGACGAGCGCGCGCAGGTCTGGGGCGCGACCTTCCCGCACCAGGCCGACTCGACCCGCGACGGCCCGCTGCTGCGCATGGCCAGCGACTTCGCGGCACTGGAAAAGCGCCTCAACGACTGCCTGGTCGACCGGCTCAACAGCGAGCGCGACCGCGAGCGCCGTGCCGCCATCCACGCCTTCACGCAGCAGTGGCGGGTCCTGCGCCAGACGCTGCACGACTTCCTGCAGACCATGTTCTCGGGCATGCGCGCCGAGCTGCGGCCGATGGTGCGCGGCGTGTACTTCACCAGCGCCACGCAGGAGGGCACACCCATGGATCGCGCCCTGGGCGGCCTGGCGCGCGCGCTGGGACTGTCGAGCCGGATCATTCCGCCGGCGCGGCCCAGCGGCAAGACTTTCTTCGTCACCCGCCTGCTGCGCGACGTGGTCTTCGCCGAGTCGGGACTGGCCGGCACCAACCTGCGCTGGCAGCGGCGCCGCGCGGTGCTCGAATGGGCATTGATGGGCGTGGTCGCCTGCGCGGTGGGGGTGGTGGGCACGCTGTCGTGGCGCGCCTATGCGAGCAACCGCGAGCAGGTGGCGGCGATGGGCGCCCGCCTGCCCGAGCTGGAGCAGCGCGCCAGCTCGGGCAAGGGCACGCCCGTCACCGACCTGGTCGCGCTGGTGCCGGCGCTCGATGCGCTGGCCGCGCTGCGTCCCGCCGCCGCCCCCGACGCCATGCCGCTGGGCATGGGCCTGGACCGCGTCGACATGCTGGCCGCGGCCGGCCACGACGCCTACCAGCGCGCGCTGCGCGAAGCCTTCCTGCCGCGCATCGCGGCACGCCTGGAGGACAAGCTCAAGCGTGGCGAGCGCGAGCACGTCGGCCTGACGTACGAAGCGCTGAAGGCCTACCTGATGCTCTTCGGCGGCCGCAACTTCGACCGGACCGCGCTGCGCGCCTACCTGCACGCGGACTGGGACGCGACCCTGCCGAAAGAGGTCGGCGCCGAGCCGCGCGACGCGCTGCGCCGCCATCTCGATCGACTGCTCGACGGCGGCGAGGTCGGCGCGCCGTCGCAGGCCGACCCGCAGGTGGTCGCCGGCGCACGCGCCCTGGTGGCCAGCGTGCCGCTCGCGCAGCGCGCCTGGCGTCGTCTCAAGCAACTCGACCTCGGCCCCGAGGCCGTCCCGTTCAGCGTGGAAGGGGCCGGCGGACCGCTGGCGCGCCGGGTGTTCGTGCGCGCCAGCGGCCAACCGCTGGCCAGCGGCATCCCGGCGCTGTTCACCCGGGCGGTGTGGAGCAAGTCGGTGCACGAGCGCACCGACGAGGTCCTGGCCCAGTTCGCACGCGAGGAGAGCTGGGTGCTGGGCAGCAGCAGCGCCGGTGCCGATCCGGCCGCGCGCAAGGCACTCGCCGCCGAGGTCGAGCGGCTGTACCTGGCCGAGCACGCCGCCCGCTGGGGCGACCTGATGAACGACCTGCGCCTGGCGCCCGCCCCCGACCTGGCCGCCAACGCCGAGCTGACCCAGCTCCTGGCGCGTCCCGATTCGCCCTTGCTGACCCTGCTGCGCGTGCTGGCGCGCGAGCTGAGCCTGTACGAAGGCCGCCCGGCGGACGACGCGGGCGAGCCGCGCTTCGAGGCGCTGCGCCGTTACGTGGCGGGCCAGCCCTCGCCCGCCGACGGGCTGCAGCCGCTGCTGGGCAAGCTGTCCGCGCACCTGGCGGCGGCCGACGACGCCGTCAAGCGCAAGACCGTGGCGCCGGCCAGCGAGGTGACGGGCGAGCTGGCGGCCGCGGCCGAGCGCGCGCCCGAGCCGGTGCGAAGCATGCTGGCGCAGCTCGCCGTCGGCAGCGGCACGCAGGTGTTCGTGGCGATGCGCGAGCCGCTGTCGCGCCAGGTCGCCGCCGAGCTGGCGCCGGCCTGCAGCCGCGTCGCCGGTCGCTATCCGCTGGTGCGCAACAGCCGCGAGGAGGTGAGCCGCGACGACTTCGCCAAGACCTTCGGCGCCGGCGGCCTGATCGACGGCTTCTTCCAGCGCCACCTGGCCGCCCACACCGACACCTCGGGCCGCAGCTGGACCTGGCGCGGCGCCGACGGCGGCGCCGAGACGCTGCAGCCTTTCCAGCGCGCCCACGCCATCCGCGAGGCCTTCTTCCGCGACGGCGGCAAGCGCCTCGCGCTGCGCCTGGACTTCCGCCTCCTCGAGCTCGATCCGGGCGTGGGCGAGTTCACGCTCGACGTCGACGGCCAGGTGCTGCGCTTTCGCGCCGGCAGCCAGGCGCCCCAGAGCGTGACCTGGCCCGGCCCCGGCGACGCCAGCAAAGTCGTCCTGCAGATCACGCCGGCCTCCGGCGCGGCCGGCCCGGGCTATTCTTTCCAGGGACCCTGGGCCTTGTTCCGCCTGCTCGACCGGGTGCGCATCGATCCAGGTCCCTCGCCCGAGCGCTCCGTGCTGGCATTCGACGTCGAAGGGCGCAAGGCGCGCTTCGAGGTCCGCAGCAGCGAGGCGCTGAACCCGGCGGCTCGGCAGGAGATGGAGCAGTTCCAATGTCCGAAGCGGCTCTGACCGATGCGACGGCGCTGCCGGGCTGGTTCGGCAAGGTGCCCGCGCTGGGCGACTTCGCCTCGCGGCGCCTCCCCGACGCCTTCGTGCAGCGCTGGGACCGCTGGCTGCAGCGCGGCCTGAGCCGCGTGCGCAGCGAGCTGGGCGAGGCCTGGCTCGACGCCTACCTGGTCGCGCCCATCCTGCGCTTCTGGCTCGGGCCGGGCGT
The DNA here is from genome assembly GCA_036377015.1 of Piscinibacter sp. GTDB lineage: Bacteria > Pseudomonadota > Gammaproteobacteria > Burkholderiales > Burkholderiaceae_C > Albitalea. Next base: position 14,556 of record DASUZE010000117.1, on the reverse strand, counting down.
GCTGGGGGCATCGGGCTGGGCGGGGCTGCTGATGCCCAGCGTCGACCGGGTCGGGCGGCACTTCCCGCTCACCATTGCCCAGCCGCTCGATCCGCTGGCCGCGGCGCTGGCGGCGCGCGAGTGGTTCCATGCGCTGGACGGCGCGGCGCGCAAGGTACTCGACGTCGACTTCACGGTCGAGGACCTGGAGCGCGAGCTGGCGGCGATCGCACCGCCGGATGAGTGCGCGGGCGAGGCGGACGAGCGGCTCGCGGCGCAGCTGCATGCCGGCTTCGAACGCGATGCCTTCAGCGTCTGGTGGCGCGACGAGGCAGGTCCGTGTTCGACCTTCCAGTGCTTTCCGACGCTGCCGCCCGCTCCGGCGTTCGTGTCGCTGATCGCGGAGATGCCATGAGCCTTCGTAGCCCGGGTGCAACCCGGGGATCGCCGGTCAAGGTTGCAATCCCGGGTTGCACCCGGGCTACGGCCTGGCTGCTGTTGTTCATGTGCTCCTTGTGCTGGGCCGCCGGCCCGCGCGGCGTGGCGGTCACCGAGGAGCGCATCGCGCTGGTCGTGGGCAACGCCGCCTACCGCAGCGACCCGCTCGACAACCCGGTCAACGACGCCCGCCTGGTCGCCCAGTCGCTCAAGCAGTCGGGCTTCAACGTCTCGCTGCAGGAAAACCTCGACCGGCGCGCCCTGGTCAACGCGCTGCGCGAGTTCGGCAACCGGCTGGGCGACAACACCATCGCGGTGCTGTACTACGCCGGCCACGGCCTGCAGCTGCGCGACCGCAACTACCTGATCCCCACCGACGCCGAGATCCGCAGCGAGGACGAGATCCCCATCGCGGGCGTCGACCTGGGCTTCATCCTCGGCCGCATGGCGTCGGCGCGCAGCCGCATCAACATCGTCATCCTCGACGCCTGCCGGAACAATCCGTTCAGCGGCAAGTCGGGCCACAGCGCGCAGGGCCTGGCGCAGATGGATGCGCCGGTCGGCACCCTGCTCGCCTACGCCACCGCGCCCGGCAAGCTGGCGGCCGACGGCGCGGGCGCGAACAGCCTGTATGCCACGCACCTGGCGCGCCAGCTGCTGGTGCCGGGACTGCCGGTCGAGCACGTGTTCAAGCGGGTGCGCGAGGCGGTGGTCAAGGACACCAAGGAGCTGCAGGTGCCGTGGGAAAGCTCGTCGCTGCAAGGCGAGTTCGCCTTCGTGCCGGGCGTTGCCGCCGTCGCGCGCGACAGCGCCGCCGATGCCGAAGCCGCCGGCGAGCTGGCGTTCTGGAACAGCATCCAGGCCTCGACCCGCGCCGACGAGTACCGCGCCTACCTGCGCCAGTACCCGCAGGGCCGCTTCGCCGCCCTGGCGCAGACGCGCCTGGCGGCCTTCGGCGCCGCCCCGCCCGCGGCGACGGCGCCGACGACCGCGGCGCGCGCCGACACCTTGCCGCGCACCGGCGACACCTGGCGCTACCGGGTCCAGGACCAGTTCCGCCTCGGCGACCTCTTCCTCACCGCGCGGGTCGACGGCGTCACCGCCGACGGCGTGGCCGAGACCTGGACCACCACTTCCGACGCCAAGCTGCGCACCACGCTCGTCCCGCTGGAGCCCGGCTTCAACGCCCTGCCCGGCTGGACACTCACGCCGCCCGAGTTCTCGCCCTACCTGCAGGCCGCGGGAGGACTGAAGCCGGGCCTGATCGCCAACCAGCCGCGCCGCGTCGAGCAACTCATGGTGCCGATGAAGGCCAGCATCGAAGGCGAGGAAGACGTGGTGGTGGCCGCCGGACGCTTTCGCGCGGTCAAGCTGGTCCTGCGCGGCCAGGCCGGCGTGCGCGGCGGCAAGGCGGGCGTGGCGAGCGAGCACATCGTCTGGTACGCCCCGCAGGTCAAGCGCATGGTCAAGTCGACGGTGGCCACGACGGTGGGCGGCGCGTTGCGCGAATCGACCACCTTCGAGCTCGTCGAATACAAGCTCACCCCGTAGCCCGGGTGCAACCCGGGGCGCGCCAACCGTCGCGTTCCCCGGGTTGCACCCGGGCTACGACCTAGGGAGAAACTTTCTTTGAACCGGATTCCGGGGTGCTGCAACTGAAGGTTCGGCTACGCGATCTTTGCAAGCCAAATCCTCGAAACCACCACCCTTCGGAGCTCACCATGAAATCGTTCAAGTCGGTCCTCTTCGTCGCCTCCTTCCTTGCCGCCGGCGCTGCGTTCGCCGACAGCGTTGAAACGCACGTGGACGGCGTCAGCCAGAGCCAAGCCAACACGACCAACAGCCACCAGAAGCTGGAAGCCGGCGTGGTCGACATGGCCCTGCCCTCCAGCTCGTGGGCCTATGTCTACGCGACCAACCTGCGCCAGACGCAAAACGGCGGTACCAACAACAAGCAGGAAATGACGATCGGCAAGATCGACAAGAACCTGGGCAACCACTCGGCCTACGTGACCGCCCACAACGTGACGCAGTACTCCACCGGCGGCTCGGGCAGCACCCAGAAGATCAAGATCGGCGTGGTGGAGTGATCGGCACCTGACCGGTTCACCGACCCCTGTCGGACCGCGCCCGGTGCCCCCCACCGGGCGCGGTCTCTCCACAAGGAGAACTCCCATGCACAAGAACTCGCCGCTTCCCATGCTGATGCTGGCCGCCGTGCTCGCCGTCTCGATCATCGCGACCTGCCTGCTGACCATGGGCACCGCCCACGCCGCACAAGCCGAGCCGATGGATTTCGAGCCGCAGGTCCTGGCCAAGCTGGCCAAGGAAAAGGCCAAGTCCAACTCGGTGGCGTCTCAGGAGGCGGCACAAAAGAACGGACAGGGCAACGTCGGCGCCGAATGCGGCGCGGTCAACATCGGCAACGTGGTCGGCAACGGCCGTGTCGGCTTCGCGCCCACCGAAGTGAACGTGATCATCACCGGCGACGTCATCAACGCCACCCGATGCCGCTGACCGGAGTCTCTCCCCGCTCCATGCGGGGCTTTGCGGCGCCATCGCCTTTGCGGTGGCGCCGCAAAGCCAAGACTGAACGAGGTTGAAACCATGAAGACGTCCGCCATCCGCTTTCTCCAACGCAGCACCCTGGTCGCGACCATCGCTGCCCTGGTCGGCTGCGCGGGCATGGATCCCAATCCCGCGGTGATCGAGAAGGCCAAGGAGATGAAGGCCTCCGGGCCGTCGGTCGCGCCCTCGCGCAGCATCACCAACTTCTCGAGCGGCCTGCGCTGCATGGACAACCTGCTGCTCGACTACGGCACGCGAGACCTCACGGTGATCGTGGAAGACCTGGCCGACCAGACCAAGAAGGTCAACGCCGGCACCAAGGACATGCTGATCTCGGCCGTGTCCGACATGACCCGGCGAAGCCGCGCCATCCGCCTCGTGGCCTACGGCCAGGACTCCGGCAACACCCTGGGCTTCCTGTTCCAGGCGCTCAAGCGCGAGCACTTCGCAGTGGTGCCGCAGTACGCGCTGCGCGGCTCGATCAGCCAGTTCGACGACACCATCGTGCGGCGCAACATCGACGCCGGCGTGAGCGTCAACCCGTACCTCAACCTCGGCTATGCGGGCACGGCCTCGGCGTCCGTCCTGGGCATCGACCTGACCATGCTCACCACCCAGGACCTGACCGTCGTGCCGGGCATCGCATCGCGCAACTCGGTGATCCTGTTCAAGCAAGGCAAGGGCTTCGACGGCGACGCCGAGATCCGCAAGTTCGGCATCAACTTCAGCCTGTCCACCGGCACCAACGAAGGCCAGTCGCAGGCCCTGCGCACGCTGGTCGAGCTGGCCACCATCGAGCTGTTCGGCCGCCTGGCCAAGGTGCCCTACTGGACCTGCCTGGGCGCGACCGACGAGGATCCGGCGGTGGCCGCCGAGATCCGCGACTGGTACGACGCCATGGTGGCGCGCCCGACCGAGATCATCGAGTACTTCCAGGGCCAGCTGCGCCTGCGCCGCGTCTACGACGGCCCCATCGACGGCATCGTCAACCCGCAGATCAAGGAGGCGGTGGCGCGCTACCGCGAGGCGCTGGGCCTGTCGCGCGAGCCCAAGCTGTCGCAGGACTTCCTGGTGGCCTACCTGAAGGCCGACCATCGCCGGCTCGAGGGCAAGGTCGAGCCGGTGCCGGCCGCGGTCGCGCCGCCGGCCCCGGCGCTCGCCTCGACCGCACCTGCGCCCAGCCCCGCCGCCGCACCCGCCAAGCCCGCCGGCCCGCTGGCCCTGCGCGTGGCCACCGCCAACGACGCCCGCAAGTTCGCCCGCGGCGAGGCGGTGCAGCTCACCATCAAGCCGAGCCGGCCCGCCCATGTGTACTGCTTCCTGCAGGACGAGAACCAGCGCATCAGCCGCTTCTTCCCCAATCGCTTCCAGAAGGACTCGCGCGTCGACGCCAACCAGGGGTTGACCCTGCCCGGCGGGCAGCGCTTCGAGATCCGCATGAACCCGCGGGGCGTGCAGGAGACCGTGTCGTGCTTCGCCACCGAGCGTGACGTGCTGCCGGAGCTGCCGGCCGGCGTGAACGGCGGCGACTTCGATCCGTTGCCGGTGACCACGCTGGAGCAGGTCCGCGGCGCCTTCGTCAACGTCACCGGCGGCGTGCTCGCCCAGGAGTACTTCCATGTTCAACCGAAATAAGAAGAGCGGCGCCCTGGTGCCGGCCCTGCTGGCCCTGTTGCTGCTGTCGGCCCTGGCCGTGGCCGCCGACGACGCGCGCAATCCGCTGGACAATGCGCCGCGCGCCGCGGCGCCTGCCGAGCCGCTGTACCTGGTGCGCTGCTGGCAATACGGCCGCCTGCTGTTCGAGGAGCGCGACCTGGCGCTGCCGCCCGACGTGGTGAGCGGCCTCAAGCTGCGCGGCACCGACCGCAACCGCGCGCCGGTGTTCGTGGCCGATACCGGCAGCTCGACCTGCCTGATCCGCAGCACGCCGCCGGCCCGGCGATGAACCGCCGGACCTGGCTGGCATTCGCCCTGGGCGGCGCTGCCTGGCGCGGCGCCGGCGCCGCGGCGCTCGCCGCCGAGGCGCGTCCCGTCGGCGGCATCGACAGCGTGATCTGGGATGCGACCGGCGAGCTGCTGATCGCCCAGAGCACCCGCGAGCGCCTCATCGTCGAGGCCGAGCCGGCCGTGCTGGCGCGCATCGTGAGCGAGGTGCGCCAGAACCGGCTGCACTTGCGCTTCGGGCCCGGGAACATCCAGACCCAGCACCCCATCCGATTCCGGCTCGACGTGAGGGCGCTGTCCCTGCTGGAAACCCGCGGTTCCGGCGCGGTGCGCATCGGCCCGCTCGCGACCCCGGCCCTGAGCCTGCGGCTGGGCGGCAACGACGACTTGCGGCTCGAGCGGCTGCAGGCCGAGTCGGTCGACACGCGGATGGACGGTGCCGGCGAGGTCATCATCGGGGCCGGCAGGGTGGATCGGCAGAACGTGCACATCGGCGGATCGGGCACGTACCACGCGCCCGGGCTGGACAGCCGGCTGACCGTGGCGGCCATCGATGGCAGCGGAGAGATCCGCGTCGCCGCCAGCGAACGGCTGGACGCGCGAATCTCGGGCAGCGGGGAAGTGCTCTATCGCGGAAGGCCGCAGGTGGTCCGCACGGTCACCGGCGCCGGCGACGTCCGCCCCCTGTAGCCCGGGTGAAACCCGGGTTGCACCCGGGCTACGAGAAACTTTGAACCGGCGGGTCCGGGGTCGCAACACAAGTGGCGAACCCCATCCAGGAGACCCTCATGGCCCGCCACCTGCTTCTTGCGAACCTCGTCCTCGCGCTCGCCGCCGGCTCGGCGATGGCGCAAGACGTTCGCCAGTACCGCGCCGGCGACTCGGTCGATCCGCGCGACGTGGCCCAGATCCTCGGCGCGCCCAAGATGAAGATGCGCTCGCTGCGCCTGCTCGACGATTCGCCGTCGGCCCAGCAGGCCCAGCCGGCGGCCACCGTCACCGAGACGCCCGACCGCCCCGTTGCCCGCGCCCGCGTGTCCTCGCTGTCGCTGCCGGTGCAGTTCGCGTTCGACTCCGCCGACATCCTGCCCGGCGCCAAGTCGCAGCTCGATTCGCTGGCCGAAGGCATCCGCCTGCTGCCCGCGATCCAGGCGGTGGTCATCGAAGGCCACACCGACGCGGTGGGCTCGGACTTCTACAACGAGCAGCTGTCGCAGCGCCGCGCCTACGCAGTCAAGCGCTACCTGGTCACCATGCACGCCATCGACCCGGGCCGCCTGCGCGCCATCGGCATGGGCAAGTTCGTTCCGCTGCCGGGCCGCGAGCCACAGGCCGCCGAGAACCGCCGGGTGCAGTTCCGCGGCGAGTGAGCGACCCCCCAACCCATCCCCCTATCCCGGGAAACTGCTCTGCCACCGCGGCCAAGGCGACATACCATGAACGCACTCCTCCCAGCTCACGCCAGCCCAGCGCGCCAACAATGGACAACGACGAGGTGTTGCGCCTGCTCGGCCGCATCGGCCAAGCCGACGAATCGGCCTTTCGCGAGCTGTACCGCGCGTTCTCGCGCCGGCTCTACGCCTACGTGCTGAGGCAGCTCGGCGACCCCGCACAAGCAGAGGAAATCGTGGCCGACACCCTTTACGAAGTCTGGCGCCAGCCGGCCAAGTTCCGCGGCGACTCGCAGTTCAGCACCTGGCTGATCGGCATCGCGCGCAACAAGGTCCTGATGGCCTTCCGCTCGCGCAAGCCCGACAGCAAGCACGAAGACATCGCCGACGTCGCCGAAGTCATCGCCAGCGAAGACGCCAGCGCCTTCGAGATCCTGGCCCAGCAGCAGCGCCACGAAGGCGTTCGCAGCTGCATGGACAAGCTCTCGGACGAACACCGCGAGTGCGTGCACCTGGTGTTCTACGAAGGCATGGCGCTGGCCGAGGTGGCGCAAGTCCAGAACTGCCCCGAGAACACCGTCAAGACCCGCCTTTTCCATGCGCGCCAGAAGCTCAAGAAGTGCCTGCAGCTGCTGCTGCAGCGCGAAGGCGACGGCAGCCTCGCAGGAGCCGCATCATGAAATCCCGATTCGACGAACTGCTGCCGTTCTACGTCAACGGCTCCCTGGCCGAGGCCGACCGCGCCTGGGTCGACGGCTACCTGCGCGAGCACCCCACTGCGACGGCCGAGCTCAACTTCTACCGCTCGCTGCAAAGCCGCCTGCACGAAGACGTGCCCGCCGTTTCCAGCGAAGTCGGCCTGGAGCGCGCGCTCAAGCGCATCCACACCGAAGGTCCCGCGCCGCAAGGCGTGCGCCGCGCCGCCGGCCCGTCGCTGGGCGAGCGCCTGCGCGACTGGTTCTCGTCCATCGTGCCGCAGCCGGTGCTGCGCCCGGCCTTCGCCGGGGCCCTGGCGGTGGTGGCGCTGCAGACCGCCGTCATCGTGCAGCTGGTGCTCGACCGCGATGACGACAGCAGCCAGATCCGCGCGATGCAGCCCAGCGTGACCGACAAGGGCCCGTACCTCAAGGTCAACTTCAAGTCCGACGCGCGCGAGGCCGACATGCGGCTGCTGCTGGTCGAGGTGAAGGGCAGCCTGGCCGCCGGCCCGGGCCAGCTGGGCGACTACTACGTTCACGTGCGCATTCCCGAGAAGCAGCTGGCGGCGGTTGCGCAGCGGCTGCGGGCCAGCGGCATCGTCGACGACGTCAAGGTGGTCGACGCGCTGCCCGCGCGGCCTTGAGGAGCGCATCGATGCAGCGGCGACACCTGTGTGCCGGCCTGCTCGCCGGCGTCACGTTCCCCGGCTGGGCCGCGACGGCGTCGCTCGCGGGCGGATCGCCCGACGATCGCAAGGCCGCGCTGGTCATCGGCAACAGCGCCTACAAGGTCGGCTCGCTGAAGAACCCGGTGAACGACGCTCAGGCGGTGGCCGGCTCGCTGCGCACCCTGGGCTTCGACGTGGCGCTGCGCGAGAACACCTCGCTGCGCGACATGCTCGAGGCCTTCCGCCAGTTCTCCGTCTCGGCCAAGACCGCGAAGGTGCGGGTCCTGTTCTACGCCGGCCACGGCGTGCAGGTGAAAGGCCGCAACTACCTGCTGCCGGTGGACACCGAGATCCGCGCCGAAGACGAGGTGCCGGCCAAGAGCGCCGACCTCAACGAGCTGCTGGACCGGCTGGGGTCGATGCAGCAGGGCATCAACATCGTCATCCTCGACGCCTGCCGCAACAACCCGTTCTCGGGCGCCGAGATCGTCGGGCCCGATGGACGGCGGCTGAAGTTCCGCGGCGCCACGCCGGCCGGCCTGGCACCGGTGGAAGCGCCGCTGGGGTCGATGGTCGCGTTCTCGACCGCGCCGGGCGGGGTCGCGCTGGACAACCCCGGCGAGAAGAACAGCCTGTACACCAAGCACCTGCTGTCGTTCATGCAGTCGCCGGGGCTGCCGGTGGAGCTGCTGTTCAAGCAGGTCCGGCTGAGTGTCGCGCGCGACACCGGGCGGGTGCAGGTGCCCTGGGAGAGCTCGAGCTTGACCGGTGACTTCTGCTTCCGGCAGGGGCCGCAGGGCGGCTGCAGCTCCGGTCGCTGAGCGTCCCGGGTTGCACCCGGGCTACGACATTCTCCGGATCCCCCGTTCACGGGATCGCTCACCCTGAACCCCCGCTCCACCGCGTGCAACCCAAGGACGTCAACCTTGTGGAGCACGCCATGAACGAAACCCAATACGAACTGCGCTTCGCCTCCCTGTTCATCGAAGGCCGCGCCTACGCCTTCCCCTGCGACGCCGAAGGCCATGTCGACATCGATTCGCTGAGCGCCAAGGCGCGGCTGAACTACTTCTACGCCCGCACCGTCATCGGCCGCGAGTTCTCGGTGCCGTCAGTGCTGCGCTGCGCGCTGCACTGACGCGCCGCCGCGCGTACCATCGAATCGTGCTGGCGGCGAGTGGGTGGATCGCGATGAACTCGTTCCGGACCCTGTGGCTCCTCATCGTTCTCGTGCTCACGGGCTGCGTCGTCCCGCCCCCGACCGCCACCTCCACCTCCCGCCCCGACGACACCCCGCGCATGCGCGCCTTCCGGCCCGACGCGCCCTGCCCGCCCGAGTTCTCGGGCAGCTGCTACCCGGTGTGGTTCGGCACCAACCGCAAGCCGCTCGACCCGCAGGACCTGGCCAAGGGCTTCGGCCCCGACTTCGACGAGCAGGTGCACTTCGGCAAGCGCATCGTGCGCATCCCCACCAGCCACCAGCCCGGTGAGCTCGGCTCGCCGCTGTGGAAGCGGCTGCTGCTGCGCATGGACGATCGCCTGACCGTCGATCCGGCGACCGTGCTGGCGCCGGATGCGTTCAGCCGCGACGTGCGCGACTTCATCGCCCGGCTCGACCCGGCCGACCGCAACGTGCTGGTCTACATCCACGGCTTCAACACCAGCTTCGACGAGGCCGCCCTGCGCGCGGCGCAGCTGGGCTTCGACCTCAAGGTGCCGGGCATCACGGTGTTCTACAGCTGGCCCTCGCGCGGCAGCGTCGGGGCGTACCTCGCGGACCTGTCGGCCATCGAGGCCAGCGAGGAGCACATCGCCGACTTCCTGGTGAAGGCGACCACGCTGGTGGAGCGCAGCAAGGTCCACATCATTGCCCACAGCATGGGCAACCGCGGGCTGCTGCGCGCCATGCACCGCGCGACCACGCAGGCGGCGCTGCGCAGCGGGACCCGCTTCGGGCAGATCTTCCTGTCGGCGCCGGACGTGGACGCCAACCTGTTCCGCCAGCTCGCCGGCGTCTATCCGCAGGTGTCGGAGCGGACCACGCTGTACGTGGCCGACCAGGACAAGGCGATCGCCGCGCTCGAGTGGATGACCGAGGGCGGCCGCGCGGGCGGCGCGCCGCCGGTGATCGTGATGCCGGGGATCGACACGGTGCGGGTGCACGGGAGCAGCTTGTTCCGGCTGGGGCACAGCTACTTCGCGGAGGAGCCGGACGTGCTGCGCGACATCCGCGCCCAGCTGCAGTGGCGCGATGCGCCGGATCAGCGGCGGGCGAGGTATGGGGTGCCCGTAAGGGACGGCGTCGCGGGAGCGTGGGTCATCGGGAAGTGAAGTCGTAGCCCGGGTGCAACCCGGGATCGCCCATCACTTCTGCCCGATCTCGAAGTTCGCCAGCATCTCCAGCGCCCGCACGATCGCCGAGTGATCCCATGCCTCGCCGCCATGCGCCGCGCAGGCGCTGAACAGCTCCTGGGCCGTGGCGGTGTTGGGCAGCGACACGCCCAGCTGCCTGGCGCTGGCCAGCGCCAGGCCCAGGTCCTTCTGGTGCAGCTCGATCCGAAAGCCCGGATCGAAGGTCCGCTTGATCATGCGTTCGCCGTGCACCTCCAGCACCTTCGACGAGGCGAAGCCGCCCAGCAGCGCCTGGCGCACGCGGGCCGGATCGGCGCCGGCGCGCGCGGCGAACAGCAGCGCCTCGGCCACCGCCTCGATGCTGAGCGCAACGATGATCTGGTTGGCGACCTTGGCCGTCTGCCCGTCGCCGTTGGCGCCGACGTGGGTGATGTTGCGGCCCATCAGCTCGAACAGCGGGCGGGCGCGCTGGAACGCATCGGCGTCGCCGCCGACCATGATGGACAGCGTCGCGTTCTTCGCCCCCACCTCGCCGCCGGACACCGGCGCGTCGAGGTAGGCGCAGCCGATGTCGGCGATGCGCCGCGCAAACTCCTTGGTCGCGATCGGCGAGATGGAGCTCATGTCGACCACCAGCTTGTCCCGCGTCAGCCCCGAGGCCACGCCGGTCTCGCCGAACAGCACCCGCTCCACGTCGGGCGTGTCGGGCAGCATGAGGAAGACGATGTCGGCGCGCTCGGCCACGCCGCGGCTGTGGGTGCAGACGGTGGCGCCCGAAGCGGCCACCTCGGGCGGCAGCTTGCCGCGGGTGTGGACGAAGAGCTGGTGGCCGGCACGGATCAGGTGGCCGCACATCGGGCCGCCCATGATGCCCAGGCCGATGAATCCGAGCTTCAGGGGTTGAGTGGTCATGGGGTGATTCCTCGGGGTCAGTGGGCCAGCCGCTGGCGCCAGCCCAGGCCGGCCTCGGTGGTGGTCGCGGGCTTGTACTCGCAGCCCACCCAGCCGCGGTAGCCGATGCGGTCGAGGTGGGCGAACAGGAATGGGAAATTGATCTCGCCGGTGCCCGGCTCATGGCGGCCGGGGTTGTCGGCGATCTGCACATGGCCGATGCGCGCGAGCTGCTTCTCCAGCGTCGCCGCCAGCTCGCCTTCGCTGCGCTGCGCGTGGTAGATGTCGTATTGGACAAAGGCGTTGTCCGCCCCGACCTCGTCGAGAATGGTCAGCGCCTGGCCGGTGCGGTTCAGGTAGAAGCCGGGGATGTCGAAGGTGTTGATCGGCTCGATCAGCAGCTTGAGCCCGGCCTTCTTCAGCTCGCCCGCGGCGTGCCGCAGGTTGAGCACGAAGGTGCGGCGCAGGATGGCGTCGCTGGCGCCGACCGGCGCCTTGCCGGCCAGGCAGTTGAGCTGGTCCACTCCTAGCACTTGCGCGTAGGCGATGGCGGTGGCCACGCCCTCCTGGAACTCGTCGACGCGATCGGGCAGGCAGGCGATGCCGCGCTCGCCGGCGTCCCAGTCGCCGGCGGGCAGGTTGTGCAGGATGAGCTTGAGGCCGTGGGCGTCGAGGCGGTCCTTGATCCCCTGCGCAGGATGGGCATACGGGAAGAGGAACTCGACGGCCTGGAAGCCGGCCTTGGCGGCGCGCTCGAAGCGGTCGAGGAAGGGGACCTCGGTGAAGAGCATGGTGAGGTTGGCGGCGAACTTGGGCATGGGGGACTCCTTCGTAGCCCGGGTGCAACCCGGGACGCGGCAACCCGGGTTGCACCCGGGCTACGGGCTTCAATCCAGCAACGCGACCGCCGTCGGCACATCCGCCGTCGTGGCCGCCAGCTCCTCGAACTCGTTCACGTTGTCGATCTCGGTGCCCATCGCGATGTTGGTCACCCGCTCCAGGATGACTTCGATGACCACCGGCACCTGGTGCTCCGCCATCCAGGCCTCGGCCTGGCGGATCGCCGGGCGCATGTCTTCCTGGCGCTCGACGCGGATGGCCTTGCAGCCCAGGCCCTCGGCGACCTTGAGGTGGTCGACGCCGTAGCCCCTGACCACGCCGTCCGCTTCGGGCGTGTTGATGTTGTCGAAGCCCAGCTGCACGCAGTAGTCCATCGCGAAGCCGCGCTGCGCCTGGCGGATCAGCCCGAGGTAGCTGTTGTTGACGACGATGTGGATGTAGGGCAGCTTGAACTGGGCGCCCACCGCCAGCTCTTCGATCATGAACTGGAAGTCGTAGTCGCCCGACAGCGCGACGATCTTGCGACCCGGATCGGCGGCGCGCACGCCGAGCGCGGCCGGCACGGTCCAGCCGAGCGGTCCGGCCTGGCCGCAGTTGATCCAGTGGCGCGGCTTGTACACGTGCAGGAACTGCGCCGCGGCGATCTGCGACAAGCCGATGGTGCTCACGTAGCACACGTCCTCGCCGAAGGCGCGCACCATGCACTGGTAGACGCGCTGCGGCTTCATCGGCACGTTGTCGAAGTTGGTCTTGCGCAGGAACTCGAGCGAGCCCTTGCGCGCCTGGCATTCGCCGGCCCAGCGCGAGAAGTCGCGCAGTTTCCCGCTGGCCTTCCATTCGTGCGCCACTTCGACGAAGAGCGCCAATGCGGCCTTGGCGTCGGACACGATGCCGTAGTCGGGCGCGAAGACGCGGCCGATCTGCGTCGGCTCGATGTCGACGTGCACGAAGGTGCGGCCCTTGGTGTAGACCTCGACCGAGCCGGTGTGGCGGTTGGCCCAGCGGTTGCCGATGCCCAGCACGAAGTCGCTCGCCAGCATGGTGGCGTTGCCGTAGCGGTGGCTGGTCTGCAGGCCGCACATGCCGGCCATCAGCGGGTGGTTGTCGGGAATGCTGCCCCAGCCCATCAGCGTGGGAATGACCGGCACCCCCAGCGTCTCGGCAAACTCGACCAGCAGCGCGCAGGCATCGGCATTGATGATGCCGCCGCCGGCGACGACGAGCGGGCGCTCGGCGGCGAGCAGCATCTGAATCGCCTTCTCGACCTGCTTGCGCGTGGCGGCGGGCTTGTAGACCGGCAGCGGCTCGTAGGTCTCGATGTCGAACTCGATCTCGGCCATCTGCACGTCGAAGGGCAGGTCGATCAGCACCGGGCCGGGCCGGCCGGAGCGCATCAGGTGAAAGGCCTGCTGGAAGGCGCGCGGCACCTGGGCCGGCTCGAGCACCGTGGTGGCCCACTTGGTCACCGGCTTGGCGATGGCGGTGATGTCGACGGCCTGGAAGTCCTCCTTGTGCATGCGCGCGCGCGGCGCCTGGCCGGTGATGCACAGGATGGGGATGGAGTCGGCCTGGGCCGAGTACAGGCCGGTGATCATGTCGGTGCCGGCCGGGCCCGAGGTGCCGATGCACACGCCGATGTTGCCCGCCTTGGCGCGGGTGTAGCCCTCGGCCATGTGCGACGCGCCCTCGACGTGGCGGGCCAGCACGTGCGCGATCGAGGCCCGTTCCCGCATGCAGGAATACAGCGGGTTGATCGCCGCGCCCGGCACGCCGAAGGCCTGCGACACGCCTTCCTTTTCCATCACGAGCACCGCCGCCATCGCGGCCTTCATGCGAGCCATCGTGGTCTCCTTGCGTTGGGTCGGGAGATGGTCGGCGCGGGTTGGCGGCTTGTGAATCCCAGTCAGGGGATATCTGATATTCCCGTACGGAATGGCGCGGCGGTTCGGCCTACAGTGAACCCATGGACAGCGTGCAAGGCATCCGGCTCTTCATCCGCGTGGTCGAGGCGGGGTCGTTCAGCAAGGCGGCGGCGGACCTCGGGCTGACCCAGCCGACGGCCACCAAGCACGTCGCGCAGCTGGAGCGGCGGCTGGGATCGCGCCTGCTGCACCGGAGCACGCGCGGCGTGACGCCGACGGAGATCGGGGCGCTGTACTACGACAAGTGCCGCACCATCGCGCGCGAGCTGGAAGAGGCCGACAACCTGGCGGCGCTGATGCAGTCGAGGCTGCGCGGCACCTTGCGCATCAGCACCTCGGTGGGCTTCGGGCGCCGGGTGATGGTGCCGCTGGTGCTGCGCTTCATGCAGCAGCACCCGCAACTGCAGCTCGACCTGAGCTTCGACGATCGGTACGTGAACCTGATCGAGCAGGGGGTGGACGTGGCGATCCGCATGGGGCGGCTGGCCGATTCGACGCTCGGGGCGCGCTATCTCGGGGTCAACCCGTGGGTGGTCGTGGCGGCGCCGTCGTACCTGGCGCGACGTGGGGTGCCGGGGTCCCCGGACGATCTGGCTGCGCACGATGCGCTGGTGTACAGCACGGTGCAAGGCGACGATCGCTGGCATTTCACCGGGGCCGATGGGGCGGCCTTGCACGTGCCGGTAAAAGGACCGCTGCGGTCGAACAACCTGTCGGCGCTGGTCGCGGCGACACGCGCGGGGCACGGGTTGGCCGCGCTGCCGCGCTACGCGGCGCAGGAGTCGCTGCGCACGGGGCATGTGCAGGTCGTGCTGGAGGACTGGTCCTTGCCATCGCAGGAGATCCATGCGGTGTTTCCGTCGCC
>DASUZE010000116.1:0-119170 GCA_036377015.1 Piscinibacter sp. | reverse complement strand
CGTTGACCACAAGCCTTTCGTCACGTAGCCCGGGTGCAACCCGGGATCGGCTTACACCATCGTGTCCCACGGCGCCGACAACCTTACTGCGCCGTTGATCACCCCCACCATCGAATACGTCTGCGGGAAGTTCCCCCACAGCTCCCCCTTGGCGACATGCAGATCTTCCGACAGCAACCCCACGTGGTTGCGATGCGCCATCAGCGCCTCGAAGATCTCGCGCGCCTGCGCATGCCGGCCGATGCGCGCCAGCGCATCGATGCGCCAGAACGAGCACACGTTGAACGCGACCTCGGGCTTGCCGAAATCGTCGGGCGCCTCGTAGCGCCGCATGAAGGGCCCGTCGCACAGCGTGCTCTCCAGGGCCTCCACGGTCTTCACGAAGCGCGGGTCGCGCGGGTCGATGAAGCCGACTTCGGCCATCAGCAGCACGCTCGCGTCGAGGTCCTTGCCGCCGAAGCTCTCGACGAAGGCCTGGCGCTTGTCGTTCCAGCCCTGCTCGAGGATCTTGGTGCGGATGATGTCGGCGCGGCCGCGCCAGTGCGCGACGCGGTCGGCCTTGCCGAACACCGCGCCGATCTTGGCCAGGCGGTCGCAGGCGGCCCAGCACATGAGTGACGACGAGGTGTGCACGCGCGCGCGGGTGCGCAGCTCCCACATGCCGGCGTCGGGCTGGTCGTGGAAGCGCCAGGCCTGCTCGCCCATGGCCTCGAGCTCGGCGAAGTCGCGCTCGTCGGCGCGGCGCAGCAGGCGGTGGTCGAAGAAGGCCTGCGAGGCGCCCAGCACGATGTTGCCGTAGACGTCGTACTGGAAGTGCTCGAAGGCCTGGTTGCCCACGCGCACCGGCCCCATGCCGCGGTAGCCCGACAGGTGCGGCACGAAGCTCTCGGTGAGCGTCTTCTCGAGGCCGATCCCGTACAGCGGCTGCACATGGCCGCCCTGGCTGCTGCGCACGACGTCGTTGAGCCAGCGCAGGTAGTCCTCCATGGTGCCGACTTCGGACAGGCTGTTGAGCGCGCGCACGACGAAGAAGGCGTCGCGCAGCCAGCAGTAGCGGTAGTCCCAGTTGCGCTCGGTGTTGGGCGCCTCGGGGATGCTGGTGGTCATGGCCGCCACGATCGCGCCGGTTTCCTCGAACTGGCACAGCTTGAGCGTGATGGCGGCGCGAATGACCGCGTCCTGCCATTCCAGCGGCAAGGCGAGGCGGCGGGTCCAGTGGAGCCAGTAGAAGGCGGTCTGCTCCTCGAACTCCCGCGCGATGTCCTCGACGCCGCCCGGCAGGGTCTCGTCGGGTCCGAGAAGCAGGCTCACCGGCCGCTGCAGCGAGAACCAGGTGCTGTCGATGACGTAGGTCAGCGGCGCATTGGTGTTCAGGCGCAGGGTGCCGCTGGACAGCTCGAAGCGCAGGTGGTTGCTGCCGCGGGTGGTGCGCGGCACGCTCGACCCCCAGTCGCCGCGCGGCCGCACGACGAAGCGCACCCGCGGATGGCCGATCAGCGGGCGCACCCGCCGCACGATCTGCGCCGGCCGGAAGGCGCGGTCGCGGGTGAAGAAGCGCGGACAGAAGTCGGTGATCTCGATGCCTTCGCCGGCCGCGTCGTACAGGCGCGTGCGCAGGATGGCGGTGCCGGGGTCGTAGGACTGCTCGGATCGCGCGAAGCCCTCGAGCTCGACCAGCAATGTGCCGTCTTGCGGCAAACCTTGCGCGCTGTCGAGCAGGGCGTGAAAGATGGGCTCGCCGTCGAAGCGCGGCATGCAGCACCAGACGACGGCACCGCGCTTGTCGATGAGGGCGGTGATGGCGCAGTTGCCGATCAAGGCGACGTCGAGGCTGGCAGGAGGATTCATGTTGTTTCTTGCGTTTCGAGGGCGAGAAGACTACAGGTTGTTCCTGCGGCCATGATTTCGTTTGTGGCAACGATTGAAACCGTTCGCCGGTGCGGGAGCGCTGTTTGCCCCTGCTGGTTCAGTGCCCTTTTCGGGTTCGCTTCCGTTCGCCTGTGAAGACCCTACGCCTTCAGCTTCGTTTCCTGATTCCCCTGTTGCTGACGCTGGTGGCCACCGCCTACCTGACCGTGCCGCTGCTCGACCAGCTCACGCTGCGCTGGTTCTCGCGCGACCTCAACACGCGCGGCGAACTGGTCGCCAACACGCTGGCCGAGCCCATCATCGATGCGATGAACCCGCGCAACGGCAAGCGCCTGCAGACGCTGATCGACCGCGCCACGCAGGACGAGCGCATGGTCGCGATCGCGCTGTGCACGCCCGACGGCGACCTGATCCACCGCACGGCAGGGTACCCGCGCACGCTCACCTGCTCCGGCGCCAAGGAAGCGGCCCAGAAGAAGGACCCGCGCATGCGCATCGAGGGCGGTCCGGTGCACGTCGGGGTGCATCCCATCAGTTCGGAATCCGGGAAGGTCATCGACGTGGTGCTGCTGCACGACCTGAGCTTCGTCGACCGGCGCAGCCAGGACACCCGCCGCTACCTGATCGCTCTCATCGCCGGCCTGGGACTGGCGATGGCGCTCATCACCATGGTCGTCGCGCAGCTGAGCTGGCGCGGATGGGTGAAGGGCGTGCGGGCCATCATGCGCGGCGAAGGCCTGCTGAGCCCGATGCTGCCCGAGGCCAATGGCGGCTCGGTCACGCCGCCGCCCGAGCTCGCGCCGTTCGCGGCCGACCTGCGCGCGCGCCTGCGCGACCTCGAGGACGAGTACCGCCGCTCGCAAGGTCCCGACGTCGAATGGAATCCCGACCGCCTGCGCCAGCTCCTCAAGACCCAGCTGCGCGGCGACCAGGTCATCGTGGTCTCCAACCGCGAGCCCTACATCCACGAGCGCCAGGGCGGCAGCGTCGTCGTCAAGCGGCCCGCCAGCGGACTGGTCACCGCGGTCGAGCCGGTGATGCGCGCCTGCTCGGGCACCTGGATCGCGCACGGCAGCGGCAGCGGCGATCGCGACGTGGTCGATGCCGGCGACCGCGTGGGCGTGCCCCCCGGCCACGAGGAGTACACGCTGCGCCGGCTGTGGCTCACCGAGCGCGAGGAGAAGGGCTACTACTACGGCTTCGCCAACGAGGGCCTGTGGCCGCTGTGCCACGTGGCGCACGTGCGGCCGGTGTTCCGCGAAAGTGATTGGCAGTGCTACCGCGAGGTCAACCAGCGCTTCGCCGACGCGGTGGTGGCCGAGGCGCGCAGCGAAGACCCCATCGTGCTGGTGCAGGACTATCACTTCGCGCTGCTGCCCGCGATGATCCGCGCCCGGCTCCCGCGCGCCACCATCCTCACCTTCTGGCACATTCCGTGGCCGAACCCCGAGTCCTTCGGCATCTGCCCGTGGCGGCGCGAGATCCTGCAAGGCATGCTGGGCAGCACCATCCTCGGCTTTCACACCCGCTACCACTGCAAGAACTTCATGGAGACGGTCGACCGCTACCTGGAGGCGCGCATCGAGCAGGAGCATTCGTCGATCTCGTTCCAGCAGGACACCACGCTGATCGAGGCCTACCCGATCTCCATCGAATGGCCGTCGGAGGAGGCGATTGCCACCTGGCCGACCATCGAGGAATGCCGCTACAAGCTCTACGAGCGCCTGGGCATCGAGGGCGACTACAAGATCGCGGTGGGCGTGGACCGCTTCGACTACACCAAGGGCATCCTCGAGCGGCTGCATGCGGTGGAGCGCATGCTCGAGAAGAACCCGGAGTGGATCGGCCGCTTCAGCTTCGTGCAGGTCGCCGCGCCGTCGCGCAGCTCCCTGGAAGAGTACAAGGCCTTCCAGGACCGCATCCACCAGGTGACCGACCGCATCAACCAGCGCTTCGGTCGCGCCGGCTACCTGCCGGTGCACCTGCTGGCGCAGCACTTCCCGCACGAGGCCGTCAACGAGCTGTACCGCGCCGCCGACGCGTGCGTGGTGACCAGCCTGCACGACGGCATGAACCTGGTCGCGAAGGAGTTCGTCGCTTCGCGCGACGACCTCCAGGGCGTGCTCATCCTCAGCCGCTTCGCGGGTGCGGCGCGCGAGATGCCGGAGGCGCTGATCGTCAACCCGTACCACGTCGAGGAGACCGCCGATGCGCTGCTGCGCTCGATCACCATGCATCCGGCCGAGCAGCGCGAGCGCATGGCCAGCCTGCGCATGACGGTGCGCGAGTTCAACGTCTTCCGCTGGGCCGGGCGCATGCTGTCCGATGCGGGCCGCACGCGCCTGCGCGAGCGCATCGAGGCGCGCGTGCAGCGTCACCAGGTGGGATCGTCGTCCGATGCGGCACCTGTTGTTCACGTCTGACGGCGAGCAGGCGCTGCAGGCGGTGATGCAGCGCCTGCCGGTGCTCGCCTTCGACTTCGACGGCACCCTCGCGCCCATCGTGGCGCGGCCGGACGAGGCGCACGTCCCCGCGACGGTGTCGCAGGGCCTGGCGCGCCTGGCAAAGCACCTTCCGGTGGCCATCATCACGGGGCGCGGCGTGGCCGACGTGCGGCCGAGGCTGGGCTTCGAGCCGCGCTACGTCATCGGCAACCATGGCGCCGAGGATCCGGAAGTCGGACCCCCGTCGGCCGCCAGCCAGGCGCTCGACGCGCTGCGCCACCGCATCGCGGCGCGCCAGGCGGTGCTCGACCGAGCCGGCGTGGCGGTCGAGGACAAGCAGTACTCGCTGGCGCTGCACTACCGCCTCGCACCCGACGCGGGCGAGGCGCTGGTGTGCATCGAAGACCTGCTGCAGGGCATCGATCCGGCGCTCAAGCGCTTCGGCGGCAAGTGCGTCGTCAACATCGTCGCGACCGGCCTGCCCGACAAGGGCGATGCGCTGTGCGCGCTGGTGCGCCGCGCCGGCGCCGACTCGGCGGTGTTCATCGGCGACGACGTCAACGACGAGGCGGTGTTCATGCGCGCCGACCCGCATTGGCTGACCGTCAAGATCGGACGCGACGACCCGCTGTCGCGCGCGATGTTCTTCCTCGACAGCGACGCGGAGCTGGTGGCGGTGCTGGAGCGGATGCTGGCGTTGCGCGGGCTTGATCGCTGAACGGACGTGGATCCGGGCAATGCGCGCGCTACAGCGGCCGGCCGCAGGTCGGCTTGTCATGCATGCTGGAGCCTCCCTCTCGGAGGGAGGCTGGAGGGAGCCGTCTGACACGCTGGAGCCCCCTTGGTAGGGGGCTCGGGGGAGCCGTGCATTAAGGCATGCCGTCCGCAGGACGGCGTGGGCCCCACCAAGTCAACCGTTCTTGACCACCCACTCGATCAAGCTGTCGAGCACCGGCGTCGCCCGCGCGGCCTGCGGATGGTTGACCACCGCCGCCACCGCGTACAGCGTGCCGCTCTTGCCTCGCACGTACCCGGCGAGCGCGCGCGTGTCGCTCAGCGTGCCGGTCTTGAGAAAGGCCTGCCCGGTCGCCAGTCCGTTGCGCATGCGACGCGCCAGCGTGCCGTCGACGCCCGCGATCGGCAGCGAGTCGACGAAGGCCGCCGAGGACTGCGAATGCCAGGCCTGGCGCAGCAGCTGCACCATCGCGCGCGGCTTGCCGCGCTCCAGCCGCGATTGCCCGGAGCCGACATCGAGCCGGATGTCCCCGTCGGCCAGCCCCTGCTCGCGCAGCCAGGCGTGCACATGGTCCTGTGCCGCGCGCAGGTCCGGCGCGAGCGACAGGAACAGCTGGCGGGCGGCGAGGTTGTTGCTCGTCTTGTTGATGTCGCGGATCACCGCCGGCAGGGCGGTCGCGAGCTCGCTGGTCCAGGGCTCGGGCGACAGCAAGGGCTCGGTCTTCGCCGCTCGGCGCTTGGACTCGACCACCCGGCCGCGCAAGCGCCCGCCGGTTTCGGTCCAGGCCGCGGCGACCACCGTGGTGGCCGATGCGCCGACGCCGCGCCAGGCGCCACGGGCTGCCGGCGCAAGCGCAGGTGCCTTCACGTAGGCGATCTCCTTCCGGCCGCAGCTGGCGTCCCATCGGCCGCGCACCCACAGGGTGGGCGTGCCGGCGGAGCGCGCGTTGCGCCACTGCGCCCACGCGCTGCAGCCGCCGCCCATGAAGACGTCGTTGACGATGGCCACTCCGGGCGGATGCGGCTGCAGGCTCACGCCGGCGCGCGTGCCGCCGGCCGGCCGCACCGCCACGACCAGCGGCCCGCGCCCGACGTCGGCCGCCGTGGCCGGATCCTCGGCGCCGCCCTGCAGCGCGGCCGCCACATCGTCCTGCAGCACCGACAGGCCTTGCAGGACGATGCGCCCCGCCACCTGCGCCAGGCCCTCCGAGCGCATCTGC
Source organism: Piscinibacter sp. (assembly GCA_036377015.1). Taxonomy (GTDB): domain Bacteria; phylum Pseudomonadota; class Gammaproteobacteria; order Burkholderiales; family Burkholderiaceae_C; genus Albitalea. The sequence continues at coordinate 112,902 of DASUZE010000116.1, read as the reverse complement.
CGAAACCAGCGGGCCAGCTCGCTGCGGGTCACGCCCGTCTCGCCGCCGACGATCACCAGGTCGCCCGCGAGGTGTCCGTCGACCACGGGGCCGGTGGCGTAGGCATGGGTGCGCCACTGGTGATCGGCGCCGAGCAGGTCCAGGGCAGCGAACGACGTCACCAGCTTGGCGGTCGACGCCATGAGGAAGGGCTGCTCCGGATTGAGCGCCGCAAGCGGCGCAGGCGCGTCGCCTTCAACCGCGCCGACGTAGAAGCCGAAGCTCTTGAGCGGCAGACCGGAGCGCGCCAGGGAAGCCGACACCTCGCGCGGCAGCGGGTCGGCCGCCGCGGCGAGCGCCGGCCACAGACAGGCTGCGGCCCAGAACCAGACGGATCGGACACGGGTTCGCACGTCGCGAGCACGGCAAGGCTCATGCCGTCCCGCGAACAGGGGGTGTTGCCCGGGCGATGGGAAGTGGGGACCCTTCAACCGCCCGGTAAACCACGTCGGCACCGGAAAAAGTCACCTCGCTTGCCCGAAGCGGCCGGGGCCATGCAACCATCGGTTCAACGGATGGAGGTGGCAATGAAGCGTCGCATGCTCTGGTTGGCCCTGTTCATGCTGGCGGGGCCCGCGCGCGCCGACCTGGCCGCGGTGTCGCCGACGGGCTTCACCATCACCCATCGGCATGCGCTCAAGGCGACGCCGCAGCAGGCGATCGAGGCCGTCGGCCGCGTCGATCGCTGGTGGAACGGCGATCACACCTACTCGGGCAACCCGGCCAACCTGCGCCTGGAGCCGGTGGCCGGCGGCTGCTTCTGCGAGCGCTGGGACGGCGGCTCGGTCCAGCATGCGCAGGTGCTGTACGTCGGCAAGGACGCGGTCGTGCGCCTGCAGGGCGCGCTCGGGCCGCTGCAGGAGCTGCCGGTGGTGGGCATCCTCACGTTCGCCGCCGCCACGGGCGAAGGCAAGACGGTGCTGACGGTGACGTACCGCGTGGCCGGTCCGGGCGACATCGGGCTGGAGAAGTGGGCCGGCGCGGTCGACAAGGTCATCGGCGAGCAGGCCGCGCGGCTGGCGTCGTTCGTGGACAAGGGCAAGCCCTGACTGCCGCGGGCATGCAGCTTGCCGCGTTCACCGCGGCAACTGCCCACAGGAGTCAATCATGGCCAGCAAATACGGAACGAAAGCCTCCGAGAAAGTCGAGAAGGCGATGCACGAGCGCAAGACCGGCGAGCTGAAGAGCGGCAAGTCCGGCAAGACGGTCAAGAGCCGCGCACAGGCGGTGGCGATCGGGTTGTCGGAAGCGCGCAAGGCCGGCGGCAAGGTGCCGGCGAAGAAGAAGTCGTCGTCGAGCAAGAAGAGCTCGCACGCCTCGTAAACCGGGTGAACCCGGGTCCCGGGTTGCACCCGGGCTACGCGTACGTGAGCTCGCTCGCCTTGCCGCGGAACACGCGGTACGCCAGCACCGTGTACGCCGCGATCGCCGGCACCGAGATCGCCACGCCGATCAGGATCACCTTGAGCGCCGCCGGGCTGCTGGCGGCCTGCCAGATCGTGAGCCGGTCCATCACGACGAACGGATACAGGCTGTAGGCCAGGCCGAAGAAGCCGAGCACGAACACGGTGACGATCAGCACGAAGGGGATCCAGCACAGCTTGCCCAGCACCCGGTGCGAGTTGAGCAGGCCGCGCAGCACGATGAGCGCGGTCACGGTCATCAGCGGGATCGGGAACAGCGCGATGAAGGCCGGCATGCTGAACCAGCGCTCGCGCACCGTCGGGCTCACCCAGGGCGTGATGAGCGAGATCAGCCCCATGCCGACGACCACCGGCAGCCAGGCCAGCTTGGCCCACTGCACCGCGCGCTTCTGCAGCTCGCCGTCGGTCTTGAGGATGAGCCAGCACGCGCCCAGCAGCACGTAGGCGGCGGGCAGCGCCAGCGCGATGGCGCCGGCGAAGAGCTGGTACTGCCAGCCCTCCTGCAGTCCGCTGATGTAGTGGCCCAGCATCCAGCCCTGCGAGGCCGCCGCGATGCCGGAGCCGGCGAAGAAGGCGCGGTTCCACAGCGGCTTGTGGCTGTCGTGCGCCTTGACCCGGAAGTCGAAGGCCACGCCGCGCAGGATGAGGCCGACCAGCATCAGCGCGACCGGCAGGTACAGGAAGGTGAGCACCATGCCGTGCGCCTTGGGAAAGGCGATCAGCAGGATGCCCACGCCCAGCACCAGCCAGGTCTCGTTGGCGTCCCAGAAGGGGCCGATGGTGGCGATCATCATGTCCTTCTGCGACTCGGTGCCGCGCGGCATGAGCAGGCCCACGCCGAGGTCGTAGCCGTCGAGGACGACGTAGGTGAGCATGGCCAGGCCCATCACGGCCATGAAGATCACGGGAAGGATGTCGTCGAAGCTCATGAGCTGGCACCTCCTGCCGCATGGGCCACCGCGGATCCGCTCTGTGGCGCGGGCGGGCCTTCCTCGGGCGTCTTCTCGGCCATGTACTTGAGCACCGCCACGTAGGCCGTGATGAGGGCGATGTAGAGCGCGACGTACAGCGCCAGCGTCGAGGCGATCATCCCCGAGGGCACCTTGGAGGCGACGTCGGCGGTGCGCAGCAGGCCGTACACGATGAAGGGCTGGCGCCCGATCTCGGTGACGTACCAGCCGGCCAGCGTCGCCAGCCAGCCGGAGAAGGTCATCGCGGTCAGCATCCACAGCAGCGGGCGGGGCAGGGCCTCGGGCGCCCAGGCGCGGCGGCGGTAGATCCACCAGCCGGCCCAGCTCGACAGCAGCATCAGCACGCCGGTGCCCACCATCACGCGGAAGCCGAAGAACAGCGGCGCGACCGGCGGATGGGCGTCGGGGAAGTCGTTCAGGCCCTTGATCTCGCCGTCGGTGTCGTGGGTGAGGACGAGGGCGCCGGCGCGCGGTATCGCGACGGCGAAGCGGTTGGTCCGCGCGGCCTCGTCGGGCCAGGCGAACAGCAGCAGGGGCGCGCCGCGCTCGGTCTCCCAGATCGCCTCCATCGCGGCGATCTTCTGCGGCTGGTGGTGCAGCGTGTTCAGGCCGTGCAGGTCGCCGACGAGGATCTGCACCGGCACCACCACCGCCGCCACCGTGAGGGCGACGCGCAGCACCAGGCCGGTCGACGCATTGGCCGCGCCGCGCAGCAGCTGCCAGGCGCTGAGCCCGGCGAGCAGGAAGCACACGGTCAGCGTCGAGGCCAGCAGCATGTGCGTCAGGCGGTAGGGGAAGGACGGGTTGCCGAGGATCTCGAGCCAGCTCGTCACGTGGAACACGCCGTCGCGGATCTCGTAGCCCACGGGCGTCTGCATCCAGGAGTCGAGGCACAGGATCCAGAACGCGCTGATGGTGGTGCCCAGCGCCACGAGAAAGGTCGCGGTGAAGTGCAGCCTCTCGCTCACCCGGCCGTGGCCGAACAGCATGATCCCGAGGAAGCTGGCCTCGAGGAAGAACGCGGTCAGCACCTCGTAGCCCAGCAGCGGCCCGGCGATGTTGCCGACCTTCTCCATGTAGCCCGGCCAGTTGGTGCCGAACTGGAAGCTCATGGTGATGCCGCTGACCACGCCCAGCGCGAAGGTCAGCGCGAACACCTTGGTCCAGAAGCGGTAGGCCGTGAGCCAGGCCTCGGCGTGGGTTGTCAGCCAGCGCCAGCGGAAGAACAGCAGCATCCACCCGAGCGCGATGCTGACGGTGGGAAAGAGGATGTGGAAGGACATGTTCGCCGCGAACTGGGCGCGGGCGAGCAGGACGGCATCCATGCGAGCGGGCCTTTCTTAGGAGCGGGGCAGGGCGCGGGCCTTGCCGGTGAATTCGAGCAGGCGCTGCACCTTCGCGCCCAGCTTCATGAGCTGCGCCAGGGTGCGGGGATCCAGGCGCTGGATGTCCTCGAACCAGGTGGTCATCAGCTCGATCAGGTCGTGCATGCCCTTCATGCGCTGCTGGGCGATGCGGTCCGCGTCGGTGCCGACCTCCTCGAGCAGGGCGTTGCGCAGCATCGACAGGGTCGGCTCGATCTCGCGGCGCCGGCGCTCTTCGGCCAGGGTGCGGAAGATCTCCCAGGCATCGGTGGGGGCGTCGAAGTACTCGCGCCGGTCGCCGGGCTGGTGGCGCAGGTTGACCAGGCGCCAGGCCTGCAGCTCCTTGAGCCCCATGCTGACGTTGGAGCGCGAGAACTCCAGCGCCTCGGCGATCTGGTCGGCGTTGAGAGGCTCGGGCGAGACGAAGATCAGCGCGTAGATCTGGCCGACGGTGCGGTTGATGCCCCAGCGGCTGCCCATCTCGCCGAAGTGGCTGACGAAGCTGCGCACGAGGGGGGAGAGCGTCGCCGGCATGGGTTGAGATTCTATTGGAGTTTCAGGAATTCCTGAAAGATGCAGGCCGATTCCCGGGTGTCACCCGGGCTACGACGTCTTCGTAGCCTGGGTGAAACCCAGGGTCTCTACGCCTTCGCCCAGAACACCGCGAACCACCCGTTGCCCGAGGTCCAGCACCGCTGATCGTGGAACCCCGCCCCGCGCAGCAGCGCCGAAAAGGACTCGATCGTGTACTTGTACGAGTTCTCGGTGTGCAGCCGCTCCCCCGCGCGAAACGCCCGCTCGCCGCCCGCCCACCCCACCACCAGCGCGCGTTGCGCTTCCAGGTGCATCTCGATGCGCGACCGCGCCGAATCGAAGAAGGCGACATGGCGCCACTGCGTCGGATCGAAATCGGTCCCCACCAGCCGGTTCATGTTGCGCAGCAGGTTGAGGTTGAAGGCCGCGGTCACGCCCAGCGCGTCGTCGTAGGCGGCCTCGAGGACGGGCACCGGCTTGACCAGGTCGACCCCGATCAGCACGCCGCCGCCTTGCGCCTGCGCGCGCAGCCCGGCGAGGAAGGCCTGGGCCTGCTCCGGCGTGAAGTTGCCGATGCTCGAGCCGGGGTAGAAGAACACCGGTCGCTCGTCGCGGCCGATCAGGTCCGCGGGGAGGGCGGGCGAGCTCGAGAAGTCCAGCCCGACGCCGACGATGTCGAGCGCCGGATGCTCGCGCTGCAGGCGGCGCAGCGCGTCCTGCAGGTAGTCGGCCGAGATGTCGACCGCGACATAGCGCGCCGGGTCGAGCAGGGGCAAGAGGCGCGCCGCCTTGGCGCAGTTGCCGGCGCCCAGGTCGATGAAGCTCGCGCCGCCGCCGATGCGGCTGGCCATCTCGGCGCCGTGGGCGGCGAAGACGGCGGCCTCGGTGCGTGTCGGGTAGTACTCCGGCAGCTCGGTGATGGCGTCGAACAGGTGCGAGCCGAGCCGGTCGTAGAAGTACTTGGGCGAGGCCTCGGCCGGCGTGCGCAGCAGCCCGCGGAGGGCAGCCGCGCGCTCGTCGCTCGAATCGCTCTGGTGGGCCTGGATGAATCGCGGCGTCCGTCTTGTCATTCGGCAATCCTTCGGCGAGGGCGGCCGGCCATCTTGCCGGTTTGTCGCCGCGACGGCGATGGCCTTACAGCCGCCGGGCCTATGCCGCCCTTCACGGCAGGCGCAGGCAGGCGACGTGCCCGAACCGCGATAATCGCGGGGTTCCGCAGCGAGGCATTCACGATGCAGTCCGTGCACATCGGCTTCTCGATCAACGAAATCCTCTTCCTGGCCACCGTGCTCACCGGCCTGTGCTGGGCGGCCTGGCGCCTCAAGCTGCGCCGCCTGCCCGAGCCGCCCCAGAAGAAGCCCCTGTGGGTGAGCTTCGGTGCCGAGCTGTTCACGGTGGTCGCGCTGATGTTCACCTGCCGGATCGCGCTGGCCGACTGGCCGCGCGTGCCGTCCGGCTCGATGGAGCCCACCCTGCGCGTGGGCGACTACCTCCTGGTCAACCACCTCGCCTACGGGCCGCGCCTGCCCTTCACCAACACCGCACTGGAATTCGGCCGCCCGCAGCGCGGCGACGTGGTCGTGTTCCGCTATCCGCAGAACGTGTCCGAGTTCTACGTCAAGCGGCTGGTCGGGCTGCCCGGCGACACGGTGGCCTTCCGCGACGGCACGGTCAGCGTCAACGGCGCGCCCTTCGACGTGCAGACGGTCGGCGACGGCGTCGTCTCCGAAGACCGCGGCCAGTGGCTGGTGCGCGAGACCGCCGGCAGCGCCAGCCGCGAGCTGAAGATCAACCCCTTCGTGCAGGGCCGCCTGCCGCTCAACCTCGACGACCCGGGCCTGGCGGCGCACTGCCGCAGCGAGCGGGCGGGCGCCTGGGCCTGCACCGTGCCCGAAGGCCAGTACCTGATGCTCGGCGACAACCGCGACAACTCAGCCGATTCGCGCGTCTGGGGCTTCCTGCCGCACGAGCAGGTCTACGGGAAAGCGGTGCGCGTCCTGATCAACTTCGCCGACCTCAAGCGCGCATGGACGGCGCTGTGAGCGAGGCCGCGCCGCGGCTGGACCTGGCCGGCAAGCACATCGTCCTCGGCCTGAGCGGCGGCATCGCCTGCTACAAGGCGGCCGACCTGACGCGCGAGCTGGTCAAGGCGGGCGCCAGCGTGCAGGTCGTGATGACCGAGGCCGCGGAGCACTTCATCACGCCGGTCACGATGCAGGCGCTGTCCAACCGCAGCGTCGCGACCAGCCAGTGGGATGCGCGCGAGCCCAACAACATGGCGCACATCAACCTCACGCGCGGCGCCGACGCGGTGCTGGTGGCGCCGGCCAGCGCCGACTTCCTCGCCAAGCTGGTCCACGGCCGCGCCGACGACCTGCTGAGCCTCATGTGCCTGGCGCGGCCCATCGAGCGCTGCCCGCTGCTGGTGGCGCCGGCGATGAACCGCGAGATGTGGGCCCATCCCGCCACCCGGCGCAACCTGGCGCAGCTGCGCGCCGACGGCACCACCATCCTCGGTCCGGACGCCGGCGACCAGGCCTGCGGCGAGATCGGCGACGGCCGCATGCTCGAAGCCGTCGAGCTGCTCGAGGAGATGGTCGCCTTCTTCCAGCCCAAGGCCTTGCGCGGCAAGCGGGTGCTCGTCACCGCCGGCCCCACCTTCGAACCCATCGACCCGGTGCGCGGCATCACCAACCTGTCGTCCGGCAAGATGGGCTTCGCCATCGCCCGCGCCGCGCAGGAGGCGGGCGCCGAGGTCACGCTGGTGGCCGGCCCGGTGCACCTGCCCACGCCGCGCGGCGTGCAGCGCATCGACGTGCGCACCGCGCAGCAGATGCACGACGCCGTGCTGCCGGCGGCCCGCCGGCACGATGTCTTCGTCGCCACCGCCGCCGTGGCCGACTGGCGGCCGGCCACGCTGTCGGATCAGAAGATCAAGAAGAACGGCAGCAAGATCGCACCCACCTTCGAGCTGACCGAGAACCCCGACATCCTCGCCGCCGTCGCGCGGCTGCCCGACCGGCCGTACTGCGTGGGCTTCGCCGCCGAGAGCCACGACCTGCTCAAGCACGCGCGCGACAAGCTCGAGCGCAAGAACGTGCCGCTCATCGTCGGCAACCTGGGCCCCGCCACCTTCGGCCGCGACGACAACGCGCTGATGCTGGTCGATGCGCGCGGCCACCGCCAGCTCCCGCAGGCCGACAAGCTGACGCTGGCGCGCCAGCTCGTGGCCGAGATCGCTTCCCGACTGTCCACCGCCTCTGCATGACCCCCATCGACGTGAAAGTGCTCGACCCGCGCATGGCCGAGCAGATGCCCACCTACGCCACGCCCGGCAGCGCCGGCCTGGACCTGCGCGCCTGCCTCGACGTGCCGCTGGTGCTGCAGCCGGGCGACTCGAAGCTCATCCCGACCGGCATCGCCATCCACATCGGCGACCCGGGCCTGGCCGCGATGATCCTGCCGCGCTCGGGGCTGGGCCACAAGCACGGCATCGTGCTGGGCAACCTGGTCGGCCTGATCGATTCCGACTACCAGGGGCCGCTCATGGTGAGCTGCTGGAACCGGGGTCGCGACGCCTTCACCGTGCAGCCGATGGAGCGCATCGCGCAGCTGGTGATCGTGCCGGTGGTGCAGGCGAGCTTCCGGGTGGTCGACGACTTCGATGCGTCGCATCGCGGCGAAGGCGGGTTCGGGTCGACGGGCAAGCATTGAACCGTAGCCCGGGTGCAACCCGGGTTCATCGTTCGCACCGGGCGCGCCGCTTGCTGGTGGGAGTGACCTGGGGCGGCGCGACAATGGCGGGGCAACATTGCAGCAACACCGCTCGCGCACCATGCGGGATTGCTCTCGTGACCGCACGCCTCCTCGCCGCATGAACAAGAAGATCCTCGCCGCCCTCCTGGCCGTACTGATCGCCGGTTGCGGCAAGTCGGACGCGCCCACCAGCGCCGCCACGCCCACCTCCGGCGCGGCCAGCGGCCCCGCGGTCAGCGTCTCCTCCGTGCGCGCCGAGCAGCGCGACTACCAGGTCCAGCTCGAGGCCACCGGCACCGTCACCGCGCTCACCAGCGTCGAGATCCGCCCGCAGGTCAGCAGCACCATCGAGAAGATCCACATCCGCGAGGGCCAGTTCGTGCGCAAGGGCGAGCCGCTGTTCACGCTCGATTCGCGCGCCGACCAGACCAACGTCGCCAAGGCCCAGGCGCAGGTGCAGAAAGACCTGGCCTCGCTGGCCGATGCCGAGCGCCAGCTCGCGCGCAGCAAGGAGCTGGTGGCGCAGAACTTCGTGTCGCAGGTGGCGGTCGACCAGAACCAGACCCTGGTCGATGCGCAGCGCGCCGCTGTCGCCGCCGATCGCGCCGCGGTCGAAGCGGCGCGCGTGGCCATGTCGTACAGCCGCATCGCGGCGCCGATCACCGGCCGCGCCGGCATCGTCAGCGTGGCGCTGGGCAGCTTGGTCTCGCCCAGCTCGCCGGCGATGATCACCATCACCCAGCTCGACCCCATCGCCGTCGCCTTCAGCCTGCCCCAGCGCAACCTCAACGACGCGCTGCAGAGCCTGCGCTCGGGCGGCGGCAGCGTGATCGCGGTGCTGCCCGAAGGCCGCGGGACGCTGCAAGGCAAGCTGAGCTTCGTCGACAACGCCGTCGATGCGGGCTCGGGCACCGTCAAGGTCAAGGCGCTGTTCGACAACGCCGGCGACAAGCTCTGGCCCGGCGCCTTCGTCGGCGTGAAGATGGCGGTGCAGACGCTCAAGGGCGCGATCGTCGTGCCGCAAGCCGCCATCGTGCAGGGCGCGCGCGGCAAGGTGGTGTTCGTGATCGAGGAAGGCAACAAGGCCGCCGCGCGTCCGGTCGAGGTGGTCTATGCCGTGGGGCAGGATGCGGTGGTGACCGGCGTGAAGCCGGGCGATCGCGTGATCGTCGACGGACGCCAGAACGTGCGCCCCGGCACCGTGGTCGCCGAGCGCGCGCAGCCGACGGCCGGCGGCAAGGGCGGCCGCGCGTCGGCGCCGGGCGAGTCGCTGCCCCTGCCCCTGGCCGGCGAAGGGCGCGGCGAGGGCGCCAGCGCGGGAGGTCCCAAGCCATGAACCTCTCCGAGCTCTTCATCCGCCGTCCGGTGATGACGGTGCTGCTCAACGCCGCCATCGTCGTCGCCGGCGTCATCGGCTATCGCAGCATCCCGGTGGCGGCGCTGCCCAGCTACAACACGCCGGTCATCAACGTGTCGGCCTCGCTGCCAGGTGCCAGCCCCGAGACCATGGCCTCGTCGGTGGCGCTGCAGCTCGAGAAGCAGTTCTCGACCATCCCGGGCCTGTCGGTCATCAGCTCCAGCAGCACGCTGGGCAACACCTCGCTGACGCTCGAGTTCGAGGAAGGCCGCAACATCGACGCCGCCTCGGTCGACGTGCAGGCGGCGCTGCTGCGCGCCCAGCGCTCGCTGCCGCAGGACATGACGCAGCCGCCGTCGTACCGCAAGGTCAATCCGGCCGATGCGCCGGTGCTGCTGATCGCGCTCACCTCGCCGTCGCTGAACCTGTCGGACCTGAACGACTACGCCGAGCACCTGATCTCGCCGACCTTGTCGACGCTGGACGGCGTGGCGCAGGTCAACATCTTCGGCCAGAAGCGCTTTGCGGTGCGCGTGCGCGTGCTGCCCGACGCCCTGGCCGCGCGCAACATCAGCCTGGACGAGCTGACCAACGCGCTCAACGCCGCCAACGCCAACACGCCGGTCGGCACGCTGGAGGGCCCCAAGCAGACCCTGACCCTGCAGGCCAACCGCCAGCTGCGCAACGCGGCCGAATTCTCCGACCTGATCGTCAGCACGCGCAACGGCAACCCGGTGCGCCTGCGCGACGTCGCGCTGGTCGAAGACAGCTTCGAGACCGTCAAGAGCTCGGCCAGCTACAACGGCGAGAGCTCGATCACCCTGGCGGTGCTGCGCCAGCCCGACGCCAACACGGTGAAGGTGGTCGATGCGGTGCGCGCCGCGCTGCCCACGTTCCGGTCGCAGCTGCCGCAGTCGGTCCAGCTGACACCGATCAACGACCGCTCGGTCTCGGTTCGCGCGGCGCTGCACGACGTCACGCTGACCATGCTGGGCACCATCGCGCTGGTGGTGCTGGTGATCTTCCTGTTCCTGCGCCGCTTCGTCGCGACGGTGATCCCGACGCTGTCGCTGCCGGTGTCGCTGGTCGGCGCGATCGCGCTGCTGTGGGGCCTGGGCTACACCATCGACAACATCTCGCTGCTGGGCCTCACGCTGGCGGTCGGCCTGGTGGTCGACGACGCGATCGTGATGCTCGAGAACATCATGCGCCACGTCGAGGAGGGCATGCCGCCCTTCGAGGCGGCGCTGCGGGGCTCGCGCGAGGTGGGCTTCACCATCATCTCGATTTCCAGCTCGCTGATCGCGGTGTTCATCCCGATCTTCTTCATGCCGGGCGTGATCGGCCTGCTGTTCCACGAGTTCGCGGTGATCGTGTCGCTGGCCATCGTGGTGTCGGCCTTCGTCTCGCTGACCCTGGTGCCCATGCTGGCCAGCCGCTTCCTGAGCGACGAAGGCCACAAGAAGCGGCCCGGCGCGCTGGTGCGCTCCTTCGAGCGCGCCTTCGACGCCACGCTGCGCCTGTACACCCGCACGCTCGACGTCGCGCTGCGCCATCGCCGCATCGTGCTGGTGGTGGCGGTGCTCACCTTCGTGGCCACCGCGGGGATGTTCGCGATCATCCCCAAGGGCTTCTTCCCCGAGGAGGACATCGGCCAGATCCAGATCTCCACCGAGGCCTCGGAGGACACCTCGTTTCCCGAGATGGTGCGGCTGCAGGACCGCGTGGCAAGCCTCCTGCGCGAGGATCCCAACGTGCTCAGCGTGAGCTCGTTCAACGGCGGCAGCGGCTCGCAGAACACCGGCCGCATGTTCATCAACCTCAAGCCGCGCGCCGACCGCCAGCCGATGAAGCAGGTGATCGAGGGCCTGCGCCGCAAGCTGCGCGACGTCGCCGGCATCGCGGTGTTCATGCGCCCCATCCAGAACCTGCAGCTCGGCGGGCGCCAGAGCAAGGCCCAGTACCAGTACATCCTGCAGAGCGTGAAGGCCGACGAGCTGAGCGACTGGGCAGCCAAGCTGCAGGAGCGGCTGCGCGCCGATCCGATGTTCCGCGACGTCACGAGCGACTCGCAGCTGCGCGGCCTGCAGGCCTCGCTGCGCATCGACCGCGACCGCGCCAACACCCTGGGCGTGTCGATCGACGCGGTGCGCAACGCGCTGTTCAGCGCCTTCGGCGAGCGCCAGGTCTCGACCATCTACACGCCGGTCGACAGCTACCAGGTGATCATGGAGGTGGCGCCCAACGCCAAGCAGGACGAGAGCGCCTTCGGCAACATCTACGTGCGCGCCAGCGGCGGCGCGCTGGTGCCGCTGTCGAGCTTCGCGACGGTGGAACGCACGGTCGGTCCGACGTCGATCAACCACGTGGGCCAGCTGCAGGCGGTGACGGTGTCGTTCAACCTCGCGCCCGCCGTGGCGCTGGGCCAGGCCACGGCGAAGATCGAGCAGGCGCGCGAGCAGCTGCGCATGCCGCCGTCGGTGATCACCAGCTACGGCGGCGATGCGGCCGTGTTCAAGAGCTCGCAGGGCAGCCAAGCCATCCTCATCATTGCCGCGCTGCTGGTCATCTACGTGCTGCTGGGCGTGCTCTACGAGAGCTACATCCATCCCCTCACCATCCTGGCCGGCCTGCCGTCGGCGGCGGTGGGCGCCTTGCTGATGCTGGAGCTGTTCGGCCTCGACCTGACGCTGATCGCCACCATCGGCATCCTGTTGCTGATCGGCATCGTGAAGAAGAACGCGATCATGATGATCGACTTCGCGCTCGACGCGCAGCGCACGCAAGGCATGGCGCCCGAGAAGGCGATCCGCGAGGCCTGCGTGCTGCGCTTTCGGCCGATCATGATGACCACGCTGGCGGCGCTGATGGGCGCCGTGCCCATCGCGCTGGGCCTGGGCGCGGGCGCCGAGCTGCGCCAGCCGCTGGGCCTGGCGGTGGTGGGCGGGCTGGTGTTCTCGCAGGCGATCACGCTGTACATCACGCCGGTGATCTACCTGGCGCTGGATCGGTTCAGCGGCAAGGGGCCGGTGACGACGCCTGAAACGTCGGCGGCGCATTCGTAGCCCGGGTGCAACCCGGGTTGCACCCGGGCTACGAATGCAAGGCGGCGATCAGGCGCTCCACGTCGGCGTCTTCATGCGCCGCCGACAACGTGATGCGAAGCCGCGCCGTGCCTGCCGGCACGGTGGGCGGGCGGATCGCCGGCACCCACAGCCCCTGGTCCCACAAGCGTGCCATGAGCGCGAGCGCGGCGGCGTTCTCGCCGACGACGAGGGGCTGGATCGCCGTGTCCGAGGGCATCAGGCCGCCGACGAACTCGCGCAGCCGCGCGATATGCCGCGCCAGGCGCTCGCGCCGCCAGTCGTCCGCCTCGATCACCCGCAGGCTGGCCCGCAAGGCCTCGGTGACCATCGCCGGCGCCGCCGTCGCGAAGATGTAGCTGCGCGCGCGCTGCATCACCAGCTCCACCAAGGTCGCGTCGCCGGCGACGAACGCACCCGCGCTGCCCGCGGCCTTGCTGAGCGTGCCCATCACCAGCAGCCGCGGCGAGCGCAGCCCGAAGTGCGCCGCGCTGCCGCGCCCGCCCGGCCCGAGCACGCCGAAGCCGTGGGCATCGTCGATGAGCAGCACGGCATCGTGGTGCTCGGCCAGGCGCAGCAGCTCGGGCAGCGGCGCGATGTCGCCGTCCATGCTGAAGACGGCGTCGGCCACGATGAGCTTGCGGCGCGCCGTGCTGCGTGCGAGCAGCGCGTCGAGCGCGGCCACATCCTTGTGCGCATGGATGTGGATGTCGGCGCGCGACAGCCGGCAGCCGTCGATCAGGCTCGCATGGTTGAGCGCGTCGCAGAACAGCGCGTCGCCGCGACCCACCAGTGCCGGGATGAGGCCCACGTTGGCGGCGAAGCCGGCGTAGAAGTACAGCGCGCGCGGCAGGCCGAGGAACTGCGCGAGCTCGCGCTCGAGCAGCTCGTGCGATTCGCTGTGGCCACAGACCAGCGGCGATGCCGTCGCGCCCGTGCCCCATTGCGCCGCGCCGCGCTGCGCCGCGTCGATCAGGGCCTGATGCCGGGCCAGGCCCAGGTAGTCGTTGCCGCAAAAGGCCAGCATCTCGCGGCCGCCGACCTGCAGCCGCGCGCCGTGCATCGCCTGCACGCGCCGGCGCTGGCGACGCAGCTGCGCCTGGGTCAGCGCGTCGAGCTCTTGCGCGCAGGAATCGATGAAGCTCATGGCGTGGGATCCGGAAGGCGCAGCCGCGCGGCCGAGGCGCGCGCGTCGGGCGGTTGCTGGAACGGGAGCTCGCCGAGGCAGGGCGCGGGCAGTCGCCGCCGCAGCAGCGCGATGTTGGCGTCCGGCTCGGCCATGTCGGGATCGATGTGGTTGGCGACCCAGCCGGCCAGGCGCAGCCCGCGCGCCGCGATGGACTCGGCGCTCAGCAGCGCATGGTTGAGGCAGCCCAGGCGCAGGCCGACGACGAGGATCAGGGGCAGCCCGAGCGCCACGGCGAGGTCGGCACCATCCTGCGCGTCGCCCAGCGGGACGCGAAAGCCGCCCGCGCCTTCGACCACGACGGCGTCGGCAGCGTTGCGCAACCGGGTGAGGGCATGGAGGATGGATGCGATCTCGATCACCCGGCCCTCGCGCTGCGCCGCGATGTGCGGCGACACGGGGTCGCGCAGCAGGACCGGGTTGGTCCACTCGCGCGGAAGCTCGACCGTCGATGCGTCCTGCAGTGCAAGCACGTCTTCGTTGGTCCAGCGCCCGTCGGCCGAACGCTCGGCACCCGCGGCGACCGGCTTCATGCCGACGACGCGCGCGTGGTCCGCGGCCAGGCGATGCAGCAGCGCCTGCGCGACCAGTGTCTTGCCCACGCCGGTGTCGGTGCCCGTGACGAACCACGCGCTCATTGCAAAGCCTCGTCCAGCGCCGCCGCCGAACCGCGCACCAGGCACGCGATGCCCTCGTCGTCGATGGCATAAGGCGGCATGAAGTACAGCGTGCGACCGATCGGACGCAGCAGCAGGCCCTGCCCGAGCGCGGCGCGGTGATAGCGGCGCGCGAAGAGCGGATCGTCGGTGCGCACATCCCAGGCCCACACCATGCCGAGGTGGCGGGCGTTCGAGAGGCGCTCGTCCGCGTCGAGGGCCTGCGCGGCCTGGCCGAGCCGGTCGGCGGTGGCGCGGTTGTGTTCCAGCGCCGCATCGTCGAGCAGGTCCAGCGTCGCCAGCGCCGCGCGGCAGGCCAGCGGGTTGCCGGTGTACGAATGCGAATGCAGGAAGCCGCGTGCGCTGTCGTCGTCGTAGAAGGCCTCGTACACCGCATCGGTGCTCAGCACCGCCGACAGGGGCAGGGTCCCGCCCGTCAGTCCCTTGGACAGGCAGATGAAATCGGGCCGGATGCCCGCGAGCTCGCACGCGAAGCGCGCGCCGGTGCGGCCGAAGCCGGTCGCGATTTCGTCGGCGATCAGGTGCACCTGGTACCGGTCGCACAGCTCGCGCGCGCGGCGCAGGTAGTGCGCGTCGTGCAACGCCATGCCGGCCGCGCATTGCAGCAGGGGTTCGACGATGAGGGCGGCGGTGCGGGCGTGGTGGATCTCCAGCCACGCTTCGAGCTGCTGCGCACAGCGCTCGGCATGTTCGGCCGCGCTCTGCCCCGGCGCGGCGGCGCGCGCATCGGGCGTGGGGAGCACCGCCGACGGACGCAGCAGCGGCGCGTAGGCATCGCGGAACAGCGCGATGTCGGTGACGCCGAGGGCGCCCACCGTCTCGCCGTGGTAGCCCTGCGCAAGGCTGGCGTAGCCGTTCTTCGCGGCGCGGCCTCGGTTGCGCCAGGCATGCATGCTCATCTTGAGCGCGATCTCCGTCGCGCTCGCGCCGTCGCTGGCATAGAACGCATGGCCCAGGCCGGTGAGGGCGCCCAGTCGCTCCGACAGCTCGATCACCGGCTCGTGGGTGAGGCCGGCCAGCATCACGTGCTCGATGCGCTCCAGCTGGTCGGTGATCGCCGCCTTGATGTGCGGATGGTTGTGGCCGAACAGGTTGACCCACCACGAGCTCACCGCGTCGAGGATGCGCCGGCCCTCGGCATCGAACAGCCACGCGCCTTCGCCGCGCACGATGGGCACCAGCGGCTGCGTCTCGTGGTGCTTCATCTGTGTGCACGGGTGCCAGACGGCGGCCCGGCTGCGCTGCAGCAGATCCTCGTTGCGACTCATCTCAGTTCTCCACGCCGCTGACGCGGCACCCGCGACGCACAAAACGGGACGCCATCAAGCGGCCGCCGCGGATCCGGCTTTGCCGGGCCGCTGGCGGCGCCCCCTGGGGGGAGGCGCCGAAGGCGCTTCGGGGGGTCGTTTCACTTCAGGACTGCTCCATGCGCATGCCGCGCCGGTAGGTTTCGGCGATCAGCATGCGCGGGCCTTCGGGGGTGAGGATGCGATACGCTCGCGTCGCCGCGGCATCGGGCAGGCCGACCGTGCCCCACAGCCGCTCGTGCAGCGCCTCGGCGCCGGCCACGGGCTCGCGACGCACCCACAACCGGGCGAGCAGATGGCCGATGGGCAGCTCGCCGGCCTCGAGGTCGCGCTGAAGCGTGCGGTCCAGGTCGCCCAGCGCGATGTAGGTGAGGTTGTCCATCATCACCTCGCCATGGGCGCACAGGCTGGTGATGCGCTCGATGAAGCGCGTGCCGGGCAGCGCTTCGCGCACCGCGGCGGGCACGTCGGCGGTGGGCGCCTGGTGCAGCAGCTGCAGCGTGATCGGGCCGGCGGCGATCGTCTCGCACAGGCGCGTGGTCGAGCCGTCCTGCGCGAGCAACAGCGCGAGCAGGCGGCGCGGCCCGGGGTCGGTGGCGGACGCGTCGAAGAAGCGCTCGCGGCGAAAGGAAGTGGGAGAGTTCGAGGACATGACTGGGATTCAGGTGAGGGTCGCGCCGCTGGATTTGCCGCACGGACCGCGCGAGACGATGGCCCGGCTGCGCGGCCATGGCCGCCATGCCTTGCTCGAGAGCGCGCTGGTGATGCCGCGGCAGGCCGAGTGGTCGTACGTCGCGGGGCCGGCCCGGGCCACACTGTACACAGACAGCGGCGGCACCCGGCTGCATCGCGGCGATGCGATCGTTGCGACCTGGCGCGATCCCTTCGAGGCGCTGCGTGCGCTCGGCGTCGATCGCGGCTCGCTGCGCATCGTCGGCGATCCGCCGCCGGGCCTCGCCTTCGTCGGCGGCTGGGTGGGCGTGCTGGGCTACGACTTGGTCCGTCACATCGAGCGCCTGCCGCAGCAGGCGGCGGACGAGCCCGCGTTGCCTCAGCAGTGGTGGATGGCCGTCGACCAGGTCCTCGCCCATCACCATCCCAGCGGGCAGTGGTGGCATTGCACGGTCGAGGGACCGTCCGACGCGTGGCCCTGGAGCGAGCCGCAGCGCCGCGCCGACTGGGCGCGCACCGTCGCGCTGGCCAGGGCCGACGGTCCGCATCGACTGCCATGGCATGCCGGCGCGCGTCGACAGCGCATGGACCGCCGCGGGTTCGAGCGCGGGGTCGCGACGATCCGCGAGGCGATCGCCGCCGGCGAGGTGCTGCAGGTCAATCTCACGCGGCGCGAGGAGTTCGGCTTCGAGGGCGATGCCTGGTCGCTCTACGAAGACCTGGCCGCCGCGCATCCGGCGCCGTTTGCGGCCTTTGTCGAGGGGCCGGGCTTTGCCATCGCGAGCTGCTCGCCGGAGCGCTTCCTGCACCTGCGCGATGGCGCTGTCGAGGCGCGCCCCATCAAGGGCACCGTGGCCCGCGGCCGCGACGAGCGCGAGGACGGGCTGCGCCGGCAGTGGCTCGCCGCCAGCGAGAAGGACCGCGCGGAGAACCTGATGATCGTCGACCTGATGCGCAACGACCTCGGGCGCGTCGCCGCGCTGGGCAGCGTGCGCGTTCCCGAGCTGTTCGCGCTGGAGCCCTACGCCAGCGTGTGGCAGATGGTGTCGACGGTACGCGCGCAGCTGCGTCGCGAATGCGGCGTGGCCGACCTGCTGCGCGCCTGTTGGCCGCCGGGCTCGATGACGGGTGCGCCCAAGCTGAAGGCGATGCAGATGATCGAGGCGCTCGAGCCGCTGCGGCGCGGCTTCTATGCGGGATCGATCGGCTACCTCGATTGCCGCGGCGGCATGGACCTGTCGGTGGTGATCCGCAGCGCGGTGGTGAGCGACGGGCGCGCCATGGTCCAGGTCGGGGGCGGCATCGTGGCCGACTCCGAGCCGGCGCGCGAATGGGACGAGACCGTCGCCAAGGGCGAGCGGCTGCTGGGCATCCTCAGTGAAGCTGCGAGCCCGACGGTGCCGCGTTCATCACCGTGAGCGCCGGCTGGCCGACGCTGCCGGCCTCGATCTCTTCCTCGGTGGCCTCGCGCACGTCGCGCACCTGCAGGTCCAGGCGCAGCGCGATCCCGGCCAGCGGGTGGTTCCCGTCGAGCACGACGTGGGTGGGATAGACCTCGGTCACGGTATAGACGGCGTCGGCGGGCATGCCCTGCGTGGTCGCACCTTCGGGCATGCCGTCGAATTGCATGCCGGGCTCGATCTGCTCGGGGAAGACGGAGCGTTCCTCGAAGAAGACGAGGTCGGGGTCGTATTCGCCGAAGGCGTGTTCCGGCTCGAGATGCAGGCTCGCGTGGTAGCCCACGTCCTGGTCGGCCAGCGCTTCCTCGACCTTTTCGAGCAGGTCGTCGCCGCCGAAGAAGAACTCGACCGGCTCCTTGAGCTCGTCGATGAGATTGCCCTGGGTGTCTTCCAGCCGCCAGATCAGGCTGACGACGCAAGGCGCAGTGATGTTCATCGGGAAATCATCGCACAGGCCACAATTCCATCCATGGATATCGCCGCTTCCACGCCCCTGTTGGGCGGACTCTCGCCGCAGGATTTCATGCGTCGTCACTGGCAGAAGAAGCCCCTGCTGATCCGCCAGGCGCTGCCCGGCGTCGCCCCGCCGGTCACGCGCGCGGACCTGTTCGCGCTGGCGGCCGACGAAGCGGTGGAGTCGCGCCTGGTCGAGCGGCAAGACAGCCGCTGGTCGCTGCGCCACGGGCCCTTCGGGCGACGGCAGCTGCCGGCGGTCAGGCAGTCGGGCTGGACGCTGCTGGTGCAAGGGGTCGACCTGCACGTCGACGCGGCCCACGAGCTGCTGTCGCGCTTTCGCTTCGTGCCGGATGCGCGCCTGGACGACTTGTTGATTTCCTACGCCACCGACGGCGGCGGCGTCGGCCCGCACTTCGACTCCTACGACGTCTTCCTGCTGCAGGTGCATGGACGCCGGCGCTGGCGCATCGGGCGCGTCGACGACGCATCGCTCGAGCCCGATGTGCCGCTGAAGATCCTCGCCCGCTTCGAGCCGGAAGAGGAATGCCTGCTCGAGCCCGGCGACATGCTGTACCTGCCGCCGCGCTGGGCGCACGACGGTGTCGCCGAGGGCGAGTGCATGACATGCTCGATCGGCTTTCGCGCGCCGACCACGGACGAGGTCGGCCGCGAGACACTGCATCGCCTGCTCGATGCCGAGGAGGCGGATGCGGCGCCGGTGCTCTATGGCGACGCGTCGCAAGCGGCCACCGGTGCGCCGGGCCGCATTCCCGCGAGCTTGCAGGCGTTCTGCGCCGAAGCCGTCGCGCGCCTGGTCGAGAGTCCCACGGCGCTGGCCTGCGCGCTGGGCGAGTGGCTGAGCGAGCCCAAGCCGCGCGTGAGCTTCGAGGCCGGTACAGCGCTGCGCGACGAGACCGGTCTTGTGCTGGACCGGCGCACCCGCATGCTCTACGACGACGATCACCTGTTCATCAACGGCGAGTCCTATCGCGCCGGCGGCGCCGACGCGACGTTGATGCGACAGCTTGCCGACAGACGCGTGCTGCTGCCAGAGCAATGGCGACGCGCGAGCGACGAAGCCCGCGACCTGCTGGCCGAATGGGCCGAGGCCGGTTGGCTGCATGCGATGAACGACGAACCGAAGGAGGAAGACCGATGAGCGCGCCCCTGACCCACCCCATCTCGACACGAGAGGAATTCCACGACGCGCTGCGCGACGCACTCGCCGAGATGGCCCGCACCGGCTGTCGCGAAGCGTGGCTGTGCGACGAGGACTTCGCCGACTGGCCGCTGAACGAGCGAGCGGTGATCGACCACCTCCAGCAATGGGCGCAGTCGCATCGGCGACTGGTCGTGGTCGCGCGCCATTTCGACGAAGTCGTGCGGCGTCATGCGCGTTGGGTGGAGTGGCGCCGCCAGTGGTCGCACATCGTCGAGTGCCGGGCCTTCGAGGAGGCCGAGCAGGGCCAGATCCCGACCTTGCTGCTGGCCGGCGGGCTCGTCGTGGTGCGCCTGTTCGATCCGCTGCACCATCGCGGCACCCGCTCGCACGACGCCGGCGACCTGCTGCGCAACCGCGAATTGATTGATGCGGTTTCGCAACGATCCGTCGAGTCCTTTCCCCCGACCATCCTCGGCCTGTGAGCCATGTTGCCTATAATGGCGGGCTAGGCCATGGAGATGCTCGAGCTCTCCTGGCCTTCTGAGCGTTGGGGCTCTGTGGAATTGGAGGGGTCCCACAATTACCGGTAATTGTTCGACCTTTGATTGAGGACAAATATGAAAAAGTCGCTTCTGTTGGCTTCCCTGGTTGCTTCCGTCGCTCTCGCTGCCTGCAGCAAGAAGGAAGAGACCACCGTCACGCCGCCGGCCCCGGCGCCCGCCGCCGCCCCGTCGACGGCTCCGGCTGCTGCCGCTTCGGCCGCTGACAGCTCGGCCTCGGCTGCTGCCGCTGCCGCCACCGCCGCCACGACCGCCGCTTCGGCCGCTTCCGCCGCCAAGTGATCGGCTCCAGCCGGTGATCGAAAAAGCCGCCTTCGGGCGGCTTTTTCATTGGGGCTCAGTCGAGCTCGATCCAGTCGAAACCCCACTCGGGGCCCGCGGCGCGCAAGTCGGCCGCGCTGGCGCCGCAGGCCGCAGCCAGGGCCGCGAGGGCCATCTCGGGGCGGTTGTTCTCGCGGCTCAGGTGCGCTGCCACCACGTGGCGCAGACCGCCATGCAGGCAGGCCGCGAGGATCTGCGCCGAGGTGTCGTTGCTCAGGTGGCCGAAGCGTCCGCCGATGCGCGCCTTCAGCGCCTTCGGATAGCGCGAGGCCGCCAGCATGTCGAGGTCGTGATTGCACTCGAGCAGCAGCGCACGGCAACCCTGCAGCTGCTGCAGCAGGTGCGGCGTGATGGACCCGGCATCGGTCAGCACGCCCAGGCGCACCGCGCCGTCGGAGAAGCAGGGCTGCAGCGGCTCGGCGGCGTCGTGCGGCACGGTGTAGGGCGCGAGCAGCAGGTCGCCGATGGCGACGGACTCGCCGTCGCGCGCGAAGCGCACGAAGCCGGGCAGCTCGTCGTGGCCCAGGGCGCGCCATGTGCCGCGGCTCATCCACACCGGCAGGCCGAAGCGCCGTCCCAGGGCCAGCGCGCAGCCGATGTGGTCGCCGTGCTCGTGGGTCACGAACACCGCATCGAGATCGCCCGGCGCCAGGCCGGCGCGTGCCAGCCGCGTGCGCAGCTCGCGCAGCGTGAAGCCGCAATCGACCAGGACCCGCGTGCTCGTGATGCCGCTGCGGGCTTCGACCACGGTCGCATTGCCGCTGCTGCCGCTGCCGAGGCTGCAGAAGCGGATCATCGGCGGCAGCGCAGGCGCGCTACTTCAGGTCTTCGACCAGCAGGCTGACGATGCGCTTGCCGGCTTCGCCGTTCTCGGGCTGGCCCTGGTTGTTGAGCACGGTCACCGTGCTGCGGTCGCCTTCGCCCTTGACCTGCACGCGGTAGCGCGCAGGGCCCGACGCCGGGTCCTTCTTGCCGAAGCTGAAGAGGCGGCTCAGCAGCCCGGGCTCGTCCTTGCCGGCCTGGGACGGATCGACGTAGCGCACGAAGTACAGGCCCTGGGCGCGGTCGCGGTCCTCGACGGTGAAGCCGCTGCGGTCCAGCGCCAGGCCGACGCGGCGCCAGGCGCGGTCGAAGCCGTCGTCGACCTGCAGCGTGGCGCCGGACTGGCCCTCGACGATGCGTGCCCGCGTCGCGACCGGCGTGCCCCCGGTGGCCACGGTGGCCTTGGCCTGCTCTTCCTTCACGCCCAGCTTGAGCATGATCCGCTGCAGCATCTCGGCTTCGAGCTGCGGGTCGGCCGGCCGCGGCTGCCACACGGTGGTTTCCTTGCGGTCGCCGCTGTAGACCTCGATCAGCCCGCGGTGCGAGAGATAGATCTCGCTGCCGTTGGCGGTGCGTTCGACGCGGGTGCGGAACTTGTCGCGCTCGCCGGTGGAGTACAGCGAATCGAGCACCTTGCCGATGGTGTTGCGGATGATGTCCTGCGGCAGCTTGGCGCGGTTCTCGGCCCAGTCGGTCTCCATCACGCCGGCATCGGACTGGTCGACGAGCAGGTTGAAGCCGCGCTCCTTCCAGAAGGCCTGCAGCTGCGGCCAGAGCTGCTCGGGCGGCATGGGCACGGCAAGCCAGCGCTGGTTGCCCTCGCGCTCCATGCGGATGTCGCCGGTGGCCTTGGGCGCGACGTTGCTGGTGGATACGGCGGCCGTGGCGGCCGCGCCGGCCTGGTACTGGGCCGCGCTGACCGAGCCGCCCGGGGCCGCCTGGAAGCGCGTGTCGCGCCCCAGCTGGCTCAGGTCGGGCGGCACCTCGAGCGACTTCTCGCGTGTCGCGCCGGCGCTGCGGTAATCGATCTTGTCGCCTCCGAGGAAATTTTCCATGCTGGAACAGGCACCCAGGCTTGCTGCCAGCAGCAGGCAGGCCAGGCGGACGGGGGTCAGGCGAGGGCGAACAGTCACGTCAGGAATCTCCGGAGGATCGGCGCCAGGCCGACCCGGTTGGCTGGAACGAACGTTGAAGCAGACTCAAAGCAGGCCGGCGTCGCGCAGGGCCTGGCCGACGACCGCCTGGCCCGCGGGCGTGAGCGGCGTGATCGGCAGGCGCAGCGCGGGGCCGCACAGGCCCAGCCGGGCCATGGCCCACTTGGCGGGCGCCGGGCTGGGCTCGGTGAACAGATGGGTGTGCAGCGGCATCAGCTTCAGGTGGATGGCGGCGGCTTCGCGGGCGCGGCCTTCGATGGCGGCGATGCACAGCTCGTGCATCGCCCGCGGCGCGACGTTGGCGGTGACGCTCACGTTGCCCTGGCCGCCCAGCAGCATCAGGGCGATGGCGGTGCTGTCGTCGCCGGAATAGATCGCGAAGCCCTTGGGGGCGCGCTTGATGAGCCAGCCGGCGCGATCGATCTCGCCGCTCGCTTCCTTGATGCCGACGATCCCGGGGACCTGCGCCAGGCGCATCACGGTGTCGACGCTCATGTCCGCCACGGTGCGGCCGGGCACGTTGTACAGCACCATCGGGATGTCGACCGCTTCCGCGATGGCCTTGAAGTGCTGGTACTGCCCGTCCTGCGAGGGCTTGTTGTAGTAGGGGACGACCGACAGCGTGCAGTCGGCGCCGACCTTCTTCGCGTACTTCGAGAGCTCGATCGCCTCGCGGGTGGAATTGCCGCCCGCGCCGGCCATGATGGGTACGCGGCCCTTGGCGTGTTCGACCGCGACGCGGATGATCTCGCAGTGCTCCTCGACCGACACGGTGGGCGACTCGCCCGTGGTGCCGACGACGCCGATGCAGTCGGTGCCTTCGGCGACGTGCCAGTCGATCAGGCGGCGCAGGGCGTCGTAGTCGACGCTGCCGTCTTCTTGCATCGGCGTGACCAGCGCGACGATGCTGCCAATGATGGGATTCATGCAGGTTCCTCGGAATCGGACGATTTTAGCCGGCGCGAGAGCTCACAACGGGTAACGCGCCGGTGCGGCCGACCGGGGCGCTTCTCGCACCGCCGCGACGCGCTGGACGAATCGCTCGGGACCTTCCAGGAATCCGTCTTCATAGCCGATCACGCGCAGCCCGCGGACCACCTCCAGCAGCTCGCCCGGACGCAACAGGAAGTCCGGGTTGGACGGCCTGCCGACGGTTTCGTTGCCCTGCGCGAAGGTCTCGGCCACCAGCACGCCGCCATCGTCCACGCTGGACAGGATGTCGGGCCACAGCGGCCGCCACAGGTAGTTGGTGACGATCACCGCGTCGAAGCGCCGTCCCGGCAGCGGCCAGGGGCCGTTCTCGATGTCGGCCGCCAGCGTTTCGGCGATGGCGGCCAGCGGACCCAGCGCGGCGGCGTCGCGGTCGACGGCGGTGACGCGGTCGCCGCGACCCGCGAACCAGCGCACGTGCCGTCCGCTGCCGCAGGCGAGGTCGAGCACGCGCGAACCCGCCGGCACCAGCCGCGACCAGCGTTGCACCCAAGGCGATGGCGCGAGTGCGGCGTGCGCCGTGCCGCTCATGTCCGGCCGGCGCCGGTCGTGTTCAGCGCCTTCAAGGCCATGCGATCGACCATGGACGGCGCGATCAGCTTGAGCCAGCGGCCGAGCTTGCCCTTGGCGCTCATCACGATGTCGCGCCGGCGCGATTCGGTGCCGTCGACGATGAGCCGGGCGCATTCCTCGACGCTCATTGCGCCGCGCTCGTCGAGCCCGCTCTTGCCGGCCGGCCGGCCCTGGGCGTCGAAGCCGCGGTAGCGGATCTCGGTGGCGACCACGCCGGGATAGGCGATGGTCACGCTGACGCCCGCGGGCATCAGCTCGATGCGCAGCGCCTCGAAGAAGCCGGTCATCGCGAACTTGGTGCCGCTGTAGGCGGTGCGGCCCGGCACGCCGATGAGCCCGGCGAGGCTGCACACCGCCACGATGCGGCCGCGGCTGGCCTTCAGGTGCGGCAAGGCGGCATGGGTGCACCACACGCTGCCCCAGTGGTTGATGCGCATCAGCGTTTCGTACCACGAGAGGTCGCTCACCTGGTCGAAGTTCGCGTGGGCCGACATGCCGGCGTTGTTGACCAGCGTGTCGATGCGGCCGAAGGCACGTGCCGCCGCGTCGATGAGCGCGGTGCAATCGGCCTGCACGCCGACGTCGCAGCGCTGCACAAGCACTTGCGCGCCGCTGGCGCGACAGGCCTGGGCGACGGCCTCGAGCTTGTCGGTGCTGCGGGCGGCGAGCACCAGGGCGAGGTCGCCGCGGCCGCGCGCCGCCCACTGGCGCGCCATCTCGGCGCCGATGCCGTCGGAGGCGCCGGTGATCACGATCACGTTCATCGGGGTGTCAGAAGCAGTTCCAGATCTGGTTCGCGAGTGTCACCGCGAGATCCGGACGCAGGTAGGCGGCAAACACCAGTAGCAGGACGACGCACACCGCCGTCCAGGCGGCCGCGCGGCGGGTCCGCATGTCATGCCGCGGCGGGTGCCGCCCTCACGATGGCCGACTCCTTGACCGGCAGGTTGACCAGCGCCGCGAAGATGCCCAGCGCCACCGCGAGCCACCACACGATGTCGTAGCTGCCGGTCGTGTCGTAGAGCTTGCCGCCCAGCCAGACGCCGAGAAAGCTGCCGATCTGGTGGCTGAAGAACACGAAGCCGCCCAGCATCGACAGGTACTGCACGCCGAAGATCTGTGCCACCACCGCGTTGGTCGGCGGCACGGTGGACAGCCACAGCACGCCCATCACCGCGGAGAAGATGTACACGCTCCAGGGCGTGAGCGGCATGGCGAGGAACACCACGATGGCCAGCGAGCGCAGCGCATAGATGGACGACAGGATGTAGCGCTTGGGCAGGCGCTGGCCCAGCGTGCCGGCGGCGTAGGTGCCGATCACGTTGAACAGGCCGATGAGCGCCAGCGCCGTGGTCGCGACGTTGGGCGTGAGGCCGTGG
The DNA here is from genome assembly GCA_036377015.1 of Piscinibacter sp. GTDB lineage: Bacteria > Pseudomonadota > Gammaproteobacteria > Burkholderiales > Burkholderiaceae_C > Albitalea. The sequence goes on along the minus strand of DASUZE010000116.1, from coordinate 87,655 downwards.
TCCTTGAGGTAGCTGGGCATGTGCACGCCGATGAACACGACCTGGAAGCCGCACACGAAGTAGCCGGCCATCAGCCACTGGAAGCTGCGGTAGCCGAAGGCCTCGCGCACGGCCTGCCCGACGCTCTGGTGGACCGCGCTCGCCGCGGCCTGCGCAGGCTCCTTCAGGCCGATGGCGAGGGGCATGATCGCCAGCGCCAGGCAGCCGAGGATGAACAGCGCCTGCTGCCAGCCGACGTCGCCGATCAGCCAGTTCTCCACCGGCACCATGAGGAACTGGCCGAACGAGCCGGCAGCGGCCGCCACGCCCATCGCCCAGCTGCGCTTCTCGGGCGCGACGTTGCGCCCGATTACGCCGTAGACGACGGCGTAGGTCGTTCCCGATTGCGCCAGCCCGAGCAGCACGCCCGCGCTGCCGGTGAAGGCCAGGCCCGAGGTGGCCAGGCCCATCGTCACCAGCCCGATCGCATAGAGCAGGCTGCCTGCGATCAGCACGCGAAACGCGCCGAAGCGATCGGCCAGCGCGCCGGCGAACGGCCCGGCGGCGCCCCAGGCGAGGTTCTGGATCGCGATCGCGAAGGCGAAGGTCTCGCGCGACCAGCCGCGGTCCATGGTGATGGGCTGCAGCCACAGGCCGAAGCCGTGGCGGATGCCCATGGACAGGGTGACGATCGCGGCGCCGCACAGCAGCACCTGGGTCATCGACAGACGTGGAGAAGGGTGGGGGGCGAGGGCGCTCATGCGGGCGACTGTATCCATGAGTAGCGGGCGCCGCTGAGGGGCACAGCGCTCGCCTTGCATGCGGTGGGGAATCGATCTGTGCTGGTACCGGGGCGGGCCCGCCGCGGACCGCCGCCTAGAATCCGCCGCCATGGCGACCAAACCCCCCACCAAGCCCGACGCCACCTATGGCGAGGCGTCGATCCGCGTCCTGAAAGGGCTGGAGCCGGTCAAGCAGCGGCCGGGCATGTACACCCGCACCGACAACCCCCTGCACATCATCCAGGAGGTGATCGACAACGCCGCCGACGAATCGCTGGCCGGCCACGGCAAGCGCATCGACGTCACCCTGCATGCCGACGGCTCGGTGAGCGTGCAGGACGACGGCCGCGGCATCCCGTTCGGCCTGCATCCCGACGAGAAGGTGCCCGTGGTCGAGATCGTGTTCACCCGGCTGCATGCCGGCGGCAAGTTCGACAAGGGCGCCGGTGGCGCCTACAGCTTCTCGGGTGGCCTGCACGGCGTCGGCGTGAGCGTGACCAACGCGCTGGCCAAGCGGCTGGAGGTGACGGTGTGGCGCGACGGCCAGGTCGCCGAGATGGCCTTCGCCGGCGGCGACGTGGTCGAGCCGCTCAAGACCCGCCGCGCGTCCACCGGCGACCGCAAGAACGGCACCACCGTGCGCGCGTGGCCGGACCCCAAGTACTTCGAGAGCGCCGAGCTCCCCAAGGCCGAGCTGACCCACCTGCTGCGCAGCAAGGCGGTGCTGATGCCCGGCGTGACGGTGTCGCTGCGGATCGAGAAGAGCGGCGAGCACCTGAGCTGGACCTACAAGGGCGGCCTGCGCGACTACCTCATGCAGACGCTCACCGCCGACCCGGTGATCCCGCTGTTCGAAGGCGAGCACTACGCCGATCGCGGCGAGACCGAGAACTTCGCCGAGGGCGAGGGCGCCGCATGGTGCGTCGCCTTCACCGAGGAAGGCACTCCCGTGCGCGAGAGCTACGTCAACCTCATCCCCACGGTGGCCGGCGGCACGCACGAGTCGGGCCTGAAGGACGGGCTGTTCGGCGCGGTCAAGGGCTTCATCGACCTGCACAGCCTGCTGCCCAAGGGCGTGAAGCTGATGCCGGAAGACGTGTTCTCGCGCGCCAGCTTCGTGCTCAGCGCGAAGGTGCTGGACCCGCAGTTCCAGGGCCAGATCAAGGAGCGGCTGAACAGCCGCGACGCGCTGCGCCTGGTCTCGACCTACGTCAAGCCGGCGATGGAGCTGTGGCTCAACCAGCATGTCGACCTCGGCAAGAAGCTGGCCGAGCTGGTCATCAAGCAGGCCCAGACGCGCCAGCGCGCGAGCCAGAAGGTCGAGAAGCGCAAGGGCTCGGGCGTGGCGGTGCTGCCGGGCAAGCTCACCGACTGCGAGAGCCGCGACCTCACGCTCAACGAGCTGTTCCTGGTCGAGGGCGACTCCGCCGGCGGCAGCGCCAAGATGGGCCGCAACAAGGAGACCCAGGCCATCCTGCCCTTGCGCGGCAAGGTGCTCAACGCCTGGGAGGTCGAGAAGGACCGGCTGTTTGCCAACAACGAGATCCACGACATCGCGGTGGCGATCGGCGTCGATCCGCACGGCGCGGCCGACGAGCCCGACCTGTCGGGCCTGCGCTACGGCAAGGTCTGCATCCTGTCCGACGCCGACGTCGACGGCTCGCACATCCAGGTGCTGCTGCTCACGCTGTTCTTCCGCCATTTCCCCAAGCTCATCGAGCGCGGCAACATCCATGTCGCCAAGCCGCCGCTGTTCCGCGTCGACGCGCCGGCGCGCGGCAAGAAGCCGGCGGCCAAGATCTACGCCCTCGACGAGGGCGAACTCACCGCCACGCTGGACAAGCTGCGCAAGGAAGGCGCGCGCGAAGGCTCGTGGACCATCAGCCGCTTCAAGGGGCTGGGCGAGATGAACGCCGAGCAGCTGTGGGACACCACGCTCAACCCGGACACGCGGCGCCTGCTGCCGGTGGCCTTCGGCGCGCTCGACTTCACGGCCACCGTGGAGTCGCTGGGCAAGCTGATGGGCAAGGGCGAGGCCCAGGCGCGCCGCGAGCTCATGGAGCTGCATGGCGACGCGGTCGAGGTGGACGTCTGAGTCGTGGATATACAATTGGAATGTATATCCAAAGCCAAGGAGCGGCACATGCAGGTCTCGAAGTGGGGCAACAGCCTGGCGGTGCGCCTGCCCGCGAATGTCGTGGAGGTGCTGGGCCTGAAGGAAGGCGACGACATCGAGATCGAAGTGGCGGGGGCACGCAGTTTTGCAGTGCGACGCGCGGCGGGCGCCGGCAAGGTGCTCGAGCGACTGCGCGCCTACCGGGGCCGGCTGCCTGCCGACTTCAAGTTCGATCGCCTCGAAGCGAACGAGCGCGGGTGATGGCCGAGCCCAGGCCATCGTCCTCGCCGTTCCTCGACACCAACGTGTTGCTGTACCTGCTGTCGTCGGACGCGGCCAAGGCCGATCGCGCCGAAGCCTTGCTGGAGCGCGGCGTCCTGCTGGGCGTGCAAGTGCTCAATGAATTCGCAGCCATCGCGCGGCGCAAGCTCAACATGCCGTGGGACGAAGTGGCCGACGTGCTGGGCCTGATCCGGCAGCGCGGCACTGTCCGGCCGTTGACGCTGAGAGTCCACGAGCTTGCTCTGGAGTTGGCGCCGCGTCACCTGCTGTCCTGGTACGACGCGTTGATCGTCGCGGCGGCCGTCGACGCGGGCTGCGCCATGCTGTTCAGCGAGGACATGCACGACGGCCTTCAAGTGACTTCCCCGATCGGCGGACCCACGCTGACGGTGCGCAACCCGTTCAAGAGCTGACATGACCGGCGGCCTCATTCAGGGCGTGCGCTTGCGCCCCACCATGCTCTCCGACCTCGACTTCGTGATCTCCGTCGAGCAGGACGCCGGCAACCGCTCCTACATCACGCCCTGGGAGCGCACCCAGCACGAAGGCGCGATCCGATTCCCGGACTTCCGCCACTTCATCGTCGAGGCGGGGCCCGACTACGCCTCGACCGGCTTCGTCATCCTGCAGGGCTGCCGCAACCCGCACCGCTCGGTCGAGCTCAAGCGCATCGTGCTGCAGCGCAAGGGCCAGGGGCTGGGACGGGCCTGCGTGCGGCTGCTCGCGCAGATGGCGTTCCGCGACCTCGGCGCGCACCGCTTCTGGCTGGACGTGAAGTCGCTCAACGTGCGCGCGCAGGCGCTGTACCGCAGCGAAGGCTTCGTCGAGGAGGGCCGGCTGCGCGAGAGCGTGAAGACCCAGGACGGCTACGACTCGCTGATCGTCATGTCGCTGCTCGAGCGCGAGTACGAGGGGTTGTGCGCGGCGCGCGAGAAGTCCGCAGACAGCGCGCCCTGAAGACAAGAGTCACTTGAACCCATGGACCAGACCACGATCGACTTCCAAGGCGGCGCCGACCACGGCGATGCCATCACGCTCGCCCACTACGCCGAGCGTGCCTACCTCGAATACGCGCTGAGCGTCGTCAAGGGCCGCGCGCTGCCCGATGTGTGCGACGGCCAGAAGCCGGTGCAGCGGCGCATCCTCTACGCGATGGACCGCATGGGCCTGAGCTTCACCGGCGCGGCGGGCGCCAAGCCGGTGAAGAGCGCGCGCGTGGTCGGCGACGTGCTGGGCCGCTTCCACCCGCACGGCGACCAGGCGGCCTACGACGCGCTGGTGCGCATGGCGCAGGACTTCTCGCAGCGCTATCCGCTCATCGACGGCCAGGGCAACTTCGGCTCGCGCGACGGCGACGGCGCGGCGGCCATGCGCTACACCGAGGCGCGCCTGGCGCCCATCTCGCGATTGCTGCTCGACGAGATCGACGAGGGCACGGTCGACTTCGTCCCCAACTACGACGGCTCCACGCAGGAGCCCAGGCAACTGCCCGCGCGCCTGCCGTTCGTGCTTCTCAACGGCGCGAGCGGCATCGCCGTGGGACTGGCGACCGAGGTGCCTTCGCACAACCTGCGCGAGGTGGCGGCGGCGGCCGTGGCGCTCATCAAGGATGCCAAGCTGAGCGACGACGAGCTCGCTGCGCTGGTGCCCGGCCCCGACTATCCCGGCGGCGGCCAGCTCATCAGCAGCACCGAGGACATCCGCGCCGCCTATGCGTCGGGCCGCGGCAGCCTCAAGGTTCGCGCGCGCTGGAAGATCGAGGACCTGGCGCGCGGCCAGTGGCAGCTGGTCGTCACCGAGCTGCCGCCCGGCACCAGCGCGCAACGCGTGCTCGAGGAGATCGAGGAGCTCACCAATCCCAAGGTGCGACCCGGCAAGAAGACGGTGAGCGCCGAGCAGACCCAGCTCAAGGCCACGGTGCTGGCGGTGCTCGACGCGGTGCGCGACGAATCGAGCAAGGACGCGCCGGTGCGCCTGGTGTTCGAGCCCAAGACCAGCCGCATCGAGCAGCAGGACCTGATCCACACGCTGCTCGCCCACACCAGCCTGGAAAGCTCCGCGCCGGTCAACCTGACCATGGTCGGCGCCGACGGCCGGCCGACGCAGAAGAGCCTGCGGCAGATGCTGGTCGAGTGGATCGAGTTCCGCATGCAGACGGTGCAGCGGCGCACGCGGCATCGCCTGGCCAAGGTGCTGGACCGCATCCATGTGCTCGAGGGACGGCAGCTCGTGCTGCTGAACATCGACGAGGTGATCCGCATCATCCGCCGCTCCGACGAGCCCAAGCCGGCGCTGATCGAGCGCTTCAAGCTGAGCGACCGGCAGGCCGAGGACATCCTCGAGATCCGCCTGCGCCAGCTCGCGCGGCTGGAGGCGATCAAGATCGAGCAGGAGCTCAAGGAACTGCGCGCCGAGCAGGGCAAGCTCGAGGACATCCTCAACAGCCCGGCGACGCTCAAGCGCACGGTGGTCAAGGAGATCGAGGCCGACGCCAGGCAGTTCGGCGACGAGCGCCGCACGCTGATCCAGGCCGAAAAGAAGGCTGTCGCCGAGGTCAAGGTGTTCGACGAGCCGGTCACGGTGGTGGTCAGCCTCAAGGGCTGGGTGCGCGCGCTCAAGGGCCACGAGGTCGAGGCGCCCTCGCTGCAGTTCAAGGCGGGCGACGCGCTGTACGGCACGTTCCCATGCCGAACGGTGGACACGCTGCTGGTCTTCGGCAGCAACGGCCGGGTCTACTCGACGCCGGTCAACCTGCTGCCGGGCGGCCGCGGCGACGGCCAGCCCATCACCACGCTCATCGACCTGGAAAGCGGCACCCAGCCGGCGCACTACTTCGCCGGCCATGCGCAGCAGACGCTGCTGCTGGCCAACACCGGCGGCTTCGGCCTGCTCGCGCGGGTGGGCGACCTGGTCTCGCGCCAGCGCGGCGGCAAGTCCTTCCTCAGCCTGGAGGCGGAGGACAAGCCGCTGCCGCCCAGCCTGGCCGATGCGGCGACCCGCGTCGCCTGCCTCACGCTCGAGCAGCGCATGCTGGTGTTCGGCATGGCCGAGCTCAAGCTGCAGTCCAACGGCGGCCGCGGCCTGACGCTGATCGACCTCGACGCGAAGGATGCGCTGGTGAGCGCGGCCGCCTTCACCGACGCGCTGCAGGTGCTCGGCACGGCGCGCGGCGGCAAGGCGAAAGAGGACGTGATCCGGGGCGCCGCGGTGGCGGCCTACGAGGGCAAGCGCGCGCGCAAGGGCCGCAAGCAGGACGTCATGCAGAAGGCGATGCGCGTCGTGCCGGCGGCCTGACCGGCGGACCCGGGTTGCACCCGGGCTACGAGCGTGCGCGCCGGTGGGTGCTCTTCTTCGCGGCCGGCTTTGCGCGCGGGGTTGCTTCGGCGGGCGCTTCGGGCGCGGCGGGCACCACCCACGGCGCTGTCGGCACCGGCCAGCTCACCGCGGTCCAGAAGCTGCGGTTGGCGTCGAGGAAGCGATTCCAGGAGCGCGCCTGCGATTCCAGCGCATCCGGGATGCCGTCGGCGGTCTGCGCCGGCTCCTTGCCTTCCTCGTCGCGCTCCAGGGGCGCGAGGGTCGTGTTCCACATGGCCGGACCCGACTGCAGCCAGGGCGTGTAGAACGACCAGAGAGTGCGGTTGGCGTCGAGGAAGTGGTTCCAGAGGCGGGCCTGGGTTTCGATCACCGCGCCCAGACCCCAGGGGTCGGCGGCGGCGTTCGTGTCACCGTTGTCGGCCGCGCTTTGCGGCCACCACGGTGCAGTCGGGTTGAGCATGCAGTTCTCCGGTGAGGGACCGCGCCGGGGCCGGCGCGTCGTCCCAACTCTAGTGCGTTGCCAGCAGCGCCAGTTGCTATGTGCAACAAGCGGGTGCGGTCTTGCTCAGCCCCGCGCCAGCGGGCGCAGCGACATCGCGCCCAGCACCACGAACAGCCCCAGGCTCCAGAACTCGTACGGCAGGCCCGCCAGCGACACCGCCGCGTCGGCGCAGCTGCCGGTGACCTGGAACAGCCACGGCGCGAGTGCCTCGACGCCCAGCGCGTTGAGCACCTTGTCGGCCAGCGTGAGACTGCACGAGCTCGACTTGGCCGCGACCAGGTTCTGCCAAAGCGCGGCTGCGATGCCGCAGCCCGCCAGCAGCAAGGCGATGCCGGCCAGCGCGCGACGCACCACCCGCGCGCCGATCGCCGCCGCCAGCAGGCACACCAGCGCGATCACGACGAACAGCAGGCGCTGCAGGATGCACCAGGGGCAGGGCTGCATGCCGAACACATGCTGCGAGACCAGGGCCGCGCCGACCGCTGCCAGGCACAGGCCGGCCATCGCCAGCAGCCACCGGCGTGAAGTGGGGCGGGCCATCGTCAGGCCACCTGGGCGATCAGCTCGATCTCGACGCAGGCACCCATCGGAATCTGGGCGACGCCGAAGGCGCTGCGGGCATGCGCGCCCTTGTCGCCGAACACCTCGGCCAGCAGCTCGGAGCAGCCGTTGGTGACCAGGTGCTGCTCGGTGAAGGTGGGCGTGCTGTTGACCAGGCTCATCACCTTGACGATGCGCTCGACCTGGTTCAAGTCGCCCACCGCAGCGTGCAGCGTGCCCAGCAGGTCGATGGCGACCGCGCGCGCGGCCTGCTTGCCGGTGGCGGTGTCGATCGCGCCGCCGAGCTGGCCCGCCCACGGCTTGCCGTCGCGCTTGGCGATGTGGCCGGAGAGGAACACCAGCTTGCCGCTGCGCACGAAGGGCACGTAGGCGGCAGCGGGAATCGCGACAGGCGGCAGCTCGATGCCGAGCGCCTTCAAGCGGTCGTAGACGGACATGGTTTTCGAGGGAGGAGAGGGAGGTCGCAAATCCTACCGTAGGGCCCCATCTTTCGAGCGTGCGCCGACATGACCCTTGGGGGAGGTCTGGGCCGACGCCCGACTCCTAGACTGATCGGCCATGGGAGGAGACCACCACGGCTGGCGCCTGGCGGGCCTGATGCTGGCGTGGCTGGGCGGCGTGGCCTGCCAATTGCAAGAACGCTCCCTCGGCCCGGTTGCGGGGTACGTCGCCTGCCTGGCCGGCGGCACCGTCCTGTTCCTCGCTGCCGGGGTGTCGCCACGCGCACGGGTGCTCGCGCTCATCGGCTTGGCATCGCTGGGCTTCGGTGCGACCGGATGGCGCGCCGCCGAGCGCCTCGCCCTCGCCCTGCCCGCGTCGCTGGAGGGCCGCGACCTGCAGGTCATCGGCGTGATCGCCGGCCTGCCCCAGCGCAACGCCTCGGGCTTGCGCTTTCGCCTCGCGGTCGAGGCCGCGCGCGCCGGCGATGAGCCCGTTGTGCTGCCGCCGCTGCTGTCGATCGGCTGGACCGCCGGCTTCCACGAAGAGGCCACCCTCACGCCGCCCCAGCAGTCGCTCGGCGCCGGGCAGCGTTGGCGCTTCACGCTGCGCCTGCGGCAGCCGCACGGCAACCTCAATCCGCACGGCTTCGACTACGAGCTCACCTTGTTCGAGCAGGGCATCGGCGCGCTCGGCAGCGTGCGCGACGGGCCGGCGGCGCCGCAGCTGCTGGAGCGCGACGCCGGCCAGCCCGTCGAGCGCTGGCGCCAGCGCGTGCGCGACGCGATCGAGGCGCACGTGCCCGACCGGCGCGCGGCCGGCGTGCTGGCCGCGCTGTCGGTGGGCGACCAGTCGGCGATCGATCGCGAGGACTGGGAGCTTTTCCGCCAGACCGGTGTCGCGCACCTCGTCTCGATCAGCGGGCTGCACATCACGATGTTCGCCTGGCTGGCCGGCCTGGCCATCGGCGCGCTGTGGCGGCGCAGCGCACGGGCCGTGCTGTGGCTGGCCGCGCCGGTGGCGGCGCGCTGGGGTGGCCTGCTGGCCGCCGCGGCCTATGCGCTGTTCTCCGGCTGGGGCGTTCCGTCGCAGCGCACCGTCTGGATGCTGGCCGCGGTGACGGCGCTGCAGGCCGGCGGGCGCCACTGGCCCTGGCCGCTGGTGCTGCTCGCCGCGGCGGTGGTGGTCACCGGGCTCGATCCCTGGGCCTTGCTCCAGCCCGGGTTCTGGCTGTCCTTCGTCGCGGTGGGCCTGCTGATGGCCTCGGGGCCGGGCAGGCCCGCGTCGGACGAGGGACGTGCGCGCGCGGCGCTGTCGCGGCTGCGTGCCGAGCTGCGCGGCCAGGCGATCGCCACGCTCGGTCTCACGCCCTTGACGCTGGTGTTCTTCCAGCAGGTGTCGCTGGTGGGCTTCGCGGCCAACCTGGTCGCCATTCCGCTGGTCACGCTGGTCATCACGCCGCTGGCGCTGCTGGGCATCGTGGCCGCGCCCCTGTGGGGCCTGGCAGCATGGGTGGTCCAGCGCCTGTGCCTGGGGCTGGCCTGGGCGGCAGGCCTGCCCGGGGCCGTCTGGACCGTGCCCGTCGCGCCGGCCTGGGCGCAGGCGGCGGGGCTGGCCGGCGCCGTCCTCCTGGTCCTGCCGGTGCCCTGGCGGCTGCGCGCGCTGGCGCTCCCGCTGGCCTTGCCGCTGCTCATGCCGGTGCCGGCGCGGCCGGCGCAGGGCCGCTTCGAGCTGCTCGCGGTCGACGTCGGGCAGGGCACGGCGGTGCTGGTGCGCACCCGCGAGCACCTGCTGGTCTACGACACCGGCCCGCAGTACGGCCGCGACGCCGACGCCGGGCAGCGCGTGCTGCTGCCGCTGCTGCGCTCGCGCGGCGAGTCGCGCATCCACCGGCTGATGCTGAGCCATCGCGACATCGACCACGTCGGCGGCGCCCGCGCGCTGCTGCAGGCGCTGCCGGTGGACGATCTCTGGAGCTCGCTGGAAGCCGGCCACCCGCTGCTCGCGCTGGCGCCCACGCATGCACGCTGCGAGGACGGCCAGTCCTGGGACTGGGACGGCGTGCGCTTCGAGGTGCTGCAGCCGCCGGCCTGGGCCTATCTCGGCGGCCTCAAGTCGAACGCCATGTCCTGCGTGCTGAAGGTGAGCAGCCCGGCCACCGGCCGCGCGCTGCTCACGGGTGACATCGAGCGCCCGCAGGAGGGCTGGCTGCTGGACGAGCACGCCGAGCGGCTCGCCGCCGACGTGCTGGTCGCGCCGCACCACGGCAGTAAGACGTCGTCGACCGCGCGTTTCCTCGATGCGGTCCATCCGTCCGTGGCGGTGTTCCAGTCCGGCTATCGCAACCGCTTCGGGCATCCCGCGCCGGAAGTTCTGTCACGCTACCGCGAACGGAGCATCATCACCGTCGCGAGCCCCGCCTGCGGCGCCTGGCAATGGCCGGGCGGCGCGCGGGGGCAGGGTGTTTGCCAACGTGACGTTGCCATGCGCTACTGGCACCATGGCTCGCAGGCCGCACGATGAGAGGCGCGTGGCCTGGATATTGCTAAATCGCCGCCGGAGGAGATGTGCCGATGAGACCCAGCTTCGACGAGATGCAAGCGACTCCCGCTGCGGTGCGGGAGCACTACAGGGGCTACCAGCGCTGGCTCGCCGAGCAGCCGCCCGACGTGATGCGCTCGCGCCGCGAAGAGGCGGAGATGATCTTCCGCCGCGTCGGCATCACCTTCGCGGTCTACGGCGCCAAGGACGAAGACGGCTCGGGCACGGAGCGCCTGATCCCCTTCGACCTGATCCCGCGCGTCATTCCGGCCCATGAGTGGGTCGAGATGGAAAAGGGGCTGAGCCAGCGCGTGACGGCGCTCAACCGGTTCATCCACGACGTCTACCACGGCCAGGAGATCATCCGCGCCGGCCTGGTCCCCGCCGAGCAGGTCTTCAAGAACGCCCAGTTCCGGCCCGAGATGATGGGCGTCGACGTGCCGGCGGGCGTCTACTCGCACATCGCCGGCATCGACATCGTGCGCGCCGCCAACGCCGACGGCAGCGGCAACTACTACGTGCTCGAAGACAACCTGCGCGTGCCCAGCGGCGTGAGCTACATGCTCGAGAACCGCAAGATGATGATGCGGCTGTTCCCGGAGCTGTTCAGCCAGCACCGCGTCGAGCCGGTCGCGCACTATCCCGACCTGCTGCTCGAGACGCTGCGCGCGGTGGCGCCCGCGGCGGTCAACGATCCCACTGTCGTGCTGCTCACGCCGGGCATGTACAACAGCGCCTACTTCGAGCACGCCTTCCTCGCGCAGCAGATGGGCGTGGAGCTGGTCGAGGGCCAGGATCTCTTCGTGCGCGACAACTTCGTCTACATGCGCACCACCCAGGGGCCCAAGCGGGTCGACGTGATCTACCGCCGCCTCGACGACGACTTCCTCGATCCGCTGGCCTTCCGTCCCGATTCGACCCTGGGCTGCGCCGGGCTGCTGAGCGTGTACCGGGCCGGCAACGTGACGCTGTCCAACGCCATCGGCACGGGCGTGGCCGACGACAAGTCGATCTATCCCTTCGTGCCCAAGATGATCGAGTTCTACCTGGGCGAGAAGCCGATCCTCAACAACGTGCCGACCTACCTGTGCCGCGAGGCCGACGACCTCAAGTACGTGCTGGACCACCTGCCCGACCTGGTCGTGAAGGAGGTCCACGGGGCGGGGGGCTACGGCATGCTGGTGGGGCCGGCCGCGAGCAAGGCGGAGATCGCCGACTTCCGCAAGGCGCTCGAGGCCAATCCCGCCGGCTACATCGCGCAGCCGACGCTGTCGCTGTCGACCTGCCCGACCTTCGTCGAGTCGGGGATCGCGCCGCGGCACATCGACCTGCGGCCGTTCGTGCTGTCGGGCAAGACGGTGCAGATGGTGCCGGGCGGACTCACGCGGGTCGCGCTGAAGGAAGGTTCGCTGGTGGTCAACTCGTCGCAAGGCGGCGGGACCAAGGACACCTGGGTGCTCGAAGCCTGACCGGGAGACACAAGAATGCTGTCGCGAACCGCTGACCACCTGTTCTGGATGGCGCGCTACATGGAGCGCGCCGAGAACACCGCGCGCATGCTCGACGTGAACTACCAGACCTCGCTGCTGCCGCAGTCGGCCGACGCGGCCGAGAAGGGGTGGAAGGGGCTGCTCAGCATCTCGGAGCTGTCGGGCGACTTCGCCAAGCGCTACGGCGCGATCACTGCGCGCACCGTCATGGATTACATGGTGTCCGACGCCAACAACCCGTCGAGCATCCGCAGCTGCCTCATGGCCGCGCGCGAGAACGCGCGGGCGGTGCGGGGCACCCTCACCACCGAGGTGTGGGAGACGCAGAACCAGACCTGGCTGGAGTTCCAGCGCATGGTCGCCACCGGCGCCTTCCAGAAGGACCCCGGCACGGCGTTCGAGTGGGTCAAGTTCCGCTCGCACCTGTCGCGCGGCGTGACCGTGGGCACCATGCTGCAGGACGAGGCCTTCCACTTCCTGCGCATCGGCAGCTTCCTCGAGCGCGCCGACAACACCGCGCGCCTGCTCGACGTGAAGTTCCATGCGGTCGACAGCGAGTTCTTCGGCGCGTTCAACGGCAACGGCAACGGCAACGGGCGCGAGAACGTCGAGTACGACTTCTATCACTGGTCGGCCATCCTGCGCTCGGTGTCCGGGTTCGAGGTCTATCGCAAGGCCTACCGCAACGTGATCCGCCCCGAGAAGGTGGCCGAGCTGCTGATCCTGCGGCCTGACATGCCGCGCTCGCTGGCGGCGTGCATGAACGAGGTGGTCTCCAACCTGCGCATGGTGTCCAACGAGCAATCCGACGAGACGCTGCGCCGCGCAGGGCGCCTGCGGGCCGACCTGCAGTACGGCCGCATCGACGAGATCCTCGCGACCGGGCTGCATGCCTTCCTCACGCAGTTCCTGGATCGTGTGAACACGCTGGGCATCGGCATCAGTCGCGACTTCCTCGTTCCTGTCGAGGCATGAAGCTCGACATCCAGCACGAAACGCACTACGAGTACAGCGCCCCGCTGCGCTACAGCACGCAGTCGCTGCGTCTGACGCCGCAGCCGAGCGCGCACCAGACGGTGCTGCGCTGGGCGTTGCAGGTCCCGGGCAAGCTGTTCGCGCAGCGCGACGGCTACGGCAACGAAGCCCACACCTGGACGCTCGCGCGGCGCTTGTGGCGCGGCGCCATCCATGCCGCCGGCCTGGTCGAGACGCATGCCTCGCCATGGCTGGTCGATGCGCCCGCGCTGCCGTCGCCACTGCTGTACCTGCGGCCCACCGCGCTCACGCCCTTCGACCGGCAGCTGCTCAACATCGGCGCCCAGGCCCTGGACGGCGCCCCGGCCGAGCGCAACCTGCTGGCCCTGGCGCGCCTGGTGCGCGAACGCGTGGCCTACCGGCACGGCGTCACCGACGTGATGACCAGCGCGGTCGACGCGCTCGACATCGGCGCCGGCGTCTGCCAGGACCAGGCCCATGTGTTCATCGCCGCCTGCCGCGCGCGCGGCGTGCCGGCGCGCTATGTCAGCGGCTATTTCTACGCGCCCGACTCGCCGGCGCTGGCCAGCCATGCCTGGGCCGACGTGTGCATCGACATCCCCGGCCGGCTGTGGCTGAGCGTCGACGTCACCCACGGCTGCGTGATGGATGATCGCCATGTGCGCCTCGCGGTGGGCCCCGACTATGCGGCCTGCCTGCCCATCCGGGGCGTGCGCCACGGCGGCGGCGAGGAGGCGATGCGGGTCAGCGTGCAGATCCGTCCCGCCGCACCCTGACCTTCCATTTCCCCCGGGGAGATCCCATGTCCATCCACGTCGCGCTGAACCACGTGACCCACTACCGCTACGACCGGCCGATCAACCTCGGTCCGCAGGTCGTGCGGCTGCGACCCGCGCCGCATGCGCGCACCCGCGTGCTCAGCTACTCGATGCGGGTGGAGCCGGCCGAGCACTTCATCAACTGGCAGCAGGACCCGCAGTCGAACTACCTCGCGCGGCTCGTCTTCCCGGAGAAGACGACGCAGTTCCGCATCGAGATCGACCTGGTCGCCGAGATGTCGGTGCTCAATCCGTTCGACTTCTTCCTCGAGCCGGCGGCCGAGGAGTTTCCGTTCGAGTACGACGCCTCGCTGGCGCACGAGCTCGCGCCCTTCCTCGTCAAGACGCCGGCCACGCCGGCCTTCCAGCGCTACCTCGACGCGGTGCCGCGCGAGAAGGCGCGCACCATCGACTTCCTGGTCGGCCTGAACCAGCGCCTGCAGAAGGACATCGGCTACCTCATCCGCCTGGAGCCCGGCGTGCAGACGCCCGAGCAGACGCTGGTCAACGCCAGCGGCTCCTGCCGCGACTCGGGCTGGCTGCTGGTGCAGCTGATGCGCCACCTGGGCCTGGCGGCGCGCTTCGTGTCGGGCTACCTGATCCAGCTCAAGAGCGACGTCAAGGCCATCGACGGCCCGAGCGGCACCGAGGTCGACTTCACCGACCTGCACGCCTGGTGCGAGGTCTACCTGCCGGGCGCGGGCTGGATCGGGCTCGATCCCACTTCGGGCCTGCTCGCCGGCGAGGGCCACATCCCGCTCGCCTGCTCGCCCGACCCGTCCTCCGCCGCGCCCGTGACCGGCGCGCTCGACGAATGCGAGACCGAGTTCGAGCACCACATGAAGGTCTCGCGCGTGTGGGAGGCGCCGCGCGTCACGCTGCCGTACACCGACGCGCAATGGAGCGCGATCGAGCACCTGGGCCACCAGGTCGACGCCGACCTGCGGCGCCACGACGTGCGCCTCACGCAAGGCGGCGAGCCCACGTTCGTCTCGATCGACGACCGCGACGGCGCCGAATGGAACACCGAGGCCCTGGGCCCCACGAAGCGGCTGCTGAGCGCCGACCTGATGGCCAGGCTGCGCGAGAAGTACGGCGAGGGCGGCCTGCTGCACTACGGCCAGGGCAAGTGGTACCCCGGCGAGCAGCTGCCGCGCTGGTCGCTCAACCTGTTCTGGCGCCGCGACCGCGAGCCCCTGTGGACCGACCCGGCGCTGTTCGCCGACGAGCACGACGACCACGGCGTCACCGACGTGCAGGCGCGCGAGTTCCTGCACGGGGTCGCGTCGCGCCTGGGGCTGGACCGCCAGTACGTCTTCCCCGCCTACGAGGACACCTGGTACTACCTGTGGCGCGAGCGCCGGCTGCCGACCAACGTCGATCCCTTCGACGCGCGCTTGTCCGATCCGATGGAGCGCGATCGCTTGCGCAAGGTCTTCAGCCAGGGCCTGGACCGGGTGGTCGGCCATGTGCTGCCGATGATGCGCAACCCGCGTCCCGACGCGCTGCCGCGCTGGCAGACCGGGCCGTGGTTCCTGCGCAGCGAGCGCTGCTACCTCATCCCCGGCGACTCGGCCATGGGCTATCGGCTGCCGCTCGACTCGCAGCCGTGGGCGACGGCGACCGACCTGCCATGGGTGCATGCGCCCGACCAGACGCAGCCGTTCGCGCCGCTGCCGCCGTACCGCCGCCTGCGCTATGCGATCGGCGCCGACGAGGGCCCGTGGGCCGCCGGCCTCACGGCGAGCGACAGCCAGGGCATCGCGCGCCGCGAGGGCGTGGCGGGAAGCGGCGCAGGCGAAGGCGAGCGCGCGACGCAGCGGCCGCCCATGCCCTTCGAGTCGGCGTCGGCCATCACGCGCACCGCCTTGTGCGCCGAGCCGCGCGACGGCCGCCTGTACCTTTTCATGCCGCCGGCCAGCGCGCTCGAGGACTACCTCGAGGTCGTCACTGCCATCGAGGACACCGCGCAGACCATGAAGCTGCCGGTCATCCTCGAAGGCTACGAGCCGCCCAAGGATCCGCGCCTCGGCGGCCTTCGCGTGACGCCCGACCCGGGCGTGATCGAGGTCAACATCCACCCCGCGCACAGCTGGGAAGAGCTGGTCGACCAGACCACCCACCTGTACCAATCGGCCCACGAGACGCGCCTGTCGACCGAGAAGTTCATGCTCGACGGCCGCCACACCGGCACCGGCGGCGGCAATCACTTCGTGCTGGGCGGCGCGACGGTGGCCGATTCGCCCTTCCTGCGTCGCCCCGACCTGCTCGCGAGCATGGTGGGCTACTGGCACAACCATCCGGCACTGAGCTACCTGTTCTCGGGCATGTTCATCGGCCCGACCAGCCAGGCGCCCCGCACCGACGAGGCACGCAACGACTCGGTCTACGAGATCGAGATCGCCTTCGCCGAGCTGCAGCGCGTGACGCGGGAGCAGCCCGGCAGCACGCCGCCCTGGCTCATCGACCGGCTGCTGCGCAACCTGCTGATCGACGTCTCCGGCAACACGCACCGCGCCGAGTTCTGCATCGACAAGCTGTACTCGCCCGACGGCGCCACCGGCCGCCTGGGCCTGCTCGAGATGCGGGCCTTCGAGATGCCGCCGCATGCGCGCATGAGCCTCACGCAGCAGCTGCTCATGCGCGCGCTGGTGTCGCGCTTCTGGACCGAGCCCTATCGCCCCGAGCGCCTGAAGCGCTGGGGCACCGAGCTGCACGACCGCTTCATGCTGCCGCACTTCGTGTGGGACGACCTGCAGGACGTGCTCACCGAGCTGGGCGAGTTCGGCTATCCGGTCGACGCCGAGTGGTTCGCGCCGCACCTCAACTTCCGCTTTCCGCGCCTGGGCGACTTCAGCGCGCGCGGCGTCGACGTCGAGCTGCGCCTGGCGCTCGAGCCCTGGCACGTGATGGGCGAGGAGGGCGCACCCGGCGGCACGGCTCGCTTCGTCGATTCGTCGGTGGAGCGCGTGCAGGTCAAGGTCACCGGCCTGGTCGACGACCGCCATGTGCTCACCTGCAATGGCCGTCCGGTGCCGTTGCAGCCCACCGGCCGCGTGGGCGAGTTCGTCGGCGCCGTACGCTACCGCGCGTGGGCGCCGCCGTCGGCGCTGCACCCCACCATCCCCGTGCAGGCGCCGCTCACCTTCGACCTGGTCGACACCTGGATGAGCCGCTCGATGGGCGGCTGCCAGTACCACGTCGCGCATCCGGGCGGACGCAACTACAGCACCTTCCCGGTCAACGCCTACGAGGCCGAGGCGCGGCGGCTGGCGCGCTTCTTCCGCATCGGGCACACGCCGGGGACGATGGCGGTGCAGAAGGAAGCGCGCAATCCGAACTTCCCGTTCACCCTGGATCTGCGCAGGGCGCGATGACGTGTCCCGGGTTGCCACCCGGGCTACGAAAAAACACCGAGCAATGGCCGGCGACGCACCCTCGACAATCCGGTCCATGCTTCGACAGCTCCTCGCCGACTACGCCGCCCTCGAGGGCCGCTACGACGAACTGCTCTCGGCTCCCGGCCGGCCGCGGGCGCACTGGGATGCGTTCCTGCGCGCGCTGGCCGAGCGTGAGGGGCCGGAGGTCAACGACACGCTGTCGCTGATGGAGCGCGGGATCCGCGAGCACGGCATCACCTACAACGTCTATGCCGACCCCAAGGGCGCCGACCGCCCCTGGGAGGTCGACCCGCTGCCGCTGCTGCTGTCGCCCGCCGAGTGGGAGACCATCGAGGCCGGCATCGCGCAGCGCGCCGACCTGCTCAATCGCGTGCTGGCCGACATCTACGGGCCGCAGGAGCTGATGCGATCGGGCGCCATTCCGCCCTCGGTCGTCTTCGGCCACAGCGGCTTCCTGCATCAGGTGCAGGGCATCCGTCCGCCCGGCGGGATCCACCTGTTCCAGTACGCGGCCGACCTCGCGCGCTCGCCCGACGGCCACTGGTGGGTGGTCGGCGATCGCACGCAGGCGCCATCGGGCGCGGGCTATGCGCTGGAGAACCGGCTGGTCGTGTCGCGCGTCTTCCCGCGCATGTTCCGCGAGCTGCACGTGGAGCGGCTCGCGTCGTTCTTCGCCGCGCTGCGCGAGTCGCTGATGCGCTGGGCGCCCAAGGGCGACGGCGCGCCCCTGGTGGTGCTGCTCACCCCCGGTCCGTACAACGAGACCTACTTCGAGCATGCGCTGCTGGCGCGCTACCTCGGCTTTCCGCTCGTGGAAGGCAACGACCTCACCGTGCGCGACGGCCGCGTGTGGATGAAGACGGTCGAAGGCCTCAAGCGGGTGCACGCCATCCTGCGCCGCCAGGACGATGACTACTGCGACCCGCTGGAGCTGCGCACCGACTCCGCTTTGGGTGTGCCGGGCCTCACCGATTGCGCGCGCCGCGGCACGGTGATGCTGGCCAACGCGCTCGGCTCCGGCGTGCTCGAGTCGGGCGCCTTGCTGGGCTACCTCCCCGCGCTGTCGGAGCGCCTGCTGGGCGAGCCGCTGAAGCTGCCCTCGATCGCGACCTGGTGGCTGGGCGAGCCGGCCGCCTTCATCGATGCCTGGAAGCGGCTGGACCAGGTCCTCATCAAGCCGCTCGACCGCTCCAGCGGCGAGCGCGGCGTCTTTGCGTCCGACTTCGACACCGACGAGCGGCTGAGCCTGCGCGCCCGCGTCGCCTCGCGGCCGCAACGCTACGTCGCACAGGAGTGGGTGCACGGCTCGCAGGCGCCGGTGCTCGAGCGCGGGCCGGGCGCGCTGGCCGAGCAGCTGCGCGCGCGCAACGTCGGCCTGCGGGTGTTCGCCGTGGCCACGCCCGACGGCTGGCGCGTGATGCCCGGCGGCCTGACGCGCGTCGCCGCCGAGGGCGACACCCGCGGCATCGGGATGCAGCGCGGCGGCCGCTCGAAGGACACCTGGGTCCTCTCCGACGCGCCCATCAACGCCGCGTTCTCGCTGCTGTCGCGCACCGTCGAGCCCGATGACCTGGTGACCGCGCGCGCCAACCTGCCGTCGCGCGCGGCCGAGAACCTGTTCTGGTTCGGCCGCTACGGCGAGCGCTGCGAGGCCAGCGTGCGCCTGCTGCGCGTCGCGATCGCGGGCGTGCTCGACGACAGCGCCGACGAGACCGACGGCGTGGCGCCCGTGCTGGCGCTGGCCGAGCGGATGGGCCTGGTGCCCGGCACCGAGAACCCCGGGCCCGACCTGCTGCGCGCCGCCACCCACCCGGATGACGCGCTGGCCGAGCGGCTGCGCCAGCTCTCACGCGTGGCCTTCAACCTGCGCGACCGCATGTCGGCCGACAACTGGCGCACGCTCAACAAGCTGATCGGCGATCCGGTGTTCCGCCACGGCGCCTCGCTGCCGCTGGCGCTGGCCTGGCTCGATCGCGCGGTCACGTCGATGATGACGCTGTCGGGCTTCGTCCTCGACGGCATGACGCGCGGGCTGGGCTGGCGCTTCCTCTCGCTCGGGCGGCGGGTGGAGCGGCTGTCCAACCTGTGCACCATGCTGCAGGTGGCCATCCATGAAGGCCGCAACCACGGCCTGGACTGGCTGCTCGAGCTCGCCGACTCCAGCGTGACCTACCGCTCGCGCTACCTCGTCGCGCCCGAATGGCTGCCGGTGCTCGACCTGCTGCTGCGCGACGAGGCCAACCCCCGCTCGGTGGCCTTCCAGGTGAAGGGCCTGTCGGAGTACATCGCCAAGCTGGAGCTGAGCCACGGCCGCGTCGCCAGCGACGTCCTCGCGCCGGGGCGGATCGCCCTGGCCAACCTGATGCCCCAGGACCTGCATCCCGAGAGCGAGGCGGTGGCGCATGTGCTGGAGCAGCTGCATCGCGCGGCGCTGGCGTGCTCGGACGAGTTGAGCCTGAAGTTCTTCTCGCATGCCGCTTCGCGCAGCGTGCTGTCGCTCGTCGCCTGAAGATGACCCCACGCTACACGGTCGAGCACGAGACCGACTATTCGTACACCGCGCCGGTGTCGCAGTCGTGGCAGCTTGCCCGCCTCACGCCGCGTGCGTTGCCCTGGCAGCGGCTGCTGTCGCATTCGCTGGCCATCGATCCGCCGCCCGACGAGCGACACGATGCGCCCGACAGCTTCGGCAATACGGTGACGCACTTCGGCCTGCACGGGGCGCATCGCCTGCTGCGCGTGCGCATGCACTGCGTGGTCGAGGTGGCCGACCGTCCGCAGCCCGAGCGCCATCCCGAGGGCGAGCCCTGGGAGGCCGTGCGCGACGCGGTCCGGCGCGACGCGCAGCAGGACGATCTCGTGCCGGCGCGCATGTGCGAGCCCACGCCGCTGGTGCCCTTGTCCGAAGGCGCGCGCATGTACGCCTTGCCGTCGCTCGAGCCCGGCCGCGACTGGCACGAAGCGGTCGCCGACCTGATGCACCGCATCCACCGCGACTTCGAATTCGAGCCGGGCGCCACCACGGTCAGCACGTCGGTCGACGAGGTGCTGCACCAGAAGCGCGGCGTCTGCCAGGACTTCGCCCACCTGCTGCTGGCCTGCCTGCGCGGCCACGGGCTGCCGGCGCGCTACGTGTCGGGTTACCTGCTCACCGAGCCGCCGCCCGGCCAGCCGCGGCTGATGGGCGTCGACGCGTCGCACGCCTGGGTCGCGGCGTATTCGCCGCTGCGCGGCTGGGTGGAGTTCGATCCCACCAACGACCAGCCGGCCGACCACCGCTACATCACGCTCGCCTGGGGCGCCGACTTCGCCGACGTCGTGCCGCTGCGCGGCGTGATCCTCGGCGGTGGGCAGCAGGAGATGGAGGTGTCGGTCAGCGTCACGCCGACCGATTGAGCGAGCCCCTCGGGGTGGGCCCACGGGGCGATGGGCAACGGTCAACCGCGCTGGAACACTGCGCCGCACTCAACGAGCGGAGAAAGTGGCATGAACGGTTGGTACGAATCGAGCTGGGAGCTGCGGCAGGGGCTGGTGGTCCAGGAAGTGATGGACGATTCCCGGGTTGCACCCGGGCTACGGGTAGATCCCGTCCAGGTAGCCCGGGTGCAACCCGGGGCCGTGCCTCACTCTTCCAGCGCCACGAACAGCCACGCCCTGGCCTTGTCCCAACGCCGCCTCACGGTGCGCTCGTCCACACCCTGCAGCGCCGCGATCTCGCGCTCGCTGTAGCCACCGAAGTAGCGCATGTCCACCACCTCGGCCAGGAGCGGATCGACCGCCTCGAGCTGCTGCATCGCATCGTTGATGCGCAGCAGGTCGTCGCTCGCCGGCGGCGCGGGGGCTGCGTCGTCGGCCAGGGTCACGTGGTGCAGCCCGCCGCCGCGGCGCGCGGCCTGCTGGTTGCGGGCGCTGTCGATGATCACGTTGCGCATCGCCTTGGCGGCGTAGGCGAAGAAGTGGCGCCGGTCCGCCAGGTCCAGGTCCTGCGCCCGGACCAGCCGCAGAAAGCTCTCGTGCACCAGGGTGGTCGTGTCCATCGCCTCGTTGCGGCGATGCTGCCGCAGGCGCGAGCGGGCGATGCGCTTCAGCTCCGGATAGAGCGAGGCGAAGACCGCATCCAGCGCCGCGCGGTCGCCGCCGGCGGCGTGCCGCAGCAGCACGGTGATGCGCGGCAGCGGGTTCTGGTCGAGGACCGTGTCCATCCCGTCAGGGTAGGCGCCGGGCCGGCATGGCGGCCGGCGCGCCTCCTACAACGGGAGGACGCGGCCGGCCGGTGTCGCACCCATCATTCACGGCACCGGGGGGAGGGCGCGTGGACGGTGGTGTGGAGTCGGACTGGGAGGCGCTGTCGTCGATCTACGAGCAGGCCATCGAGCTCGACCCCTTCGCCCGGGCCGAGTTGCTCGAGCGACTGGCCGCCGAGCGCAGCACGCTGCTCGCGCCGCTGCAGCGCATGCTGTCGGCGGGGGAGCGCATGGATGCGCTCGGCTTCCTCGACGGCATCGCGGTGCTCGACCTCGGTGGCACGCCCCGCTGGGCGCCCGGCGCGCGCGTCGGTCCGTACCGGTTGCTGCGGCACCTGGGCACCGGCGGCATGGCGCAGGTGTGGCTGGGCGAGCGGGTCGATGGCGCCTTTCATCGCGAGGTCGCCATCAAGCTCCTGTTCCAGCATCCCGACAGCCAGGGCCCGGGCGCCGACGCGAGCAGCGCTCGCTTCGCGCGCGAGCGCGACATCCTCGCCACCCTCGACCACCCGCGCATCGCCGCGCTGCACGACGCCGGGGTGACCGGCCAGGGCCAGCACTGGCTGGCGCTGCAGCACGTGCAGGGCGAGCCCGTCACCGACTACTGCGACCGGGAAGGGCTGGACCTGCGCCAGCGCATCGGCCTGTTCCGGCAGGTGCTCGATGCCGTGCGCTACGCCCACGCCAACCTTGTCATCCACCGCGACCTCAAGCCGGACAACATCTTCGTCACCACCCAGGGCGAAGTCCGGCTGCTGGACTTCGGGATCGCCAAGCTGGTGGAGTCGGAGGACGGCGCCTCCATCGACAGCGATCTCACGTGCCAGGCCGGTCGGCTGCTCACGCCCGCCTATGCCAGCCCCGAGCAGCTGCGCGGCCTGCCGCTGACCACCGCGAGCGACGTCTACTCGCTGGGCGTGGTGCTGTACGAGCTGCTGTGCGGCGAGTCGCCCTACGAGCCGACGTCCGGCTCGGCGGCGCAGCTCGAGCACTGCATCCTCGAGGAGGACCCGAGGCCGCCCAGCCGGCGCGTGGCGGGCGAGGCCGTGGCAGCCGCACGCGGCGCGACGGCCAAGGCGCTGCGCCGCCAACTCAACCCCGAGCTGGACGCGGTCGCGCTGCGTGCCCTGGCCAAGCGGCCCTGGTCGCGCTACCCCTCCGTCGAGGCGCTCGACGCCGACCTCGGTCGCTGGCTGGCCGGCCAGCCGGTGCTCGCCCGCGCGCCGGGGCACTGGACCCGCGCGGTCAAGCTCGCCGCCCGCCATCGCTTCGGCGTCGCGGCGGGCCTTGCGGTGGCGGTCATGCTGGCGACCGCGGCGACGTCCGCGCTGCTGCTGGGCCTGCAGGCGCGCCAGGAAGCGGCGCGCGCCAGCGCCGCCCGCGACTTCGTGCTCGACCTGTTCCGCATGGCCGATCCCGACGGCTCGCGCGGCGCCGACCTCACCGCGCGCGACATGCTCGAAGCTGGACAGCGCCGGGCCGCCAGCACCCTGGGACGGCAGCCGGCGCTGATGGGCGAGGTGCTGGAGGGCATCGCCGAGGTCCAGTCCTTTCGCGGCGAGCACGTCCAGGCGGACGCGAGCTTCCGCCAGGCGACTGCGCTCTACCGCCGCCTGGGCCTGACCCGGCCGCTGGCGCGCACCCAGGCCAGTCAGGCCGAGAACGCCCGCCGCATGGGTCAGCGCGATCGCGCAGGCGCCTTGCTCGACGAGGCCGAGGCCGTGGCGCGGCGGCACCCCGATGACGCCATGCTGCAGGCGCGGGTCGCCGAGGCGCGTGGCTGGCTGGCGCTCGACGACGGCGACCTGGCAGGCGCCGAGGCCGCGATGCGGCGCGCCCTCGCAGCCGGCGAGGCCGGGCGCGGCGATGACGATCGCGCCGTGCGCGCCCTGCGCGCCCTGGCGCAGGTCGAGGGCGAGCGGCACCAGCACCGGCAGGCCCGCGAGCACATCGAGCGGGCGGCGGCGCGGGCCACCCGAATTCCCGGGATCGATGCGGGCGAGCTGCTGGCCATCGACCTGCAGCGTGCGCGGATCCACGTCGACGAGGGGCGCCACTCGAGCGCGCTGCGCGGGATCGAGGCGGCGCTGGCGCGCTGCAGCGGACCTGGCGGCACGCGGGCGCCGCCGTGCGCCGCGCTGCGCGAGACCCAGGCGCAGGTGCTGCTTCGCCTCGGCGAGCTCGAGGCCGCCCGGCAGCTCGTGCCGCAACTGCTCCAGGGGTCCAGCGACGACGGCGCCCTGATCGTCGCGTGCCGAGTGCTCGCCGCCCATCGCGAGCTGCCGCCGGGCCACGACTTGCGCCGCCGCCTGGTGCTGCTGGCGGATCCGCCGGCGTCCATGCGCTTGCCGAGGGCGACCGAGGTGGCGGCCACGCTGGCACTGGCCGAGGCCGCACTCTTCGACGACGAGCCGGCCCGGGCGGCGGTGCGGGTGCAGCGGCTGATCGCCCGCCAGCCGTCGATGTCGGGCAGCGACCTGGCCCGGGCCCACCTGCTGCTGGGCGTCGCCCTGCAGGCGCAGCGCCTGCATCCGCAGGCCCTGGAGGCGCTGGAGGAAGCGCGGCGCAGCTTTGCGCAGGACTACGGCAGCGGTCATGTGCTGGCACTGCTGGCCGGTGTGCATGCGGCGGCGTCGCGGCATGTCCTGGGCGAGTCGGCCCAGGCGCTGGCGCTGATCGACGCGGCCCTGCCCGCCCTGCGCGAGAGCCTGGGCGACGCGGCGCCGCTGCTGCACCGCATCGAGTCGATGCGGGCCGACATGGCGGCGCCGTCGCACGTCGCCGTCACGCGGCTGCCGATGGTGCTGTCGCTGGTCTGAGCGTCCCTCGGCTTGTGGACCCGCCGCGTCCGCTCCGGCGGGCCGTTCACGTACATGGGGCCGAGACGCCGAGAGGGGTCGGGGTCTCGTCAACCTCATTGTCAAAGGAAGCGTCATGAACAGCCGGCAGTTGATTCTCGTTCCGGTACTCGCGCTGGTGGGCGGCGCGAGCATCGCCATGGAGGCCACCGAATTTCCGATCGAGCCCTCGGTCCTGACCCGCGAGGCCGTGAAATCGGCACTGGCGCAGGCGCGCGCCGATGGCGAGATCGTGCGCGGCGAGGCCAGTCTGCGCGCCGACCCGCCGTTCGTTGCCGTGCGCACGCGCGAGGAGGTGCGGGCGGAGGCGGTAGCGGCCGCGCATGCGCATCGCGTCGACCCGCTTCACACCGGCGGCTGAGATGAGTGGCCGACTGCCGAGGGCGCAGGTCCGGCCGGCCTGCGTCCTGCTCGTGATGCTCGCCGCCCTGGCGTCCTGCCTGCTGCTGCTGGCCTGTGCCGGGACCGAGCCGCCCGACGCCGGGACGCTGCTGCCCGGCGAGCCGGAGCGGCACCTGTGGCTCAGCAGCTATGCGTCGCTGGTCCGGCGGGCCGATCTGGGCGATGCGGAGGCCGCGCGCCTTGCGCTGGAGATGCGGCAGCAGGGGCCCTGGGTGTATGGGATGCGCTTCGAGGCCACCGCCGATCAGCTGCAGCGTTGGCGCGAGCAGTCGCTCGCGGCGCAGGAGCGCGGCTGAAACTCAGGCCGACGCGCCGCCCGTGCCGCCGAGGGCGACGTACAGCCAGGCTCGGGCCTTGTCCCAGCGGCGGCGCACGGTGCGCTCGGTCACGCCCTGCATCTCGGCGATCTCCTGCTCGCTGTAGCCGCCGAAGTAGCGCATCTCGACCACCTGGACCAGGTCGGGGTCCAGGGTCTCGAGCTCGAGCAGGGCGTCGTTGACGCGCAGCAGCTCGGCGCTGGCGCTGGTGTCGGGCACCTGCAGGGCGTCGTCGCCGCCCAGCGTGAGGTGCTCGGCGCCGCCGCCGCGGCGCTCGGCGTGGTGCTCGCGCGCGGCGTCGATGATGACGTTGCGCATGGTCTTGGCCGCGTAGGCGAAGAAGTGCTGGCGATCCTCGAGGCGCAGCCCGCTGGCGTTGACCAGCCGCATGAAGCTCTCGTGGACCAGCATGGTGGTGTTCATCGCGTTGGCCCGGCCCTGGCTGTGCAATCGGGCGCGGGCGACGCGCCGCAGCTCGGGGTAGAGCGACTCGAAGACCTGGTCCAGGGCGGCCCGGTCGCCTTCGGTGGCGCGGCGCAGCAGCAGCGTGATCGGCGGCAGGTCGGGGGCGGTGTCCAACGGCATGGGGCGCATTGTCCGCTTTCGCAGGCCCGTTCCGTAGTTCGACTTGTGGAGACGCGCTCCTACAAGGTCGGGATTCCGCCCCTGCGGACCCGTCCCTAAGATCTTGCCGCACCAAGTCCCGGGAACACGATGAACCACACGCCCGAGCAGCAGTGGTCCGCGTTGTCGGCCCTCTACGAAGAGGCCGACGCGCTGCCGGCGCACGCGCTGCCGGCCTGGCTCGCCCGCCTGGAGTCGGCGCGTCACCCGCTGCTGCCGCAGCTGCGGCGCATGCTGGAGGCGCGCGCCCATCTGGAGACCGACGACTTCCTGGGTACCTTGCCGAGGTTGTCGGCACGTGCCGAATCGTCCCCTGGGAGCGACTGGTCGCCCGGGCGCCGTGTCGGTCCCTACCGCCTCGTGCGTCCGCTGGGCGAGGGCGGCATGGCCGAGGTGTGGCTGGCCGACCGTGACGACGGCGTCTTCAAGCGCCAGGTGGCGATCAAGCTGCCGTATCCGCGGCCGGGCCGCGAGTCCTTCGCGGCGCGCTTCGACCGCGAGCGCAACATCCTCGCCACGCTGCGCCATCCGCACATCGCCGGGCTGTTCGATGCCGGCGTCACCGCCGAGGGCCAGGCCTGGCTGGCGCTGGAGTACGTCGAGGGCCAGTCCATCTCGGCCTTCTGCGACGAGCGCCGGCTGCCGCTGCGCGAGCGGGTGCAGCTGTTCCGCCAGGTGCTGCTGGCGGTGCAGCACGCACACGCCAACCTGGTGATCCACCGCGACCTCAAGCCCGCCAACATCCTGGTCACGCCGCAGGGCGAGGTGCGGCTGCTCGACTTCGGCATCGCCAAGCTGCTCGAGGCCGAGGGTGACGCGATCGCCGAGACCGAGCTCACCCGGCAGGCCGGGCGCTCGATGACGCCGCGTTATGCGAGCCCCGAGCAGCTCACCGGCCTGCCGCTGACCACCGCCTGCGACGTGTACTCGCTGGGCGTGGTGTTCTACGAGCTGATGTGCGGCGAGCGGCCGTACGAGCTGCGGGTGGATTCGCCGGCGCAGCTGGAGCACGCCATCCTCGAGGTCGAGCCGCGCGCCCCGAGCCGGCGGCCTCTGTCCCCGGCGTCGGCCGAGGCGCGCGGCACCACGGTCAAGGCGCTGCACAAGGCGCTGTCGCCCGAGCTCGACGCGATCGCCTTGCGCTGCCTGGCCAAGAAGCCCTTCGGCCGCTATTCGTCGGTCGACGCGCTGCTGGCTGATGTGGACCGCTGGCTGGGCGGCGAGGCGGTGCTGGCGCGGGCTCCGGGGTTCTGGTATCGCACGCGCAAGCTGGCGGCGCGCCACAAGCTGGGCTTCGGCTTGGGGGTGACGGCGATCGCGTCGCTGGTCGCGGTGGCCAGCGTGGCGGTGGCACTGGGGATGCAGGCGCGCGAGGAGTCGGCGCGTGCGGGCGCGGCGCGCGACTTCATGCTGAGTCTGTTCAAGCGGGCGGATCAGGAGAAGTCGCGCGGGGCCGATATCACCGCGCGCGAGCTGCTGCAGAGCGGGCGGTCGGATCTGCTCAAGCGGCTGGCGGGGCAGCCGCGGTTGCAGGCCGAGCTGCTGATGGGCATCGGGACCATTCAGCGCGACATGGGCGAGTACGTCGATGCGGACAGCACCTTCGAGGACGCCGTGCGCCTGTATTCCGAGCTGAACATGCCCCGCCAGGAAGTGCTGGCGCGGGCATCGCATGCGAACGTGGTCCTTCGCCTGGGGCAGGCGCAGCGCGCCGGCGTGCTGCTGCGCGAGGCCGAGGATGTGGCCGACCGGCCCATGGCCGACGCCGAGCTGAATGCCCGCCTGAAGGAGGTCGGTGGCTGGATCGCACACATCGAAGGCGACGGAGCGCGTGCCCGCGACCTGTTCCGCCAGAGCAAGGCCTATGCGCTCAAGGCCTTCGGTCCTGGGCACGACCGAACGCTCAGCGCGATGCGCGGCATGGTCTACGCCGAGCGGTTGCTTCGAAACTTCGACGGCGCCCTCGCCCTTCAGGACGAGCTGGAGCGTGCGGTCGCCCGTGCCGGCGACAAGAACCCCCAGGAGCCGGCGGTGCTGGCAGACACGCGGGCCGAACTGCTCGACGCGGCCGGCCGATTCGTCGATGCGCTCTCACACATCGCGGCCACGCTGCCGGCGTGCGTGAGCGAGTTCGGGCCCAACAACGAGTCGTGCCGCAAGCTGGTGCTGCGCAAGGCCCGCGTGATGCTGAAGCTCGGCATGACGCAGCTCAGCCCGCAGGACGACGCCTTCGTCGAGCAATTGACGCAGGATGCGGCGTCCCCCGCGATGCAAATCGAGGCGACCATCCTGCTGTTGCGCATGGAATCGGCGCGTGGACCGTCGCCGCGCCAGCAGGCCCTGTTCGAGCGCCTGTCCGACTTCGGCAAACCGAGCGCGAAGCTGCAGATCAACCCGCCCTTGCGCGCGCTTGCCGCCCTCGTCCTGGCCGAGTCGCAGTTGCGCATGGGCGAGACCGCCGCCGCCCGGCTACGCATCGACGAGGTCCTCAGGCGATTGGCCGCAGGTGAGACCAGTCTGCCCGCCAAGGCGATGCTCGCCTACGGAAAGACGCTGATGGGCGTGTCGCTGTTGCAAGGAGGCGATCCGGACGGGGGCTTGCGCTGGCTGGGCCAGGGACAGGACGAGATGTCGGGTGTCTACGGGGCGCAACATCCGCTCACGACGCTGTACTCTGTCAACCGTGCGGTGGCACTGGGGGCATTGGGTCGGTTCCAGGAGG
Organism: Piscinibacter sp.; assembly: GCA_036377015.1. GTDB lineage: Bacteria > Pseudomonadota > Gammaproteobacteria > Burkholderiales > Burkholderiaceae_C > Albitalea. Next base: position 59,267 of record DASUZE010000116.1, on the reverse strand, counting down.
CCAATGACGTCCTGAGCGCGGCGGAGCCGGTCCTGCGCCGAGCGATGGGCGCCTCGGCGCCAGCCTATGCCCGGGTCGTGCGACTGAGGGAGCGCCTCGACCATGCACAGCGCTCGCACGATGTGGGGCCCTTGGGTTCCGATTTCTTCAGCTGACGAGGAGAGCCAATGACGACGAAAGAGAAGATCGCGGCCTATGCCGCATTGCTGGCAGTTCCCATGAGCGCGCATGCCGAGACAGCATCGGGAGGCGGGGTCTTGTTCGCTCTGGGCTTCGGCACCGGCTTGGGAACGGGTCTCCTGATCTGCTGGTGGCGCTGCCGCAAGCACCGGAAGGACGACCGGCCGGTGCAATAGGGCCCGGCACTTTTCGTCGGCGCGGTGTCCGTTTCGGGCCCGGGCCTTCGTATTCCCGGTTGAGCACCTGATTTTCGATGGGTGCGCATCGGGAGTACGCCATGACCTCGCAAGAACCGCTCTTCGACAACGACGCACTGGACAACCCGTGGCCGGCGCTGGCCTGGATCGTCCTGGCCGCGGCGGTCACGATCACCGCCTTCCTGCTCGCGCCGCTGCCCTGATCAGCGAAGCCGCTTGACGGCTTCGCCCACCGAGATCACCGCCATCGCGTAGTAGCTCGACCAGTTGTAGCGCGTGATCGCATAGAAGTTGCTCGTCCCCGCCACATAGCTCGGCGCCGCGTCGCCGTTCTGCAGCTCGATCAGCGCCAGCTTGCTGGTCTCCAGCGCCATCGCCGCATCCGGCAGCAAGGCGCCGTGCTCGACGAATTCCTCCGGGCTGAACAAGGGCAGGATGTCCGGTGCCAGCAGCGCCGCCCGCTCGCTCGTCTCCACCGGCACCGCCACCTCGAAATGCGTCGGCAGCCCGCGCTGCCAGCCCGCCTTGGCCAGGAAGTTGGCCACGCTGCCGATCACGTCGGCGCTGTTGCCGTGCAGGTCGATGTGGCCGTCGCCGTCGAAGTCGACCGCATGCGCCAGGATGCTCGAGGGCATGAACTGCGGCATGCCGATCGCGCCGGCATAGCTGCCGCGCCATGCAAGCGGCTCCACGCCCTGCTGCCGGCACAGCGCGAGGTAGCTCTCCAGCTCGGCGCGGAAGAACGCGCTGCGGTCGCGCCGGCCGACCGGGAAGTCGAAGCTGAGGGTCGCCAGCGAGTCGATCACCCGGAAGCTGCCCATCTGCTGGCCGTAGATCGTTTCCACGCCGACGATGCCGACAACGATCTCCGGCGGCACGCCGTAACGCTCCTCGGCCAGGCGCAGCCAGGCCTCGTTGGCATTCCAGAACGCCAGCCCCGCACCCAGGCGGACCGGCTCGACGAAGCGCGCCCGGTAGGCGGCCCAGCTCTTCGCCGTGCCGGCCGGCGGCGGCATGATGAGCCGCTCGACCACCGGCAGCCGGCGCGACTGCGCCAGCGCGTCCTGCACCCAGGCGGCATCCAGTCCCTGCCGCTCGGCCAGCTCCTCGGCGAAGCGCAGCACGTCGTCGCGCCGGCCATAGGGCACGCCGGCGTCGGCGCGCTCGGTGCGCGAGGCCACCGGCCGCTTCTTCTTGGCGAGTGCGGGCGCCGCCGCCAGCGACAGGCCGAGGGCCAGGGTGGCGACGACGGGCAGGGTGATGCGGGCGCGGCGCAAGGGCATGGGGGACTCAGAGACCGGGCGGACCGGATCGGTTCCGTCGCAACTGCCGGGCGGCGGCGGCGAAGCGGCGGGTGAGGGCGGTGTCGGGCCGGGGTGCCGCGGTGCGGCCGTAGCGCTGCAGGTCCAGCACCTGCAGCATGCCGGCCAGCGCCGCGCCGGCGGCGCCCAATTGCTGGGCGACCCGCTGGGCGAGCAGGCGCGGCGGCTCGTGTGCCCGGGCGTCGACACCGACCGAGACCAGCGCACGGCGGATGTGCTCCATCTGACGGACCCACGGGTCGACCCGCCGGCGGTCCCACCAGGCCCAGCCCGCGCCGGCCAGCGCCATCGAGCTGAGCGCGCCGATCAGCAGCAGCGACAGGTCCTCCCAGCTCGGGGCGCTGAAGCCGATGTTCTTCAGCAGGTCGAGCTGCTGGCCGCGCGAGTAGTTGAGCACCCACTGGTTCCAGCGGTTGTTGAGCGCTTCCCACATCCCGCGCCATTGCGCCAGCAGCGCCGGGCTGACGTTGCCGATGGCCGTCGCCATCAGGCCCGGCGGCGGGGCAAGGTGGCGGCTGCGCAGGATGCGGTCGGGCGCGACCGCGGCAGTGGGGTCGGCGCGCGTCCAGCCGATGCCGGCCTGCCAGAACTCCGCCCAGGCGTGGGCATGGCTCTGGCGCACGATGTAGTAGCCGTCCACCGGCTGCGGGTCGGTGCCCTGGTAGCCGGTCACGACGCGCGCCGGCACGCCCATGGAGCGCATCACGACGACGAAAGCGGCCGCGAAGTGCTCGCAGAAGCCGAGCTTGCGGTCGAGCCAGAACTCGTCGACGGTCGTGCCGGGATCCGTCTCGCCGTAGGGGCCGGGCGCCAGCGTGTAGGTGTAGCCACCGGTGCGGATGTGCGCCATCACGGCCTGGGCCAATGCCTGCGCGTCGGCGCTCGGTTGGCGCTGGCGCAGAGCCGTTGCCCAGGCGACGGTGCCGGGGTTGAAGCCGGGCGGCAGCGCAAGCGCCTCGCGCAGGACCGACTCGGGCTCGGCGATGCCATGCCGGAAGTCGGTGAACGCCTCGGCCTCGAAGCGAAGCCGCTCGAGCACCGCCCGGTCGGTGACCCATTGCAGGTCGGCGCGCATCAGCACGCGGTAGTCGTCGGCCAAGGGCGCGACGACGCTGGTTTCGAGCAAGGGCAGCATGGACAGGCGCTGCGGCTCCAGCGTCATCTCGTAGTGCAGCGGCCGCCCCTGCACCCGCAGGTCCGCGGCCTGCCCGCCCCGCGGCGACCAGGGGCGGGACTGCCGCCATTCGCGTCCGTCGAAGATGCTCAGCACCGGTCCACGGAAGTACTGGGCCTGCGGCGCCGGCACGCGGTCGCGAAACCGGACTCGCAGCGCGACCGCGTCGTCCTGCGCCACCTCGGTGATCGAGCCCATGCGCATGAGGTTGGACAGGCCGGTGGTCGGACCGCTGTCGCGAGGCATGCCCCACAGCGGCCCGACGCGTGGGAACAGCGCGAACAGCAGCACCATGATGGGCGCGCCCAGCAGCGCCGTCCGCATGGCCAGTGCGCCCGCCTGGCGCAGTCCGGGCTGCCCCACCGGCATGTGCGCCAGCACCAGCGCCGTCAGCAGCCCCCACACCGACACCAGCATCGCCGCGGCAACGAACAGCGACTGCGAATACAGGAAGTGGGTGAGGACGATGAAGAAGCCGAGGAAGAACACGACGAAGGCGTCGCGACGCGCGCGCAGCTCCAGCGTCTTCATCGCCATCAGCGCGACAGCCATGGTCACGCCGGGCTCCTTGCCGAGCAGCGTGCGGTAGGTCCAGAGCGTGAGGCCGGCGGCCATCAGCAGGATCACGATCAGCCACCACCGCCCCGGCAGCGGCCCGTTCACCACCGCCAGCTGCATGCGCCACAGCAGCATCACCGCCGTCAGCATGGTGCACCACAGCGGCAGGTGGGAGACGTGCGGCAGCACCGTCCAGGCGATCACGCCGAGCAGGAACAGCGTGTCGCGCGAGTCGCGCGGCAGGTGGCGCCAGCGGCGCGCCAGGGTCAGTGCCACAGCGCCAGCGCCTCCAGGCAGGCGCGCCGATGGCCGCTGCCATGGCCGCGCGGCAGATCCACGCCGGGCAGGCGCAGGCCGTAGCTCACCCCGGCGCGCTCGGCGGCGAGCACCCAGGCGGCCAGGCGCGACAGGCGCTCCTCCGGCGGCAGGGTGGTGCAGCCGCGCCAATCCAGCCACAGCTCATGGTGGGCCGAGGCGCTGGTGTCGCGGCTCACCAGCTCGCCGCCGGTCTGCATGGCCTTGGCGGCCTTCTTCCAGAACACCATGCGCATCGGATCGCCGCGGCGATAGGCGCGGATGCCCTCGATCTCGCTGCCTTGCGCATGGCGCGCCTGCACCGGCCCGCCCGGCACCGGACGCGGCACCGGCAAGGCCGCCGCCGGCCGCTCCGGGCGCGGATAGGCGAGCACCTCGCCGGCCGGGCGCCACACCGTCCAGGCGCGGAACAGGCCGAGCGGAAAGCGCGTCTCGGCACGCAGCGTGGGCACCTCGTGCCGACCGCGGCGCGGCGGCACGAAGCTCACGTGCGCGCTCGCCTGGCCGCCGCCGGGCACGTCGACCCAGCTCAGTGCGCCGCCGTCCGCGATGCGCAAGCCGATGCCATAGCGCGAGCGCGCCGGGCTGGACAGCACGACCTCGACCACGGCGGCGTCGCCCGCGAACACCGGCCCGGGCGGCTTCAGGTGCAAGGTGAGGCCGCGCAGGGTGTTGTGGGTCAGCTGCATCGAGATGGCGCCGCTGCCCGCCAGCAGGAAGGTGAGCACGTAGCCGAGGTTGAGCTGGTAGTTGATCGACGCGATCAGCAGCGTGAGCAGGGTGGCGGCGAACAGCACGCCGGCGCGCGTGGGAAGGATGTAGATGTTGCGCTGGGTGAGCAGCAGCGTGTCGCTGCGACGCAGCCGCGCCTGCCACCAAGCGCGCACATGCCGACCAAGGAATGACGACCCCTCGGCCGACGGGTACGTCGGCCGATCCCCGGAGGGGATGCGGGCCGGCTTGGGAGCGGCCCGGCGCTCGGCCCGCGAAGACCCGGCGGCGGCGGGCGTGCTCACGGCAGCGGCACCGCTTCCATCATGGCCCGGACCTGCTCGACCCGACCCCGCCCGCCGCCGGCGACCGGCACCAGCCGGTGTGCCGCCGTCTGGGCCAGGATGGCCTGGATGTCGTCGGGCGCCACGTAGTCGCGCTGCCCCAGCAGCGCGCGGGCGCGCGCGGCGCGCAGCACCGCGATGCCGGCGCGCGGGCTCAGGCCCTCGACGAACCAGGCGCCCGAGCGGCTGGCCGCGATCAGCGCCTGGAGGTAGTCGAGCAGCGCATCGGAGGCATGGACGGCGAGCACCGCCTTCTGCGCGTCGATCAGCTCCTGCGGCGACATCACCGCCTGCAGCCCGTGGATGGCCTCGCGCCGGTCCTGTCCGGCCAGCAGGGCGCGCTCGCTGCTGCGGTCGGGGTAGCCGAGGGTGATGCACATGAGGAAGCGGTCGAGCTGCGACTCGGGCAGGGGGTAGGTGCCGAGCTGGTCGGTGGGGTTCTGCGTGGCGATCACGAAGAACGGGCGCGGCAGGCCACGGGTCTCACCCTCGACCGACACCTGCTGCTCCTCCATCGCCTCCAGCAGCGCGCTCTGGGTCTTGGGGCCGGCGCGGTTGATCTCGTCGGCCAGCAGCACCTGGGCGAACACCGGGCCCGCATGGAACACGAACGCCTCCTTGCTGCGCTCGTAGACGCTCACGCCGATCAGGTCGGAGGGCATCAGGTCGGCGGTGAACTGCACGCGCGAAAAGCGCAGTCCCAGCGACACCGCCAGCGCATGCGCCAGCGTGGTCTTTCCGACGCCGGGGACGTCTTCGATGAGGAGGTGGCCACCTGCCAGAAGGCAGGCGACGCAGTCTTCGATCTGGGGCCGTTTGCCGACGATGATCGTGCTAATCTGGTCGACCAACCGGGCGAGGCGGGCTGCAAGCGGTGAGGGCATGCGGCTCACCTTAACCGAAAAACCCGAGGCAGAAATCGAGATGTCCACCGCCTTCTACAGCCACTCCGACTGCCGCGGCCACGACATGGGACGGGGCCATCCGGAGTGTCCGCAGCGGCTGGACGCCATCACCGACCACCTGCGCGCCACCGGCCTGGACATCGCCCTGCAGATGCGCGAGGCGCCGCCGGTCGCGCTGTCCGACGTGGAGCTCGCTCACGCAAGCGGCTATGTCGCCGAGCTCAAGCACTTCCTGGAGGCGGTGTCCGCCAGCGGCGAGCCGCGCGCCATCGACCCCGACACGACCGCCTGTCCCGCCACCTGGCAGGCGGTGCTGCGCGCCGCCGGCGCCGCGGTGGCGGCCACAGACGCGGTGATCGCCGGCGAGATCGACAGCGCCTTCTGCGCCGTGCGTCCGCCGGGCCACCACGCCACCCGCGACCAGGCCATGGGGTTCTGCTTCTTCAACAACGTGGCGATCGCCGCGCGCCACGCACTCGACGTGCACGGCCTGCAGCGAGTGGCCATCGTCGACTTCGACGTTCACCACGGCAACGGCACCGAAGACATCATCGCCGGCGACGAGCGCGTGCTCATGGTGAGCATCTTCCAGCACCCGCTGTACCCGTTCAGCGGCGCCATCCCCAAGGGCACCAACATGGTCAACGTGCCGGTGCCGCCCTACACCCGCGGCCCCGAGGTGCGCGACATGATCGAGGCGATGTGGATGCCGCGGCTCGAGGCATTCCGTCCCGAGATGATCTTCGTGTCGGCCGGCTTCGACGCCCACCGCGAGGACGAGCTGGGGCAGCTCGGCCTGGTCGAGGCGGACTACGAATGGATCACGCGCCGCATCAAGGACGTGGCCGATCGCCACGCCAAGGGGCGCATCGTGTCGTGCCTGGAAGGCGGCTATGCGCTGGGGGCACTGGGCCGCAGCGTCGCTGCGCACTTGCGCGTGCTGGCCGACTTGTAGCCCGGGGGCAACCCGGGTTGCACCCGGGCTACTTCCAGAACTGCCACCCCCGCTTCTTCGGCGCTGGCGTCAGCGTGCCTTCGATGCTCGCGAGCCGCCCCAGCGTGTCGAACGACAGGCGCAGCGCACCCCCCGACGCCGCCGCGGCGCGCAGCGTGGATCCGTCTTCCTCGATCGCATAACCCTGCTGCTGCATGAAGCTGCGCACCATCGCCCGGTGGTCGACGTCGAACTGGCTGATGACTTGCTGGATCACCGTGACCGCCCGTGCCGGCGCGACCGACGCGAGCACCTGCGCCGGGACGCCGTCGACGAGGAAGAAGGCCGCGCCGCCGTCGTAGGGCCCGCGGTAGTAGCACTTGCCGCCGGCCAGCCCGGCGCACAGCATCGCGATGGCATGGCCGGAGATGTCGTCGAGCGCGAACGAGCGGGTGGTGAGCGGGGCGATGTCGTTCGCCTCCCCGAACTCGCGCACGGCGTGGGCGGCCTGCAGCACCGAAGGCGACAAGCCGGCCTGTTCGTTGCCCCAGGCCCACAGCCAGGTGCCGCTCACCTCCGACTCGCTGCCCAGCACCTGCAGGGGCAGGCGCTTGTCGGGCGTGTAGGTGAAGACGCCCTCGTCGAGGTCGGCGCCCCAGTGGCCGTCGCCCAGGAAATCGGCGAAGGCGAGCTGCCGGGCAAAGGAGGACCCGATGTGCCGCGTGAGGTGCGCGTCGAACGGTGACATGGTGCAGGGCGCATTGTAGGAACTGCCACGCGCCCTGCTATGGTTGCAGGCTGTCCCCACCGCCACCGGCCGACCATGTCCAGACCCATCACCACCGACGAGCTGCGCGAGCTCGGCGGCTCGCTGCTGCAGCCCAGTGCCCTGACCGAGCTCGCCCTGGTGGCCGGCTGCCTGGCGATCGCCTGGGTGGTCGTGCGCATGCTTCGCGGCACCACGGTCCGTGCCGCCTCGGTGCTGTTCGGCCGGCGGGTGGTCGACGGCGCGCTGTTTCCCGTGCTCGCGCTGGCGCTGGCGTTCGCGGCGCGGGGCCTGCTGCCCAGCCTGGGCGTGCCGCCGGCGGTGTTCCGGGTGGCGCTGCCGGTGCTGGTGTCGCTGGTGGTCATCCGCCTGACCGTGCGCGTGCTGGGCGCCGCCTTCCCGTCGTCGAGCGCGATCCGCGCCATCGAGCGCACGGTGTCGTGGCTGGCCTGGATCGGCGTGGTGCTGTGGATCACCGGCCTGCTTCCGATGCTGATGCAGGAGCTCGAGACCATCCGCTGGAAGCTGGGCAGCACCGACATCTCGATGCGCAACGTGGTCGAGGGCACCTTGTCAGCCATCGTGGTGCTGGTGCTCGCGCTATGGGCCTCGGCCGCCATCGAGGCGCAGCTGATCAAGGGCGCCACCGCGACCAACCTGTCGCTGCGCAAGATCGCCGCGAGCGCGGTTCGCGCGCTGCTGCTGCTGGTCGGCCTGCTGCTGGCGCTGTCGGCCGCGGGCATCGACCTCACCGCGCTCAGCGTGCTGGGTGGCGCGGTCGGGGTGGGCCTGGGCTTCGGCCTGCAGAAGATCGCCGCCAACTACATCAGCGGCTTCGTGGTCCTGGCCGAGCGCAGCCTGCGCATCGGCGACATGGTGAAGGTCGACAACTTCGAGGGCCGCATCACCGACATCCGCACCCGCTACACCGTGATCCGCTCGCTGGGCGGCAAGGAGGCCATCGTGCCCAACGAGATCCTGATCACGCAGCGGGTCGAGAACTCCTCGCTCGCCGACCCGCGGGTGGTCGTGGCCTCGACGGTGCAGGTGGCCTACGGCACCGACGTGCGGCGGCTGCAGCCCCTGCTCGAAGCGGCGATGCGCGCGGTGCCGCGCGTGCTGGCCGACCCCGTGCCCAGCGCCCAGCTCGGCGCCTTCGCCGCCGACGGCATGGACCTGGTCCTGAATTTCTGGATACGAGACCCGGAAAACGGGCAAGGCAACGTGAAGTCGGAAGTCAACCTCGCCGTGCTCGATGTGCTGAATGCGCAGGGGGTGCAGATCCCGTTCCCGCAACGGGTGGTGCACACGGTCATGGCGCCGCAGAAGGAAAGCTCATGACATCTCGAATGCTGCGCCAGCTGGCGCTGCTCGCGGCCTCGCTGGCGCTGGCCGCATGCGCGGGCCGGCCCGCCCCGGGGCTGGCCTACCGCATCCCCGAGGTCGCGCAGCGCGCGCCCGAGGCGGCCAGCGGCTACACCGAGAAGCCGGGCTGGTCGGCGCAGAAGTTCATGGTCGCCGCGGCCAATCCGCTGGCCACCGATGCCGGCCACCAGGTGCTCAAGGCAGGCGGCAGCGCCGTCGATGCGGCCATCGCCGTGCAGGCGGTGCTGGGCCTGGTGGAACCGCAGTCCTCGGGCATCGGCGGGGGCCTGTTCCTCGTGCACCACGACGGCCGCCGCACCCAGGCCTACGACGGGCGCGAGACCGCGCCGGCCGCGGCCACGCCCGAGCTGTTCATGAAGGACGGCAAGCCCATGGCCTTCCTCGAAGGCGTGGTCGGCGGGCGCTCGGTGGGGGTGCCCGGTGCGCTGCGCGCGCTCGAGCTGGCGCACCGCGAGCACGGCAAGCTGCCCTGGAAGGCGCTGTTCCAGCCGGCCATCCTGCTGGCCGAGCAGGGCTTCGCGCTCAGCCCGCGGCTGCACGCCAACCTGATGGACGACGCCTCGAAGACCTTGCGCAACGACCCGGCCGCCGCGGCCTATTTCCTGCAGCCCGACGGCAGTCCCAAGCCGATCGGCACGATCCTGCGCAACCCCGAGTACGCGGCCGTGCTGCGCGACATCGCCGAGCGCGGCCCGGTGGCGCTGCACGAAGGACCGATCGCGCGCGACATCGTCGCCAAGGTGCGTCAGCACCCCACCAATCCCGGCCTGATGACCGAGGCCGACCTGGCGGGCTACCAGGCCAAGGCGCGCGAGCCGCTGTGCTTCGAGTACAAGGCGTGGCGGCTGTGCGGCATGCCGCCGCCGTCGTCGGGCCCGCTGGCCCTGGGGCAGATGCTGGGCATGCTGGCCCCGCGCGGCATCGAGGCGCTGCGCCCGGTGCCGGCGCCGTTCGGCCTGGAACCCAGCGCCGACGCGGTCCACCTGATCAGCGAGGCGGGCCGGCTGGCCTATGCCGATCGCGCCCGCTACGTGGCCGACCCCGACTTCGCGCCGCTGCCGGGCGGCAGCGCTGCCGCCTTGCTGAACGCACCCTACCTGCAGCAGCGCGGCGCGCTCATTGCCGAGCGCAGCATGGGCAAGGCGCAGCCCGGCGTGCCGAGCGCGCCGGCGCTGAGCCGGGCCGACGACCGCAGCCCCGAGCTGATGTCGACCTCGCACGTCTCGGTGGTCGACGGCTTCGGCAACGCCATCGCCATGACGACCACCATCGAGAACGTGTTCGGCTCGCAGATCATGGTGCGCGGATTCATGCTCAACAACGAGCTCACCGACTTCTCCTTCGTGCCCAGCGAGAACGGCGCGCCGGTGGCCAACCGCGTGCAGGGCGGCAAGCGGCCGCGCTCGTCGATGTCGCCCATCCTGGTCTTCGATCGCAGCAGCGGGGCGCTGGTGATGAGCGTGGGCTCGCCGGGCGGCTCGGCCATCATCAACTACACCGCCAAGGTGCTGTTCGCGACGCTGGACTGGGGCCTGGACGTGCAGCAGGCGATCTCGCTGCCGAACTTCGGGTCGCGCAACGGACCGACCGAGCTGGAGGAGGGGCGAGCCACGCCGGCGCTGGTCGATGCGTTGAAGGCGCGTGGCCATGACGTGAAGCTCATGGTCCAGACCAGCGGGCTGCAGGGCATCCAGCGGGTGGTGAAGGAGGGACGTCCGACGTGGTTCGGCGGGGCCGATCCCCGCCGCGAAGGCATCGTGATGGGCGAGTGACCCGGGTTGCACCCGGGCTACCGGTTGCCGAAGGCGACCGGTGCGAGCTGCTTCAAGTGCGCATACAGCGCCTTCGCGTCGTTGTCGCTCAGCTCGCGCAACGACGTGAACGGCATCACCGAGCTCACCGGCGAGCCATCCGGCCGCTTGCCCGTGTGCAGCATGGCGATGAACTGGTCGGCGTTCTCGTAGCGCCCCAGCGCGCTGCCTTCGCCCGGCGTCAGGTTGGCCGCCGCCGGCCAGTCGGGCGGACCGCCGGGGATCTTGCCGCCCGACAGGTGCGGCCCGTGGCAGCCCTGGCACATGTTGGCGACGTAGGCGCCGTGCGCCGGCGATCCGTCCTCGGGAACCGGGGCCGCCGGCGGCAGGGCGTGGTCGATCTTCTCGGCGGCGTCGCGGATCACGCCCGCGGCGTACAGCGTCTTGACCAGCGCCGGCACGCGTGCCACCAGGCCTTCGCCGCGCGCCGGCGGCAGCTGCTTCACGTAGGCGACCAGCGCGCCGAGGTCGGTGTCGGTGAGGCGGTTGTAGTCCTCGCTGGGCATGATGAAGGCCGGCCGGCCATCGGGCTTGACGCCATGGCGGATGGTGCGCACCCAGTCTTCCGGCCGGTAGGCGGCGACCACGCTGCCGTCGCCCGTGCTGATGTTGGGCGCCTTGGCATAGAAGCCGCCCTTGTCGTCGATGAAGGCATGCCCCGCGCCGTCGGCGCCGTGGCAGTCGACACAGCCGCGGGTGGCGAAGAGATAGCGGCCGCGCTCCAGGCCGGCGGCGTCGGCGGGGATGGCGACGGCGCGCACCGCCACGTCCACATGCCGAGTTGCCTTGCGGTCGCCCAAGTAAGCGCCCAGCGACAGCCCAGCCGCGCCCAGCGTGGCCAAGCCCGCGACGGCGATCAGCGAGCGCTTGATCCACTTGTTCATTGGTTTATCACCTTGGTTGAAGCCGGCCTTTGGCCGGCATGACTTAACGCACCGCTCCCCAGGCCCCCTCCGAGAGGGGGTTCCAGCTTGTTCGACTGCTCCCTCCAGCCTCCCTCCGAGAGGGAGGCTCCAGCGCGTTTGACGCAACACCTTGGCGACGTCATCACGTTGAGCAGGGTGCCGGCCGTAGGCCGGCCTTTCATGCATGCCGGAGCCTCCCTCTCGGAGGGAGGCTGGTGGGTGTCGTCGAACAAGCTGGAACCCCCTCGCGGAGGGGGGCAGGGGGAGCAGTGCATTGCGCCGTCAGGCTGCGCGCTTGCTGCGTCTACGCAGCAAGCGCGCAGCCGGATTCAGCCGACGTGCGCGAAGCGCGGGTCGCGCTCGACCCCGATGGCCGGCGCGAGCTTGTTCCAGGCCGTCGCGTCGAGGTGCGGCCGCACGTAGCCGACCATCGCCTGGAAAGCCGTTGCCGGCATCTCGGCCTTGGCGCCGTTGAGCATGCCGGCGCGCTCGGCCGGGGTGAGCGCCGGGACCAGCCAGCGCAGGACCTCCAGCATGTCCGGGGGGGCGATGCTCGCCTTGAGGCGGCCGTGCAGCGCGTGCAGCTCCTCGTCGCTGTAGTGGGTCCAGAGTGTCGCGTTGTGCAGCGTCTCCTCGACGTGCATGTGCTCGAAGTTCTCGGCGACGAACAGGGCCAGGTGGCGGTACAGGCGCAGGGCCAGCGATGCGCGCTGCGGCAGCGCGGCGACCAGCAGCTGGCGTGCGTCCTCGCGCAGCGCCGCGATGGCCTCGAGGTGCTCACGATGCTCGGCGGCGATGCGGCCGGCGCTGCCGGGCTCGCGGGCCTCGATCGCCGGGTGCACGAACTCGTTCTCGTGCTGCAGGTGCTTCTCGCAGAAGGCGAGCAGCGCCTCGAGCTGCGTCAAGGCAGCCCGCGTGTCCGCGTCGTCGGTGACATCGAGGCGGCCGATGCGACCCAGGGTGTCGGTCATGAAGGCCCGCGCCGCCTTGTGGATGCCCGCGTACAGGTCGTAGCGCGGCGCGTGGCGGGGGGCGAGGGTGTCGGCAATCATGAACAGGCTCCGTGTGAAGGAAAGGGATCAGGCGGCCAGGGCCACGGGGGCCGTGTCGCGATGGAGGTCGAGGGCGCGGGCGAGCTGGTGCCAGCGCCGGTTGTCCATGCGTTCGGCGAGCACGGCCAGCGCGAGGTTGAAGCGGGGTGCGTTCGCATGCGTGTGCAGCTGGTCCAGGAGGCCCGCCAGCTCCTGCGGGGTCAGGGCGCCTTCCATCCAGTGCAGCGCGCCGCGCAGCTCGTCGTCGTCGAGGCGTTCGAGCGCCACGGCGGCCGGTTGCGCGCCGGCCTGGGCCTCGCGCCGCTGCAGGCGCGCCAGCTCGCGGCTGACCAGCTCGGCGAGGTCGCGATAGAGCCGGGCGGCCAGGCCGCGGCGCTGGCTGGCGGCGCCGTGGCGCAGGCCGTGGATCGTGTCGCGCCAGTCGTCCCGGGTCTCGCCCAGCACCTCGAGCAGGCGCTCGAGCAGGTTCAGGCTGCGGTCGATGTCGTGGCCGTCGGTGACGTCCAGCGCGCCGATCGCGACCAGGGTCTCGAACATGAAGCGGCGGGTGGCCTTGTGGGCCGCGACGACGATGTCGATGGGGAGGGTGGGCATGGCGGTGTCCGTGGCGTTGTCGAAGGCCGCCAGTGTCTGGATCGGCGGCCGATCGCACATCGGTCGAAGGAGCCATCGGAGGACCACGGCGACGGGCCACCCCTTCCGGGGGGTTACACGGTCGGCGGACTCGTGAACACCCAGACCAGCTGCAGCGGCTCAGTCCCTTGATTGACCAGCTGGAACTGCGCGCCGGCCGGGATCAGCAAGGTGCAGGGCCCGCTGAAGCGCTGCGGCCCGCCGTCGATCAGCAGCTTGCCGCCGCCGGCCAGGGCCAGCACCACCAGCTCGCCGGCGTGGCGCAGCGCCTCGGTGTGGGCGCCGGGGGCGAGCGTGCGCAGCCAGACCTCGAAGCCCGTGATGCCGCGGCTGCGGTCGGCGACGGCAATGCACAGTTCGTCGCCGAGGTGCAGGTGGGGCAGGTGGGCATGGTGGACGACGTGCATGGCGGCGAGTGTCCGGAGGCGATGGTGAACGCACATCGCCCGAAAGAGCCATCGGTTGGGGTTTGCGCGTGGCCCGCGAGTGCTGCAGTCGAGAAGCGCTGCGGCAAAATTCACGCATGCAGTCGACGGCCTCGCTTCCCGCCTTTGCGCTCGCGAAGATCCAGCCCCCCCGGCCGCGCACCGGGCTGGTCGAGCGCCCCGCCCTGGAGCAGGCCCTCGACGCCGCCTTGCAGCAGCACCGCCTGACCCTGCTGGTCGCCCCGGCCGGCTACGGCAAGACGGCCGCGCTCACCCGCCAGATCCGCCGCCTGCCGCCCGGTTGTGCGCTGGCCTGGGTGTCGGCCGACGAGGACGACCAGCTGCAGCGCTTCCTGGCCTGCCTGACCACGGCGCTGGAGCCGCACGACCTGCCCTGGCGGGTCTCGCCCGAGGCGCTGGCCACGCTGGCCCAGGCCGAGCGCGGCCTGCGCGACGTTGCCAGCGAGCTGGTCAACGCGCTCGCCTCGGCCGAGGTCCAGCGCGGCGTCATCGTCATCGACGACGCCCACCGCATCGCCGACCCGCAGGTGTTCGACCTGCTCCAGGCGATGCTCGACCGGCTGCCCGAGCAGTGGGGCGTGGCCATCGCCAGCCGGGTCGAGCCGCCGCTGACCCTGGCCCGCTGGCGGGCCGGCGGCGAGCTGGCGGAGTTCCGCCAGTACGACCTGCGCTTCAACGAATCGGAAGTCGCCGCCTTGCTGGCCGACAACGGCGCGACGCCCGCGCCGTCCGCCTCGCGCGAGCTGCTGGCCCGCACCGACGGCTGGGCCGCCGGCCTGCGCCTGAGCCTGTCGGCCCGCCCCGGCGGTGCGCCCCTGGGGGTGGGCTCGCCCACCCAGCGCCACCTGTTCGACTACCTCGCCAGCGAGGTGCTCGACGACATGCCGGCGGACCTGCGCTGGTTCCTGCTGCGCTGCTCGGTGCTGCCCGAGCTCACCGCCACGCGCTGCGAGCACGTGAGCCGCATCCCGCGGACCGCGCGCCTGCTCGAAGAGGTGGAGCGGCGCGGCCTGTTCGTCGTCACCCTCGACGCCGACGAGCTCACCCTGCGCCTGCACGACCTGTTCCGCGACTTCCTCGAGGACCGGCTGCAGCGCGAGTACCCGCAGGAGGTGCCCTACCTGCTGCGCCGCGCCGCCGACGACGAGACCGACCCGGTGCGGGCGGTGGGCTACCTCACCCGCGCCGCCGACTGGGACGCCGCCAGCCGCGTCCTCATGGAGCGCGGCCCGGCGCTGGTCGCCATGGGCGGCGGACCCGCGCTGGAGCAGATGCTCGCGCAGTTTCCGCTGTCCGAGTTCGTGCGCCGGCCGGGCCTGCACCTGCTGCACGGCCTCACCACCTTCCCGCGCTTCGACTTCGACGGCATGTGCGCCGCCATGCGGCGGGCGGCCGAGGGCTACGAGCGCGACGGCCGCCCGCAGGAGGCGGCCTTGGCGCAAGCCTATGCCTGTGTCGCCATGCAGAACACCGGGCAGTTGCCGTCGGCCAGTGCCGAGCTCGACCGCCTGCGTGCCTTGTCGCTGGACGACACGGTGCGTCCCTTCGTGTGCTTCGGCAGCGCCTGGGCCGCCTACGCGCAGATGCGCGCCGACGACGTCGCGCCCCGGGTCACCGAGATGCTGCAGGCGCTGGAGCGCTCGCACGACCCGCAGGTCTGGGACCGCTGCTTCTTCGTGAGCCTGCTCACCGGCCTGCCGGGCATGCGGCCGCTGCTCGAGCGCTTCGCCGCCGGCGCGATGCGCGTGCTGAGCGACTCGCCGACCCAGCTGCGTGCCGGCGTGATGCACATCCGCGCCTGGCTGGCCTTCTCCCAGGGCCGCGTCGACGAGGCTGCGCAATGGCTGGCGCGCGCCGACGAAGACGTACGCTGGCTGGGTCGCCCGCGCAGCCTCATGACCGAGAACTGGATGGCGCACACGCTGATCGACGCCGTGCGCGGCGACCGCGAGGCGAGCTTCGCCGCTGCCGAGGAGAACAAGCGCGACCTCGAGGAGAACTCGCTGCGTAGCAACCGGCTCACCCATGAGTACGAGGAGCTGTTCACCTACGTGCGGGCGGCCTGGCTGATCGGCGACTCCGCCGTGCTGCGCTCGCTCGCCGGCGCCATCGCGCGCACCGGCAATGCGTACGAGTGGGCAGCGGCCGACGACGACCGGCGCGCCACGCGCGCCATGCTCGCGCTGCTCGACGATCGGCTCGACGAAGCGCGCGAGCTGCTGCAGCCGCTGGCGGGGAAGCCCGATGCGTCGTGCTTCTTCCCGTCGACGCAGATGACGATGATGCTGGCCGACGTCGAGCTGCGCCTGGGCGCGCTGGACGCGGCGGCGGCCACGCTCGCGCCGTGGCTCTCGCGGGTCGTGCACGACGGCGAGGTGGGCGGAGCGCTGCTGGCCGGTCGCCCGGCACTGCAGCGGCTGGCCGCAGCGGACTGGGGAGGCCGCCTGGGGCCGGCCGAGTCCGCGCTGCTGCGGCGCCTGCCGGGCCTGTTCCCGGCTGCGCCGATCACCGTGCCGGCCGTGCCGGTCGAGCCGGTCCCTGCCGCAGCCCGGGCCGCGCGCCGGCCCGAGGCTGGCGATGCGCTGGCCGTGCTCAGCGAGCGCGAACGCGAGGTCCTGCAACGCATGGCGGCCGGCGACAGCAACAAGCTGATCGCTCGCGCCTTCGACCTCAGCCCGCACACCGTGAAGCGCCACGTCGCCAACATCCTCGACAAGCTGGGCGTGGCCACGCGTGGTCAGGCCGCGGCTCGCTGGCGCGACCTGAAGGGCTGAATCGCGGGCCATGGCCCGCCGCCATCGGCGCGATGGCTCCTTCGGACGATGTGGCGGCGCGCCCCGCTTCCTACAGTCCCGGCTCCGATCCACACCGCGAGCCCGCCATGCCATCCATTCCCGATCCACTCGCCCGCATCTCCATGCTGGAGACCATGATGCTGATCCGCGCCCACGAGGAGCGGCTCGCGTCGCTGGCCACGCCCACCTCGCCCGGCACCTGCACGTCGGTCGGCCAGGAAGCCGCCGCCGTCGGCGTGGTGCACGCCCTGCAGTCGCGCGACCGCATCCTCACCAACCACCGCAGCGCCGGTCACCTGCTGGCGCGCGGCGCCGATCCCGGGCGGCTGATGGCCGAGGTGATGGGGCGCGCCGACGGCTACTGCAAGGGCAAGAGCGGCTCGCTGCACGTCTCGGCCAAGGAACTGGGCGTGGTGCTCACCTCGACCATCGTCGGCGGCGAGCTGTCGCTCGCGCCCGGCGTCGCCCTGTCGCAGAAGATGGGGCACCAGGAGCCGGGCGGCATCACCACCGTGTTCTTCGGCGACGGAGCGGCCTGCGAGGGCATCTTCCATGAGTCGATCAACCTCGCCGTGACCTGGCAGCTGCCCTTGCTCTACGTGTGCGAGAACAACCAGTGGCAGGCCTACGTGCGGCGCGACGAGACCATGCCGGTCGAGCACGTCGCCGACTGGGTGCGCGGCCACCGCATCGGGGTGCGCACCGTCGACGGCAACGACGTCGAGGCGGTGCACGCGGCCGCGAGCGAGGCCGTGGCCGCGATTCGGGCCACCGGCCAGCCGCAGTTCCTCGAGCTGACCACCTATCGCCAGCGCGGCCACTTCGAGCCGGACGACCAGGCCTATGTCGACGCGAAGGAGCTCGCGGCCTGGAAGGCGCGCGACCCGATCGCGCTGATGAGCCAGCGCCTGCTGGACGATGGCGTGCTGCTGCCCGGCGAGCTGGCCCATCTGCGCCAGCGCGTGTCCGACACCGTCGAGGCCGCCCTGGCCTTCGCGCAAGCCTCGGCCTGGCCCGACCTGCGCGAGCTCGCCACCGACGTCTACGCCTGAACTCCCGGAGTCTTCGCACCATGCAAACCATCACCGTTTCCGATGCCGTCGGCCAGGCCCTGGCCGAAGAGATGCGCCGCGACCCGCGCGTGCTGATGTTCGGCGAGGGCGTGGCCACCAAGCGCCACGACCTCCTCGCCGAGTTCGGACCCGAGCGCGTGCGCAACACGCCGCTGGCCGAGGGCATCATCGCCGGCACCGCCGCGGGCGCTGCCGCGACCGGCCTGCGCCCGGTCGTCGACCTGCTCTTCGCGCCCTTCCTCACGCTGTCGATGGACGCGATCATCAACAGCGCCGGCAAGCTGCGCTACCTTTCGGGCGGGCAGTTCGAGTTCCCGATGGTCGTGCTCACCATGACCGGCGCGGGCTGGAGCGTCGGCGGGCAGCACAACCACAACCTCGAGGCGATGTTCGTCCACGCGCCCGGCCTGAAGGTGGTGATGCCCTCCAATGCAGCGGACTTCAAGGGCCTGATGAAGGCCGCCATTCGCGACGACAACCCGGTCATGTTCTTCATGGACCTGGCGCTGGCGCACGCGCCGGGGCCGGTGCCCGAAGGCGATCACGTCGTGCCCATCGGCAAGGCGGCGGTGCTGCGCGAAGGCCGCGACGTGACGCTGGTGTCTTACGCCAAGACCGTCGGTGCGTGCCTCGCCGCAGCGCAGTCGCTGGCCGACAGCGGCGTCGACGCCGAGCTGATCGACCTGCGCACGCTCAAGCCCATCGACGAGGCCACGGTGCTGGCGTCGGTGCGCAAGACCGGCCGGCTCATCGTGGTCCACGAGGCCAACGGTCTGTGCGGCGTCGGTGCCGAAGTTGCCGCGTTCGTGAGCGAGAAAGCCTTCGACGCGCTCACCGCACCGGTGCGCCGCCTGACAGGCCCCGATGCGCCGGCAGCGGGATCGTGGGTGCTGGAGCAGGCCGGGGTGCCGCAGATGGAGGCGATCCGCGACGCGGCGCTGGGCCTGGTGGGCGCGCAGGCCGTCACGGCCTGACCCCGCACCGGCGCTACCGGGAGTGCGCCCGGTACCACGACGCGGCCTGGCCGCGCGACTGCACGGCGAGCTTGTCGAGGATGTTCGCCACGTGACGCTTCACGGTGTGCGGGCTGAGGTCGAAGGCGCGGGCGATGAGCTTGTTGCTGTCGCCGGAGGCGATGCGCGCGAGCACGTCGCGCTCGCGGGCGCTGAGCGCGACGGCGCCGGTGCCGGCGGCCGGCGCGGCGGCCGGCTCGTCCGGCTCGCTGCGCAAGGCCTCCATGCGCCGGGCCCAGCCGGCCAGCAGGCTGCGATCGCCGGCGGACAGGTGGTCGCGCCAGTGCGCCGCGCCGAGCGCGCGCCACACCCGGGCGCCGGCGAACAGCACCGGCCCGGTCTCGCCGCCGGCGCGTGCGTCCGCGAACACCGGCGCGAGGGCCTGCGCCCCCTCGGGCAAGCGCCCCAGCATCACCAGCGCGTGGGCCAGGCGCACCCGGGTCTCGATCGCCTGGCCGTAGATGTCGATGCCGCGCGCATCGTTGAGTGCCGCCGCGTAGCGCGCCGCAGCCTCGTCCCAACGTTCGTCGAGCGCGGCCAGGTGGCCCGGCAGCGGGCCCCGCTCGCGCACGAAGAACGGCACTTCGTCCGGCGTGTGTCGCTCGGCGATGCGCGCGGCCATCTCGCGCACCGTGGCGTCGTCGTCGAGGATCAGCGCGACGCGGGCCTTGGCGTACAGGAAGTGGCTCAGCCAGGTCGCGCGGCGCCCGCTGGTGCGCTCGTCTTCCAGGCCGTCCAGGCGCGACTGGGCCGCCGCCAGCGCCGCCTCGCGATGTCCGAGCACGGCCTGCGTCAGGCCGGTGAAGAGATGGATGTAGCCGCTCAGGTTGGGCGGCCGGTTCAGCCAGCGGCAGTCCTTGTCGGCGCGCGCCAGCAGCTCGGCCGCTTCCTCGACCCGGCCTTCCCATAGCCACGAGCCGGCCTGCAGGGCATGCGCCAGCACCCGCATCGGCGAGGGCGGCTCCTCGGGCGAGCGGCGCAGGGCGCCGTCGATGTAGCGCCGCAGCGGAGCACGGGTGTGGGGCAGGCCGACGAACGAGGTCAGCGGGACGCACTGCAGCCACAGCAAGGGGTCCTCGCTGCGCTCGAGCAGGTCCAGGGTGCGGGTGAAGGGTACGGCCACTTGGTCGAAGTGAGAGGCCGCCAGCGCATGCCAGCTGCTGGCCTGCCAGCAGGTGGTCTCGGTGGCGCTGTCGAGGGGCTGGCGGCGCAGCGCTTCGAGCAGCTCCATCGAGCGCAGCACCTGCCCACCGGCGGCCAGGCCGAGCACCACCAGCACCTGGGCGCGCTGTGCGGCGCCGGGCATGCCGCGTTCCGCGAAGGCGCGGGCGGCGCGCTCGAGCGAGCGGCACATGGTGAGCAGGTCCCAGTGGGCCCAGGCGCACAGGCCGCGCAGGTGAGCGAGCAGCGGAGACTCCTCGCGCTGCGCGGCCGGGAATTGCTCCAGCAGTCGCAGCATGGGCACGACCGCGCCGCGGGCGAGCAAGCCCGGGCCGAGCTCGTACAGCGTTTCCTCGGCGGTCCGCCACGCGCCGGCGCGGGCCAGGTAGCCGATGCGGCGGACCAGGTCGGGCTCGGTGTCGGCCGCGCGCTGGAGCAGCACCGGCAGCTCCGGCCCGAGCTCGCTGCGCAGGCGCTCGTCGAGGCAATCGCGGAACAGGTCGTGCAGGCACAGGATGGGCTCGCCGCGCTCCTCGCCGCGCACCGAGACGAACAGGCCGCGCCGCTCGATCTCTTCGAGGCGGCGCGGCGCGAGGGGATCGCCGCTGACCATCGCACAGCGCGCCGCCGTCAGCTCGGGCAGCACCGAGCAGCGCAGCAGGAACGCACGCAGGGAGGGCTCCAGGCCGTCGAGCACCTCGGTGGCGAGGTAGTCGAACACGTGGCGGTCGCGCAAGTTGCCCGCCGGCGTGGCGCCGCCGTGGTTCAGGGCCAGCCCCAGGCCGGCCGGCCAACCCTGGGTGCGCTCGGCCAGTTGGTCGATCTGCTCCTGCGTCCAGCGCAGGCCGCGTTCGTGGACCAGGTCGCGCACCTCCTCGCCGGAGAAGCCCAGGTCCTGCTGGCGGAACTCCGCCAGCTCGCCGCGCGCGCGCCGCCTGGCGAGGGCCAGGGGCGGATCGACGCGGCTGGCGATGAGCAGGCTCCAGTGCGGCGGCATGCGCTCGAGCAGCGTGTCGAGGAAGTCGAACACCGCGGGATCCGAGATGCGATGTGCGTCGTCGAGCACGATGAGCCCGCGCGGCACTTCGGTGGCGGCCAGCGCGTTGAGCAGCTCGCTGGCCAGCGCCTGGCGGGTCGTGCGCTGGCCGTCCTGGGCGGCCACCAGCGCGTCGGGCGAGGTGCGCCAAGGCAGGTCGAAGGGCTCCAGCGCGGCGATCAGGCAGGCCGCCAGACGGCCGAGGTCGTCGTCTTCGTCGGCTGCCACCCAGGCCAGCGCCGTGCCTGCCGGCAGCAGGTTGAGCTGGCGCGTGATGGCGGCGGTCTTGCCGAAGCCCGCGGGTGCGCTGATCAGCACCAGCGGCTTGTGCGCGAGCGCCTCGGCGAGGCGCTGCTCGAGCGCGTCGCGCTCGATCAGCCGCGAGCGCGGCCGCGGGGCCTGGATCTTGGTGAGCGCAAAGCTCTGCGCAGCGATGGCAGGCGTGATCATCTGTCCGATTGTCCCTAACTTGAGGGCTTCGTGGCTCGCCCCGATGGCTCCTTTGACCGATGCCGCCGGCGCGCCGGCTGCCTAGAGTGCGGGCCTTCTTCATCGAGGAGCCTTGCATGATCCGAACGCTTGTCCTGCTGTGCCTTTGGGGCGCCAGCGTGTCCTGGGCGCAGCCGCCCACCGAACCCGGTGATCTCTGGGAAGACACCGTCGAGGCGCAGATGAGCGGCATGCCGGCGCGGCCCCAGACGCATCGCCGCTGCAGCCCCAAGGGCAACGAGAGCGCGCCCCTGTCGGACCCCAGCGGCCACTGCGAGATGCTGGATGTGCGTCGCAGCGCGAGCGGCATGGCCTGGAAGATGCGCTGCGAGGGCAACCTGAGCGGCTCGGGCGAGATCCGCTACGAGGGCCGCGACCGCTACCAGGGCGCCTGGACGATGGACATGGCCGGTCGCAGCATGACCATGAAGATGAGCGGCCGCCGCGTGGGCGAGTGCGACGCCGGCGAGGCCAGGCGCCAGCTGGCCGCGGTGAAGCAGCAGGCCGCCTCGGCGCAGCGCCAGGCCGACGACGTCCGGGTCATGCAGTGCAAGTCGGCGGTCGACAACCTGATGCCGCAGAACCTGCGCGCCGACTCGCCCTGGCAGTGCGAGCCGAAGTACAAGGCCGACTTCTGCCGGCGCCTGCAATCGGCCGAGGGCTTCGCGCTCGTCGGCAACCGCCGCCCGTCGATGGTCGCCGGCATCAGCAGCGGCGACCTGAAGGAAGGCGCCGAGCTCTGCGGCACCAGCGACGAGGCGATCAGCACCAGCGTGTGCCGGCTCGCCGAGCAGCAGGAAGCGCTGGGCGTGCTGGTCAACGGGTGCGTCTCGCGCGGCTATGCGCGTGCCTTGGTGGTGCGCGAATGCGCGGGCCGCAACTTCAGCTCGCCGCCGGCGGAGAAGTACCGCGAGTTCTGCGGCGCGGTGGCGTCGGACGATCCCACCCTGGCCGGGGGCGGCACGCGCATCCGCAAGGTCTCGAGCACCGCCGGCGCCGAGCCTGCACCGGCAGCGTCCGAGGGCAGCCCGCGCCAGGAGGCGATCGAGAAGGGCAGGCAGCTGCTCAAGGGCCTGTTCGGGCGCTGAAGGGCGAGTGGCACATGCGTGACGCGGCCCCACTGCCGGTGCCGGTGGCCTGGTTCGGCCTGGCCTTGCTCGTCGCCGTCGCGCTGGCGTATGCCAATGCCTTCGCGGGTGGCTTCCAGTTCGACGACTTCAACGTCATCGTGCGCGAATCCAGCGTGCAGTCGGTGTCGGCCTGGTGGCGTGCGCAGCCGGGCATCCGGCCGCTGCTCAAGCTGAGCGTCGCGCTGAACCATGTGTCCGGCTGGGGGCTGGCGGGCTTCCATGCCGTCAACCTCGCCGTGCACGCCGGCAACACCTTGTGGGTGGCCTGGCTGCTGCGGCGCCTGGCCTCGCGGCTGGCGCTCGACGAGGAAGGTCGCCGTCGCACGGCCTGGCTCGCAACGGCGGTGTTCGCCTTGCACCCGGTGCAGACCGAGGCGGTGACCTACGTGTCGGGGCGCTCGACCTCGCTGGCGGCGTTCTTCGCGCTCGCGAGCATCGCGCTGTGGCTGCAGGGGCGCGATCGAGGCAGCCGGGCCCTCGTCTTCGTCGCGTCGCCGCTGGCGCTGGGGGCGGCCCTGGCCTGCAAGGAGTTCGCGCTCGTCGTGCCGGCCGCGCTGTGGCTGTGCGCCGGCGTGCTGGCCGGCGATGGCGCGTGGTGGCGCAGCGCATGGCGCGACAGCCGGCTGCACCTGCTGCTGGTCGCGGCCGCGTTGATCGCGGCGTGCGCCGTGCCGCGCTACCGGGAGCTGCTGGCAGCCAGCCTGGCGGCGCGCGAGCTGGGCGACAACCTGCTGGCGCAGGCCCAGGCCGTGTCCTATCTCGCCGGCCAGCTGGTGCGGCTGGACGGGCTCAATGCCGATCCGGCGCTGATCGTCGAGACCGCGCCTGGACTGCTTTCGATGGCGCACGCCGCGGTCTGGATCGCACTGCTCGTGGCCGGCGCGTGGGGCCTGCGGCGCCATCGCGTCGCTGCCTTCGCACTGCTGTGGTTCCTGCTGTGGCTCGCCCCGACGAACTCGCTGTTGCCGCGACTGGACCTGGCCAACGAGCGCCAGCTCTACCTCGCCTTGGTCGGTCCGGCCTTTCTCGCGGCGTGGGCGCTCGTTCGATGCGTGCCGCGCGGCGTGCAGGCCTGGCTGGTGCCCATGATCCTGCTCGTGCTGGGCTGCGCCACCTGGGAGCGCAACCGCGTCTATGCCGACGAGATCGCCTACTGGGGCGACGTGGCTCGCAAGTCGCCGCACAACGCGCGCGCCTTCGCCAACCTGGGCCACGCGCTGGCCCTCGATTGCCGCAGCGCGCAGGCGCGACGGGCCTTCGAGGTTGCACTGGCGCTGGATCCGGCGCTGGTCCAGCCGGCCGTTCGTCTGCGGCTGATGCGCGAAGGCGAGCTGCCGGACGGCGGGTGCGCGCGGGTCGACCGTTGACGCCGCGCTCGCCCGAACGGGCCATGGCTCCAACGGGCGATGTGGCTGCAGGGCCCTCCGATCAGACTCGCGCCCCATCGCCAACGTCCGACATCCGAGGGAACACCATGGGCTCATTCATCCGCATCGTGCTGCTGGCCATCGCCGCGGCCGTGATCATCGCCGGCTGCGGAGGCGCAGGAGGCGGCAGCACGGCCGCGGCCGACGATCCGTCAGCGCCGACGACCGACCTGCAGCTCGTCGCGATCGGGAACTCGGCGAGCACCGTGAGCCTGGGCTGGAAGGCGGGCGCGGCGGGCGTCGTCATCGAGCGCAAGAGTGGCGCCGGTGCCTATGAAGCCATCGCCACGCTGGACGCCGGCGCGAGCTACTACCTCGACACCGGCCTCGCCCGCCACACCACGTATGCCTATCGCCTTGTCGCCTTGGGCGCCAGCCAGGATGTGGTGGCCGAGCGCAGCGCCACGACCGGCGACGACGATGCGGTGATCACCGCGGTCGGCACGGAGCAAGGGGCCGGCGCCGTGCACACCGTCGGCGCGGCCGGCGGGCGGCTGGTATCGCCCGACGGCGCGGTGAGCATCGACGTCCCCGCCGGCGCGTTCGCGGCCGACACCGAGATCACGCTGCAAGGCGTGACCAACACCGCGCCCGACGGTCGCGACGACGGCCTGCGAGTCCGGCTCGCTGCCGCGCCGGCCAAGCCGCTCACGCTGCGCTTCGGCTACGGCGACGCGCTGATGCCGCAGGCCGATGGCCTGCGCATCGCGATGCAGCGCAACGACGGCAGCTGGCTGTCGCTGCCGTTGGCGCAAGCGGACAAGGCGACACGCACGCTGAGCTCGACCCTCCTGCCCGACATGCTCGCGCCGCTGCGATCGGCGCAGGCCGCCGCGGCAGGCCGGGGTGCGTCGGTGGCGATCGAGTTCCGCGCGGTCAAGTACCTGGCCTTCCATCTCGCGCCGAAGAAGGCCTCGGTGCCGGTCGGCCGCACGCTCGCGCTGGTGCCCTACGCGCGCACCCGCGTGGCCATCGGCAGCGTGATGAGCCAGTGCGAGACCGACGACGACGGCCTCGAGCTGTGCCTGGCGTCTCCCATCCTGGACACCAAGGAGATTCCCTTCCTCAACGAGAAGGCCGGCTTCGCGCGCAAGTGGCTGGTGTTCCTCCAGGAGGGCGGCGACGCGACCTACGGCCGCGTGGCGGCGAGCGGCAGCGTCGGCGCCACCTACACCGCGCCGCGCGAGGTGCCCGATCCGCGCACCGTCATCGTGAGCTTCCAGAGCACCAGCGCGAAGACCGGCCGCACGCTCGTCCTGTCGTCGGCCGTGACCATCGTCGGCGACACCTGGACCGGCACCATGTCGGCGGTCGACGGTCCGTCGGACGCGGGCACGACGATCAAGGTCGCGGTGCCGCTGAACTGGAACCGCGACCCGGCCGCGAGCAGCGGCACCATCACCCGCTACCGGGCCACCGGCACCATGGACGTGGAGGT
Organism: Piscinibacter sp.; assembly: GCA_036377015.1. Lineage (GTDB taxonomy): Bacteria > Pseudomonadota > Gammaproteobacteria > Burkholderiales > Burkholderiaceae_C > Albitalea. The sequence continues at coordinate 34,066 of DASUZE010000116.1, read as the reverse complement.
GCTCGACGACGGCTGCACGACCACGGTCACGCCCTCGCAGCAGCCGGTGTCGGCCGACCCGCAGCTGGCCATGCTGGAGATCGACGACAGCGTGAGTCCGCCGACGTACAAGGCGCGGCTGATCACGTTCTGGAACGCGAGCCTGACGGCCGTCTGCCCGAAGGCCAGCGCCACGCGTCCTGCGCTGGTGGGCTGGGGCTGGGACGTGCAGGGCACGCTGAGCGGCGACGGCAGCACGATCCAGGGCAGCCGCGTCGAGGGAAGCGTCCGGCTCGACTGGTCGTTCACGCGCTGAGCCCGCGCCGCGGCCATCGCGCACAATGCGCCGGCCATGGACCACAGCTTCCTCTCCGCATTCATCCTGCTGCTGCTGGTCCTCGACCCGCTCGGCAGCCTGCCGATCTTCATCCCCATCATGCGCAGCGTGCCGCGCGAGCGGCGCAGCCGCGTGGCGGTGCGCGAGGTGGTGATCGCCTTCGCCGTGCTGTTCGGCTTCATGTTCTTCGGCGACGCCTTCCTGCGCGTGATGCACCTGTCGGAGCGCTCGCTGGAGGTGGCCGGCGGCGTGATCCTGCTGATGGTCGCGATCCGCATGATCTTCAGCCACGAGGGCGGCGTGTACGGCATGCCGGAAGGCCGCGAGCCGCTGATCTTTCCGCTCGCCGTGCCGCTGCTGGCCGGCCCGTCGGCGATGGCCACGGTGCTGCTGCTCGCATCGCGCCAGCCCGACCGGCTGATGGAGTGGGTGGCGGCGCTGACCTGCGCCATGGCGGTCTCGGGGGCCGTGCTGCTGCTGTGCGACCGCATCCGCAAGCTGCTCGGCGACTCGGTGGTCTCGGCGCTCGAGAAGCTGATGGGCCTGGTGCTGACGGCGATCGCCGTCGAGATGGTGCTGGCCGGCCTGAAGCGCTACTTCTTCAGCTGACGCAGCCAAGAAAAAAGGCCGGTCTCGCGACCGGCCTTTGCATGCGCGTGAAACGCGATCAGAAGTTGTGGCGGATGCCCACGGCGAGCGACGAGAAGTCGGCGCCCGGGGTGCCCACGTTGTAGGCGGCAGCGGCCTTGTTGTTCACGGCGGTGTAGAAGCCGTACACCTTGGTGCGCTTGCTCAGGTTGTGGTTGTAGCCGATGGTGTACTGCATGGCGTCGCTGTTGGCGATGGTCGTGCCGCCCGACTTGATCTTGCCGGCCCAGCCGACGTTGGCGTGGATCTCGCCTTCGCCGATGGCGTACATGCCCGACACGCGGTAGGAGTTGCGCTTGTTGGTCACGCCCAGCACGTCGAACTCGTTGCGGATGAAGTACGCGCCGACCGTGAACGCGCCCAGCTCGTACAGGCCACGCACGCCCAGTTCCTTGGTCTTGTCCTGCTTGACCCAGCCGGCACCCAGGTGCAGCGGGCCGGCGTCGTAGTTGGCGGCCAGCACATTGGTGCGCGGGCGCTGGTTTTCACCCAGGCCGACTTGCGCTTCGACCTGCAGGCCGCTGAAGGTCGGCGAGGTGTAGGCGATCATGTTGCGGGCATCGCCGGGGTACAGGTAGAACGCATCCGACGACGTGCCCGTGTCGTGGTTGTGCATGCTGATGTAGTCGGCGAGGGCGAAGTAGGCCGCGGTCGGGCCCATGTTGCCCAGGCGCACCTTGCCGAAGGTGCCTTGCAGGTACACGTTGCTCTCACGAGCCCAGAACGCGGTCTGCGATTGCGCGCCGGTGTCGACGTTGAAGCCGTGCTCGATCAGGAAGCCGGCCTTGAGGCCGCCGCCGAGGTCCTCGAGGCCCTTGAAGCCGATGCGCGAGGCGTTGTTCTGCAGGGCGTAGATCGAGTTGCTGCCGGTCTTCTGGCGCTCGACGGTGGCGTTGAGGCGGCCGTAGACGGTGACGCTGCTTTGGGCGAAGGCGCTGGTGGAGGCGAGAGCGGCCAGGGCGGCCAAGTAGATGGAGCGTTTCATGAGGGATCCCCTTCTTGGGTGTTGGTTGACTCGCGGTAGAGAGAGCGGTGGGTCCAGGTGGTCTAGGCCACGCGGAACGCAGGGTGAGAGTCTATGACTGCCGATCGGCGGACTGTCGCGCCGGCGCTACATCCGCGCGTAACAAGCGCGCCCCCGCGCGGGGCGCGTCAGCGTCCACGCAGGTGCGCGGGCGCCTCGAGCCGGCGGGCCAGCGAGGACAGGAGCAGGGTCAGGACGAGGTACAGCGCCGAGATCGCGAGGTAGGGCTCCCAGTAGCGGGAGTACGCGCCGGCGACAGTGCGTGCGGCCAGGGCCAGCTCGGCAAAGCCGATGGCCGAGACCAGCGAGGAGTCCTTGATGAGCGTGATGCCTTCATTCACCAGCGCCGGCATCATCCGGCGGAAGGCCTGCGGCAGCACCACGAAGCGCATCGCCTGGCCGTGGGTCAGGCCCAGGCTGTAGGCGGCCTGGGTCTGGCCCAGGTGGATGCTCTGGATGCCGGCGCGAAAGATCTCGGAGATGTACGCACCGGCATTGAGCGTCAATGCCAGTGCGCCGGAGAAGAACGCGCCGTGCGATTGCCGAAACTCGCGCGCCGCATCGCCTGCGAGGAGCAGACCGTTGTCCGGGTGGATCAAGGTCGGCATGACGGCGAAGTGCACGAGCAGGATCTGCACGAACAGCGGGGTGCCGCGGAAGAAGGTGACGTAGCCCAGCGTCACCAGGCGCAGCCCGCGCATCAGCCAGGCCAGCGGCTGCGTCTTGGGACGCGGCGCATCGGCCGAGCTGCTGATCAGGCCCAGCAGCACGCCCAGCACCAGGCCTGCGCCGATGGCGACCACCGTCAGCTGGATGGTCCCCCACAGGCCGTCGGCGAAGAGCGGCCCGTAGCCGGCAAGGATCTCCCAGCGCAGATCCATGGTCGCCGCGTGTTACTTCGATGCGGCGGAGGCGGGTGCGGCCGCGCCCTTGGGGGCAGGCGCGCCGAAGTACTGCGTGTACAGCTTGTCGTAGGTGCCGTCGGCCTTGATGTCGGCCAGGCCCTTGTTCAGCTTGGCCAGCAGGTCGGCGTTGCCCTTCTTGACGGCAAGGCCGTACTGCTCGGGCTGGAAGGCCTTGTCGGCGATGGACTTGAACTTCGAGCCCGGGTTGTTGGTGACGTAGTTGATGACCACGCCGTTGTCGGCCACGACCGCGTCGATGCCGCCCGACTCCAGCTCCTTCAGCGCGAGCGGTGTCGACTCGAAGCGCTTGATGTTCGTGCTGGTCTTGCCCTGCAGCTTGGTGACGACCTCGTCGCCGGTGGTGCCGGTCTGCACGCCGACCTTCAGCTTCTTCAGGTCATCGAACTTGCCGATCTTGGAGTTCTGCTTCACCGCGATGAGCTGCTGCGCGTCGAAGTAGGGCTCGGTGAAGTCCATCGTCTGCTTGCGCTCGGGCGTGATGGTGATCGCCGAGACGAGGAAGTCGCGGTCGCCTTGCTGCAGCGTGTTGAAGATCCCTTCCCAGGGCGTGTTGACGAACTTGACCTCCATGCCGGCCTTCTGGGCGACGGCCTTCACGACGTCGATGTCGAAGCCGACGATCTCGGCCTTCTCGTTCTGCGACTCGAACGGCGCGTAGGCGGCGTCGGTGCCGACCACGTACACCTTGACGGCCGGGGCGGGGGCCGAGGCGACCGCGCTGGCGGCCGGCGCGGCGGCAGGGGGCTCCTTCTTGCCGCAGGCGGAAAGAACGACGCCGGCGATCAACAGGCCGGCGGTTTGCAGGAAGCGACGGGTGGTCAGTGCGGTCATGGGTTCCTCGAGAGTTGTCTGCTTGTGTGGCGACTTGAATGTCGCGCCTCGTGGGCGCCGTGAAGTGTACGGCGGCTGCCAGGGTCATTCCGGCGGGATCTGGTGGAGGAAGGCGAGCTCCGCATCGGTGAATCCGGCGGCGCGGCGCGCGCCTTCGTTGAAGGGCGGACGCAGTCGCGGCGCCTGGTAGCGCCGCACGAGCTCGCCGTACAGGCGCACCGGGTCCAGACCGTCGCGCTCGCACAGCCAGCGGTACCAGCGGTTGCCGATGGCCACGTGGCCGACCTCGTCGCGCAGGATCACGTCCAGGATCTCGACCGCGCGCGCATCGCCGGCGCGGGCCAGCTTGGCCTGCAGCGGCGGCGTGGCGTCGAGCCCGCGCGCCTCCAATGTGCGCGGCACCAGCGCCATGCGGGCGACGATGTCGTGCGAGGTGCGCTGCGTCATGAGCCACAGGCCGTCGTGGGCGTCGAAGTCGCCGTAGTCGGCGCCGAGGCTGCGCAGGTGCTCGCGCAGCAGCGTGAAGTGCAGCGCCTCTTCGCTCGCGACCTGCAGCCAGTCGCGGTAGAAGCCGGCGGGCATGCCGGTGAAGCGCCAGACCGCATCGAGCGCGAGGTTGATCGCGTTGAACTCGATGTGCGCGATCGAGTGCAGCAGCGCGGACCGGCCCTCGGGAGTGAAGGGCGAGCGTGTCGGGACCTCCTTGGGCGCCACCAGGCGCGGACGCTCCGGGCGACCGGGCACCCCGGGCGGCTCGGCCAGCGCCGCGTGCACGTCCAGCGCCAGCGTGTCGGCCTGCGCGAACAGCTCTCGCGCGGCGCTGGCCTTGACCGAGGGATCGGCCGTGCACAAGACCTGCAGCGCAGCTTCGCGTAGGGACAACGGGGCCATCCGTAGAATTATCGGTCTCTCCCTTCAGGTGAAGCGATGGCCATCTACCAGCTCGACGAACACGTGCCGCAACTGGGCGTTGGGGCTTGGGTGGCCGACAGCGCCGAGGTGGTGGGCCGCGTGGTGCTGGAAGACGATGCGAGCGTGTGGTTCGGCGTGGTCCTGCGCGGCGACACCGAGCGGCTGCATGTCGGTCGCGGCAGCAACGTCCAGGACGGCAGCGTGGTGCATGCCGATCCCGGCTTCCCCTGCGTGATCGGCGACGGCGTCACCATCGGCCACCAGGTCATGCTGCACGGCTGCACCATCGGCGACGGTACGCTCGTCGGCATCCAGGCCGTGGTCCTCAACGGCGCACGCATCGGCCGCAACTGCCTGGTCGGCGCGGGCGCGCTGGTCACCGAAGGCAAGGAGTTTCCCGACGGGTCGCTGATCGTCGGCGCGCCCGCCAAGGCCGTGCGCCAGCTCACGCCCGAGCAGATCGAGGGCGTGAGGCGCGCCGCGGCGCACTACGTCGAGAACGCCCGACGCTACCGGGCCGGATTGAAGAAACTGGCGTGAGCGAGCTGCACAAGTTCATCTTCGAGGGCCTGCCGGTGCGCGGCATGCTGGTGCGGCTGACCGACAGCTGGCAGGAAGTCCTGCGCCGCCGCGCCGCGGCCCACGACCCCTTTTCCGAGCCGGTGCGCCGCCTGGTGGGCGAGATGGCGGCGGCGGGCACGCTGATGCAGGCCAACATCAAGTTCAACGGTGCGCTGATCCTGCAGATGTTCGGCGACGGGCCGGTGAAGGTCGCGGTGGCGGAGGTGCAGCCGGACCTGGCGTTCCGCGTGACCGCCAAGGTGGTCGGCCCGGTCCCCGCCGACGCCCGCCTGGAGGCCATGCTCAACGTGCACGGTCATGGCCGTTGCGCCATCACGCTCGACCCCAAGGACAAGCTGCCCGGCCAGCAGGCCTACCAGGGCGTGGTGCCGCTGTACGGCGACCGCCGCGAGCCGCTGCAGAACCTGTCCGAGGTGCTGGAGCACTACATGCTGCAGTCGGAGCAGCTCGACACCCGGCTCATCCTCGCCGCCGACGACCAGGTCGCGGCCGGCCTGCTGATCCAGCGCCTGCCGGTGGAAGGTGCCGGCAACCTGGGATCGGCACGCAACGAGGACGAGATCGGCCGCAACGAGGCCTACAACCGCATTGCGCACCTGGCGTCCACGCTGACCCGCGAAGAGCTGCTCGGGCTGGACGCCGCCACCGTGCTGCGCCGGCTGTTCTGGGAAGAGACCGTGCGCCGCTTCGAGCCCCTCGCGCCGCGCTTCGCGTGCACCTGCTCGCGCGAGCGGGTCGGGCAGATGCTCAAGAGCCTGGGTCGCGACGAGATCGACGGCATCGTGGTGGAGCAGGGGCGGGTGGAGATCGCCTGCGAGTTCTGCGGCACGCGCTATCACTTCGACGTGGTGGATGTGGGGGAGCTGTTCACGCAGGCGTTGAACCAGGCGCCGGGGTCGGGTGGGGTGCACTGAGGGCCTCGTCGCCCGGGTGGGACCCGGGGTCCCGGGTTGCACCCGGGCTACGACCGTGGGAGCAGGTGACGTTCGCAGGCGATGTCGCCGCAACGCTCGCAGACCCATTGCCACCGCGGGCCATCCGGCGACGGCGGATCGAGTGCCCGCTGCACCGCCTTGATGGCCATGGACAGCCGGTCGTCGCCCTGTCCCGACACCACCGAAAACGCCGCGCCCGCACGCTGCAGCGACGCGCGCACCAGCGCATCCACCGGCTCGCGCACCTGCTCGCCGTCGCGCTGGTGTCCGTCGGCCTGCCAGGGCAGGTCCAGCGCAGTGAGCAGGGTCAGGTCGACGTGGCGGTGCGCCGCTTCGGCCTCGGCATACAGCGAGGTGTCGGCGAACACGAGCTCGCTGTAGACGGCGATCATCAGGGCGCTGGTGTCGGCGATCACCACGTCGTGCGTCGCCGCCGCGGCGGCGATGCGGCGCGTCTGCTCGAACGCGATGTGGGCCTGCTCGGCCTGCACCGGCGTGCGATGCAGGCGATCGCAGAACTCGCGCAGGTATTCGCTCACCAGGGCGGCGCGCCGGCCTTCTGCCGCGAGCGCATCGCGCAGTCCGGCGGCCAGGGTGGTCTTGCCGGTGCTCTCGGCGCCGACGATCGCGACGATCATGCCTGCGCCAGCCTGTTCCATGCCCGCCAGCCGGCGAAGGACATCGCGACGAAGATCGTGTACAGGATCACCGTGAGCCACAGGCCCTTGTAGGCGAACAGGCCGATGCTCGCGAGATTGACCACCACCCAGGTCGGCCAGTTCTCGATGTACTTGCGGCCCAGCAGCCACTGCCCCAGCACGCTGGCGGCGGTGGGGAAGGCGTCCCACCAGGGCACGTCGGTGTCGGTGTAGCGGCGCAGGAAAAGGCCGGTGGCGGGCCAGGCCAGCGCGAGCAGCAGCAGCGCGACCAGCCGGCCGCGGGTGCCGAGGCTGCGCACATGCAGGACCGAGCCGTCGGCCTCGGTGCCGCGCAGCCACTGCCACCAGCCCCACAAGGCGATCAGCGCGAAGAAGACCTGCAGGCTGGCGTCGCCGTACAGGCGGCTGTTCCAGAAGAGCGTGAAGTACAGCAGCGAGCTGATCATGGCCAGCGGCCAGCCGGCAGGGTTGACGCGGATGTTGAACACCACCATGGCGATCGCCAGCACGAAGGCCACGATCTCGAGCCAGGTCACCGGCGAGCCCCACAGCGTGAAGGCCGCAGCCATGAGGGGCTGCAGGGCGTCCACGCTAGTTTTTGGGCGTCGAGATCTGGATCAGGATCTCGTCCGGCTTGACCATGCCGAGCTCGGAGCGCGCCTTCTCCTCGACCATCTCCAGGCCTTCCTTGAGGTCGCGCACCTCCGCGTCGAGCTGCTCGTTGCGCGCGCGGGCCGCCTCGTTGGCGGTCTTCTGCTCGGACAGCTTGGACTGCAACTCCATCACCCGTGGAACGCCACCCTTGCCGAACCAGAGTTCGACATGCACAAGGCCGATCAGGGCGAGCAACGCGAGGGTGATGAAGCGCACGGTGACTCAGCCGGCGCCGAGCCGCCTCATGGCGGCTGAGCGCCCCCTCGGGGGGCAGGAGCGAAGCGACGTGGGGGCCGACATTGTCAGCGCAGGTTGTAGAAGGCGCTGCGGCCCGGGTAGCTCGCCACGTCGCCGAGGTCTTCCTCGATGCGCAGCAGCTGGTTGTACTTGGCGACGCGGTCGCTGCGGCTGAGCGAGCCGGTCTTGATCTGGCCCGCGTTGGTGCCCACGGCGATGTCGGCGATGGTCGAGTCCTCGGTCTCGCCGGAGCGGTGGCTGATGACCGCGGTGTAGCCGGCGCGCTTGGCCATCTCGATGGCGGCGAAGGTCTCGGTCAGCGTGCCGATCTGGTTGATCTTGATGAGGATCGAGTTGGCGATGCGCTTGTCGATGCCTTCCTTCAGGATCTTGGTGTTGGTGACGAACAGGTCGTCGCCGACCAGCTGCACCTTGCTCGCCAGGCGCTCGGTGAGGTGCTTCCAGCCGTCCCAGTCGCCTTCGGCCATGCCGTCTTCGATGCTGATGATGGGGTACTTGTCGGCCCAGGTCGCGAGGATGTCGGTCCACTCGGGCGCCGTGAGCGTCAGGCCTTCGCCGCTCAGCACGTACTTGCCGTCCTTGTAGAACTCGCTGGCCGCGCAGTCGAGGCCGATGGCGATCTGCTCGCCGGCGGTGAAGCCGGCCTTGTCGATGGCCTGCAGGATCATCTGGATGGCCGCTTCATGGCTGGCCACGCTGGGCGCGAAGCCGCCTTCGTCACCCACCGCGGTGCTCATGCCCTTGTCGTGGATGATCTTCTTGAGCGCATGGAACACCTCGGCGCCATAGCGCACGGCCTCGCGGAAGCTCGGCGCTCCCACGGGGATGATCATCAGCTCCTGCAGGTCGAGGTTGTTGTTGGCATGGGCGCCACCGTTGACCACGTTCATCATGGGCACCGGCATCTGCATGCCGCCCGAGCCACCGAAGTAGCGATACAGCGGCAGGCCCGATTCCTCGGCGGCCGCGCGCGCCACGGCCATGGACACCGCCAGCGTGGCGTTGGCGCCGAGGCGGCTCTTGTTCTCGGTGCCGTCGAGGTCGATCAGGGTGCGGTCGAGGAAGGCCTGCTCGGACGCATCGAGGCCCAGCACGGCCTCGCTGATCTCGGTGTTGACGTGCTCGACGGCCTTGAGCACGCCCTTGCCGAGGTAGCGGCTCTTGTCGCCGTCGCGCAGCTCGATGGCCTCTCGCGAGCCGGTGGACGCGCCCGAAGGCACGGCCGCGCGGCCCATGGTGCCCGACTCGAGCAGCACGTCGCATTCGATGGTGGGGTTGCCGCGGCTGTCGAGGATCTCTCGGCCGACGATGTCAACGATGGCACTCATGGCAGTCTCTCCGGATGGGCAGGTTGAGTTGTTGTGGAGCGAGGGAGGGGCGAATCATGCCGCCGAATCGGTTACGCGCAGGTTCCGAGTCCGTCACCTCAGCAGCTGAAGTCGTTCTCGAGCAGCGGCTGCTGCTTGATCACCCGATCGAGCGCGACCAGCTGCTCAAGCAGCGCCTTCATGTGCTTGAGCGGCACGGCGTTCGGGCCGTCGCTCAGGGCCTTGGCGGGATCGGGATGGGTCTCCATGAACAGGCCCGCGACGCCCACCGCGACCGCCGCGCGCGACAGCACCGGCACGAACTCGCGCTGCCCGCCCGAGCTGGTGCCCTGGCCGCCGGGCAGCTGCACCGAATGCGTGGCGTCGAACACCACCGGTGCGCCGGTCTCGCGCATGATGGCCAGCGAGCGCATGTCGCTCACGAGGTTGTTGTAGCCGAAGCTCGCGCCGCGCTCGCACGCGAGGAAGCTGTCTTCGGGCAGGCCCTTCTCGCGCGCCGCGGCACGCGCCTTGTCGATCACGTTCTTCATGTCGTGCGGCGCGAGGAACTGGCCCTTCTTGATGTTGACCGGCTTGCCGGACTGCGCCACCGCGCGGATGAAGTCGGTCTGGCGGGACAGGAAGGCGGGCGTCTGCAGCACGTCGACCGCCGCGGCGACGGCCGGGATCTCGTCTTCGGCGTGCACGTCGGTCAGCACCGGCACCTTCAGCTCGCGGCGCACCTTGGCCAGGATCTCCAGGCCCTTTTCCATGCCGGGCCCGCGAAACGAGGTGCCGCTGGAGCGGTTGGCCTTGTCGTAGCTGCTCTTGAAGATGAACGGAATGCCCAGCTCGGAGGTGATCTCCTTGAGGCGGCCCGCCACGTCCATCTGCAGCTGTTCGGACTCGACCACGCAGGGTCCGGAGATGAGGAAGAACGGCCGGTCCAGGCCGACCTCGAAGCCGCACAGCTTCATGCCGTCACCCTTTGCTTGTCGGTGGTCGAGCGCTGCTCCTGGTGCTTGAGCGCCGACTGGATGTAGGACTTGAACAGCGGATGGCCGCCCCAGGGCGTGGACTTGAACTCGGGGTGGAACTGCACGCCCATGAACCACGGATGCACATTGCGCGGCAGCTCGACGATCTCGGTGAGCTTCTCGCGCTGGGTCAGGGCCGAGATGACCAGGCCGGCGTCGCTCAGCTTGTCGAGGTAGTTGACATTGGCCTCGTAGCGGTGGCGATGCCGCTCGGTGACGACGTCGCCATAGATCTCGTGCGCCAGCGTGCCGGGCTTGACGTCGGAGCTCTGCGCGCCCAGGCGCATGGTGCCGCCCAGGTCGGACTGCGCATTGCGCTTCTGGATGGAGCCGTCGGCGTCCTGCCATTCCTCGATCAGCGCGATGACCGGGTGCGGCGTGGCCGGCTCGAACTCGGTGCTGTTGGCATCGGCCAGCGCCGCCTTGTGGCGCGCGTACTCGATGGTCGCGACCTGCATGCCCAGGCAGATGCCGAGGTAGGGGATCTTGTGCTCGCGGGCGTATTGCGCGGTGAGGATCTTGCCCTCGACGCCGCGCTTGCCGAAGCCGCCGGGCACCAGCAGCGCGTCGTAGCGATCGAGCTGGCGCACGTTGTCGGGCGTGAGCGTTTCAGAGTCGACGTACTCGATGTTGACCCGCGCGTGGTTGTGGATGCCGGCGTGGCGCAGCGCCTCGTTGAGCGACTTGTACGAGTCGGACAGGTCGGTGTACTTGCCGCACATGCCGATGGTGACCTCGCGCTGCGGGTGCTCCACCTCGTTGACGAGCTGGTCCCAGCGCTTGAGGTTGGCCGGCGGCGTGTTGATGCGCAGCTTGTCGCAGATTAGGCCGTCCAGGCCCTGCTCGTGCAGCATGCGCGGCACCTTGTAGATGGTGTCGGCGTCCCACACCGAGATCACGCCCCACTCGGGCACGTTGGTGAACAGCGAGATCTTCTGCCGCTCTTCCTCGGGGATGGCGCGGTCGGCGCGGCACAGCAGGGCGTCGGGCTGGATGCCGATCTCGCGCATTTTCTGCACGGTGTGCTGGGTGGGCTTGGTCTTGAGCTCGCCGGCGGCCGCGATCCAGGGCACGTACGTCAGGTGCACGAAGGCGCTGCTGTTGGGTCCCATGCGCAGGCTCATCTGGCGCACCGCCTCGAGGAAGGGCAGGGACTCGATGTCGCCCACCGTGCCGCCGATCTCGACGATGGCCACGTCGACCGGCGCGTCGCCGCCCATGCCGGCGCCGCGCTTGATGAATTCCTGGATCTCGTTGGTGACGTGCGGAATGACCTGTACCGTCTTGCCGAGGTAGTCGCCGCGGCGTTCCTTCTCGAGGACGCTCTTGTAGATCTGACCGGTGGTGAAGTTGTTGGACTTCCGCATCCGGGTGGTGATGAAGCGCTCGTAGTGCCCCAGGTCCAGGTCGGTCTCGGCGCCGTCGTCGGTGACGAAGACCTCGCCGTGCTGGAACGGCGACATCGTGCCCGGGTCGACGTTGAGGTACGGATCGAGCTTGATGAGGGTGACTTTGAGGCCGCGCGATTCGAGGATCGCCGCGAGAGACGCAGCCGCGATGCCCTTGCCCAGCGAGGACACCACACCGCCGGTGACAAAGACGAACTTGGTCATTGCGTGCAGCACCGGGAAGTGCTGTGGTGGTAAAGCGCGATTATAGGCGTCGCCCCCGGCGCCAAAGACCTGTTGGTAGCCCGGATGCGATCCGGGATTCACGCGGCGATCAGAAGCGCACGTCGGACTGCGCCGCCAGCCACGCCGCCACCGCCCATGCGGCCACGTTCTGCGGCAGCGCCTTCGCATCGACCTTGTCGAGCGTGTCGTTCTCGGTGTGGTGCACGTCGAAGTAGTCGCTGCCGTCCTGCGTCAGCTCGAGCGCGGGCCATTGGCGGCGGCGCATCAGCACGCCGGCGTCGGGGCTGGGCGACGCGTCGTTGCCCGCCGGCTCGATGCCCAGCGGGGCGAGCGCGCGGCCGATGAGCGCGATGCGCTCCAGCGCCTCGGGTCGCACGCGGCTGCGCAGGCGCCAGATGCGCCCGGCGCCGAAGTCGCTCTCGCTGACGAGCTGGTGCGGCTCGTCCTTGTAACGCTCGGCATACCCGTTCGCGCCGTCGAACCCGTTCTCCTCGTTGGCGAAGAGCACCAGTCGCACGGTGCGGCGCGGACGCCGTCCGCTGTCGAGCAGCAGCTTGGCCGCGGCGGTCGCGATGCCGATGCCGGCGCCATCGTCGACTGCGCCGTGACCGACGTCCCACGAGTCCAGGTGCGCGCCGAGCTGGACGATCTCGCCGGCGAGGTCGGTGCCCGGCACCTCGGCGATCACGTTGTGCGAGCGGGCATCGACCTGGCGCGAGGCCAGCGCCAGGCGCAGGCTCACGGGCCGGCCGCGCTCATGCAGGCGCGCGATCAGGTCCGCGTCGGGCACCGACATCGCAGCGGCCGGAATGCGCGGCACCGACGGCTCGTAGCGCATCGAGCCGGTGTGCGCGAAGCGGTCGTGGTCGGTCGCGAGCGAGCGGATGACGAGCGCGACCGCGCCATGCCGTGCCGCCTCGACCGCGCCGCCCGTGCGCATGCCGATGGCGCGACCGTAGCCGCTGCCGTCGCGGCTGCGCTCGGTCTTCTGGTCGATGACGACGATGCGGCCGCGCGCACGCTCGCTGGTGTCGGAGCGCAGCGCCTCGAGGTCGGGGTACCAGGCGACTTCGGCCTCGATGCCGCCGTCGGGCGTGGGCACGGTGTTCCCCAGCCCGAGGAGGGTCAGCCGATGCGCGTAGGGCGCGGTGAGCTGCGCCGACTCGGCCCCGCGCTGCCAGATGCTGAAGCTCACCTCGTCGGCGCGGACCTTGGCGAAGCCCAGGCGGCGCAGCTGCGCCAGCGCCCATTGCACTGCGCGGGCATTGCTCGCCGAGCCGGCCGGGCGGGCCCCGACTTCGGTGACCAGCGACTCGATCAGCGAATACGCGAGCGTGTCGGCCAGCCCGCGCTCGCGAAGGAGGGCGGCGTGCACGAGGTCGTCATCGAGGGTTTGGGCGGCGGCGAGCGGCGTGGCGCCGAGGGCGGCAAGGGCGAGGGCAAAGCGCCGGCGATCCAAGTTCATCAGATGATCTTCTCGCTGGGATGCGTGATCTTCTTCATCGGCTCGTAGCGCGCCGACTCGGCCCGCAGCGGGTACTGCGTCTCGCCGCCCTTCCACTGCGGGTCGTCGATCGACTCGAACACCTGCCGCAGCTTCTGGCCCCACATGCCGCGGATCATCTGGAAGTACGGGTTGTGCTCGTCGATGCACACGATCTGGTTGCTGTGCAGCGCATGGGCGTCGTAGACGACCAGGTCCAGCGGCAGGCCCACCGTGAGGTTGGACTTGAGCGTGGAGTCCATCGACACCAGCGCGCACTTGGCCGCTTCGTCCAGCGGCGTGAGCGGCGTGATCATGCGGTCGAGCACCGGCTTGCCGTATTTCGACTCGCCGATCTGGAAGTAGCAGGTCTCGCGCGTCGCCTCGATGAAGTTGCCGGCCGAATACACGAGGAACAGGCGCATCGCTTCCTTGCCGATCTGGCCGCCGAAGATGAACGAGGCGTTGAACTCGATGCCCGATTGCTTGAGCGAGGGCCCGTCCTGGTCGTAGACCCGGCGCACCGCGCTGCCGAGCACGCGCACGGCATCGAACATGCTGGTCGCGTTCCAGATGGTCGTCGGCACGCCGGTGCCGCTGTCGAGCTTCTCGACCTGCAGGATCTCGCGCACCGATTGGCTGATCGACAGGTTGCCGGCCGACAGCAGCACCATGAAGCGGTCGCCCGGCCGCTCGTAGACCATCATCTTGCGGTAGGTGCTGATCTGGTCGAGGCCCGCGTTGGTGCGGGAGTCGGAGAGGAACACCAGCCCGGCGTTCAACTTGATGCCGACGCAGTAGGTCATGGCTTGCCTTCTTCCTGGAGGGTCTTGAGCCGGTAGAGCGCGTCCAGCGCTTCCTTGGGCGAAAGGATATCGGGGTTGACCGCGGCCACTGCCCGCTCCACCGCCGACAGCTCCCGCTCGGGCAGCGGCGCCGGCGGGGCGAACAGGTCGATCTGCGCATCCGCGGCGCGCTGCTGGTTCTCCAGCGCCTCCAGCGTCGCGCGGGCCTGGCGCACGAGCGCGCCGGGCATGCCCGCCAGGCGGGCCACCTGCACGCCGTAGCTGCGGCTGGCCGGACCCGGCTGGATGTCGTGCAGGAACACGATGTCGTCGCCGCTCTCGGCGGCCGACACGTGGACGTTGAGCGCGCGCTCGTGCTTGAGCGGGAAGTGCGTCAGCTCGAAGTAGTGGGTGGCGAACAGCGTGAAGGAGCGGTTCTTGTCGTGCAGGTGGCTGGCGATGGCGCCGGCCAGCGCCAGGCCGTCGAAGGTGGACGTGCCGCGCCCGATCTCGTCCATCAGCACCAGCGTGTGCTCGGTGGCGCCGTGCAGGATGGCGGCGGCCTCGGTCATCTCGACCATGAACGTCGACTGCGCGTTGGCCAGGTCGTCGGCCGCGCCGATGCGGGTGTGGATGGCGTCGATGGGCCCGAGCCGGCAGGCGCGCGCCGGCACGAAGGAGCCGATGGCGGCGAGCAGCGCGATCAGGGCGACCTGGCGCATGAAGGTGCTCTTGCCGCCCATGTTGGGGCCGGTGATGACCAGCATCTTGCGGGTCGCGTCGAGGCGGCAATCGTTGGGCATGAAGCTGCCGGCGCCGGTCTCGAGCAGGCGGGCCTCGACCACCGGGTGGCGGCCGGCCTCGATCGCGATGCAGGGCTCCTTGACGAACTGCGGCCGACTCCAGTTCAGCGTGGTCGCCCGCTCGGCCAGGGCGGCGAGCGCGTCCAGCGCGGCCAGCGCCCGCGCCAGGCCCGACAGCGCCTCCAGGTGGGTCAGCAGCTGGTCGATCACCTGGTCGTAGAGCAGCTTCTCGCGCGCCAGCGCGCGCTCCTGCGCCGACAGCGCCTTGTCCTCGAAGGCCTTCAGCTCCGGCGTGATGAAGCGCTCGGCGTTCTTCAGGGTCTGGCGCCGCAGGTAGTCCATCGGCACCTTGTCGAGCTGGCCTTGCGTGATCTCGATGTAGAAGCCGTGGACCTTGTTGTATTGAACGCGCAGGTTGGCGATGCCGGTGCGTGCGCGTTCGCGGGTCTCGAGGTCGAGCAGGAAGGCGTCGCAGTTCTCGCTGATGGCGCGCAGCTCGTCGAGCTGGGCGTCGAAGCCGGTGGCGATGACCCCGCCGTCGCGCAGCAGCACGGCCGGCTCGTCGGCGATCGACGCGGCCAGCAGCGCCTGCACGTCGGCCGACGGGTTGAGCGCCTCGGCCAGCATGTCGAGCAAGGTGGTCGCGTCGACCGGCACCAGCGCGCGGATCGAAGGCAGGCCCTGCAGCGTGGCGCGCAAGCCGGTGAGCTCGCGCGGGCGGACCTGGCGCAAGGCGATGCGGGCGGTGATGCGCTCCACGTCGCACACGCCGCGCAAGGCTTCTCGCAGGCGCTCGGGGCTTTGCTCGATCAGCACCTCGAGCGCGTCGTGACGCTGGCTGGCGACGCTGCGCTCGCGCAGCGGATGGGTGAGCCACTGGCGCAAGGCGCGGCTGCCCATGCCGGTCCGGCAGGTGTCCAGCAGCGACAGCAGGGTGGGCGAATCCTCGCCGCGCAACGTTTGCGTGAGCTCGAGGTTGCGATGGGTGAGCGGCGGCAGGTCGAGCAGGGCGCTGGCGCGCTCGACCTTGAGGCTGCGCACATGGGTCAGGGCCTGGCCCTGGGTGTGCTCGGCATAGGTCAGCAGCGCTGCCGCCGCGGCGTGGGCGCACGGCAGGTCCTGGGCGTTGAAGCCGGCGAGCATGGTCACGCGCAGCTGTTCGCACAGCTTGCGCTGGCCCAGCGCGGCATCGAACTGCCAGGCGGGGCGGTGGGTGATGGCAACCCGCGC
Source organism: Piscinibacter sp. (assembly GCA_036377015.1). Lineage (GTDB taxonomy): Bacteria > Pseudomonadota > Gammaproteobacteria > Burkholderiales > Burkholderiaceae_C > Albitalea. Next base: position 18,042 of record DASUZE010000116.1, on the reverse strand, counting down.
GGCGCGCAGCGCGGCCGGCTCGGCGTCGCGCGCGACCAGCACCTCGGCGGCATTCAGGCGCGCCAGCCAGCCGGCGAGCTGGCGCTCGTCGCATTCGGTGAGGCCGAGCTGGCCGTTGGTCAGGCCCAGCCAGGCCAGGCCGTAGGTGGTGACGCCGCGATGGGTCTGCGCGGCCAGTGCCAGAAGCAGCGCGTCGCTCTTGTCGGCCAGCAGCTCGGTGTCGGTGACGGTGCCGGGCGTGACGATGCGCACCACCTTGCGCTCCACCGGGCCCTTGGCGGTGGCGACGTCGCCGACCTGCTCGCAGATCGCGACCGCCTCGCCGAGCTTGATCAGCTTGGCCAGGTAGCTTTCCACCGCGTGCACCGGCACGCCGGCCATCACCACGGGCTCGCCGGCGCTCTGGCCGCGGGTGGTGAGGGTGATGTCGAGCAGCTTGTTGCCGCGCCGGGCGTCGTCGAAGAACAGCTCGTAGAAGTCGCCCATCCGGTAGAAGACGAGCGTGTCGGGGTGCTGCGCCTTGATGCGCAGGTACTGCTGCATCATCGGCGTGTGGGCGCTGAGGTCAGCGTCCGCCGGCGGCAAGGTGGTCATTGCGCCGGCCCGCTCAGAGGGACGCATCGTCCTTGTCCGGCATGTCGGCCTTGCGGATGCGAACCGGTCCCTTCTTCTTCGCCGTGTCGGCGGCCTTGGCCATCGTCTCGGCCAGTGCCGCCTCGGGCGTGAGCACCGGGGCCTCGGGATGGGCGGCGTGCCCGTCCTGCTTGATCACCCGCGTGTAGGGCCCGAGGATCTGCACCAGCTGGCCGTAGATGCGCGGGTTGCCGGCCACCACCTCGCGCTGGTAGAGGTAGTCGGCCTCGCCGGTGAAGTTGCCGATGAGGCCGCCCGCCTCGGTGATCAGCAGCGAGCCGGCGGCCACGTCCCAGGCGTTCAGGCCGGTCTCGAAGAAGCCGTCGTAGTAGCCGGCCGCCACGTAGCACAGGTCGAGCGCGGCAGCGCCCGGGCGGCGCAGGCCGGCGCAGTTCTGCATCACCGCCTCGAACATCTGCACGTAGCGCTTGAAGTTGTCGCCCTTGCGGAAGGGAAAGCCGGTGCCGACCAGCGACTCCTGCATGCGGGTGCGCTTGGACACGCGCAGCCGCTTGTCGTTGAGGAAGGCGCCGCGGCCGCGGGAGGCATAGAACAGGTCGTTGCGCGAGGGGTCGTAGACCACCGCCTGCTGCACCTGGCCCTTGAAGGTGAGCGCGATCGACACGGCATAGACCGGGAAGCCGTGGATGAAGTTGGTGGTGCCGTCCAGCGGGTCGATGATCCAGACGTAGTCGCTGTCGCGCGCGCCGTGCGCGCGGCCCGATTCCTCGGCCAGGATGCCGTGGCCGGGATAGGCGGTGAGCAGGGTTTCGATGATGGCCTGCTCGGCGGCCTGGTCGACCTCGGTGACGAAGTCGTTGGGCGACTTGGTGTTGACCTTGAGCAGGTCGAGGTCCAGCGATGCACGGTTGATGATGGCCCCCGCCGCACGTGCCGCCTTGATGGCGATGTTGAGCATGGGATGGAGCGCTTGCGACATGGGGCAACCTTGTGAATCGTGGACCGGCAGAGGGAAAGAGCGGGCAGCGAGGACCGCTGCGGATAATCGCGATTTTACCCGGCGCTCCCCATGCAGGACTCGGACCCGACGCGCTTCATCCTCTTGAACACCAGCCATCCCGGCAACGTCGGCGCGACGGCGCGGGCGATGAAGGTGATGGGATTCACCGACCTGGTGCTGGTCGCACCGCGCCATGCCGACGTGCTGGCGCAGCCCGACACGCTGGCCCTGGCCAGCGGCGCCACCGACGTGCTGGCGCGCGCGCGCATCGTCGATCGCCTCGACGATGCGCTGGACGGCATCACCTTCGCCTGCGCGACGGCCATGACGCCGCGCGACTTCGGTCCGCCCACCCACGCGCCGCGCGCGCTGTTCGCCACCCTGGCCGGCGAGCCGCGGCGCGTGGCCTTCGTCTTCGGCTCCGAGCGCTTCGGCATGAGCAACGACGAGGTCTACCGCTGCCACGCCTGCCTGAGCATTCCCACCCATCCCGACTACGGCTCGCTCAACCTGGCGCAGGCCGTGCAGCTCGTCGCCTACGACTGGCGGGAGGCCCAGGGCGGCTTTCCGGTGCGCGCACGCACGCCCGAGCCGGCGCTGGCCGACGCGGCGGCCGTGCAGGGCCTGCTGGCGCATTGGCAGGGCGTGCTGCAGGAAATCGGCTTCCTGGATCCGGCGGCGCCGAAGAAGCTCATGCCGCGCCTGAACCAGCTGCTCAACCGCACCGGGCTGACACGTGAAGAAGTTCACATCCTGCGCGGCATCGCGCGGGCGATCCAGGGGCGGCGCGGCCGCGAATGACCCTGGGTCCGGGGATGGCGAGCCCGCCGGCGCGTGGCTACGCTGTCGGTCCATGAATGCCTCGCAACGGGCGCTCTTCGGCGCCATCGCCCTGTGGGCTGCGGCCTGGCCGGTGGCGGCCACCTCGGCCCCGCTGGACCACACCTTCGCGGCGGGCACCCGGACGCCGAGTTATGCATCGGCCGATGCCTACGCCGACCTCGCGTTCTTCGGCGGCGATCCCACCTTCTCGGCCGGTGCGGGCGCGGCCAGCAGCTTCCACCCCGGCGTCCAGGCCTTCGAGCCGGAAGACGACGCGCGGGTCACGCCCGTGCCCGAGCCGCAGACGGGCTGGCTCATGCTGATCGGCGTGGGCGTGCTGGGCCTGGTCCTCTGTCGCCAGGGCTGAGGGCGGCGCGGGCCGCGCCGCCAAAGGGTTTGCCGAGGGTGCGCACTTTCGCGCCGCCTCCGGCGCGTTCCGGGGGCTGAGGCTAAACTGGCCCGCGACCCACCGAGGGCCTTTCCATGTTCCAGCGCCTACGAGAAGACATCGCCTGCATCCTGGAGCGCGACCCCGCCGCGCGCAGCACGTGGGAGGTGCTGACCTGTTACCCCGGCCTGCATGCGCTGCTGCTTCACCGCTGGGCCCACAGCTGCTGGACGCACGGCTGGCACGTCACCGCGCGCTTCGTCTCCAACCTCGCACGCTGGTTCACCGGCATCGAGATCCATCCGGGCGCGACCATCGGCCGGCGCGTGTTCATCGACCACGGCATGGGCATCGTGATCGGCGAGACGGCCGAGATCGGCGACGAATGCACCATCTACCAGGGCGTGACCCTGGGCGGCACCTCGCTGTACAAGGGCACCAAGCGGCATCCCACCCTGGGGCGAGGCGTGGTGGTGAGCGCGGGCGCCAAGGTGCTGGGCGGCTTCACCGTCGGCGACGGTGCGCGCGTCGGCGCCAACGCAGTGCTGCTCAAGCCGGTTCCGGCGGGGGCGACGGCGGTGGGCATTCCCGCGCGCATCATCGAAGCCACGGCCGCCGCGCGGCGGGAGGACATGTCGGCGCGCATGGGGTTCTCGGCCTACGGCGTGACCCAGGGCGACGACCCGGTCGCCCAGGCGATGAAGGGCTTGATCGACAACGCCGCCGGCCACGAGCACCAGATCGCACTGCTGTGGGCGGCGATCGAGAAGCTGTCGACGGCGAAAGCGGCGCAGGAGTGCGTGCCCAGCGATGCGCACACCACCGAGGACTTCGACGCCGATCACCTCAAGCAGTTGATGCGGTGATCACGCCTGCGGGCGTTTCGCCGACTTCGGCCGGAACGCCTTGCACACCGCCTCGTCGCACTCGATGTACGGGCCGCCGATCAGGTCGATGCAGTAGGGCACGGCGGCGAAGATGCCGTGCACCGGCGGCTGCGCGCCCGGCAGGCCCTCCAGCGTCTCGGCGATCGACTTCGGCTGTCCGGGCAGGTTGATGATCAGGGCCTTGCCGCGGATCACCGCGACCTGGCGCGAGAGGATGGCCGTCGGCACGAAGCTCAGGCTGATCTGGCGCATCTGCTCGCCGAAGCCGGGCATGAGCTTGTCGGCCACGGCCAGCGTCGCTTCGGGCGTGACGTCGCGCGGCGCCGGGCCGGTGCCGCCAGTGGTGAGCACGAGGTCGCAGCGATGCGCGTCGACCAGCTCGCGCAGCGCGGCGCTGATCGCATCGGCCTCGTCGGGGATGAGCCGGGTCTCCCAGGTCAGCGGATTGCGCACCGCGCGTGACAGCCATTCCTTCAGGGCCGGGATGCCCTTGTCTTCGTAGACGCCGGCGGAGGCTCGGTCGCTGACCGAGACCACGCCGACGCGCAGCGGATCGAACGGTGTGGAGGTCATTCGTGCACCCTGCAAACTTCGTGTGGTCCCTCCGAGAGGGAATTCGCGCCCAGGGCGGCCTGGGCGCTCATGACTGGTCCCGGATGAACTTGAAGAGGTCGCGATAGGCCTTGCCGCTGCGCTGCTCCGGCGTGGCCGCGGCATCCTTGCGCGCTGCGCGGATGAGGCTGCGCAGCTGCTGCAGGTCGCTGGCCGGGTGGTCCGCGGTCCAGCGCGTCAGCGCGTCGTCGCCGGCGATCAGCTCGGCGCGCCAGCGCTCGGCCTCATGCAGCGCGAGGGCATCCTTGGCGCGGCCCAGCTGCAGCGCGGCCACCGCCTCGCGCAGCGGCTCCGGGTCGGTGCGGCGCATCAGCTTGCCGATGTACTGCATCTGGCGGCGACGCCCTTCGTGCGACTTGGTGCGCCGGTACTCGCGGATGGCGTCGAGCAGGGTCTCGTCGATCTCGAGCTCGCCCAGCCGGTGGTCGGGCAGCTCGACCAGCGCTTCGCCGAGGTCCTGCAGGTCGTGGGATGCCTTCTTGAGCTGCGTCTTGCTGGGGCGCTCGCCGCCGTCGTCGCCTTCGGGAGGGAGCTCGTCGGCGGAAGGGCGTGACGCGCGCATGATCACCGTGCTGCTGAGAGTGAAAAGTGCTCGGTATGATAGTCCCGCCCTCGCACCGCGCCGGTGCTCCGCCGGACTCACGCATGACCACAGACACCCTTGCCCCTGCCGCCGCTGCCCGCTCCGGCTTCGCCTACTCGCGCGACCAGTTCCAGCAGCTCGTCGAAGACGCGCTGGCGGTCGCGAAGTCGCTGGGTGCGAGCGATGCCGGGGTCGAGGTTTCCGAGGGCGTGGGGCTGTCGGTGTCGGTGCGCAAGCGCGAGGTCGAGAACGTCGAGCGCAACCGCGACAAGTCGATCGGCGTGTCGGTGTACATCGGCCAGCGCCGCGGCAACGCAAGCACTTCCGACTTCTCGCGCAAGGCGCTGGAGCAGACGGTGCAGGCCGCGTACGACATCGCTCGCTTCACCGCCGAGGATCCCGCCGCCGGCCTGCCCGAAGCCGAAGACATCGCCACCGGCGCCGCGGCGCAGCGCGACCTCGATCTCTTCCATCCCTGGGCCATCGACGCCGAGGCCGCCGTGGAGCTGGCCGCGCGCTGCGAGAGCGCCGCGCTGGCGGTCGATCGTCGCATCACCAACTCCGAGGGCGCCGGCGTGTCGGCGCAGCAATCGCACTTCTTCGCCGGCAATACGCGCGGCTTTCGCGGCGGCTATGCAAGCTCCCGGCATTCGCTGTCGGTCGCGCCCATTGCGTCGCTGCCGGGACGCGGCGGCGACGACATGCAGCGCGACGCCTGGTACACCTCGATGCGCGCGCCGGCCGACCTGGCGGCGCCCGAGGCGGTGGGCCGGTATGCCGCCGAGCGTGCGCTGTCGCGCCTGCGCTCGCGCAAGATCGCGACCTGCGAAGTGCCGGTGCTCTACGAGTCCACCGTCGCGGCCGGCCTGCTGGGCGCTTACGTGCAGGCCACCAGCGGCGGCGCGCTGTACCGCAAGTCGAGCTTCCTGCTCGATTCGCTGGGCAAGGCCGTGCTGCCGGATCACATCGACATCCACGAGAACCCGCACCAGATGCGCGGCAAGGGCAGCGCGCCCTTCGACGACGAGGGCGTGGTAACGCGGGTGCGCGACGTGGTGACGGGCGGCGTGGTGCAGGGATACTTCCTGTCGAGCTACTCGGCGCGCAAGCTCGCCATGCGCACCACCGGCCACGCCGGCGGCTCGCAGAACCTGCGGCTCAGCAGCCGTCTCACGCAAGCCGGCGACGACCTCGACGCGATGCTGCGCAAGCTGCACCGCGGGCTGTTCGTGATCGAGCTGATGGGGCAGGGCGTCAACTACGTGACGGGCGACTACTCGCGCGGTGCCGCGGGCTTCTGGGTCGAGAACGGGCGCATTGCCTATCCGGTCCACGAGATCACCATCGCCGGCAACATGCGCGACATGTTCAAGGGCTTGGCCGCCGTGGGCGCAGATGCCTACACGCTCGGCGGCAAGACGATCGGCTCGGTGCTGATCGACAGGATGAAGATCGCCGGCTCCTGAACGCCCGCGCTGCAGGCTCGTTGACGCGGCTTTCTCGCACGGGTAAATCCGGGGTGGGTGAACTGGCCCCCCTCCTAGAATTTCCGCGCACTGACTTGTCTGCAAACAACAGGAGACCCCACATGCAGCGTCGTTCCTTTGTCCATGGTGCCGGCATCGCCGGCGTGCTGGCGGCCGGTGTCGCGCCGGCCGTCGTGCATGCGCAGGCGAACATCCGCTGGCGCATGGCATCGAGCTTCCCCAAATCGCTGGACACCATCTTCGGCGCGGCCGACGTGTTCGCGAAGAAGCTCTCCGAGATGTCGGGAGGCAAGTTCCAGGTCTCCACCCACGCCGGCGGCGAGATCGTGCCGGCCTTCGGCGTGGTCGACGCCGTTCAGGGCGGCACCGTCGAGATGGCGCACACCGCGCCGTACTACTTCTTCGGCAAGGACGAGACCTTCGCGCTGGCCTGCGCCATCCCCTTCGGCCTGAACTCCCGCCAGATGACGGCCTGGATGTACGAAGGCAACGGCCTCAAGCTGATGCGCGAGTTCTACGCCAACTACAACATCATCAGCTTCCCCGGCGGCAACACCGGCGCGCAGATGGGTGGCTGGTACCGCAAGGAGATCAAGACCATCAAGGACATCAAGGGCCTGAAGATGCGCATCGGCGGCTTCGGCGGCAAGGTGCTCGAGCGCGTCGGCGGCGTGCCGCAGAACATCCCCGGCGGCGAGATCTACCAGGCGCTCGAGAAGGGCACCATCGACGCGGCCGAATGGGTGGGTCCGTACGACGACCAGAAGCTCGGCTTCAACAAGGTCGCCCCGTTCTACTACTACCCCGGCTGGTGGGAAGGCGGCCCGCAGCTCGACTTCCTGGTCAACACCAAGGCCTGGGAGGCGCTGACGCCCGACTACAAGGCCATGGTCGAGGCCGCGGCGTCGCACGCTCACGTCGACATGCAGGCCAAGTACGACGCGCGCAACCCGGCGGCGCTCAAGCAGCTGGTCGGCGGCGGCAGCAAGCTGCGTGCGTTCCCGAAGGACGTGATGCAGGCCGCGTTCAAGGCGGCGATGGAGTTCTACGACGAGCTGTCGGCCAAGAACCCGAACTGGAAGAAGGTCTACGCCGACTATTCGAAGTTCCGCGCCGAGCAGAACCTGTGGTTCCGCTTCACCGAGGCGGGGTTCGACAACTTCATGCAGCAGCAGAAGCTCTGAGCGAACACGCAGGCACAAAGGCCCCGCACCGCGGGGCCTTTTCTCTTTGCGCAGCTCATACCGGCTGCCCCAGGCTCAGCCTGGCGAAGGCCGCCAGAACGCGCGGGTCGGCTGCGTGGAACACGACCTTGCCCTGGCCTCGCACGCGCACGACCAGCCGCGGCGTGATGAGCCAGGCGACAAACGGCACGTAGATGAACTTGGCCTCGGTCACGTCGGCGATGGCCACGACCTTGGGCCACAGCCAGGTCTGCCGGATGTGCGTGTGATCGATGCCGGTGCGGCTGCGCAGGATCCAGTAGTAGCCCAGCCCCAAGGCCGCCATGGCGACGAGCCCCAGCAGGAGCTGGGGCGGCGACCAGCGGTGTGCGGCGACCTGCGGCGCCGCCGACGCCGCCGTCCAGAGCATGACGGCAAGCAGCGCGGTCGCAATCACCTTGGCGCTGACGGAGAAAGCCGGCCCCTCGGCCGGCTCGGCGATGAACGGCACGGCGCGCTGCGGCTACTTCTTGGCGTCGCCCTCGAGGGCCTTGCGCACCGCGTCGGTCGGATCCTCTTCCTTGGCGCCTTCGGGTGCGCTGGCGGCAGGGTCGCCCTGGGTCGCGTTCTTGAACAGGTCGTCGGTGTTCTTCTGCTCGTCCTCGGGCTTGGTGTCCGGCTCCTGCTGCGGCGGCGCCTCGATCTGCACCTTGTCGATGTCGATCTTGGCTTCCTCGTCGAGGAACACCGTCACCGTCTGCGGGAAGAAGATGACGGTGACCACCAGCACCAGCTGCATCACCACCCAGGGAATGGCGCCCAGGTAGATGTCGGTCGACTCGACCTTGCGCAGCAGGCCTCCGCTCTTGAACAGCGAATCGGAGATGCCGCGCAGGTAGAACAGCGCGAAGCCGAAGGGCGGGTGCATGAAGCTGGTCTGCATGTTGACGCACAGCAGCACGCCGAACCACACCTGGTTGATGCCCAGCTTGGAGGACACCGGTCCGAGCAGCGGCAGGATGATGAAGGCGATCTCGAAGAAGTCGAGGAAGAACGCCAGGAAGAAGATGAAGACGTTGACGACGATCAGGAAGCCGAGCTGCCCGCCCGGCAGGTTGGACAGCATGTGCTCGATCCACTTGCCGCCGTCGACACCCTGGAACACCAGCGAGAACACGCGCGAGCCGATGAGGATGAACACCACCATGGCGGTGATGCGCATCGTGCCGGTCATGCCTTCCCTGATCACCGGCCAGGTCAGGCGGCGGTGCAAGGCAGCGAGGATGAACGCCCCGACCGCGCCCATCGCGCCGGCTTCGGTCGGCGTGCAGATGGCCGTGTTGATGCCCGGCAGGCCTCCCATGCTGCCCAGCACGGCGAAGATCAGGATGGCCGACGGGATGATCCCGCGCAGGCACTTGCCCCACAGCGCCCAGCCGTCGAGCGAGCGTGCACTCTTGGGGACGCCCGGCACGTGGTCCGGCTTGAAGCGGGCCAGCATGAAGGTGTACAGCGCGAAGATCAGCACCTGCAGGATCGACGGACCCCACGCGCCCTTGTACATCTGGCCCACCGACACGCTGAGCTGGTCGGCCAGCACCACCAGCACCAGCGACGGCGGCACCAGTTGCGTGATGGTGCCCGAGGCGGCCAGCACGCCGGTCGCATAGCGCATGTTGTAGTTGTAGCGCATCATCACCGGCAGCGAGATCATCGCCATGGCGATCACCTGCCCGGCCACCGTGCCGGTGATCGCGCCGAGGATGAAGCCCACGATGATGACCGAGTAGCCGAGCCCGCCGCGCACCGGCCCGAAGAGCTGGCCCATCGAGTCGAGCATGTCTTCGGCCAGGCCGCACTTCTCGAGGATGGACCCCATCAGCGTGAAGAACGGGATCGCCAGCAGCAGGTCGTTCGACAGGATGCCGAACACGTTCAGCGGCAGCGCCTGCATGAAGTCGGGGCTGAACCAGCCCATCTCGATGGCGAAGAAGCCGCACATCAGCCCCAGCGCCGACAGCGAGAACGCCACCGGGAAGCCGATCAGCATGATCAGGATCAGCCCCGCGAACATGAGCGGGGCGAAGGTCTGCATGCTGATCATTGCAGCGGCCTCTCGTAGTGGATGTCCATGTCGAACTTGTTCTGCAGCCACGCGATGCGCTTGATGATCTCGGCGATGCCCTGCAGGACCATGAGCGCGAAGCCGATCGGGAGCGTCAGCATGGCGGGCCAGCGGATCAGGCCGCCGGCGTTCTGCGACATCTCGTGCGTGAGGAACATGCGCATGAACAGCGGCCACGACAGGTACAGCATCATTGCCATCACCGGCATCAGGAAGAAGACGAGCCCGAACAGGTCGATGCAGACCTGCGTCTTGCCGGAGTAGCGGCCGTAGAGCACGTCGACCCGCACGTGCTCGTTCACGTGCAGCACCTGGGACGCGCCGAACATCACCGCGGCGGCGAACAGGTACCACTGGATCTCGAGGAAGGCGTTCGAGCTGTAGTCGAAGGTGTAGCGCACGGCCGCATTGGTGGCGCTGATGAAGCACGACAGGACGACCGCCCACTTGGCGACGGCGCCGAACTTGTCGGACACCCAGTCGACCCAGCGGGCGAAGGCGAGCAATCCGTTCATGGAAGGCACTTTCTGGAGGAGGTGGCAGATGGGGCAACGCCGTGCTGCGTCATGTCGTGTTCCCCCCCGGATGCGGATGGCATGGGAAGCGGCGCGCGCTGGCCGCTCCGGCCGATGGTTCGAAGTCGGCGGATTGTATGGATCGCAGGCATGGATTCACAGCGGCCTTACCCGAGGATCGGGCGAGGGCCGGACGATGGACTCACCGATGGCGATCAGACCCGAGGCGCCGACGCGCCGCAACGGGTCTTTCAGCTACGTGGTCCTACGCAGACGGTGGGCCGACGCCGAAGTCGCGGCAGTGCTCGACCGCGTACTTGATGAGCTCGGCCTGCCCGTCCAGGTTGAGCTTGCGCTTGATGTTCTGGCGGTGCGACTCGACGGTGCGCACGCTCAGGTCGAGCTCCTGCGCGATCTGCTTGCTGGAGCGGCCCTTGGCCAGGCAGGCGAGGATCTCGCTCTCGCGCAGCGACATCACCGGTCGGGGGGTTTGCGAGCGGAACAGGCGCCCGGACACGGCCGGGCTGAGGAAGGTGCCGCCCGCGGTCACCGCGGCAATCGCGTCGATGATGTCGCTGGCGGGGGCGTCCTTCAGCACATAGCCGCGTGCGCCGGCCTGCATCGCGCGGTTCACGTACTCCGGGTTGTCGTACATGCTCAGGATGAGCACCAGCAGGCCGGGCTGCTCGGCCAGCAGCTGACGCGTCAGGTCGATGCCGTTGACGTCCTTCATGCCGACGTCCATCAGCACCAGGTCAGGCCGGGTGGCGGCTACTTGGTTTGAAGCCTCGATCGCGTCGCCGGCCTCGCCGACCACCTCGAGCGAGGTCAGGCCCGACAGCCGGGCCTTCAGGCCCTCGCGCACCAGCGGGTGGTCGTCGACGATCAACAGGCGGGTGGGCGTCATGCGGCTTCTTTCATGGCAAATCGGCGCAGCGCGCCGGCCGGCACGTCGGCGACGATCTGGGTCCGGCCCGGACGCGACAAGACCGTGAAGCTGCCGCCGATGGAGGCCAGCCGCTCGCGCATGTTGCGCAGCCCGATGCCGCGCCGGGGGTCGGTGTGCACCGCGGCCACGTCGAAGCCCTGGCCGTCGTCGATGACACGCAGTCGCAGGCCGCTGCGGCCGAAGCTCAGCCACAGCATCACGCGATCGGCAGCCGCATGCTTCTGGATGTTGGTCAAGGCCTCCTGCGCGATGCGGAACAGCACGGTCTTGATCTCCTCCGGCAACTGCTCGACCTCGCCGCGCACCCGCACGCTGAGCGCGCTGCCGCTGTGCTCGCCGAACTCCTCGGCGAGATGGCGCAGCGCCGCGGGCAGCCCCAGCACATCGAGCTCGGCCGGACGCAGCCGGTGCGAGATGCTGCGCACCTCGCCGAGCGCGGCCTTCAGCCGGTCGAGGGCCTTGGGCAGGGCGGGCGGCGCGGCGTCGCCCATGCGCGCGATCGCCGACTCCATCAGCAGCTTGATCGAGACCAGGGTCTGGCTGGTGCTGTCGTGCAGCTCGCGCGACAGGTGGGCGCGCTCGGCCTCCTGCGACTGCACCACCTGGCGCGCCAGCAGGCGCAGCTTGGCGTCGGCGATGCGCGACTCGCTCACGTTGAGCACCAGCCCGCACACGCCGGTGAGCGCGATGCTCAGCACCGCAATGCCTGCGATCCACCACATCGTCGTGGTGACGTTGGCGGTGACCTGGCGGTCGACCTGCGCGATGGTGGCCTGCACGTCGTCGAGGTAGATGCCGGTGCCCAGCATCCAGTTCCAGCGCGGCAGCGCCACCGCGTAGCCGAGCTTGGGCGCCTGCAGGCCGGCCGAGGGCTTGTTCCACACGTAGCGCACGAAGCCGCCGCCTTCGCGGGCACGGGCGATCAGGTTCTGGATGACCGGCGTGCCTTCACCGTCGCGCATGTCCCAGAGGTCGCGCCCGACCAGTTCGGGCTGGCGCGGGTGCATCAGGTTCCTGCCCGACATGTCGTAGAGGAAGAAGTAGCCGTCGCTGCCGAAGTCGAGCGAGGCCAAAAGGCGGATCGCCTCCTCCTTCGTCGCCTCGTCGTTGCGCCCCGAGCCGTACAGCGGCGCGAGCGCGCTTTGCGCCAGGTCGACGTAGTGGCGCAGTTCGGCCTTCTTCGCCGCCATGGTGGCCGATTCGACCAGCGCCCGCTCGCGTGCCGCGAGGTCTTCCGCCTGGTGGCTCACCGCCAGCGCGATCAGCGCCAGCGAGGCCAGCAGCGGGATGACCGCGAGCAGGAAGACCTTGAGCTTGAGGCGCATGCGCCGAGCGCGGTTCAGCCGCCGGTCGCGGCGCGGAACAGCTTGCCCGAGCGGGTGCCGGTGCGGCAGAACGCCAGCACCGGATGGGGCAGGGTGGCGATGAGCTCGGCGAAGCGCGCGATCTCTTCAGGGCTCTGGTAGCCCGGGGCCACCGGCAGGAAGGCGTAGGCCAGGCCGGCGGCCTTGGCCGCCGCCTCGATGGCGGCGTTGGTGGGCTGGTCGGGGCCGCCTTCGAAGTCGGGGCGGTTGTTGATGACGCTCTTGAAGCCCGCCTCGGCCGCCGCCGCCATGGCCTCGGGGCCGAGTTGCGGAGCGACGCACACGTCGGAGCTGAGCTGCTGGACCTGGATGCTCATTCGAACGAACCTCCGATGCTCACTTCGCGAGCGCCTGCTTGACCGCCGCCGACACCTGGCCCATGTCGGCCTTGCCGGCCAGGCGGGTCTTCACCGCGCCCATCACCTTGCCCATGTCGGCCGGGCCGCTGGCACCCAGCTCGGCGACGATCTTCGCGACTTCGGCGGCGATCTCGTCGGCGCCCAGGCGCTGCGGCAGGTAGCCTTCGAGCACCTTCAGCTCGGCGCTTTCCTTGTCGACGAGATCGGTCCGGCCGGCTGCGGCGAACTGGGAGATCGAATCTTTGCGCTGTTTGATGAGCTTGTCGATGATGCCCACCACCGCGGCGTCGTCGAGCGTGATGCGCTCATCGACTTCCTTCTGCTTGAGCGCCGCCAGCAGGCCACGGATGGTCAGCAGCCGCGGGGCGTCCTTGGCCCGCATGGCCGTCTTCATGTCTTCGGTGATCTGGTCCTTGAGGGGCATCGTGGGGTCCTTGGAAGGCAAAAAGCCCGCTGGCGCGGGCTTTCTGGTGGGTATGGCGGGCGCCGAGGGCTCAGTACAGGCGCTTGGGCAGCTGCATGCTGCGGATGCGCTTGAAGTGGCGCTTCACGGCGGCGGCCTTCTTGCGCTTGCGCTCGGCGGTGGGCTTTTCGTAGAACTCGCGGGCACGAAGATCGGTCAGCAGGCCGAGTTTCTCGATGGTGCGCTTGAAGCGGCGCAGTGCCACGTCGAACGGCTCGTTTTCTTTGACGCGAATCGTAGTCATGTAATCGGTGGATCCTAGAAAAGTTGCGCTCGGTGTCGAAAGGGCAGTGCCTGGCAGGCGAAGGGTCCGGAGTTTCACCTGGGGCTTGTGCCCGCGATCGCGGCGCGGGGTTTGCCAGCAAAGACAACGATTATAGCCTTATCCGCGTGCGGCTTGCAGTGCCCCGGCACAGGCGGCCGCACTGGCCCAGGCCCACTGGAAGTTGTAGCCGCCCAGCCAGCCCGTCACGTCGACCACCTCGCCGATGAAGTACAGGCCGCCCTGGTGCTGGCTCTCCATGCTCTGGGAGCTCAGCGCGCGGGTGTCGACGCCGCCCGCGGTGACCTCGGCCTTGCGGTAGCCCTCGGTGCCCGACGGCGTCAATTCCCACCGTTCGAGTTCACTCGAAAGGCGCTCCAGGTCGCGATCCCGGACCTCCGGCAGCGGCCGGTCGGCCAGGTCGGGCTGGTCGGCCAGCCAGGTCTCGGCCAGGCGGCGCGGCAGGATCTCGGCCAGCTCGTTGCCGAGCTGGCGCCGCGACAGCGTCTTCGCGGCGCGCAGGGCGGCCCGCAGGTCCAGCTCCGGTGCCAGGTCCAGGCGGATCGGCTCGCCGGGCCGCCAGTAGGTCGAGATCTGGAGGATGGCGGGCCCGCTCAGCCCGCGGTGGGTGAAGAGCAGGTCCTCGAGGAACTGGCCGCGCGTGCGGCCCTCGCCGGTCTCGACCCGTGCCGGCAGCGACAGGCCGGCCAGCGGCGTGAAGGGTGTCCATGCGGCGGCGTCGAAGGTCAGAGGGACCAGCGCCGGGCGTGTCTCGACGATGCGGTGACCGAACTGGCGCGCGATGCGGTAGCCGAAGTCGCTGGCGCCGATCTTCGGGATCGACAGGCCGCCGGTCGCGATGACGACCTGCGCCGAGCGCACGGGCCCCCGGTCGGTATCCAGCTCGAAGGTCTTGCCGGCGCGGCGGATCGCCTCGACGGCGCAGGGCTGCCAGCGGGTCACGCCGCCTTGCTCGCATTCGCGCACCAGCATGGCGACGATCTCGTCGCTGGACCCGTCGCAAAACAGCTGGCCCTTGTGCTTCTCGTGGAAGGCGATGCGGTGGCGCTGCACCAGGGCGATGAAGTCGTGCGCCGTGTAGCGCGCCAGCGCCGAGCGGCAGAAGTGCGGATTGGCGGACAGGAAGTTGGCCGGCCCCGCCTCGCGGTTGGTGAAGTTGCAGCGGCCGCCGCCCGAGATGCGGATCTTCTCGGCGAGCTTCTCGGCGTGATCGACGAGCAGCACGCGCAGCCCGCGCTGGCCCGCGATGCCGGCACAGAACAGGCCGGCCGCGCCGGCGCCGATGACGACGGCGTCGAAGGTCTGCATGCCCGACGCGCTAGCCCTTCCAGACGAACGGAAACTTGACCTGCTTCCAGAACCCGTTGGGCACGTAGTCGCCCACCACGCCGTAGCGATCGGGCCACTTGCGATCCGACTGCACCGCGGTGCCGAAGAGATGGTCCAGGAAAGCGAAGTGCGCCGCGTAGTTCTTGTCGATCGCCTCGTCGTCCTGCGAGTGATGCCAGTGGTGGAAATTGGGCGTGACGATCACGTAGCGCAGCGGCCCCAGCCGCACGCTCACGTTGGCGTGGTTGAACACCGCCTGGAAGCCGACCACCACGATGTAGGCGTCGATGACTTCCTTGCTGAAGCCCAGCACGTAGATCGGCGCCAGCACCAGGGTGCGCGTGATCAGCAGCTCCAGGATGTGCTGGCGCGAGCCGGCCAGCCAGTCCATGCTCTTGACGCTGTGGTGCACCGCGTGCAGCCGCCACAGCAGCGGCACCTCGTGGTAGGCGCGATGGGTCCAGTACTGCACCAGGTCGGCGACCAGGACGATGAGGAACAGCGCGACCGGAAAAGGCAGCCCCTGCACCCAGCCCTGGATGCCATCACGCGCCGCCCAGCCGAACAGCTTGTGCACCAGCAGGTTGGTCGCCAGCAGCACGAAGCCCACCACCATGTGATTGACGATGAAGTGGTGCATGTCGGTCTGCCATTCGGCGCGGAACACCGGTTGCTCGCGGCGGTGGGCGAACAGCTTCTCGATGAAGACGAAGATCAGGCTGGAGCCCAGCAGGTCGAGGATGAACCAGTCGAGCCCGATGTAGGGCGTGTTGTCGGCGAAGTCGTTGACCGGCACCTTGTGCCCGCCCAGGGCCAGCGTGAGACCCACCAGCACGAAGGACGCGAAGGCCAGCCAGCGCGAGCGCCCGAAGACGATGTTGAACAGCGAGATGCCGCCAGCCACGACCATGGCCCAGTACATCACCTGGCGCAGCACCGCGACGTCGTAGGACTTGCGCAGCTGCGGCGTGGTCAGGTATTCGGGGAAGTGGAAGGCGAGCACGCCCAGGAAACACAGCACCGCCAGCATCAGCGCGATCACGCCGGACACCATGCCGTGGCCGGTCTCGAGCGCGCCATGGGATTCGCTGAGCTGGTTGAGCTTGTCGAGTTCTTGCATTCCGGGTCCCCTTTCGCCGGCCCGGATTATCGGAGACAGCTTCAGGCCGCGAGGCTCGCCGGAACCCCTAAGTCGATGGCATTCGCGGCATGCAGCACATCCCCGACCACGATGATGGCGGGGCTGCCCAACCCTTCGCGCCGCACGGCGGCGGCGAGATCGCCCAGGGTCGAAAGCAGCTGCCGCTGCGACGGCAGGCTGGCATGCTGCACCACGGCCACCGGGGTGCTCGCGGGCAGGCCCTCGAGCAGGCCGCGCTGCAGCGACTCGACCGTCGCCACGCCCATGTAGATCACCAGCGTCACGCCTTGCGCCGCCGTCGCGGCCAGGGTGGGCCAGTGCATGGCGGCGTCCTGGCTGCGGGCGTGGCCGGTGACGAACATCACGCCGTGCGCATGGTCGCGATGCGTGAGCGGCGCGCCCAACGAGGTGACGGCGGCCAGGCCGGCGGTGATGCCGTTGACCACCTGCACGTCGACGCCGCAGGCGCGCAGGTGCTGCGCTTCCTCGCCGCCGCGCCCGAAGACGAAGGGATCGCCGCCCTTGAGCCGCACGACGCGCTCGCCCTTGAGCGCCTCGGCCGCCATGAGCTTCTCGATGAAGGCCTGCGGCGTGCTCGCGCAGCCGCCGCGCTTGCCCACGTGGACGATGCGCGCCGACTTGCGCGCGTAGCGCAGGACGCCGTCGCCCACCAGGTCATCGACCAGCAGCACGGTGGCGGCGCGGATCGCGCGGATCGCCTTGAGCGTGAGCAGCTCGGGGTCGCCGGGCCCCGCGCCGACGAGGTGGACCACGGGCTTGTTCATTGGGGCTCCCTGCACACTTCGTGTGATCGCTCCGAGAGGGAATTCGCCCTCAGGGCGGCCTGAGGGCTCATGCGGACAACTCCTTCGCCGGCTGCTGGCGCCATGCGGCCAGGGCGCGGCGTATGCATTCGACTTGCTGGGTGAGCGGCGCCGGGGCGGGCTTTTCGCCGCTCACCACCGACTGGATGTAGATGGCCGTGGTCGCGGCATCGGTGGCGCGCGGCAGCACCGGCAGCTCGGTGAGCACGCCTTCCTGGGCCGTGGTCGACAGGTCCGGGCGTTGCGTGCCGTGGATGAACACGTCGAGCTTGGGCAGGCGCCGCGGATCGGCGACCGGCTCGCCCTCGGTGCCGCGCAGCAGCATGGCGTTGGCGGCGATGTGGCGCAGGAAGGCCGCATGGGCCTGGCCGTATTCCGGGTGGGTGTAGTTGACGACGCGCAGTGCCGCGCCACCGCGCGTGGGATCGATGAGCTTGGCCACCGTGTGGCCCGGGTTGCGCAGGCCGATCACCCAGCGCGCATCGAGCAGCCGCGCCAACGCCGGGCACAGCGCCTCGGTGGCCATGAACACCGGCTCGCGGCGCGCCCAGGCATGGGGAACGTCGCTGCCGTCGTGCGCCATGGGCAGGCCGAGATCGTGGAAGATTTCGGCGGTGGTCACCCGGCCGGGGTCGCGCAGCGGGCCGTGGACCAGCACGGGAATGCCGTCTTGCGCCAGCAGCAAGGCCAGCAGGGCGGTCAGGTTGGGCAGCTTGCGCGCACCGTTGTAGGAGGGCAGCACGACCATGGGCTGCGTGGGGCGCAGCGGGACGCAGCGCTCCTGCACCGCATCGAGGAAGCCGGCGAGCTCTTCGGTGGTCTCGCCCTTGATGCGCATGGCGATGGCGAAGGCGCCGACCTCGAGGTCGGTGACCCGGCCGTCGAGCACCTGGCTCATCAGGTCGTAGGCTTGCGCCTGAGTCAGTGACCGGGCGCCTTCCCTGCCGCGGCCGATTTCCTTGATGTAGGGCGCGATGCTCATGGTCTCACTCGACGCAAGTTTCAGACCGAGGGCCTAGTGTCGTGAGTTGGAAATTCGTGGCATTGCGATTCGACCAGATGGTGATGATCGGGCGGTCGCGGAAAGGGGTCGATACCGGGGGTATCGACCCCTTTCCGCGGGCGACCGAGGGCGCCATCTGGTCGAACCCTTC
>DASUZE010000115.1:0-72298 GCA_036377015.1 Piscinibacter sp. | reverse complement strand
TCGCACGCCGCGAGCGCGAGCAGCGCCATGACGATGACCGCGCCGCGCCTCATCGCCCGCCTCCGTCGACGCGCGGCACGCCATAGTCGGCGAGGACGGCGTCGATGTCGGCCCGGCGCCGCGCCAGCGCCGCATCGAGCTGGTCGCGCAGCGCGGTGTCGCCGCGCCGCACGCCCATCGAGATGGCGAAATCGAAGGGCACCCGCAAGCCGGCCGGTGGCTCGGCGACGGCGAGCCTCAGCGGCACGGGTGAGCGTGCCGCGAAATAGCCGGCCTGCGGGCCCCACACCAAGGCGGCATCCAGCTCGCCGTGGGCCAGGGCGGCGAGCATGCGTTCGGCGGCGGGGCCGTCGCCCAGCGGCGTGTAGCCGATCACCCGCGCGGTGGCGCCGCGCTGCACCAGGGCATGCCCGGGCGGCGTCGCGGCCAGGTCGTTGCCGACCAGTTGCACGCCGACCCTCAGCCGCGCGAGGCGGGGATCGTCGAAGCTGCGCAGCGGCCGCGCCGCATCGGCGCGGGTCACGAAGACGTAGCTCGAGCGGTAGTAGGGCCGGGTCGCCAGCACGCGCTCGAAGTCGGCCGGCACACCGGCCAGCACGTCGCATTCGTTCGCACCCAGGGTCTTGCGCACGAAGCCGCGGCCCAGCGGCATCCAGGTGATCGCCAGCGGCAGGCCCAGCTCGTCGGCCACCAGCCGCGCGATGCGGTTCTCGAAGCCGCTGCCGTCGGCGTGCGAGTACGGCAGGTTGTCGGGATCGGCGCACACCCGCAGCGACGGCGCCGCCGCGGCCAGCGCGCTCGCGGCGATCAAGGCGGTGAGGACCAGCGGCCTAAGGAAGCGCGAAGACATGCAGCGTCCCGCCCTGGCCGGTCGCCTTGGGCAGGTCCTTCATGGCGTTGACGAAGCCGCCGCCCGCCGTCGCGTCGCGCGCGTCGAGCTGGCCCGAGACGATGGCGCCGGCCCAGCCACCCACGCCCGACAGCACCGCGACATACTGCTTGCCGTCGGGGCCCCGGTACGACACCGGCTGGCCGATGATTCCGGAGCCGGCCTTGAACTGCCACAGGAGCGCGCCGCTCTTCGCATCGAGCGCCTTGAACCAGCCGTCCATGGTGCCGTAGAAGACGAGGTCGCCGGCGGTGGCGAGCGCGCCGCTCCACATCGGGAAGTTCTCCTTCACGCTCCAGATCTTGCGGCGCCCGACCGGGTCCCAGGCGCTGAACTCGCCCCGGTAGCCGCCCGGCCCCGGCTTCATCTTCAGGTCGGCGCCGACATAGGGCGTGCCCGCGATGTAGCCGGTCTCGTAGGTCTGTGCGTCCTGGCACAGGTTCTGGTGCGGGATGTACAGCAGCCGGGTGCGCGGCGACCAGGCCGAGGGCTGCCAGTCCTTGCCGCCGGGCGACGCCGGGCAGATGTCGCGCACCACCTCGCCCACCCGTGGCGAGGTCTTCGGGTTGGCCTTGAGCTTGCCGCTGTCCAGGTCGACGCCGTTGCTGGTGGTGATGGTCACGAAGGGATCGGCCGACAGCACCTGCCCGGTCCGGCGGTCCAGCATGTACACGTAGCCGTTGCGATCCGGATGCAGCAACACTTGGCGCGCCGCGCCGCCCAGGTCCAGGTCGACCAGCACGCTCTCGTTGACGCCGTCGTAGTCGTGCTCGTCGTGCGGCGTCCATTGGTAGAACCAGACCGCCTCGCCGGTGTCGGGCCGGCGCGCGAAGATGCCGGCGGTCCACTTGTTGTCGCCCGGGCGCTGCTCGGGGTTCCAGGGTCCCGGGTTGCCGGTGCCGTGGTAGACGAGGTCGAGCCGCGGGTCGTAGGACAGCCAGCCCCACACGTTGCCGCCGCCGATCTTCCAGGCCTCGGGCGGCCAGGTCTTCACGCCCAGGTCGCGGCCGCGATCGCCGGCGTAGAACGGCTGGAACGAGGGGCCGATCAGCACGTCCTTGTCGGGCCCGGTGCTGAAGGCCTGCCAGGCGATGCGGCCGGTCGCCGTGTCGAGCGCGGTGATCTTGCCGCGCACGCCCAGCTCGCCACCGCTGTTGCCCAC
The DNA here is from genome assembly GCA_036377015.1 of Piscinibacter sp. Lineage (GTDB taxonomy): Bacteria > Pseudomonadota > Gammaproteobacteria > Burkholderiales > Burkholderiaceae_C > Albitalea. The sequence goes on along the minus strand of DASUZE010000115.1, from coordinate 70,247 downwards.
CAGCACCTTGTTCTTCACGACCAGCGGCGCCATGGTCATGGTCTCGCCGCGATCGATCTGGCCGAGGCGGGTGCGCCACAGCGGCTTGCCGCTGGCGGCGTCGACCGCGATGGCCTCGTTGTCCAGCGTGGTCATGAAGACGCGCCCGTCGGCATAGGCCGCGCCGCGGTTGACGACGTCGCAGCAGGCCACGCCCTTGGCGCTCGGGTCGGGCTTGGGCTCGAACTTCCACTTGACCGGTGCGCCGGGCTGGGCGAGGTCGAGCGCGTAGAGGATGTTGGGCCAGGGCGTGACGACGTACATCGTCGAGCCGGCCACGACGGGCGCCGCTTCGTGGCCGCGCAGCACGCCGGTGGAGAAGCTGAAGGCCGGGCGCAGCTCCTTCACGTTGGCCGCGGTGATCTGGTCCAGCGGGCTGAAGCGCGTGCTGGCGAAATCGCCGGCGGCCATCAGCCATTCGCCGTCGGACGCGGCGCAGGCGGCGTGGCCCAAGGCGATCGCCGCGAGGGTGGTGAGCTGCAGTCGAACCATGCTGCCTTGCGCAGCGGCAAGCTGCATGCCGTCGCGGCCCAGGCAAAGCCCGGGCGACGTGTCAGTGCAAGGTCGCGAGGTAGGCGGCCATCTGGCGCGCGTGCGCCTCGGTCACGCCCATGTCGGGCATCGCCGTGCCGGGTTTGACGGCTTGCGGCGCGCGGATCCACTGCACCAGGTTGTCGGCGTTGTTGACCAGGCGCCCCGCGATCATCGAGCGGCTGGCCAGGCCTTGCAGCGGCGGCCCGACCTGCGTGTCGGATCCGGTGAGGCCGGGGATGGTGTGGCAGCCGATGCAGGCGTACTCGCGCAGCGCACGCGCGCCCTGCTCGCGCAGGCGCTGCGACGGCGTCGCGCCCGGCGCGTCCGAGCACGTCGCGCCGGCGGCCGCGGCGCGCGTGGCGTACTCCGCCGGCGACCATTGCGGCAGCTGCACCAGCACGGCGACCACCGCCCACAGGTCGGCATCCGACAGCCGCATCTCCCAGGCCGGCATGCCGCTCATCTTGATGCCATGCCGCGTGATCCAGTACAGCTCGCGCTCGCGCCAGCGGCGCGCGGCATCGATGAGCGAGCCGGGCAGGGGCTGCATGCTCTTGCCGATGGGCCCGGGCGGCACGCCCGGCGCCCCATGGCACTGGAGGCAGTGCTCGCGGTAGCAGGCCAGCCCGCGCGCGAGCACGGCGTCGCCGGACAAGGGCGGCGGCTCGATGCCGGCGGCGCGCTCGCGCACCGAGGAGTGCATGGTCTCCTCCAGCAGCGTGTACACGACCTGGGTGTGCTGGCGCGTCGCGGAAACGTCGTAGACACCGCCGAAGACGATGCACGCGCCCGCCGCAGCCGCAAGCAGGGCGGCCGCCGTCAAGGTGACGATCACCGGCCGGGCACGCATGTGAGGAGGTCGAAGCAAGCGGCGCTCCTTCCCACCCACCCGTTCGCCCCGAGCTTGTCGAAGGGCCACGTCGCAGTAGCGACTCCGTTCGGGCTGAGCCTGTCGAAGCCGCACGCGATCACCCTGCAGCTTCGACAAGCTCAGCCAGAAGCGTCGAGCTGCTACGACGCGGCCCTTCGACAAGCTCAGGGCGAACGGGAGGGGAGGACCCCGGGCACGCTGATTGATCGTCCCGGCCATGCTCCGCCTGGCCGCCCTCACCCTGCTGCCGGCCCTGCTGTGCGCCGGCTGCAACCCCGAGGTCCCGCTCGAGAAGCGCCTGCGGCAGGTGCCGGACGCCGACCCGGAGCGCGGCCGCACGCTGATGACTCACTACCAGTGCGGCACCTGCCATGCCGCGCCCGGCGTGCCCTCGGCGCCGGCCCCGGTCGCACCTTCGCTCGAGGGCTTCGGGCGGCGCAGCTACATCGCGGGCCGCGTGCCCAACGGGCCGTCGACGCTGCAGCGCTGGCTGCAGGATCCGCCCGCGCTGGTGCCGGGCACCACCATGCCCAAGCTCGGCGTCACTGCCGTCGACGCGCGCGACATCGCAGGCTACCTGCTGGCGCTGGAATGAACGCGCCCTGGTCCGCCGCGACCGACGAGGCCGCGGCACTTGCAGAAGTGGCCTGGGTCCTGCTGGCCGGGGTGGCGGCCATCTTCGCCGCGACCATGGGGGCGCTCGCGCTGGGACTGCGCGCCCGCAAGCCCGCCGTGCCCGCGCGCTGGTGGATCGTCGGCGGCGGCATCGTGGTGCCGGTGGTGCTGCTGAGCGCGCTGCTGGCCTACAGCACCTGGCGCACGGTGGGCCTGGACCGCGGGCCGGCGGACCCGCTCGTCGTGAGCGTGACCGGCCGCATGTGGTGGTGGGAGATCCGCTACCGCAACCCGGCAGACGGCGCCGAGCTGCGCATGGCCAACGAGCTGCACCTGCCGCTCGGCCGCCCGGTGCAGCTGGGCCTGACCAGCGCCGACGTCATCCACAGCGTGTGGGTGCCGGCGCTGGGCGGAAAGATGGACACCGTGCCGGGTCGCGTCAACCGGCTCGTCTTCACCCCCCGGCGCGCGGGCGTGTACCGCGGCAGCTGCGCCGAGTTCTGCGGCGAGCAGCATGCGCGCATGGCGCTGCACGTGGTGGTGCAGCCGCCGGCGCAGTTCGATGCCTGGCTGGCGCGGCAGGCGCGGCCGGCGCAGACGACGTCCGACGCCACGCTCGCGCAGGGCCGGCGCGCCTTCGTCGAACGCGGCTGCGCCGGCTGCCACGCCGTGCGCGGCGTCGCGCCCGGCGGCACGCTGGCGCCCGACCTCACCCACGTGGGCAGCCGCCTGCACCTGGGCGCGGGCGTGCTGCCCAACGACCGCGCCGCGATCGCGCGCTGGATCGTCGGCGTGCAGGCGCTCAAGCCCGGCGCGCACATGCCCGCGATGCGCGACGCCGATGCCGCGACGCTCGACGCGCTGGCCGCCTGGCTCGCGTCGCTGCAATGAAGTCGTTCGCGAACACCGTGCCGCGCCCGCCCGGCGAGCTGGAGCGCCTTCAGCGCGCCTGGAAGACGCCGCGCGGCTGGAGGTCGCTCACGGCGGTCAACAACACCACCATCGGACTGCTGTACGTGGGCACGGCGGCGGGCTTCCTGGTACTCGCGGGCGTGCTCGCGCTGCTCATGCGCACGCAGCTCGCCTGGCCGGAGAACACACTGATCGGGCCGACCACCTACAACCAGCTCTTCACCATGCACGGCACGGTGATGATGTTCCTCTTCGCCGTGCCGATGGTGGAGGCGGTGGGCGTGTACCTGCTGCCCAACATGCTGGGCGCGCGCGACCTGCCCTTCCCGCGCCTGTCGGCCTATGCGTACTGGGCCTATGCCTTCGGCGGCGCGGCCTTCTTCTGCACGCTGTTCTTCGGCTTGGCGCCCGACGGCGGCTGGTTCATGTCGCCGCCGCTCACCGGCCGCCACCATTCGCCGGGACTCAACGCCGACTTCTGGCTGCTGGGGATCGGCTTCATCGAGATCTCGGCCATCGCCGGCGCGATCGAGCTGATCGTCGGCATCCTGATGACGCGTGCGCCGGGCATGAGCCTGGGTCGCATGCCGGTGTACGCCTGGGCCATGCTGGTGGTGGGCGCGATGATCGTGTTCGCCTTCCCGCCGGTGATCGCGGGCACCGCGCTGCTCGAGCTGGAGCGCGCCTTCGACTGGCCGTTCTTCATCGTCGAGCGCGGCGGCGATCCGCTGCTGTGGCAGCACCTGTTCTGGTTCTTCGGCCACCCCGAGGTCTACATCATCTTCCTGCCCGCGGCGGGCATGGTGTCGGCGGCCCTGCCGGCGATGCTGCAGGTGCCGCTGGCCGGCCAGCGCGCCGTGGTCGCCGCCTTGGCCCTGGTGGGCGTGCTCAGCTTCGCGCTGTGGGCGCACCACATGTTCACCATGGGCCTGGGCACGCTATCGGCCAGCCTGGTGTCGGCCGCGAGTCTGGCGATCGCCGTGCCGGCGGGGGTGCAGGTCTTCGCGTGGATCGCGACCTTCTGGCGCGGCCGGGTGCGCTGGAACGTGCCGACGCTGTTCCTGCTCGGCTTCCTCGTCACCTTCACGATGGGCGGGCTGACGGGCGTGATGGTGGCGGTGCTGCCGTTCGACTGGCAGGTCCACGACAGCTACTTCGTGGTCGCCCACCTGCACTACGTGCTGATCGGGGGCGTGCTGTTCCCGCTCGTCGCGGCGCTGTACTACTGGTTCCCGCTGGTCAACGGCCATCGCCTGGACGAGCGCCGCGGGCGCTGGGTGTTCGGCCTGGTGTTCGGCGGGTTCCACCTCGCGTTCTTTCCGATGCACCTGGCGGGCATGCGCGGCATGCCGCGCCGGGTCTACACCTACCCGGCGGGGATGGGCTGGGACGCGCCCAACCTGCTGTCGACCCTCGGCGCGGCGGTGCTGGCGGCGGGCATCGCGCTGCTGCTCGCCGAGGTGCTGCGCGCCCTGCGTCGCGGCGCGCAGCGCCACGGCAATCCGTGGAACGCGCCGACGCTGGAATGGCTGCATGCCGACGAGTACGGCACGCGCAGCATCGCGCAGGTCGACGCGCGCGAGCCGCTGTGGCAGCAGCCCGGCCTGCACGACGAGGTCGAGCAGGGACGGCATTGGCTGCCGGGCAGCTGCACCGGCGCGCGCGAGACGCTCGCGACCACGCCGTGGCAGGCGCGCCTGCATCACCTGGTCGTGCTGCCCGGTGACAGCTGGCTGCCGGTGCTGGCGGCGCTGGGCACCGCCGCCTTCTTCATGCTGCTGACCGTGAAGTGGACCGTGCCCGCATTCGCCTTCGGCCTGCTGGCCGTCGGCTGCGTGCTCCGATGGCTGTGGCAGACGGACCGCGATCCGGGGCTGGTGGTGGCCGAGGCGGGGCAGGGACTGCGCGTCCCGGTCGGTGCGACCGGCTGGCACTCGCACTCCTGGTGGGCTTGCGTCATCTTGCTGGTGGTCGATGCGAGCGTGCTGGCCTCCATGGCGTTCGCGCATGTGCATGCCGCGCTGCGCGCCGATACCTGTCCGCCGCCGGGCGCCTCGCTGCCGGCGTCGGCGTGGATGGCATGGGCGGCCGCCGGATGGGTCGCGAGCTCGCTGCTGATCGCGGCGGTGGGACGGCGCTTGAAGACGCGCCCGGTCGGCGCGTGGCAGTCGCTCGCGGTGATCGTCGCGGCGCTGCTGGCGGGATCCGCATTCACCGTGCTGCTCGTCGCCCATGGCCGCGCCGGCCTCGTCCCGCAGGCCCAGGCGTGGAGCGCGAGCGTGGCGGCCCTGCTCGGCATGCAGGGCCTGCACCTGCTGCTGGTGCTCGCGCTGGCCGGATGGCTGATCGCGCGCATCGGCGCCCGCCTGCTCACGCCGCGCCAGCGCGCGAGCTTCGACAACGCCGCGTTGCTGTGGCACGGCAGCATGCTGCAGGGCGTGGTCGTCGGCTGGGCCCCGCCGGTCGTCGCGTGGTGGGTTCAGCGCTGACCGGCAAGAATTGCGGCTTGGCTGCAAGAGTTGCAGAGGATTCGGCAGCCTCGTTGGGCACAATGACGGCTCCATGCGCATCCAAGACATCCGCCACCGCCTGCGCGCCCTCGGCGCCAAGCCCGGCCACGAGCAGCGCGTGCTGCGGCTGTGGGCCATGGGGCTGCCCCAGGACAGCGGCAAGCGCCGGCCGGAAAACTTCCTGCCGCTGGACGTGCGCGACGCGCTGCCGGCCCTCGTCGCCGAGCTCGATGCGCTGGCCGGCGTGCAGTCCGAGCACCCCGCCGAAGACGGCTCGGCCCGCCTGCTGATCCGACTGGCCGACGGCCAGACGGTGGAGAGCGTGCTGCTGCCGCGCGACGGCCTGTGCGTGTCGACGCAGGTCGGCTGCGCCGTGGGCTGCGTGTTCTGCATGACCGGCCGCGACGGCCTGCTGCGCCAGCTCGGCAGCGCCGAGATCGTCGCGCAGGTCGCGCTGGCGCGGCGCCGGCGCGCGGTGCGCAAGGTGGTCTTCATGGGCATGGGCGAGCCCGCCCACAACCTCGACAACGTGCTCGAGGCGATCGAGCTGCTGGGCACGGCGGGCGGCATCGGGCACAAGAGCCTGGTGTTCTCCACCGTCGGCGACACGCGGGTGTTCGAGCGCCTCCCGCGCATGCCCGTGCGACCCGCGCTGGCGCTGTCGCTGCACACCACCCGCGCCGACCTGCGCGAACGCCTGCTGCCGCGCGCGCCGCGCATCGCGCCCGACGAGCTGGTCGCGCTGGGCGAGGACTATGCGCGCGCGACCGGCTACCCGATCCAGTACCAGTGGACGCTGCTGGAGGGCATCAACGACAGCGACGAGGAACTCGACGGCATCGTGCGCCTGCTGTCCGGCAAGTACGCCATCATGAACATGATCCCGTACAACAGCGTCGAAGGCCTGGGCTTCCAGCGGCCGTCGTGGGAGCGTGCCGCGGCCATCGCCCGCACGCTGCACCGGCGCGGCGTGCTCACCAAGCTGCGGCAGTCGGCCGGCCAGGATGTCGACGCCGGCTGCGGCCAGCTGCGCGCGAGAACGATTCCGATCAGGAGAACGCAATGAAGGTCCTCATGCTTCACGGCATCAACCACAACATGTTCGGCAAGCGTGATCCGGCCCAGTACGGGACCATCACGCTGGCCGAGATCGATGCGCGGCTCGCAGCGCTCGGCCGCGAGCTCGGGGTCGAGGTGGAGAGCTTCCAGACCAACCACGAAGGCGCGATGGTCGAGCGCATCCACCAGGGCTTCACCGATGGCGTCGACGCGGTGCTGATCAACGCCGGCGCCTGGACGCACTACAGCTACGGCATCCGCGACGCGCTGGCCATCCTCACGGTGCCGGTGGTGGAGCTGCACATGTCGAACATCCATGCGCGAGAGGCGTTCCGCCACGTGTCGGTGTTCGCGGAGATCGTGAAAGGGCAGATCTGCGGGTTCGGGGTCGACAGCTATTTGTTGGCGCTGAGGGCGGCGGTGTCGGCGGTGAAATCGTAGGGTGGGCTTCAGCCCACCCGACGGCAGCGTGGGCCGAAGCCCACCCTACGAAGGGATGCCGGCTGCCGTCACAAGCGGGATGTGGCCCTCCTGGCACATGAGCACACTGCGCTCATGTCGAACTACCGACGCGCGCTTGTCCCGGGCGGCACCTTCTTCTTCACCATCACGCTCGCTGACCGTTCGAGCACCTTGCTCGTGGACAAATTGGATCGCTTCCGCCTTGCCTATGTCGGAGCGAGGCGATCCGTGCCATTCGAGACCATCGCCATCTGCGTTCTGCCGGATCACCTGCACGCGGTGTGGGCCCTGCCACCCGGCGATGCGGACTACTCGACGCGCTGGGCGCGCATCAAATCGGAGTTCTCGGCCGGTCTTGCCGCCATCCGATCACACAGTCAGGTGAACAAGCGCGAGAGGGGCATCTGGCAGCGTCGGTTCTGGGAGCATCAGATCCGGGATGACGACGACCCGCAACGCCATGTCGACTACATCCACTTCAATCCCGTCAAGCACGGGCATGTCCAGCGTGCCGTCGACTGGCCGCACTCGTCGTTCCATCAGCATGTGAAGCGGGGATGGTTGCCGGACGATTGGGGTGTGGCGACACAAGCCGTGGGCCGATTCGGCGAGTGATCCGCTCTTGTAGGGTGGGCTTCAGCCCACGCGGTCGTCGCAGTGCTTCGACGCACCGCGTGGGCTGAAGCCCACCCTACGAGACTCAGGCCGTCGCCATGGGAAGGCTCAATAGCGTCCTCGCCTGCGCCACCGTGGCCACGCTGCGTCCGTACTCCTCGCACAGATCAGCCACCTGCTTCACCAGCGCCGCATTCGACGGCGCCAAGGTGTCCCGGTCCAGCCGCACGTTGTCCTCCATGCCCGTGCGGCAATGGCCGCCCAGCTCCAGCGACCAGCGCGCCAGCGTGAGCTGGTCGCGACCGATGCCCGCGCCGGTCCAGGTCGCATCGGGTGCCAGGCGGTGAAGCGTCTTCACGTAGAACTCGAACACCTCCCGATCCACCGGCATCGCGTTCTTCACGCCCATCACGAACTGCACGTGCAGCGGGCCCTCGATGCGCCCCGCCTTCTGCAGCGACACCGCCTGGAAGATCATCGACAGGTCGAAGGCCTCCACCTCCGGCTTGATCCCATGCGCCAGCATCTCGCCGGCCAGCCAGTCCACCAGGTCCGGTGCGTTGTCATAGACGCGGGTCGGGAAGTTCACCGAGCCCGTGGCCAGCGACGCCATGTCGGGCTTGAGCGAGAGCATCCCGCCGCGCTCGCGCCCGGCACCCGAGCGGCCGCCGGTCGACACCTGCGTGATCATCCCCGGGCAATGCCGGCGGATGCCGGCCAGCACGTCGGCGAAGCGCTCCGGCGCCGAGCTGGGCGAGCCGTCGTCGTTGCGCACGTGCAGGTGCACCAGGGTCGCGCCGGCCTCGAAGGCCTCGTGCGTGGCCTCGATCTGCTCGGCCACCGTGATGGGCACGCCGGGGTTGTCCTTCTTCTTCGGCAGCGACCCGGTGATGGCGACGGTGATGATGGCGGGCGTGGTCATTGGAAAGCCTCCGTGCTGCGCACTGCGGCGCGAGCCCCTTCGGGCGGCCGGGCGGGGCTCATGGCGGACCCTCAGATGTCGAAGAACACCGTCTCGCGATCGCCCTGCAGGCGGATGTCGAAGCGGTAGACGACCTGGCTGCCGCGCTGCTCGCGTCGCGCGATCAGCGTGTCGCGGCGCGCTTCGAGCTCGATCAGGCGGATCACCGGATCGGCGGCGTTGGCGGCCGCCTCGTCGTCGAAGTACATGCGGGTGTTCAGGCCGACGTTGATGCCGCGCGCCACGATCCAGAAGTTGATGTGCGGCGCCATCGGCCGCCCGTTGCGCCCGATGACCGACCCCGGCTTGATGGTCTCGAAGCGGTACAGCCCGGTCTCGAAATCGCTGCAGGCACGCCCCCAGCCGCGGAACGACGGGTCCACCGACTTGCCCGGCTGGCGATCGCCCGGGTGGTCGTACCGGCCCTGCGCATTCGCCTGCCAGATCTCGAGCAGCACGTCGCGCACCGGTGCGCCGGAGCCGTCGGTCACGATGCCTTCGATGGCGATGCGCTCGCCCTCGGTGCGCGCGCCGGTGAGCACGTTGCCGAAGTTGTTCTCGAAGATGTCGAAGCCCGCGGCACGCGGCGCCAGGCCGATGTGGACATAGGGCCCCGCGGTCTGCGAGGCGGTCTCGCGCAGCAGTTCGCTCATTGCATCGCTCCTTCTTGCTGAACCGCGTTCTCGAACAGCGTCGCGCGCTGCCCGCGCAGGACGATGTCGAAGCGGTAGGCCCGGCTGTCCAGCTGCACGAAGGCGCCGCGATCCTGCAGCGCGATCAGGCCGCGGATCTGCTCCTCGCTGGGCACGCTGCGCAGGATGGGGCACTCGGGGATGAGCGGGTCGCCCTCGAAGTACATCTGCGTGATCAACCGCTGCGCCCAGCCCTCGCCCGAGAGCGCATAGTGGATGTGCGCCGGCCGCCAGTCGTTGACGCGGTTGCGCCACGGATAGGGACCGGGTCGGATGGTGCGGTAGGCGTAGTAGCCGTTCTCGTCGGTCAGCATGCGGCCGCAGCCGCCGAAGTTGGGATCGAGCGCGCCGATGTAGGTGTCCTTCTTGTGCCGGTAGCGGCCGCTGGCGTTGGCCTGCCAGACCTCGACCAGCGCGTTCTTCACCGGCCGGCCGAACTGGTCGCGCACATGGCCGTGCACCACGATGCGCTCGCCGACGGGCAGGCCCTCCTTGGCGCCGTTGAGGATGAGGTCGTTGTCGAGCCGGCCCAGCTCCTCGGCGCGGAACACCGGCGCCGTCACTTCCGACAGCGAGTTCTGCAGCGAGATCAGCGCGTGGCGCGGGCTGCGCAGCAAGCTGCTCTTGTACTCGGGGGCATGGGCCGGCGGATGCGACGCGGGGTCGCGCATCAGGAACTCGTCGCCGGGCACGGGGACGCGGGGCATGGGCTTGTCTCCTCGGGTGGATCGAGGGACTTTAGGACTTGACGCCGATCAATGAAATTGAAATCGGCGGTGCGGATCGATTACCGGCGGTTAATCTTGCGAGGCGCGGCACGCCGCCGCGCCTGTTGCCTCACCAGGGCCAGCAGCGCCCGCAGCGCCGCCGACGCCGGCGCGTCGGTGCGCAGCATCAGCCCCACCGGCTCGTGCGGCGTGATGGCCACGTCCAGGCGGACCATGAGCCCGGCATCGATGTCGGGCTGCGCCGCGCCCAGCGGCGTCGCCCACAGCGCGTCGCCGCCGAGCACCAGCGCGCGGGCCAGCGCGGTGTCCAGCGTCTCGACCAGGCCGTCGCCGGGCGCGATGCCGTGGCGCGCGAAGAAGGCGTCGGCGACCTGGCGGATCATGGTGCCCGACAGCGGCAGCACCTTGGGCAGCGCCGACAAGGCCGCGAGGCCGGCCGCATCGAGCTTGCGCCGCGCCGACGCCGCCCGGTGCCCCTTGCGCAGCACCAGGGCCAGCGGCTCGGCCACCAGGTGCTCGAAGCTCACGCCGGCCATGGCCTCGGGATCCGACAGCCGGCCGATCACCAGGTCGACCTCGCGCCCGCGCAGCATCTCGATGAGCTGCCGGTTGCGCGCGGTGTGCACGCGCAGCGGCGTGCCCGGTCGCAGCGCAGCGAAGGCGTGGATCACGGGCGGCAGGAACGACGTGGCCAGGGTGGGCAGGACGCCCAGCTCGACCGGCGCCTCGCCGGCATCGCCTTGCACGCTGTCGACGGCCTGGCCGAGCGCATGCAGGCTGGCGTTGGCGTGGACGAGAAACACCTCGGCCTCGGCGGTCAGCACCGCGCCCTTGCGGCCGCGCACGAAGAGCTGCGTGCCGAGCAGCTCTTCCAGCTCCTGCAGCGTCTTGGTGACCGCGGGCTGTGTGATCGACAAGGCCTGCGCGGCGGCGCGCAGGCTTCCGCGCTGCGCGACGGCGAGAAAGCACTGCAGGTGGCGAAGGCGGATGCGCGCCAGGGTGGTGTCGCGCAGCGCAGGGCGGTTCATCGCGGGGACGATAGCAGCTCACGGGGTCACTCCCGGGTTGCACCCGGGCTACGGCAGCGTTGTAGCCCGGGTGCAACCCGGGACGCTGCTACGATCGCCCCCGGCTCGCACCCACAGCAAGCCACGTCGCTCGGACGGTTCCGGGCGCTCACGTGAAGGACTTCCATGTCGGCCGTTCCAGGCAAGCGCCGCTTTGCGCGCATCGACCGCCTCCCCCCGTACGTCTTCAACATCACCGCCGAGCTGCGCGCTGCCGCACGCCGGCGCGGCGAAGACATCATCGACATGAGCATGGGCAACCCCGACGGGGCCACGCCGCCGCACATCGTCGCCAAGCTGGTCGAGGTCGCGCAGCGGCCGGAGACGCACGGCTACTCCACCTCCAAGGGCATCCCGCGCCTGCGCCGGGCCATCTCGCATTGGTACCGCGACCGCTACGGCGTCGAGATCGATCCCGACAGCGAGGCCATCGTCACCATCGGCTCCAAGGAGGGGCTGTCGCACCTCATGCTCGCCACGCTGGAGCGCGGCGACACGGTGCTCGTGCCCAACCCGAGCTACCCGATCCACATCTGGGGCGCCGTGATCGCCGGCGCCGACATCCGCTCGGTGCCGCTGGTGCCGGGCGTGGACTTCTTCGCCGAGCTCGAGTCGGCCATCCGCGGCAGCTACCCCAAGCCGAAGATGATCGTCCTCGGCTTCCCGTCGAATCCGACCGCGCAGTGCGTGGAGCTCGACTTCTTCGAGCGCGTGATCGCGCTGGCGAAGCAGCACGACATCCTGGTGGTGCACGACCTGGCCTACGCCGACATCGTCTACGACGGCTGGAAGGCGCCGTCCATCATGCAGGTGCCCGGTGCGAAAGACGTCGCGGTGGAGTTCTTCACCTTGTCCAAGAGTTACAACATGGCCGGCTGGCGCATCGGCTTCATGGTGGGCAACCCCGAGCTGGTGGCGGCGCTGGCGCGCATCAAGAGCTACCACGACTACGGCACCTTCACGCCGCTGCAGGTGGCGGCCATCGCCGCGCTCGAGGGCGAGCAGCAGTGCGTCAAGGACATCGCCGAGACCTACCGCAAGCGCCGCGACGTGCTGTGCAAGGGGCTGAACGAAGCCGGCTGGAAGGTCGAGGTGCCCAAGGCCTCGATGTACATCTGGGCGCGCATCCCGGAGCACTACCGCGCGCTGGGCTCGCTGGAGTTCGCCAAGCAGCTGCTGGCCAAGGGCAAGGTGTCGGTGTCGCCCGGCATCGGCTTCGGCGACCACGGCGACGAGTACGTGCGCTTCGCCTTGATCGAGAACGAGTCACGCATCCGCCAGGCGGTGCGCGGGATCAAGGCGATGTTCCGCGCCGACGGGGCCGTGTAGCCCGGGTGCAACCCGGGGAGCGGCGTCGGAGCGGGGACCCGGGTTGCACCCGGGCTACGAAAGCCTTCAATGCCGCGTCCAAACCCCTGCAACGACGAAAGGGACGGGCGGTGCTTCAATGCTTCTCATGAGCACCCTGCCCTCCCTCTTCGTCTCCCACGGCTCCCCCATGATCGCGCTCCAGCCGGGCGCGGCGGGCGAGTTCATGCAGCGCCTGGGCCGCACAATCGACGCCCGCTTCGGCCGTCCCGCGGCCATCGTCGTCGCTTCGGCCCACACGACCGCGCGCGAGCCGGTGCTGCTGGCCGCCCCGCAGCACCAGGCGGTGTACGACTTCGGCGGCTTCGACCCGCAGCTGTACACGCTGCGCTACGACGCGCCCGGCGCCCCCGCGCTCGCGCCGCGCGTGGCCGGCCTGCTCCAGGCGGCGGGCCTGCCGGCCCACGTGGTCGACGAAGGCGGACTGGACCACGGCATCTGGACCGCGCTGCGCTACCTGTATCCCGGCGCCGACATCCCGGTGCTGCCGCTGGCCTTCGTGCCCACCCAGCCCCCGGCGCGCCAGTTCGCGCTCGGCGAGGCGCTGGCGCCGTTGCGCGACGAAGGCGTGCTGGTGCTGGGCACCGGCAGCATCACGCACAACCTGCGGCGGGTGTTCGGCGGCGGGCAGCGGGCGGGCGTCGAGCAGCCGGAGATCCCGGAGAGCGCGGCCTTTCGCGACTGGATGTTCGGCCAGAGCCAGGTGCGCGACTGGGAGGCGCTGTTCGACTACCGCCAGCGCGCGCCACACGCGGTGGACATGCACCCGACCGACGAGCACTTGCTGCCGTGGTTCGTGGCCGCCGGGGCGGGCGGGCGCGACAGCGTGCCGGCAAGGCTGCACGACAGCGTGACGCACGGCGTGCTGGGCATGGACATCTACGCCTTCGGCCCGCAGGCCCACGCCCTGTAGCCCGGGTGCAACCCGGGAGCGGCGCACCCGGCCCACCCCGAAGGCAAGGGGGCGTGCGCCACCCCCCCGAGCGCGCACAATCGCCCCCATGGCTCCGACGCCCCCGTCCGACGCTGCGCGAAAGAGCGCCCGCGCTCGCCCGGGCGAGCACGGGCAGTTCGTGGGCAGCTCGGCCTTCCTCGGCCACACCCTGCCCGAGGGCACCCGCATCGGCGGGCTCGAGATCACCGGGCTGATCGGCGAAGGCGGCTTCGGCATCGTCTACCTCGCCTACGACGCCTCGCTGCAGCGCGAGCTGGCGGTCAAGGAGTACATGCCGTCCTCGCTCGCCTCGCGCGCCAGCGGCTCGCTGGAGGTCACGGTCAAGTCCGAGCGCCATGTGGAGACCTTCAAGGCCGGGCTGAAGAGCTTCGTCAACGAGGCGCGACTGCTGGCCCGCTTCGACCATCCCTCGCTGCTCAAGGTCTACCGCTTCTGGGAGGCCAACGGCACCGCCTACATGGCCATGCCCTACTACGAGGGCCAGACGCTCAAGGCGACGCTGGCCGCGATGGCCGAGCCGCCCGACGAAGACCAGCTGCGCCGCTGGCTCGCCCCGCTGCTCGACGCGCTCGACGTGATGCACCAGGCGCATTGCTTCCACCGCGACATCGCGCCCGACAACATCCTGCTGACGCCCGACGGGCCGCTGCTGCTGGACTTCGGGGCCGCGCGGCGGGTGATCGGCGACATGACGCATGCGCTGACCGTGGTGCTCAAGCCCGGCTACGCGCCCATCGAGCAGTACGGCGACTCGCCGGCGATGACGCAGGGCGCCTGGACCGACCTCTACGCCCTGGCCTGCGTGATCTGGTTCGCGGTGAGCGGCAAGACGCCGCCGTCGTCGGTGGAACGCATGATGGGCGGCGACCCGATGGAGTCGCTGGCCAGCCTGGGACGCGGCCGCTACAGCGAGCCGTTCGTGCGCGCCGTCGACGCCGCGCTGAAGATCATGCCGCGCGACCGCCCCCAAAGCCTCGCGCAGTTCCGCGCACTGCTCGACGCGGGACGCAACAAGCCGGCTGCGCCGCGCGGCCTGTCGCCGCGTGCCATCCCGCTGCCGCCGCCGGCCCCGCCTCCGCCGGACAGCAGCGACACGACGGTGGTGACGGCCGCGCCGGCCGTTGTCACCGCTGCGCGCACCGAGCGGCGGACGGCCTTGCCCGCCGAGCCCGAGCTGAGCTTCGGCGATGCGGGCGTGGTCCCATCGGCCGGGCCGCGCCTGCCGGTGCTGTGGCTGCTCGCCCTGGCCGGCCTCGCGGCCGCCACCGCCGGCGCCATCCTGCTGGTCGATCCGCGGCCGCCGGCCACGCCCGTGGCGGCTGAGCCGCAGGCGGCGCCGGCACCGGCCGTGGCGGCTGCGGCATCCGCCGTCGCGGTGCCCATCGCTGCGCAAGCCACGCCCATCGCCGCACCGGAAGCCGTCGCGTCCGCGCCCGAGCCGACACCCGTTGCAGCCACGCCGGCGCTGGCCTCGGGCACCACCGAGCTGCCCCCCGCGCCGGCCGTCGAGGCGAGCGCCGTGCCGGTCATCGAGACGACCGAGAGCCACGCGGCCGCGGTGCGCCCCGCGCCGGAGAGCCGCAGGCCTGCACGCGTCAGCGCGGCGGCCGCCGCACCCCCTATGACGAAGGCCAAGCCCGCGCGGTGCAGTGATATTCTGCAAAAGGCCTCCCTAGAGCCGCTCACGGCCGAGGAGGAAGCGTTCTTGAGGAGGGACTGCAGATGATGCAAGCCGCTTTGTCGACGCTGGGCGCACTGCGCTGCGCACTTCTCGCCGCCCTGGCCGTCCTGCTGGCCGCCGGCTGCGCCGCTCCCCCGGTCGCCTCCAGCTCCACCAACGAGCTGCCCTTCGACCAAGCCGTGGTGCAAGCCACCGATGCGCTGGTCGCGCAAACGCAGAAGCTGCCCGCCTTCCTCGCCAAGGTCGAGTCCAAGCTGGTCAAGCGCGGCGTGGTCCTCGATCCCATGCTCGACGCCGGCTCGGGCCAGCAGACGGCCGCGACGCTGCTGCTGGAAAAGCGCGTCACCGAGACCTTCGCGAAGTACGACCAGTTCGAGTTCCTGCCCTTCCGCTCCGCCGGGCTGGCCAAGGCACAGGTCCTGCTCACCGGCACGATGACCCGCGTGCAGACGGCGCGGCCGTCCGGCGCCTTCCGCATCGACCTCGCGCTCACCGACCTCAAGTCGGGCAGCCTCATCGCCCAGTCGTCCGCGGTGGCGTCGGGCGACGGCGTCGACACCAGCCCCACCGCCTACTACCGCGACAGCCCGGTGCTCACCAAGGACAAGGTCGTCGAGGGCTACATCCGCACCAGCGCCACGCCGCCGGGCCAGCGTGCCGACGCGGCCTACTTCGAGCGCATCAACGTCGCCACGGTCATCGACGAGGCGACCACGCTGTACAACGCCGAGCGCTACCAGGACTCGCTGGCGCAGTACCGCCAGGCGCTGTCCAACCCCGCCGGCGAGCAGCTGCGCGTGCTCAACGGCATCTACCTCGCCAACGCCAAGCTCGGCCGCAACGCCGAGGCCGAGCAGGCCTTCGGCAAGGTGGTCGCGCTGGGCATCGCGTCGAATCAGCTGGGCGTGAAGTTCCTGTTCAACCCGGGCGGCACCGAGTTCTGGTCCGATCCCAAGGTGAGCGGCCCGTATGCCATGTGGCTGCGCCAGATCGCCCGCGAGAGCACCTCGGCCAAGGTGTGCATGAGCATCGTGGGCCACACCAGCCGCACCGGCTCCGAGCAGGTGAACGACGTGCTGTCGCTGCAGCGCGCCACCTACATCCGCCAGCGCCTGTCCACCGAGGCCTCCGAGCTGGCCGGCCGCACCAAGCCGCAGGGCATGGGCTTCCGCCAGAACATCGTGGGCAGCGGCACCGACAACGTGGTCGACGCGCTCGACCGGCGGGTCGAGTTCAAGATCGTGCCCTGCGGCTGAGCATGCCGCGCGGACACGCCGCTCCCCGACTCGAAACCGCCCGCCTGCTGCTGCAGGCCTCCACGCCTGCGATGGCGCCCGAGGTGCTGGACTTCCAGGCCCGCAACCAGGACCACTTCGCGCCCTGGGACCCGCCCATGCCGGCCGGCTACCTCAGCCTCGACGCGCAGCGCGAGCGCCTGCGCCGGTCGGCGCACGAGTTCCGCAGCGGCAACGGCTATCGCTACTGGCTGCGCTTGCGCGACGACCCGGCGGGCGTGGTCGGCACGATGAACTTCTCGTCGGTCGCGCGGGGACCGTTCCAGAGCGCGATGCTCGGCTACCAGATCGACCGCGCCCTGGAAGGCCATGGACTGATGCACGAGGCGCTGCAGGCCGGCATCGCCGAGATGTTCTCGGCGCGGGTGCACCTGCACCGCGTGCAGGCCGCGCACCTGCCGGAGAACACGCGCAGCGCCGCGGTGCTGGCCCGCCTGGGCTTCGAGCGCATCGGCGTGTCGCGCTGGTACCTGTTCATCGACGGCGCCTGGCGCGACCACGTGCTGAACGCCTTGGTCAACCCGTCGTTCGTGGACGCCCCGGTGTGATGTCGTGGATCTCGTAGGGTGGGCTTCAGCCCACCTCCGCGTGGGCTGAAGCCCACCCTACGAAGGCGCGGTCACTGTTTCGGCAGGCTGCCTACGACCCCCTGCACGAACCAGTTCATCCGCGCAATCTCCTGATCGCCCATCGCCCCCTTGTCCAGCCGCACGCGCCCCTCGCTGTCCACGAGGCGCCCCGAAAACGGCTTGAAGCGCCCCTCGACGATCGCCCGCCGCCGCGCTTCCACCAGCGCCGCCGCCTCCTTCGGCACGTCCGCACCGAACGGCGCCAGGGCGACCAGCCCGTCCTTCATCCCGCCCCACACCGGCTTCGGCGTCCAGGTGCCGGCGATCATCGACCGCGCCACCTCGGTGTAGTAGCCACCCCACTGGTGCGTGATGGCGGTGAGCTGCGCATGCGGCGCGTGGCGGCGCATGTCGCTCTGGTAGGCGACCAGCTTCACGCCCTGCTCCTCGGCCGCCTGCGCCACCGCCGGCGAGCCGCTGTGGTTGGTCAGCACGTCGGCGCCCTGGTGGACGAGCGCCAGCGCGGCCTCGCGCTCGCGCAGCGGATCGAACCAGGTGTTCAGCCACAGCACCTTCACCTGCCCGCGCGGGTTGGCTTCGCGCATGCCGAGCGTGAACGCGTTGATGCCCTGGATGACCTCGGGCACCGGGAAGCCGGCGACATAGCCTGCGACGCCGCTCTTGCTGGTCTTGCCGGCGAGCAGGCCCGCGAGGTAGCGCGCCTCGTAGTAGCGGGCGTTGTAGGTGCGCAGGTTGGCCGCGGTCTTGTAGCCGCCGGCATGCTCGAGCTTCACCGCGGGGAAGTCGGCAGCGACGCGCAGCGCGGGCTCGAGGTAGCCGAAGCTGGTCGCGAAGATCAGCGTGTGGCCTTGCGCGGCGAGGTCGCGCATCACGCGTTCGGAGTCGGGGCCCTCGGCGACGGACTCGACGACGGTGGTCTGCACCTTGTCGCCGAGCGCCGCCTCCATCGCCTTCCGACCCAGGTCGTGTTGATAGGTCCAGCCGGCATCGCCGATGGGCGAGACGTAGACGAAGGCGACCTTCAGGGGAGTGGGGGTCTGCGCATGGGCGACGGAGAGCGCCGCGAGCAGCACGGCGAAGCCGCGCGCGAGGTTTTGAAGCATGGTGTTCCTCTACATGGCCCCGGGCTGCGATGACGTCCGGCGGGGGCACGCCGGGCGTACCGGATTCTCGTA
Organism: Piscinibacter sp.; assembly: GCA_036377015.1. GTDB lineage: Bacteria > Pseudomonadota > Gammaproteobacteria > Burkholderiales > Burkholderiaceae_C > Albitalea. Next base: position 52,118 of record DASUZE010000115.1, on the reverse strand, counting down.
GCCCGGGTGCAACCCGGGAACTGCGGGGATCCCGGGTTGCACCCGGGCTACGACGCCGCGTCTACGCGAACACCTTGTCCAGCGCTTCGCGCCACCGCTGCTTCTGCGCTTCGTCCGCGAAGCTCGCCTCGAAGCTGTTCGCCGCCAGCTGGTGGGCATGCCGCGCGGTGAGCTGCGGCAGCGCCTCGAACGCCTCGACGAAGTTCTGGTTCATGTACCCACCGAAGTACGCCGGGTCGTCGGAATTGACGGTCGCGACCAGCCCGGCATCGAGCAGCTCGACGAGGTTGTGCTCGCGCATGGTCTCGAACACGCACAGCTTGACGTTGGACAGCGGGCACACCGTGAGCGGCACGCGCTCCTGCGCCAGGCGCTGCATCAGCGCGGGGTCCTCGACGCTGCGCACGCCGTGGTCGATGCGCTCGACCTTCAGCACGTCGAGCGCGCTCCACACATAGGCCGGCGGTCCCTCCTCGCCGGCATGGGCGACGAGGTGCAGACCCAGCTCGCGGCAGCGCGCGAAGACGCGTGCGAACTTCTCCGGCGGGTGGCCGCGCTCGCTGCTGTCCAGGCCGACGCCGATGAACTGGCCAAGGTACGGCAACGCCTCTTCCAGTGTCGCGAAGGCCTCCTCCTCGCTCAGGTGGCGCAGGAAGCACAGGATGAGCGCGCTGGACACGCCCAGCTCGTCCTGGGCGCGCCGGCACGCCCGCGCGAGGCCGCTGATCACGGTTTCGAACGGCACGCCGCGGGCGGTGTGCGTCTGCGGGTCGAAGAACAGCTCGGCGTGCACCACGTTGTCGGCCTTGGCGCGATGGAAGTAGGCCATCGCCATGTCCTCGAAGTCCTGCGCCTTCAGCAGCACGCTGGCGCCGGCGTAGTAGATGTCGAGAAAGCTCTGCAGGTCGGTGAAGGCGTAGGCCGCCCGCAAGGCCTCGACGCCGGGATACGGCAGCGCCACGCCGTTGCGCTCGGCCAGCGCGAAGATGAGCTCGGGCTCGAGCGAGCCTTCGATGTGGATGTGCAGCTCGGCCTTGGGCATGGCGCGCAGCAAGGCGGGCAGGCGGTCGCGGGGGACGGTGTCGAGGTTCATGTGGCATTCACCATGCAAAAAGGCCGCCCGCAGGCGGCCTTGTCCAGCCTCATCTCACTTCTTGTCGCTGCCGGGCACCTTGCCTTCGACGCCCTTGACGAAGAAGCTGATGCCGTCGAGGAACTTGTCGTCGGCGACCTCGTCCTTCTTGAGCACTTCCTTGCCGTCGTTGGTGACGACGGGGCCCTTCCAGATGGCGAAGCTGCCGTCCTTCAGGCCGGCCTTGGCGGCCTCGACCTTGGACTTGACCTCCGCCGGCACCTTGTCGGAGATCGACACGATGTCGATCGAGCCTTCCTTCACGCCCCACCAGATCTTGGTCGGCGAGGTCTTCCAGGTTCCTTCGAGCGCGTCGCGCGTGGCCTTGATGTAGTACGGCGCCCAGTTGATGACGGCCGAGGCGAGGTGCGCCTTGGGGCCGTAGGCGGTCATGTCGCTGTCCCAGCCGAAGGCGTACTTGCCGGCCTTCTCGGCGGCCTGCAGCACGGCGCTGGAGTCGGTGTTCTGCATCAGCACGTCGGCGCCGCCGTTGATGAGCGACTGCGCGGCCTCGGTCTCCTTGGGCGGGTCGAACCACTTGTTGACCCACACCACCTTGGTCTTGATCTTCGGATTGACCGACTGCGCACCCAGCGTGAAGCTGTTGATGTTGCGCACGACCTCCGGGATGGGCACCGAGCCCACCACGCCCAGCGTGTTGGTCTTGGTCATGCCGCCGGCGATGACGCCGGCCATGTAGGCGCCCTCGTAGGTGCGGCTGTCGTAGGCGCGCAGGTTCTCGGCGCTCTTGTAGCCGGTGGCGTGCTCGAACTTCACGTCCTTGCTGTCGGCGGCCACCTTGAGCATGTAGTCCATGTAGCCGAAGGTGGTGCCGAAGACCAGCCTGTTGCCCTGCCCCACCAGGTCGCGCAGCACGCGCTCCGCATCGGGGCCCTCGGGCACGCTTTCGGTGAAGGTGGTGACGACCTTGTCGCCGAATTCCTTCTCGACCGCCTTGCGCCCGTTGTCGTGGGCGAAGGTCCAGCCGCCGTCGCCCACGGGGCCGACGTAGGCGAAGGCCACCTTGAGCGGGGCCGGCTTGGCCGGCGCGGCGGCCGAGGCCGGGGCGGCGGCGGTGGGTGCGGGGGCTTCCTCCTTCTTGCCGCAGCCGGCGAGCGCGGCAGCGGCTGCGACGGTCGCCCAGGCGGTGAGCCGGAGCAGCGAGCGCTTCGAATTGGTCATCTCGTGAATCTCCTGAAAGAGAGCGTTGGGAGCGGCTGGAATTATGTTCCCGGGAAGAACGGCTTCCCCAGCGACGCCGGCATGTTGATGCGAATCCACGTCGCGTTGCGCGATATGAGCACCAGCACGACGATGGTCGCGAGGTAGGGCAGCATGGTCAGCAGCTGGCTGGCCACCTGCACGCCTTCGCCTTGCAGGTGGAACTGCAGCATGGTGACGCCGCCGAACAGGTACGCCCCCAGCAAGACCCGCGCCGGCCGCCAGGTCGCGAAGGTGGTGAGCGCCAGCGCGATCCAGCCCTTGCCCGCGACCATGCCCTCGACCCACAGCGGCGTGTAGATCACCGAGATGTAGGCACCCGACAACCCGCACAGCGCGCCGCCCACCATCACCGCGACCAGCCGGATGCGGCGCACCGGGTAGCCCAGCGCGTGCGCCGACTCGGGCGACTCGCCCACCGCGCGCAGCACCAGCCCGGCGCGCGAGCGATAGAGGAACCAGGCCAGGGCCACCGCCAGTGCGATGGCGACGTAGACCAGCGGATGCTGGCGGAACAGCGCCGGCCCGATGAAGGGCACGTCGGCCAGCGCGGCGATCTCGTAGTGGGTGCGCTCCGGCAGCTTGGCCTGCGCGTAGCCGATGCCCACGAAGGCCGAGAAGCCGGCGCCGAACAAGGCCAGCGCCAGACCGCTCGCGTACTGGTTGGTGTTGAGCCAGATCACCAGCCAGCCGAACACCGCGGCCATCGCGGCGCCGGCGCCCATGCCGGCGGCGAAGGCCAGCCAGTCGTTGCCGGTGTGCGCCGCCGTGGCGAAGCCCGCGATGGCCGCCACCAGCATGATCCCCTCGGCGCCCAGGTTGACGATGCCCGCACGCTCGTTGATGAGCAGACCGAGCGCGGCGAAGGCGACGACGGTCCCCGCATTGAGCGTGGACGCGATGAGCAAGGCGATCTGTTCCATCACGACTCCTTGGCGACGAGGACCGGCGCATGGCCGCGCGGGGCGGGCTGCCAACGGAAGCGGTAGTGGATGAGCGTGTCGCAGGCCAGCAGCGTGAACAGCAGCAGCCCCTGGAACACGCCGGTGAGCGACTTGGGCAGGCCCAGGCGTGACTGCGCCAGCTCGCCGCCGATGTACAGCATGCTCATCAGCAGCGCCGAGAACACCACGCCCAGCGGATGCAGCCGGCCGACGAACGCGACGATGATCGCCGCGAAGCCGTAGCCCGCCGGCACGTGCGGCGTGAGCTGCCCCAGCGGTCCCGCTGCTTCGAGCGCGCCCGCCAGCCCGGCCATCCCGCCCGAGCCCAGCATCGCCATCCACAGCGCCTTGCGCGACGAGAAGCCCGCGTAGCGCGCCGCCGCCGGCGCGAGGCCGCCCACCTGCAGCTGGAAGCCGGCGTGGATGCGCGACAGGAAGATCCAGAACACGCCCACCGCGACGACCGCGATGACCGCACCGATGTTGACCCGCCAGCCGGCGAACAGGCGCGGGATCTTCGTCGGCTCGAGGAAGCTGATGGTCTGCGGGAAGTTGTAGCCCGCTGGATCCTTCCAGGGGCCGTAGACGAGGTAGCTCAGCACCATCTCGGCCACGTAGACGAGCATGAGGCTCACCAGGATCTCGTTGGCGTTCGCCTTGTCGCGCAGGAAGGCCACGATGCCGGCCCAGGCCATGCCGCCCAGCACGCCGGCGGCCAGGATGGCCAGCACGATGAAGCGGCTGGAGTCCTTGTCGGCCATCATCGCGACGCCGCCGGCGGCGATGGCGCCGATGATGAACTGCCCCTCGGCGCCAATGTTCCACACGTTGGAGCGAAAGCACACCGACAGGCCGAGCGCGATGAGCAGCAGCGGCGTGGCCTTGAGCGCGAGCTCCGACAAGGCGTAGCCACTCTTGAGCGGCTCGATGAAGAACACCTGCAGCCCGCGCAGCGGGTCCTTGCCGAGCAGCATGAAGAGGATCACCCCGAGCACGACGGTGATGGCCAGCGCCAGCAGCGGCGAGGCGACGGACATCAGCTTGCTGGGGGCGGGACGGGCTTCGAGTTTCAGCATGACCATGTCTCCTCAGGCGCCGCCTTCGACCAGGACGCTCTCGCCCTCGCCCCACAAGCCGCTCATCCACTGCCCGATCATCTCGACCGTCGCACGCGATGTCGCGATCGACGGCGACAGCCGCCCCTGCGCGATCACGTGCAGCCGGTCGCTGATCTCGAACAATTCGTCCAGTTCCTCGCTCACCACGAGCAGCGCACAGCCCGCATCGCGCAGCTTGAGCAGCTCGCCGCGGATCTGCGCCGCGGCACCCACGTCGACGCCCCAGGTGGGCTGCGAGACGATGAGCAATCGCGGCTTGGCGTCGATCTCGCGGCCGACGATGAACTTCTGCAGGTTGCCGCCGGACAGGCTCTTGGCGGTGGCATCGGGCCCGCCGGCCTTGACGTTGAAGCGCGCGATCAGCGAGCGCGTCAGCGCCTGCACCGCGCCGGTCCGGATCCAGCCGCCGCGCGCGACCAGCTCGGTGCGCGTGAGCAGCGTGTTCTGCGCCAGCGACAGCGTGGGCACCGCGCCGCGGCCCAGCCGCTCCTCGGGCACGAAATGCAGCCCGCGCTTGCGCCGCGCCGCCGGCGACAGCCGCCCGATGGGCCGCTCGAACATGTGGATGGCGTCGGGCGCGGCGCGCGGGTCCTCGCCCGACAGCGCGGCCATCAGCTCCTGCTGGCCGTTGCCGGAGACGCCGGCGATGCCGACGATCTCGCCGGCGCGCACCTCGAAGCTCACGCCGTCGAGGTTCATGCCGAACTGGTCCTGCTTGGCCAGCGTGAGGCTGCGCACGCCCAGCACCACGTCGCCGGCGTGCGACTGCGAGTGCTGCAGTTGCGGCGGCTCGGCGCCGATCATCAGGCGCGACAGGCTGGCGTTGCTCTCCTTCGTCGGATCGACCTCGCCGGTGACACGGCCGCCGCGCAGCACGGTGCAGTGGTGGCACAGCGCGCGGATCTCGTCGAGCTTGTGGCTGATGTACAGGATGCTGCAGCCTTGGTTGGCGAGCTGGCGCAGGGTGACGAAGAGCTTGTCGACCGCCTGCGGCGTGAGCACCGAGGTCGGCTCGTCGAGGATCAGCAGCTTGGGCCGCGTGAGCAGCGCACGCACGATCTCGACCCGCTGGCGCTCGCCCACCGACAGCGTGTGCACCGGGCGCAGCGGGTCGACGTCGAGCCCGTACTCGTGCGCCACCTCGCTGATGCGCCGGCTCACGTCGGCCAGCGAGAAGGACTTGTCCAGGCCCAGCCAGACGTTCTCGGCCGCGGTCAGCGTGTCGAACAGGCTGAAGTGCTGGAACACCATGCTGATGCCCAGCTGGCGCGCCTCGTGCGGGTTGCGCACCGCCACCGTCTCGCCGTTCCAGCGGATCTCGCCTTCGTCGGGCAGCACCGCGCCGTAGATGATCTTCATCAGCGTGGACTTGCCCGCGCCGTTCTCGCCGAGCACGGCATGGATCTCGCCGGGCTTCACGCGCAGGCTCACGCGGTCGTTGGCCTTGACCGCGGGGTACTGCTTGGTGATGTCGACGAGTTCGAGTCGCAGCATCGGAAGGACGTCGCTCGACGCCGCGGGCGCGGGTCGGCGGTCGTGGGTGGCTGGGGGCAGCCGCCAGTCTAGTGTCCGCCGCGACGCCGTCTCGGCGGGCGGCGCATGGAGGTCAATTGCCGTCACGTTGGTACCTCGCTTTTCCGTTGACCAAAGTGGCGACAAGATTTCGCTCGTCGGCCAGGGTCATCCACGCGAACATGCGTTCATGCAAGCTGCGCGCCATCTCGTGGCGGCGCGCGGCGACCGGGCCCACGGCCCAGTCCCAGACGCACAGGTCGGCCACGCAGCCGGTGCTGAGCGAGCCGATCTCGTCGGACAGGCCCAGGGCCGACGCCGCGCCCAAGGTCGCCGCGTGCAGCGCCTTCCACGCCGTGAGCCGCTCGCCTTGCATCGCCTGCACCTTGTAGGCGTCGGCCAGGGTGCGCGGCAGCGACAGGCTGGTGCCGCCGCCCACGTCGGTGGCCACGCTCACCCGCACGCCGGCGTCCTCTGCGGCGCGCCAGTCGAACAGGCCGCTGCCCAGGAACAGGTTGGACGAGGGGCTGTGGGCGATCTGCGCGCAGGCGTCGCGCAAGGCGGCGCGGTCCTCGTCGTCCAGCCAGATGCCGTGGGCGAACACGCCGCGGGCGTTGAGCAGGCCGGCGCGGTCGTAGACGTCGAGGTAGCTGCGCGCACTGGGGAAGAGCTCGTGCACCCAGGCCACCTCGTCGCGGTTCTCGGCCAGGTGGGTCTGCATGTAGACGCCGGGATAAGCCGTGCAGAGCTGGCCGGCCATCTCGAGCTGCTCGGGCGTGCTCGTGGGCGCGAAGCGCACCGTCACCGCATAGGCCAGCCGGCCCTGGCCGTGCCAGCGGTCGATCAGGTCGACGCATTCGCGCGCACCGCGGTCGGGTGCGAGGTCGAGCAGGCCCTCGGGCGCGTGGCGGTCCATCAGCACCTTGCCGGCGACGAGCCGCATGCCGCGCTCGTGCGCAGCGGCGAACAGCGTGTCGGCGCTGACCTTGTGCACCGTGGGAAAGACCACCGCGCTGGTCGTGCCGTGGGCCAGCAGCGCGTCGAGGAAGCGGGCCGCGCCGGTCTGCGCTTCCAGCACGTCGGCGTAGCGGCGCTCGGCGGGGAAGGTGTAGGTGTCGAGCCAGTCGAGCAAGGCGGTGCCGTGGCTGGCGATCACGTCGAGCTGCGGGCTGTGCACGTGGGTGTCGACGAAGCCGGGCAGGATGAGGCGGCCGCGGTGGTCGCGCCGGGTCCAGCTGGCGTCGGGCGCCTGGTCGCCGGGTTGCGCGCCGGCGATGCGGCCGTTCTCGATCAGCAGCCAGTGGTCCTCGCGAAAGCGCACGGCGGGTGATTCGGTCAGGCCCCACTCGGGCGTGGTGGTGAAGTCGAGCAGGTCGCCGCGCAGGGCGATTCGTTCGACGGGGAGACCTTGCGGAGCGATGGTCATGCGGCTTTCCCTTTCGCGCGTTGCGGCATGCCGTGCGTCACCAACCCACGCGCCACCTCGCGAACCTGCTCGCGCAGCCACTTCGTCCCCGCCGACGCATGCGTGAGGTCGTGCCAGAGCTGGTAGTAGGTGAGCGGCGGAAACGCCACGGGGCAGCGCACGATGCGCACCGGAAGGCTGTCGACGTAGCGAGAGCAGAACAGGCGCCCGGTCGTCAGCACCAGCAGGCTTTGCGCCACCATCAGCGGGATCAGGCTGAAGTGGGCGCTGCGCACCATGATGTCGCGGCTCACGCCCAGGCCTTCGAGGTGGTCGTCGATCACGCCGCGCGCGCCGCGGAAGGTGGGCGTGGGCGCGACGTGCTCGCAGTCGAGGTACTTCTCCACCGTCCAGCCGCGGCCCGCCGACTGGCGCACCGCCGGGTGGTCCTCGGCCACCAGGCAGACGATCTCGTCGCTCATCAGCCGGCCCAGGTGCAGCTCGCCGGGCGGCTCCAGCCAGTTGCCGATGACCAGGTCGACCTCGCCGGCCGCCAGCGCGCGGCGGTAGTCGAAATCGCCCGACAGCGGCAGCAGCTCCAGGCGCAGCTGCGGCGCCTCGTGCTTGAGCCGGGCCACCAGCTCGGGCAGGAACAGCGGATCGAGGTAGTCGCTGGCGGCGACGCGGAAGGTGGCCTGGCTGGTCAGCGGATCGAAGCCGGCCTGCCGGACCTTGGGGCTGAACAGGCGCTCGGCCTCCTGCAGCATCTGCGCGGCCGGCTGGGCCAGCTGCAAGGCAACGGCGGTGGGCGTCATGCCGTTGCCGGCGCGCACCAGCAGCGGGTCGCCGGTCAGCTCGCGCAGGCGGCGCAGCTGGGCACTGACCGCGGGCTGGGAGCTTTGCAGCTGCAAGGCCGCGCGCGAGACGCTGCGTTCGGTGATCAAGGTGTGCAGGACCCGGATGAGGTAGAGCTCGATCTTGTCGAAATCCGCCCGCTGCGTCATATCTGGATCCTGATGGGAGCTATGCCTGTGATCGTATACACAGCGGGCCGCGAAGGCGTACCTTTCGGGTATTCACCGAGGACGCCCCGCATGCAGCCGATCCGCTTCTTCCACCGCGGCAAGACCGTCGAACTGGAGGACGTCGCGCCCACGCGCAGCGTGCTCGACTGGCTGCGCGAGGACGCCGGCTGCACAGGCACCAAGGAGGGCTGCAACGAGGGCGATTGCGGCGCCTGCACCGTGGTGATCGGCGAGCTGTCCGAGCATGCCGACGGCGCGACGGCGCCGGTGCGCGGCCTGAGCCTCAAGACCGTCAATGCCTGCATGCAGTTCGTGCCGGCGCTGCACGGCAAGGCACTGTTCACCGTCGAGGACCTGAAGGTCTTGCACGCCGGACAGCTTCATCCGGTGCAGGAGGCGCTGGTCGAATGCCATGGCTCGCAATGCGGTTTCTGCACACCGGGCTTCGTGATGTCGCTGTGGCATGTCTACGAGCAGCACCACGCCGGCGGCACCCAGCCGACGCGCCAGCAGCTGGCCGACGACCTGTCGGGCAACCTGTGCCGCTGCACCGGCTACCGGCCCATTCTCGATGCCGGACAGCGCATGTTCGAGCTGCCGGCAGCGGCGCTGGACACCCCGCCCGTCGTCGATGCGCTGCAGCGCATCGCGCACGAGGACCGCTCGCATGCCGCCTTCCACGCGCCGATCACCGTCGACGCACTGGCGGCCTTGCTCGAACGCCTGCCGGATGCCCGCATCCTCGCCGGCGGCACCGACGTCGGCGTGTGGGTTAACAAGCAGTTCCGCGAGCTCGGCAACGTGGTCTACCTCGGCGATGTCGACGCCCTCAAGCGCATCGACAGGAACGACGCCGAGTGGGTGATCGGCGCCGGCGTGTCGCTCGAGACCGCCTGGCGCGCGCTGGCCGAGCGGCTGCCCGCGTTGACCGACATGTGGCTGCGCTTCGCCTCGCCGCCCATCCGCCACGCCGGCACGCTGGGCGGCAACATCGCCAACGGCTCGCCGATCGGCGACGGCGCGCCGGTGCTGATGGCGCTCGATGCGCAGGTCGAGCTGCGGCGCGGCGATCGAGTGCGCCGGCTGGCCTTGAGCGAGTTCTACGTCGGCTACATGAAGAATCGGCTGGACGCCGGCGAGTTCGTGCAAGCGCTGGTGGTGCCCACGCATGCGATGCAGCGCGAGCTGCGCGCCTACAAGGTCAGCAAGCGCTACGACAGCGACATCTCGGCGGTCGCGGCGGTGTTCGCGATCGAGCGCGACGGCGATCGGGTGACGCAGGTGCGCCTGGCGTTCGGCGGCATGGCGGCGACCGTGAAGCGCGCTGGCGCGGCCGAAGCGGCCGTGGCGGGCCGGCCCTGGACAGAGGACAGCGTGCGCGCCGCGCAAGCCGCGCTCGCCGAGGACTTCACGCCCCTCACCGACATGCGTGCCAGCGCCGCCTACCGGATGCGCGTGGCGCAGAACCTGTTGTGGCGCTTCTGGCTGGAGACGCGCAGCGAAGCGCCTCTGCCGGAAGAAGCCATCAGCGTATGGGCACGTCATTCTTCGTAGGGTGGGCTTCAGCCCACGCGATGCGTCGATGGCCTGCAGCGTCCGCGTGGGCTGAAGCCCACCCTACGGAAAGCGCGAACGCACACCGGACTTCTTCATGAACAAACTCGTCGAGCTCCCCGTTTCCGCCGACGTCGTCGGCGTGGCCCGTCCGCATGAATCGGCCCACCTGCACGTCGCCGGCGAAGCGACCTATGTCGACGACATCCCCGAGATCGCCGGCACCCTGCACGCCGCCCTGGGGCTGTCGCCCGTGGCGCACGGGCGGCTGACCGGCCTGTCGCTGGAGGGCATTCGCGCACTGCCCGGCGTGGTGGCGGTGCTGGCCGCGTCCGACATCCCCGGCCCCAACGACTGCGGCTCCATCCTGCACGACGAGCCCATCCTCGCCGACGGCGAGCTGCGCTACCTCGGTCAGCCGGTGTTCGCCGTGATCGCCGAGACCCGCGAGATCGCACGCCGCGCCGCCTCGCGCGCCACGGAGGTGGTGGCCTTCGAGCGGCTACCGCCGGTGCTGACGGCCCCCGACGCGCACGCCAAGGGCCAGTACGTCCTGCCGCCCATGCACCTGACGCGCAGCACGCACGACGGTGGCGCGCGCGCCGCCATCGCGCGCGCGCCGCACCGGCTCGCGGGCACGCTCACCGTGGGCGGGCAGGAGCAGTTCTACCTCGAAGGACAGATCAGCTATGCCGTGCCGCAGGAGGACCGCGGCATGAAGCTGCACTGCTCCACCCAGCACCCCAGCGAGATGCAGCACCTGGTCGCGACCGCGCTCGGCCTGCACGCCCACCACGTGCAGGTGGAGTGCCGGCGCATGGGCGGCGGCTTCGGCGGCAAGGAGTCGCAGTCGGCGCTGTTCGCCTGCGTCGCGGCGGTCGCGGCGCAGAAGCTGCAGCGGCCGGTCAAGCTGCGCGTGGACCGCGACGACGACTTCCTCGTCACCGGCCGGCGCCACGGCTTTCACTACGAGTACGAGGTGGGCTACGACGACGAGGGCCGGCTGCTCGGCTACGAGCTCACGATGGTGTCGAACGCCGGTCACTCGGCCGACCTGTCCGGCCCGGTGATGACGCGCGCCTTGTGCCATGCCGACAACGCCTACTGGCTGCCCGACGTCGCCCTGCACGGCTACTCGGCGCGCACCAACACCCAGAGCAACACCGCCTTCCGCGGCTTCGGCGGTCCGCAAGGCGCCATCGTCACCGAGGCGGTGCTCGACCGCATCGCCCGCGCCCTGGGCCGCGACCCGCTCGACGTGCGGCGTGCCAACTTCTACGGCACCACGTCGAACAAGACCACGCCCTACGGCCAGCCGGTGGAAGACAACGTCATCCACGAGCTGGTGGCCGAGCTGGAGCGCAGCAGCGACTACCGCGCGCGCCGACAGGCGATCGCCGAGTTCAACGCGACGAGTCCGGTGCTCAAGCGCGGGCTCGCGCTGACCCCGGTCAAGTTCGGCATCTCCTTCAACCTCAAGCACCTCAACCAGGCGGGCGCCTTGGTGCACGTCTACACCGACGGCTCCATCCTGGTGAACCACGGCGGCACCGAGATGGGCCAGGGCCTGCACACCAAGGTCGCGCAGGTGGTGGCGCACGAGCTGGGCGTGCCCGTGTCGCGCGTGCGGGTCACCGCCACCGACACGCACAAGGTGGTCAACACCTCGGCCACCGCGGCCTCCTCGGGCAGCGACCTCAACGGCAAGGCGGCGCAGGACGCCGCGCGGCAGATCCGCGAGCGCCTCGCGGCCTTCGCGGCGCGGCGCTTCGGCGGCGAGGCGCGCGATGTCCGCTTCGCCGGCGACAAGGTCCAGGTCCACGGCCGCGAGCTGGCCTTCGCCGAGCTGGTGCTGCAGGCCTACCAGGACCGCGTGCAGCTCTGGTCCGACGGCTTCTACGCCACGCCGGGACTGCACTGGGACGCCGCCGCCATGCAGGGCCGGCCCTTCTACTATTTCGCCTACGGCGCGGCGGTGAGCGAGGTGCTGGTGGACACGCTCACCGGCGAGAACCGCCTGCTGCGCGCCGACGTGCTGCACGACGTGGGTCGCTCGCTCAACCCGGCGGTCGACATCGGGCAGGTCGAGGGCGCGTTCATTCAGGGCATGGGCTGGATGACGATGGAGGAGCTGGTGTGGCACCCGCAGACCGGGCTGCTGACCACGCATGCGCCCAGCACCTACAAGATCCCGACCGCCAACGACTGCCCGCCGGTGTTCGACGTGCGGCTGTTCGCCAACAGCAACGTCGAGGACAGCATCCACCGCAGCAAGGCGGTGGGCGAGCCGCCGCTGCTGCTGCCGTTCTCGGTGTTCTTCGCGATCCGCGATGCGGTGTCGGCGGTGGGCGGGCACCGCGTCGATCCGCCGCTGCGCGTGCCGGCCACCGCCGAGGCGGTGCTGGAGGCGATCGACGCGGTGCGCGCGGCCGCGGGGTGACGGCGATGGAGCGCGAGGTTCGTCGCGAGGCTGAACGCTGGCTGGCCGCGGGCGAAGCGGCCGTCGTGGTCGAGGTGAGCGCATCGCAGGGCTCGGCGCCTCGCGAAGCCGGCACGCGCATGCTGGTCTCGTCGACGCAGGCGCTGGGCACCATCGGCGGCGGTCACCTGGAGCTGAAGGCGCTGCAGACGGCGCGCGAGATGCTGCGCACGGGCGAGCTTGCTGCCCATGACGCGCACTACGCTCTCGGGCCGTCGCTGGGGCAGTGCTGCGGCGGGGCGGTCGATCTGCGCTTCGAGCGGCTCGATGCGGAGGCGCTGGCGCGCTGGCCGCAGGTCGCGCCGCTGTTCCACTTGCAGCTGTACGGCGCGGGACACGTCGGCCGCGCCATCGTGGCCTTGCTTTCCACGCTCGACGTGGAGGTCGACTGGATCGACGAGCGCGAAGAGGAATTCCCGGCCGGCGACATGCCGGCGCACATCCGCAAGCTGTGCGTCGATGGGGTGGAGAGCGAGGTGCGGAACGCGCCGCCTGGCGCGTTCTACCTCGTGCTCACCCACAACCACGATCTGGATCTGCGCATCAGCGAGGCGATCCTGCGGCGCGGGGATTTCGGTTTCTTCGGGCTGATCGGGTCGAGGACGAAGCGGCAGCGGTTCGTTCATCGGTTCGAGCAGCGGGGGATTGCCGCCGATGCGATCTCGCGCATGACCTGCCCCATCGGCGTGGAGGGCATCGGGGGCAAGGAGCCCGCCGTCATTGCCGTCGCCGTGGTCGCACAGTTGGTAGCCCGGGTGCAACCCGGGAGGACGATCCCGGGTTGCACCCGGGCTACGAAAGACGGGCCAATGCTCGCGTCAGGTTGTGCCGCGCCATCTCCTCCAGCCGATCGCGAAAGTGCTCCGTCCGATAGATCCGCGGCTGATCCAGGAAATGCCGCAGCACCGCCGCCCGGCCCTTGCGCCACGCCCACGGCGTGACGAAGAAATACTCCCGCCGCACATCCCGCTCGTAGCGGTCGTACACCACGCCCGGCGTGCCGAGGATGCCCAGGTCGATGTCGAGCACCCAGTCGGTCGCCGGATCGTCCGGTGAAGGCGCCCCGCCCGCCAGATGCGCCGTCGCCATCACCAGCCCATGCACCCGCCCCGCGAACTCCGCCCCGAGGCCCATCCGCAGCGCCGCATCGCGCGCCTGCACGGCGCTGCGCGCCTCGTTGTCGCGCCGCCAGGGCCAGTAGACGACGTCGTGGAACCACAGCGCGAAGGCGATCGCGTCGGGTGACGGTGCGACGCTGCGCAAGGCCTCGGCCTCGCGCACGCAGGCGAGCAGGTGGCGCCCATCGTGATAGCGGCGCGGCCAGCGCCCGTATTGCAGCAGCAGCGCATCGGCCAGCGCCGTGCCGCTCTCGCGCGCCAGCCCCAGCGAGACCGCCATCCGGCGGCCGTGATCGTGCAGCTCGTCGCGCAGGGCCCGTGCATCCATGCGGCCAGTATGTCGCCCACCGCCGATACGTTTCTTCGCTGAATCCAGGAAAACCCCAGGATGATGGTGCAGAAAAGTATCGATCGCCGCCCCCGCGATACCGAATCGGCGCGCCCGGCGGCCTATCGTTCAGCCGTCAGCAACGACATGACGCAGGAGACAAGCACCATGAGCGCGAACAAGACATTCCTGGCCCTGGCCATCGCCCTGCTCACGACCGGCACGGCGCAGGCAGCGGACACCGAGCTGGTCATCGCCACCGTCAACAACGGCCACATGATCGAGATGCAGAAGCTCGGCAAGTTCTTCGAGCAGGCCAACCCCGACATCAAGCTGAAGTGGGTGACGCTGGAGGAAGGCGTGCTGCGCCAGCGCGTCACCACCGACATCGCGACCAAGGGCGGCCAGTTCGACATCATGACCATCGGCATGTACGAGACGCCGATCTGGGGCAAGAAGGGCTGGCTGCAGGAGATCAAGCCCGACGCCGCCTACGACGTCGACGACCTGCTGCCCGCCATCCGCGACGGCCTGAGCGTCGCCGGCAAGCTCTACGCCGCGCCCTTCTACGGCGAGAGCTCCATGACGATGTACCGCGCCGACCTGGTGAAGGCGGCCGGCGCCACCATGCCCGACACGCCGACCTGGGAGCAGGTGCGTGACATCGCGGCCAAGGTCAACAACCCGTCCAAGGGCGTGTACGGCATCTGCCTGCGCGGCAAGCCCGGCTGGGGCGACAACATGGCGTTCCTCTCGACCATGGTCAACACCTTCGGCGGGCAGTGGTTCAACACGAGCTGGCAGCCGCAGCTCGAGACCAAGCCCTGGAAAGACGCGGTCGGCTTCTACGTCGACATGATGAAGAAGTACGGCCCGCCCGGGGCGTCGGCCAACAGCTTCAACGAGAACCTGGCGCTGTTCAACGAAGGCAAGTGCGGCATGTGGATCGACGCCACCATCGCTGCCTCCTTCATCAGCGATCCCAAGCAGAGCAAGGTCGCCGACAAGGTCGGCTTCGCGCAGGCCCCCACCGCCGTCACGCCCAAGGGCGCGAACTGGCTGTGGGCCTGGGCGCTGGCGATCCCCGCCAGCTCGCAGAAGAGCGAATCGGCGCAGAAGTTCATCCGCTGGGCGACCTCCAAGGACTACATCAAGCTGGTCGGCAAGGAAGTCGGCTGGGGCAGCGTTCCCACCGGCACGCGCAAGAGCACCTACGCGACGCCCGAGTTCCTGAAGGCGGCGAAGTTCGCGGAGGCCGAGCTCAAGGCGATCAACACGGCCAATCCCAACGACAGCACGCTGCCCAAGAGCCCGTACGTGGGCGTGCAGTACGCGGCCATCCCCGAGTTCCAGGCGATCGGCATCGCGGTGGGTCAGCAGATGAGCGCGGCGCTGGCCGGCAAGGTGAGCATCGACCAGGCCTTGAAGACCTCGCAGACGGCGGCCGAGCGGGAGATGAAGAAGGCCGGGTACTACAAGTAAACGAATAGGAGCACCGCCATGCCCCTGGCCATCGACACCGGACTCGCGCCGACGTCCGCCGCCGCGCCACCCGCGGCCGCGCAGCGCCAGGGCGTGGCGGCACCCAGCCGCGTCCTCCCCCGCCTGCTGCTCGCGCCGGCGGTGGTCACGCTCTTCCTCTGGATGATCGTCCCGCTGGTGATGACGATCTACTTCTCGTTCATCCGCTACAACCTGATGCAGCCCGGCGAGCACGGCTTCATCGGGCTGATGAACTACGAGTTCTTCGTCACCGACCCGTCCTTCGGCGCCGCGGTGCTCAACACCCTGCTGCTGCTGGGCAGCGTGATCGCGATCACCGTGGTCGGCGGCGTGGCCCTGGCCCTGCTGATCGACGCGCCCTTCCCCGGCCGCGGCCTGGTGCGCGTGCTGCTGATCTCGCCCTTCTTCGTCATGCCCACGGTGAACGCGCTGCTGTGGAAGCACATGATGATGAACCCGATCTACGGCGTGCTTGCCGACCTGTGGCGCAGCTTCGGCCTGGAGCCGGTGGACTGGATGACCGACTGGCCGCTGGCCAGCGTGATCGTGATGGTGGCGTGGCAGTGGCTGCCCTTCGCGACGCTGATCTTCATGACCGCGCTGCAGTCGATGAACCGCGAGCAGCTCGAGGCGGCGCGCATGGACGGCGCCAACCCCTTCCAGCAGTTCCGCTACCTGGTGCTGCCGCACCTGGGCCGCTCGATCGCGGTGGTGATCATGATCGAGATGATCTTCCTGATGAGCGTGTTCGCCGAGATCTACACCACCACCGGCGGCGGGCCCGGCGACGCGAGCACCAACGTCGCCTTCCTGATCTTCAAGCAGGCCCTGTTGAACTTCGACGCCGGCGTGGCCTCGGCGGGCGCGCTGTTCGCCGTGCTGCTGGCCAACGTGGCGGCGGTGTTCCTCATCCGCCTCATCGGCAAGAACCTCGACTGAGGACGCGACCATGGTCAACGCCCTGCGCTTTCCCACTGGCCTGGCCGTGCGCACCGTCGCGGCCTGGGCGGTCACGCTGGTCATCTTCTTCCCCCTCGGCTGGCTGCTGCTCACCGCCTTCAAGACCGAGCTGCAGGCGATCGCCGTGCCGCCGCTGTTCGTCTTCGAGCCCACGCTGGCCAACTTCTCGGAGGTGCAGCAGCGCAGCGACTACCTGCTGTATGCGCAGAACTCGCTGATCACCAGCGTGCTGTCGACCTTGCTGGGCCTGGCCATCGCCGCGCCCGCGGCGTACTCGATGGCCTTCTTCCGCAGCCGCCGCACGCGCGACCTGCTGATGTGGATGCTGTCGACCAAGATGATGCCGGCGGTGGGCGCTCTGGTGCCGATCTACGTGATCGCGCAGACCGCCGGCCTGCTGGACACGCGGCTCGCGCTCGTCGTGGTGTTCACGCTGTCCAACCTGCCCATCATGGTCTGGATGCTGTATTCGCAGTTCAAGGACATCCCGCCCGAGATCCTCGAAGCCGCGCGCATGGACGGCGCGACGCTGTGGCAGGAGTTCCGCCAGGTGCTGCTGCCGCTGGCGATGGGCGGGCTCGCGGCCACCGGCTTGTTGTGCCTGGTGCTGGCGTGGAACGAGGCCTTCTGGTCGCTCAACCTCAGCTCGGCCAAGGCGGGGACGCTGGCGGCGCTGATCGCCTCGTACTCCAGCCCCGAGGGCCTGTTCTGGGCGAAGTTGTCGGCCGCCTCGGTGATGGCGATCGCGCCCATCGTGGTGTTCGGGTGGTTCAGCCAGAAGCAGCTCGTGCAGGGCTTGACCTTCGGCGCAGTGAAGTGATGGACGACCCGGGTTGCACCCGGGCTACGTAGCCCGGGTGCAACCCGGGAAACGCAAAGGAGAAAACGCATGGCATTCCTGCAACTGCGCGGCGTCGAGAAATTCTTCGGCCAGCTCCGCGCCATCAAGGGCATCGAGCTCGCCATCGAGCGCGGCGAGTTCGTCGTCTTCGTCGGTCCCTCCGGCTGCGGCAAGTCCACGCTGCTGCGCCTGATCGCCGGCCTGGAGACGATCGACCGCGGCACGCTGGAGCTCGACGGACGCGACATCACCCGCCTGCCCTCGTCCAAGCGCGACCTGGCGATGGTGTTCCAGAGCTACGCCCTGTATCCGCACATGAGCGTGTTCGAGAACATGAGCTTCGCGCTCAAGCTGGCCAAGGAAGACCCGGCGGTCGTGCGCGACAAGGTCGAGCGCGCCGCGAAGATCCTCAACCTCGGCCCCTACCTGCAGCGCACGCCGCGCGAGCTGTCGGGCGGCCAGCGCCAGCGGGTGGCCATCGGCCGCGCCATCGTGCGCGCGCCCAAGGTCTTCCTGTTCGACGAGCCGCTGTCCAACCTCGATGCCGCCCTGCGCGGGCAGACCCGGGTCGAGATCGCCAAGCTGCACCGCGAGCTGGGTGCCACCACCATCTACGTCACCCACGACCAGGTCGAGGCCATGACGCTGGCCGACCGCGTGGTGGTGCTGCGCGACGGGCAGATCGAGCAGGTGGGAACGCCGCTGGAGCTCTACGACCGCCCCGCCAACCAGTTCGTCGCCCAGTTCATCGGCACGCCGCAGATGAACGTGATGGCCGCATCCCAGCTGCCGCAGCTGCAGGCCGCGTTGAGCGGCGTGCCGGCGGGCGGCTTCGTGGGCCTGCGGCCCGAGAGCGTCGCTCTCAAGCCGGCCGGCGCAGGCCAGGTGCAAGGCACCGTGGAGCTGGTCGAGGCCCTGGGTGCCGAGACGCTGATCTACGTGAACATGGGCACCGGCACGCCGCTGGTCGCGCGCCAGAACACCCGCACCTCGCTGCATGCGGGCGACCGTGTCGGCATCGAGATCGACGCCGCCGCCGCCCACCTGTTCGATGCGCAGGGCCGCGTCGCAGCCCACGGATGAACCACCCCCGAAGCGCCTTCGGCGCTCCCCCTCAAGGGGGCGTCGCTGGCGGACCGGCGAAGCCGGATCCGCGGCGTCCGCTTGATGCGCAGTGACAACTGACATGACGACGATGCCTTCCGCGCCGAGCCTGATCCTGCACCTGGGCCTCGGGTCCTTCCATCGCGCCCACCAGGCCGTCTACCTGCAGCGGCTCATCGACGCCGGCGACCGCTCCTGGGCGCTGGCCGGCGCCAACCTGCGCCCCGACATGTCCGACACCCTGGCCGCGCTGCAGGCCCAGGGCGGCGCCTACACGCTCGAGACGGTGACGCCGGCCGGCGAGCGCCGCTACGACACGATCACCGCGATCACCCGCGTCGTGCCCTACGAGCCCGGGCTGGCCGAGGTGCTGCGAATCGGCGGCGATGCGAACACGCGCATCGTGTCCTTCACCGTCACCGAGGCCGGCTACTACCTCGATGCGCACGACCAGCTCGATGCGGCGCAGGCCGACGTCGCCGCCGACCTGGCCGCCGCGCGCGCCGGCCGCGCGGGCCAGACCATCTACGGTGCCGTGACCGCGATCCTTCGCGAGCGACGCGAGCGCGGTGCCGGCGACATCACGCTGCTCAACTGCGACAACCTGCGCCACAACGGCGAGCGCTTTCGCAGCGGCCTGCTGCAGTTCGTCCAGCAGCTGGGCGACGTCGCCCTGCTCGACTGGGTGCAGGCCCACGCGACAACCCCCAACGCCATGGTCGACCGCATCACGCCGCGCCCCACGCCCGACGTGCGCGAGCGCGTGAAGGCCGCCACCGGTCGCGACGACGGCGCGGCGGTGATGGGCGAGGACTTCATCCAATGGGTCATCGAGGACGATTTCTGCAACGGCCGGCCGGCCTGGGAGCGGGTGGGCGTGGAGATGGTGGCGTCGGTGGCGCCCTACGAGGAGGCCAAGATCCGCATCCTCAACGCCAGCCACAGCGGCATCGCCTGGGCCGGCACGCTGGTGGGCCTGCGCTACATCCACGAAGGCACGCACGACCCGCGCATCCGCCGCTTCGCCCACGACTACGTCACCGACGACGTCATCCCCTGCCTCACGCCCAGCCCGATCGACCTCGCGCGCTACCGCGACGTGGTGCTCGAGCGCTTCGGCAACGCGGCCCTGCGCGACACCAACCAGCGCGTCGCGATGGACGGCTTCTCGAAGATCCCCGGCTTCATCGCGCCGACGGTGCACGAGCGCCTGGCGCGCGGCGAATCCATCGCCGCGGTGGCGATGCTGCCGGCGCTGTTCCTGGCCTTCCTGCAACGCTGGCACCGCGGGGAGCTGGCCGCGGCCTACGAGGACCAGGCCATGGACCCGGCGGCAGCGCACGCGATCTGCACCGCCGCCGATCCGGTGGCGGCGTTCGGCCGCGAGCCCGCGCTGTGGGGCCGGCTGGCGGGCGACGAGCGGCTGCTCGCGGCGCTGCGCGCGGCCTCCTCGCGCGTCGACAACTTCCTGCAGGAGACCATTCGATGAGGGGACGACTCGAAGGCCGCCACGCCTTGCTCACCGGGGCCGGCGGCGGCATCGGCCTGGCGGTGGCGCAGGCCTACCTGGCCGAGGGCGCCCGCTGCACCGTGGTGGACCTGGCGCCGCAGGCGCCGGCGGCGATGCGAGAGTCGGACCGGGTGCTCTACGTCAAGGCCGACGTGGTCCGGCTCGCGCAGATCGACGCCATGGTCGCCGCCGCGCGCGAGCGCTTCGGCCCGATCGACACGCTGTTCAACAACGCCGCCGTCTTCGACCTGGCGCCGCTGCTGGACAGCGGCGAGGCGATGTACGAGCGGCTGTTCGACGTCAACGTCAAGGGCATGTTCTTCGTGATGCAGAAGGTGCTGGCGCAGATGGTCGAGGCGGGCGTTCGCGGCGCGGTGATCAACCTCGCCTCGCAGGCGGGACGGCGCGGGGAGGCGTTGGTGGCGCACTACTGCGCGACCAAGGCCGCCGTCATCAGCTACACCCAGTCGGCGGCCCTGGCGATGGCGCCGCACGGCATCCGCGTCAACGCCATCGCGCCGGGCGTGATCGACACGCCGATGTGGAGCCAGGTGGATGCGCTGTTCGCGCGCTACGAGGGGCTGCAACCCGGCGAGAAGAAGATCGCGGTCGGCAAGGCGGTGCCGCTGGGGATGATGGGGAAGCCGCAGGACATCGCCGGCGCCGCGGTATTCCTCGCCAGCGACGAGGCTTCGTACATCACCGCACAGACATTGAATGTCGATGGCGGTAGTGTCATGAGTTGACGGTCAAGTTGGCACTCCGTGTTCTCTGCGCTCTCGGAACTCGTAGCCCGGGTGCAACCCGGGATCGCGGGGGCCATGGGGTCCCGGGTTGCACCCGGGCTACTTGGTTGAACGAAGTTTCATGTCCCTGCGCCACCGCTCCACCGACCGCCCGCTGCCGCGCCAGCGCCAGCCCGAGCTGGAGCACGACTACGCGCGCAGCCCCGCGCTGGGCTACGAGTCGCCGCAGGAGGCCGGCTTCATCCGCTGCCTGGACCATGGCTTTCCGACGCCGCTGGCGCGCTGGCACTACCACGACGAGTACGAGCTGCACCTCATCGTCGCCACCTCGGGCAAGGCGTTCGTGGGCGACTGGATCGGCCAGTTCCAGCCCGGGCACCTGGTGCTGACCGGGCCGCGCCTGCCGCACAACTGGATCTCGCTGGACCTGCCCGAAGGCGGCGTGGCCCTGCGCGACCGCGTCATCCAGTTCCGCCATGAGCCGCTGGCCCAGGCCGCCGAGGCCATCCCGGAGGTTGCCGAGATGCAGCCGCTGCTCGAACGTTCGCGCAACGGCATCGAGTTCTTCGGCCTGTCCGAGCGCGCAGCGCTGCACTTCGACCGCGTGCGCGCCAGCCACGGCCTGGAGCGCCTTGCCGCCTTCATCGCGTTCATGAGCGACCTGGTGCGCTGCACCGACTACCGCCTGCTGTCGTCGGTGCAGCTGCAAAGCAGCGAGGACGACGCCACGCTGGAGCGCATCAACGCGGTGGTCAGCCAGGTCACGCAGAACGTCGCCCACCCGATGGCGCTGGGCGACTTCGCGGCGCAGCTGGGCATGAGCGAGAGCCGCTTCTCGCGCCTCTTCAAGCGCGCCACCGGCAACACCTTCGTCGACTTCGTCAACCGCGTGCGCATCAACCGGGCCTGCCAGCTGCTGATGGAGTCGGAGCGTGCCATCACCCACATCTGCTACGAGGTCGGCTTCAACAACGTCGCCAATTTCAACCGGCGCTTCCTCGAGATCAAGGGCATGACGCCCAGCGAGTTCCGGCGCCAGGCGGAGAACCGCTTCGGCGGTCGCGATGCCTCCACGCCGAGCCGCTGACCCCTGTGTGCATGGGTAGCCCGGGTGCAACGCGGGGTTCAAGGTCAGAAGGACGACCCGGGTTGCACCCGGGCTACGGGGGCGCCCCCGCCTCGAACCAACGCTTCAGCACCGCCCGCTCCGCCTCGGTGATCTGCGTCGCGTTGTTCAAGGGCATGGTCTTCTGCACCACCGCCTGCTGGTAGATCGCCTGCGCATGCCGCTCGATCAGCGCCGGGGTGTGCAGCTGCACGTTCTTGCTCACCACCTGCTCGTTGTGGCACATGGCGCAGCGCTGCGCCACCACCGCCTGCACGTCGGCGAAGCGCACCGGCGCCACCGCGGCCGCGCTCGGCGCGGCCGGCGCGAGCCAGGCGCCCACGCCCACCAGCATCAGCGTGCCCACCACCGCGTACTCCCAGGGCACCCGGCGCGCCTGCACCAGCGCCTTGTGGCGCGCGACGAAGGAATGGCGGATCAGCGCGCCGGCGGCCATCACCATCACCAGCACCAGCCAGTTGTGCCTGGCGCCGTAGAGAAAGCCGTAGTGGTTGCTGAGCATCGCCGCCAGCACCGGCAGCGTGAAATAGGTGTTGTGCACGCTGCGCTGCTTGGCGCGCTGGCCGTGCACCGGATCCACCGGCTCGCCGGCCTTCATCTGCGCGATCACCTTGCGCTGGCCCGGAATGATCCAGTGCGCCACGTTGGCGCTCATGGCCGTGGCCAGCATCGCGCCCACCAGCAGGAAGGCGGCCCGGCCGGCGAAGAGCTGGCAGGCCAGCCAGGAGGCGAACACCACCACCGCCGACACCAGCACGCCCACGATGCGGTCGCCGCCCTCGCGCTGGCCGGACATGCGGCACACCATGTCGTAGGCGATCCAGAACACGACCAGGAACCCGAGCGCCGCGGCGATCGCGGCCGCCGGCGACCAGGCGTGCACGTTCTTGTCGATGAGGAAGGTGGCGGCCTGGAACAGGTACAGCACGGTGAACAGGCCGAAGCCGGTGAGCCAGGTGGAGTAGCTCTCCCAGTAGAACCAGTGCAGGTTCTCCGGGATGCGCCCCGGCGCGACGAAGTACTTCTGCGGGTTGTAGAAGCCGCCGCCATGCACCGCCCACAGCTCGCCGTCGACGCCCTTGGCCTGGAGCGCGGGATCGGTGGGCGCGGTGAGGCTGTTGTCGAGGAAGACGAAGTAGAACGAGGAGCCGATCCAGGCGATCGCCACCACCACATGCGCCCAGCGCAGCAGCAGGTTCAGCCAGTCGAGAAGGTATGCGTCCATAGGGTCACCTTGTCGGGCTCACCACAGCGGGCGCTGTGAGCGAATGAAGAAGGTGTCGCGACCGGGTCTTGCGCGCAAGACTTGCCCACGGCGACGCTGGTGAAAATCTGCGGGCAGGGTGTTGAAGCGAATTCATTTACCACAGAGAACGCAGAGAACACAGAGGTTGCACAGAGAAGAATCAAGCAATGAATTCCTCTGCGTTCTCTGCGTTCTCTGTGGTGAATCGAATTTCGCCAACCTGCTAGCTCCCGCGATAAGTCGAATAGCTCCACGGGCTCACCAGCAAGGGCACGTGATAGTGCGCCGCCGGGTCGGCGATGCCGAAGTCCAGCGGCACCTCGTCGAGGAAGGGCGGCTTGGGCAGCGCCACGCCGCGCGATTCGAAATAGCGCGCCACCGAGAACAGCAGACGGTAGCGCCCGGGCTGCAGGTCCGCGCCTTCGAGCAGGGGCGCGTCGGCGCGGCCGTCGTCGTTCAAGCGCAGGCGGGCCACGGCCACCGGCTCACCGGAGACCATGCGAAAGAAAGCGACCGACATGCCGGCGGCGGGGCAGCCGTTCATCGTGTCCAGCACATGCGTGGTGAGCTTGCCCATGCGGGGCCTTTCGATGGGGGTGGAATTCCTCGTGAAAGTGTATACACTTTCGCATACAGCGCAAGCCCGAGATGCCCCGCCCCACCCTCAAAGTGATCCGACCGGCGCCGCGCCCCGCCCGCGGCGCGCGTGCCGGCGAGCCCGATGCGGCCACCAGCACGTGGCGCATCGTCGAGGCCATCACCACCGCCATCGTCGAGCGCCGCCTCATGCCGGGCACCAAGCTGGCGGAGCAGAAGATCGCCGACATCTTCAGCGTGTCGCGCACCGTCGTGCGCCAGGCGCTGAACCAGCTCAGCCGCGACCGCCTGGTCACGCTGGAGCCGGCGCGCGGCGCCTTCGTCGCCCAGCCCAGCGTGCAAGAGGCGCAGCAGGTGTTCGCGGTGCGCCGCATGCTCGAGGCGGCGATGGTCAAGCAGCTGTGCGCCAGCATCACCGACGAGCAGCTGGCCGGGCTGCGCCGGCACCTCAAGTCCGAGCGCGAGGCCGTCGCGCGCACCGACGTCTCCGGGCGCACCCGGCTGCTCGCCGACTTCCACGTGGTGCTGGCCAGGCTCATGGGCAACGAGGTGCTGGCCCAGCTGCTGGCCGACCTGCTGTCGCGCAGCTCGCTCATCTCGCTCATGTACCAGTCCTCGCATTCGGCCGAGCACTCGCAGGACGAGCACGCTCGCATCGTCGACGCGCTGGAGCAGCGCGATGCGCGCGCGGCGCAGCGACTGATGGAGTCGCACCTGGCGAACGTCGAGCAGAACCTGCGGCTGGACCCGCGTTTTCCGGATCTGGAGTCGGCATTGAATGTGTAGGGTGGGCTTCAGCCCACCTCCGCGTGGGCTGAAGCCCACCCTACGAAGGCACGAAATACAGGAGCTTCGATGAGCGTTCACCCCTCCCGCCGCGCGCCCGGCCCCTACCCGCGCGACCTGCACGGCTACGGCATGCACCCGCCGCACCCGCAATGGCCGGGCCACGCCCGCATCGCCGTGCAGTTCGTCCTCAACTACGAGGAAGGCGGCGAGAGCTCCGTGCTCCATGGCGACGCCGGCAGCGAGCAGTTCCTGTCCGAGATGGCCAACCCCGCGAGCTACCCAGCGCGCCACCTCAGCATGGAATCGATCTACGAATACGGCTCGCGCGTGGGCGTGTGGCGGCTGCTGCGCGAGTTCGAGCGGCGCTCGCTCCCGCTCACGGTGTTCGGCGTGAGCATGGCGCTCGAGCGCCATCCGGAGGTCACCCAGGCCTTCGTCGAGCTGGAGCACGAGATCGCCTGCCACGGCTGGCGCTGGATCCACTACCAGAACGTCGACGAGGCCACCGAGCGCGAGCACATGCGCATCGGCATGGAGATCATCGAGCGGCTGACCGGCGAGCGCGCGCTGGGCTGGTACACCGGCCGCGACAGCCCGCACACGCGCCGGCTGGTCGCCGACTACGGCGGCTTCGAGTACGACAGCGACTACTACGGCGACGACCTGCCCTTCTGGACCCGGGTGACGCGCACCGACGGCAGCGCCGTGCCGCACCTGGTCGTGCCCTACACGCTCGACACCAACGACATGCGCTTCTCGCTGCCGCAGGGCTTCGCCACCGGCGACGATTTCTTCACCTACCTGCGCGACAGCTTCGACGTGCT
Organism: Piscinibacter sp.; assembly: GCA_036377015.1. Lineage (GTDB taxonomy): Bacteria > Pseudomonadota > Gammaproteobacteria > Burkholderiales > Burkholderiaceae_C > Albitalea. The sequence continues at coordinate 27,036 of DASUZE010000115.1, read as the reverse complement.
CTACGCCGAGGGCACCGAGTCGCCCCGGATGATGAGCGTGGGCATGCACTGCCGACTGCTCGGCCGGCCCGGGCGCTTTCTCGCGCTGCAGCGCTTCCTCGACCACGTCGAGGCGCATGACCACGTGTGGGTGTGCCGGCGCATCGACATCGCCCGCCACTGGCGGCAGCACTTCCCTGCCCCCGCCGACTCGCACGAAGGAGCACGCTGATGGCACTGACGCTTTCCGACCTGAACGCCGCCAGTCCGGCGCAGGCGCTGCAATGGCTGGACGGGCTGTACGAGCACTCGCCCTGGATCGTCGAGCAGGCGCTGGCGCGGCGGCCCTTCGCCAGCCTGGCGCAGATGAAGCACCTGATGGCGCAGGTGGTGCGCGAGGGCGGCCGCGAGCGCCAGCTCGCGCTGGTGCGCGCCCACCCCGAGCTCGCCGGCAAGGCGATGGTCGCGGGCGCGCTCACCGCCGAGTCGTCGCAGGAGCAAAGCGCCTCCGGCCTCACCCGCTGCACGCCCGAGGAGTTCGCCGCGCTGCAGCAGCTCAACGCCGCCTACAACGCGAAGTTCGGCTGGCCCTTCATCCTCGCCGTGCGCGGGCCGCGCGGCACGGGGCTCTCGCGCACCGAGGTCATCGCCACCTTCCGGCGCCGGCTCGAGGGCCATCCCGACTTCGAGCTCGCCGAATGCCTGCGCCAGGTCCACCGCATCGCCGAGCTGCGCCTGAACGACAAGTTCGGCGTGGTGCCGGCGCTGGGCGAGCAGGTCTGGGACTGGGCCGAGTCGCTGGCACAGCACAGCGACCCGGGCTACGCCGAGAACGGCCAGCTCACCGTGACCTACCTCACCGACGCGCACCGCGCCTGCGCGCAGCGGCTGTCTCATTGGATGCGCGAGGACTGCGGCTTCGACGACGTGAGCATCGATGCCGTCGGCAACGTGGTGGGCGTCTACCACGGCAGCGATCCGCAGGCGCGGCGCCTGCTCACCGGCAGCCACTACGACACCGTGCGCAACGGCGGCAAGTACGACGGCCGCCTCGGCATCCTCGTGCCGATGGCCTGCGTGCGCGAGCTGCATCGCGCCGGACGGCGACTGCCCTATGGCCTGGAGGTGGTGGGCTTCGCCGAGGAGGAAGGCCAGCGCTACAAGGCGACCTTCCTCGGCTCGGGTGCGCTGGTCGGGCAGTTCGACGAGCGCTGGCTGGAACAGGCCGATGCCGAGGGCGTCACCATGCGCCAGGCCATGCAGCACGCCGGCCTGTGCATCGCCGACATCCCCAGGCTGCGCCGCGACGCGTCGCGCTACCTCGGCTTCGTCGAGACGCACATCGAGCAAGGCCCGGTGCTCGACGAGCTCGACCTGCCCCTGGGCGTGGTGACCTCCATCAACGGCAGCATCCGCTACCTGGGCGAGGTGGTGGGCATGGCCAGCCACGCCGGCACCACGCCCATGGACCGGCGGCGCGACGCGGCCACCGCGGTGGCGGAGCTGGCCCTGTTCGTGGAGCAGCGCGCCGGCGCCGAGGCCGACGTGGTCGGCACCGTGGGCATGCTCACCGTGCCCAACGGCTCGATCAACGTCGTGCCGGGCCGCTGCCAGTTCAGCCTCGACCTGCGCGCCACCACCGACGCCAAGCGCGATGCGCTCGCGGCCGACGTGGTCGCGGCGCTGCAGCGCATCTGCGAGCGGCGCGGCCTGCACCACACGCTGGAAGAAACGCTGCGCGCGTCGGCGGCCCCCAGCGATGCGGCCTGGCAGTCGCGCTGGGAGCGCGCGGTCGAGGCGCAGGGCTTGCCGGTGTTCCGCATGCCCAGCGGCGCGGGGCACGACGCGATGAAGCTGCACGAGGCCATGCCGCAGGCGATGCTGTTCCTGCGGGGCGGCAATTCGGGGATCAGCCACAACCCGCTGGAGATGATCACGAGCGATGACGCGCAGCTGTGCGTGAAGGCGTTCCAGCATCTCCTCGAAAGCGTCTAGACGCACGATCCCGGGTTGCACCCGGGCTACGAGGAACGGGACGTCGGCGATTTCCCACAACCGAATCGGCCAAACTGGCTTGCGGGGCTTCGCCTTCAACTCCTAGCATCCAACGACATGAAACATTTCTCGATGATCCGCGGGTTCCATCTCGCCGACATCTTCACCCTCGGCAATGCCGCCTGCGGCGCATTGATGGTGTTCTTCGCGGCCGCCTTCGTCGGCACGCATGCCACCGCCCACTTCCTCAGCGCCGCCGCGATGGCACCGCTGGCGCTGTTCTTCGACGTGATGGACGGCCGCGTCGCGCGCTGGCGCCACCGCGCCTCGGCCATGGGGCGCGAGCTCGACTCGCTGGCCGACGTGATCTCCTTCGGCATCGGCCCCGCGGCGCTGGCCTTCGCCGCCGGCATGCAAGGCGGCTGGGACCTGGCCGTGCTCAGCTACTTCGTCTGCTGCGGCGTGAGCCGGCTGGCGCGCTACAACGTCACCGCCGAGAGCCTGTCGGCCGGCGCCGACAAGGTGGCCTACTTCGAGGGCACGCCCATCCCCACCAGCGTGCTGCTGGTGGCGCTGCTGGCCGTGGCCGCGTGGCAGGAGCGCATCGGCGAGTCGCTGTGGTTCGGCGCCGTCGACATCGGTCCCTGGATCCTCCACCCGCTGGTGCTGCTGTATGCACTGTCCGGCAGCCTCATGATCAGCAAGACCCTGCGCATTCCCAAGCTCTGACGCCGAAAGGACCCGCCATGGACACGCGCAAGCTGATCGCCAACGGTGGCAGCGAGGAGGAATTCGAGGCCGCGATGCGCGCGCTGGCGCAGACGGTGCGCGAGGCGGGGGAATGCATGCTGGATCTGCAGCAAGCGGTGGAACTGCTGCGGCTGGCCAATGAGCCGGGGTTGGCGGGGCAGATCGATCGGGAAGCCGCCGCGTGCATCAGGCGGGCGCGCGAGACGTGAGCAACCCGGGGTTCAGTACGTGATTCCCACCCGGTAGCTCCGATACCGCAACACCGCCGCCTTCAACTTGATCTGCTCGAGCTTCAGATCCTTCGCGATCTGATCTCCCTCGTGAAAGATCTGCCCGTTGATGATGAGAAACCGGCTCGCCGGCGTGTCCGAGTAGATCGACCCTCCGATCGCCAGCGGCGGCAGTTCCTTGCGGATGGCCTCGGGGAGCTCGGCGATGGTGTAGACCCGCTCTGCCGGCACGCTGGCCGCCGGCGTCGGGGCGCGCGGGGCCGGCGTCTCGACCGGTGCGGCACCCAGCGCGGGCAGGGGCGCCGGGGCGGTTGCGGGGGGCGCAGCCGCCATCACCGGCGGCGGCGCCACGGCGGCCACCACCGGCGCGGGCTCGCTGCCGCTCAGGCTCCAGGCCAGCGCCGCGGCCAGCACCACCGCCGCGCCCACGCCCATCCACACCAGCGGATTCGCTCCGGCGCGCCGCTCGTCGTCGCCCGTGGCCGGCAGCACCGTCTGCGCATGCAGGCCCGGCACGCCCTTGCGCTCGCGCTCGGCATCGGCGCGTCGGAGGGCATCGAGGATGTAGGACATTCGGCGTTCACTCCGTCGAAAGGCGCGGTTCGTCGACGCCGGTGGCACGGTTGAGCTGCATGTAGGTCATGGGCCCGGCCATGCCGTCGGCCTCAAGGCCCTGCGAGCGCTGGAAGGCGTGGATGCGCGACTTGAGCTGCGCGTCGAGCGTGGGCTTGGTGGCGGGCGCCGCTTCGCCGCGCAGGCCGGCCAGCTTGACGGCCAGCCACTCCACCGCCGGTCCCGAGTCGCCCTCCGTGGGCTTGCGCGCATAGCCGGGCGGCGCGCGCCAGAAGGTCGCGAAGTCGCCGCGCCAGCTTTCGGCCAGCGAGGCCAGCGGCACCCTTTGCGACACGCCGTCGCTGCGCAAGGTGGCGTGGTCGCTGCCCAGCCCCGTGAGCAATGCGTACGCCGGCCTGCCCTGGGCGTCGTGCACCGTCAGGAAGCCCGGCCGCCCGAGCTGGCGGACGAGGGCGAGGTTGATCGCCGAGGCCCTGAAGCACTGCAGCTGCTGCTTGCGTGCCAGCTGGCACGGATCGCCCTCGCCGAGCTGCAGCTTCCAGGCCAGGGCCAGCTCGCGCCAGGCCTCGGGCTCGCTGCGGATCCACGAGGGCGCGCTGGCCGCGGTCGCGACCCGGGGTGCCGAGGCCGCCGCGACTTCCCGCACCGCCGATGCCGGCGCGCTCGCCGCGACCGCGCTCGCCGGCGGGGCCACCTGCGCGACGACGGGCGCCGGCACATGCTTGCTGCCGCCATCGGTGGCCCACGACACCACGCCGAACAGCGCCGCGCCGGCCACCACGCCGATGCCGACGGTGGCCGCCCGGCGCCAGGCCGCGGCGCTGCGTCCGGCCGCCTCGTCGGGGCCGAACACCTCGGCCGCCGCCTTGTCGACGATGTCGCGCTCGACCCGCGTGCGGCCGCTGGAATAGGCGCCAAGAAGCGCGCGGTCGCACAGCAGGTTGATGCGCCGGGGCACGCCACGCGACAGGCGGTGGATGCGCTGCAGCGACGCGTTGTCGAAGGGCAAGGCGCGCTTGAGCCCGGCCACGCCCAGCCGGTGGCGGATGTACTGCGCGGTCTCGTCCTCCGACAGCGCGTCGAGGTGGAAGCGCGCGATCACGCGCTGCGCCAGCTGCTCGAGCTCCGGCCGCGCCAGCAGCTCGCGCAGCTCGGGCTGGCCGATGAGGATGATCTGCAGCAGCTTGCGCTCGCTGGTCTCGAGGTTGGTCAGGAGCCGCAGCTGCTCCAGCACCTCGGCCGAGAGGTTCTGCGCCTCGTCGATGATGAGCACGTTGTTCTGGCCCACCGCATGGGTGCGCAGCAGGAACTCGGTGAGCGCGTCGACGTAGTCCTTGACCGTCGGCACGCCCGGGCCCTCGTGCCGGTAGGGAATGCGGAACTCCTCGCAGATGGAGATCAGCAGCTCCTCGACGCTCAGCTTGGGGTTGAAGATGTAGCCGACGTTGCAGCGGCGCGGGATCTGCTCCAGGAAGCAGCGGCACACCGTGGTCTTGCCCGCCCCGATCTCGCCCGACAGCAGCACGAAGCCGCCCCCGCCGTTGACGCCGTACAGCAAGTGCGCCAGCGCCTCGCGGTGGCGCTCGCTCATGAAGAGATAGCGCGGGTCCGGCGCGATGGAGAACGGCTCCTGCCTCAGGCCGAAGTATTTGACGTACATGGGACTAGGAATGACGGCGGGTTCGAGTCTATCGTTCGCGGCGAGGGGGGTAGCCCGGGTGCAACCCGGGACCGCGGGAGACCCCGGGTTACACCCGGGCTACGAGGTCGGAGAGCATCGCATCCATTCGTTCGTAATGACTCCCGGGCCAATAGACCCGATCGCATCCCGGGCAGCGCATGAACCGCGTCTGCCGTGCCGCCACCGCCGGCGGCAGGCGCTCCAGCACATCCGACTTGTCCACCACCTCCAGCGCCGCGTTGCAACACAGGCAGCGCGTGAACGGCAGCGCAGACCCCGCAAGCTGCAGCCGCTCGGCGATCTCGCGCAATTGCTCCGGCGGCTTGATCGCATGCACGAAGCAGCCATGCGTCACGTCGCGGCAGATCAGGAGCTGCCGGTCGCGGGTGAGGATGGTCCGCCGCTCCTCGGCCGCGCAGCGCCGGATGTCGGCATCGGCCGCGTGGTTGTCGAACAGCGTGTCGAAGCCCAGCATGCGCAGCAGCCGCGCCAGTCCGCCCAGCTGGGCGTCGGCGATGAAGCGCGGCTCGCGCAGCGGCGCCGGCCGCAGCTTGAGCAGCGGCCGCACGTCGAAGGCTTCGAACATCGGGTAGACGCTGATGCGCTCGCCCTCCTGCACCCGATGGCCGAAGTCCACCGACTCGCCGTTGGCGAGGATCAGCTCCACCTCCGTGTGCGGCACGCCCACGGATTCGATCGCGTTCTTCACCGTCGCCGATTCGGCGCAGCGCAGGGCGAACTCACGCTTGCGCCGCTCGGGCGGGAGAAAGTCGTTCAGCTCCTCGTAGAAGCGCAGGTGGGCGACGACGCTCAATGTTCCATGCGCGAGAAGTGCCCGTGGCGGGCGTGCGTCATCAGCTCGCTGAACTGGCCGCGCGACATGTGCAGCAGCTGCTCGTGGTCGCCGGACTCGACATACACGTCGGCGTTGCGCACCAGCTCGTCGTCGACCGCCGTCTCCAGGCCCCAGGCCATGGCGAAGGCCGGCACGGCGCCGGGATCGCAGTCGGTGAACTTCTCGCGGATGGTGGCTTCGTCGCACAGCCGCAGCTGCGAGCGTCCGAGCAGGCGCGCCAGCGCGCTCAGCCGCACCCGGCTGTCGGCGGGCACCACCGCCACCACCACGCCATCGTCGTCTTCCAGCACCACCGACTTGGCGAGCAGCCGCTCGGGCACATGGGCCAGGCGGGCAGTCTCGGCGCTGGTGCGGCTGTGGGGGTGCGCGCAGACGTCGTAGCGGGCGCCGCTTTCCTTCAGGTAGTTCGACAGGGTGGGAGAGATCGACATGACGGCCTCCGGCGGAAGGGCAACAAAGGCGGAGCCGCTGCGATGCCGCTCGCCACGGCTCCACCAATGCAGTTTCCTCCATCGGAGGTCGGATCGCCAGCGCCGGCCCCTACACTGCCGCAATTCACGAACGGCCCTGGGCCGAGCGCAGGTTTTGGACCCATGGGCTGGCACGGACGCCTCGATCTTCGTTACCGCCGCGACGGCGAGCGCTGCCTGGTGCACGACCGGCACCACGGCCCCTTGCGCATCCTGCAAAGCCTGTATCCGGAGTCGCCGGCGATCTGCCACAACGTGCTGGTGCACCCGCCCGGCGGCATCGTCGGCGGCGACGTGCTCGAGATCCAACTGGAACTGGCGGCGCTGTCGCATGCCGTGCTCACCACGCCAGGGGCGACCCGCTTCTACCGCAGTGCCGGTGAGACCGCCGAGCAAGCGCTCACCGCCAGGCTGGCCGAGGGCGCGCGGCTCGAATGGCTGCCGCTGGAGACGATCTGCCACCGCGGGGCGCTGGCCCGCAACCGGATGTGCTTCGAGCTCGCCCCCGGCGCCGAGATGATGGGCTGGGACCTTCTCGCGCTGGGCCTGCCGGCCAGCGGCGAAGATTTCACTGACGGCAGCTATTTGCAGCAGATCGAGCTGCCGGGCGCCTGGCTCGAGCGCGGCCGCATCGACGGCGCCGACACCCGCCTGCTCGATTCGCCGCTGGGCCTGGCCGGCCACCGGGTGATGGCCACGCTGTGGTTCGCCGCCGGCACGGCACTGGCGCCGTCGCGCCGCGAATCGTTGCTCGACGCCGCGCGCGAGGCGACGGCCGATCATCCGCTCGCGGCCACCGCGGGCGCCACCTCGCCGCACGACGCCGTGGTGGTGCTGCGCGTGCTGGCCGCGCGCGTCGAGCCGGCGATGGGTCTGCTGACGTCGGTGTGGTCGCGCTGGCGTCGGGCTGCGTGGGGGCTGGCGCCCTGCGCGCCGCGCGTCTGGCGGACCTGATCAGCGCGCGTCGGACGCCGCCTCGGCGGCACGGCGGTCGGCCTGGCGCTTGGCCGCCGTCGTGCAGGGGTCGCCGGCCGGCCGGTCCGGTACGGTGCCGGCGCCGCCTGCCGCCCGCGTGCCGGAGGCATTGACCTGCCGGTCGCTGGGGCCGGTCGGCGGCGTGACCTGCGCCGCCAGTGGCCGCGCGCTTTTCGCGCCGGAGGCACATTTCACCTCGCTCGCCGCCGCCATCGGCGTGGTGGCCGCCGGGGTGGGAACATCGTGCACGGCCGGGCTGCGGGGACCGGCGGCACCGCCGAACACCACGCTCGCGGCCGCCGCTCCGATCACGGCCATGAAGGCAGACGGCTTGTCCATGGAGGTCCCTTTTCGGCAACGGGTTGCCAAGGGAGGGGCAATCCGCGTGCCGTGGCCCGGGTGCAACCCGGGAGGACGATCCCCGGGTTGCACCCGGGCTACCAGCGGTTCGCCTTTTCCTCGAAGTCCGCGCGTTGGGGACGCACGACGCAAAAGCGTTGCCCCGACGGCGACTCCATCACCCACCAGCGCTTGACCTGCGCCACGCGGGTCGCCCCAAGCGCCTCCAGCCGCTTCACCTCGGCCTCGATGTCGTCGGTCTCGATGTCGATGTGGACCCGGCTCGGGTGCTCGACCTTCTGCACCAGCACCTTGAGCTGGTCGGCGGGCATCTCCATCTCGCGGTAGTTGTCGTCGTCGGGCGAGTCCGGGCTCTCGCAGCCCACACCCAAGGCCTGCGACCAGAAGCGCGCCGCGGCGTCGAGGTCGTCCACGCGACAGTCGATGACGATGGTGCCCAGGCGGCTCTTGTGCATGACGCAGTCTCCGGTGATGACTCGGGGCGTGCGAGCTTAGGCCGGATCGCCGCAAGCCGCGAACTGGCCGGTGAATCGCCCCCGATTTCGGCCGAGCACGGCCGCGCGGCCGTTCCGACAATCTCCAGCGTCCCTCACTCCGCCGGACCGACGCCCCGTGCCCGCCCCCGCGAAAATCCGCCTCGGCGACCTGCTCGCCCGTCAGGAGCTGATCAGCCAGGAGCAGCTCGCGACCGCGCTGGCGCAGCAGAAGACCAGCGGGCGCAAGCTCGGTCGCATCCTGGTCGACAGCGGCTTCGTCACCGAGGAGCAGATCTGCGGCGCGCTGGCGCGGCAGATGCAGATTCCGTACATCAACCTCAAGATGTACAACCTCAACGCCCAGCTCACCCAGCTGCTGCCCGAGGCCCAGGCGCGGCGCTTTCGCGCGCTGGTGCTCGAAGAGGCCGGCGGCGCGCTGCGGCTGGGCATGGCCGACCCGAGCGACCTGTTCGCCTACGACGAGCTGTCGCGCATCCTCAAGCGCGAGATCACGCTGGCCGTGGTCACCGAGACGCAGCTGCTCGCAACCATCGACCGGGTGTACCGCCGCACCGGCGAGATCACCCAGCTGTCGCAGGAGCTGACCGCCGAGCTGGCCCAGACCGAGGCCGACTTCGGCACCCTGCTGGGCAGCGACGCCGCGGTGCAGAACGCGCCGGTGGTCAAGCTGCTGCAGACGCTGTTCGAGGACGCGGCCCAGGTGCGCGCGTCCGACATCCACATCGAGCCGCAGGAGCACAAGCTGCACGTGCGCTTTCGAATCGACGGCGTGCTGCACCTGCAGACCGAGGCCGACTCGAAGATCGCGCCGGCGCTGGTGCTGCGCCTGAAGCTCATGTCGGGCCTGGACATCTCCGAGAAGCGACTGCCGCAGGACGGGCGCTTCCACGTCGACATCAAGGGCAACCCGCTGGACGTGCGCATCTCGACCATGCCGACGCAGTACGGCGAGTCGGTGGTGATGCGCCTGCTCAACCAGGGCACGGGCCTGCTGAGCCTGGAGCGCCTGGGCATGCCGGCGCGCATGCTGGAGCGCGTGCGCGCGGCGCTGGGGCGCTCCAGCGGGATGATCCTCGTCACCGGCCCCACCGGCAGCGGCAAGACGACGGCGCTGTATGCGGCGCTCAACGCGATCAACTCGCCCGACCGCAAGATCATCACCGTCGAAGATCCGGTGGAGTACCGGCTGCCCGGCATCAACCAGGTGCAGGTGCACGACAAGATCGAGCTCGGCTTCGAGCGCGTGCTGCGCGCGGCGCTGCGCCAGGATCCGGACGTGATCCTGGTCGGCGAGATGCGCGACCGCACCACGGCCGAGATCGGTCTGCGCGCGGCGATGACGGGCCACCTCGTGCTGTCGACGCTGCACACCAACGACGCCGCGAGCACGCCGGTGCGCCTGCTGGACATGGGCGTGCCCTCGTACATGGTGGCGATGTCGCTCAACCTGGTCATCGCGCAGCGGCTGGTGCGGCTGGTCTGCGAGGACTGCCATTCGCCGCACACGCCGACGCCGCAGGAGCATGCGTGGCTGCGCCATCACGGCGGCGACGACGCGGTGTCGGGCAGCGGGTATGCACGCGGGCTCGGATGCTCGCGCTGCAACGGCACCGGGTATGCGGGGCGCACCGCGGTCTACGAGATGCTGGAGATGACCCAGGCGCTGGTGGATGCGGCCAATCGCGGGTCGCCGATCGAGTTCGTGCAGATCGCACGCGAGCAGATCGGGGCGGCCACGCTGCTGCACAACGCGATGGCGTTGGCGGGACAAGGCCGCACGACGATCGAAGAGGCGATGCGCGTCTCGGTGCAGATCGATCCCTGATGGCCAGCTTCGCCTATTCCGCCCGCGACGCTCGCGGCCAGCTGCTGCAAGGCGTGGCGGAAGGCGCCAGCGCTGCAGCGGTCGCCGACCAGTTGATCGGTGGCGGGATGACGCCCCTGTCGATCAACGCCTCGGCCGACACCGCCGAGCGCGCGCCCGCACCCAAGCTGTCGCTGGCCCGCGGCAAGAAGGTCCAGCACGACGACCTGCTGCTGTTCAGCCGCCAGCTGCATTCGCTGCTCAAGGCGGGCATTCCGATCACCCGCGCGCTGGCCGGCTTGCAGGAATCGGCGACCGAGGCGATGTCGAACGTGATCCGCCAGGTGCGCGAGAGCCTGGAGAGCGGCATCGAGCTGTCGACGTCGATGGCGCGCCAGACGGGCGTGTTCAACCATTTCTACGTCGCGATGATCCGCGTGGGCGAGCTCACCGGCCGGCTCGACGAGGTCTTCCTGCGGCTGTTCCATCACCTCGAGTTCGAGAAGCTGATGCGCGACCAGGTGAAGACGGCCCTGCGCTACCCGAGCTTCGTGATGATCGTGATGGCGGTGGCCATCTGCGTGGTCAACTGGTTCGTGATCCCGGCCTTCCAGAAGGTGTTCGAGGGCTTCGGCTCCGAGCTGCCGCTGATGACGCAGCTGCTGGTCGGCTTCTCGCGCTTCATGGTGGCGAACTGGTACTGGCTGGTCGGCGCCGGCGCCGCCGCGGTGGTCGGCTTTCGCGCGTGGACGAACACGCCGGACGGCCGCTACGCCTGGGACCGCACCAAGCTGCGCCTGCCGGTGGCCGGCAAGATCACCCGCAAGGCCACGCTGGCGCGCTTCGCGCGCAGCTTCTCGCTGGCGCTCAGGAGCGGCGTGCCGGTGGTGCAGGCCATGAACGTCGTCGCGACGACGGTGGAGAACGCCTACGTCGGCCGTGCCGTCGAGAAGATGCGCGAAGGCGTGGAGCGTGGCGACAGCGTGCTGCGCACGGCCGCGGCGAGCGGCATCTTCACGCCGGTGGTCCTGCAGATGATCGCGGTGGGCGAGGAGTCGGGTGCGCTGGACGAGATGCTGGCGGAGGTCGCGGACTTCTATCAGAAGGACGTGGAGTACGAGCTCAAGACGCTGTCGGCGCAGATCGAGCCGATTCTCATCGTGTTCCTGGGGGTGTTGGTGCTGGTGCTGGCGCTGGGCGTGTTCCTGCCGGTGTGGGACTTGAGCAAGGCGGCGTTCAAGCATTGACGCCGTGGGTGCGGTCCCGTTCGCCCTGAGGTATCGAAGGGCTCGTCGCGGTCAAACCCGTTCGGACTGAGGTATCGAAGTCCCCGGCTGATGCAATCAGACGGAGTGAGCGCCGTAGTACGGGGCTTCGATACCTCAGCTGAACGGGATCTCACCGCGACGCGGCCCTTCGATACCTCAGGGCGAACGGGACAGGGCTGGCCGGATGCCGCGCGCCTGCGGCTGCGTATACCTTGCGCCGCGCGGCCCCGCAGCGGCATCGTCACCACCCCCCGCCGACCGGACACCGCCCGGCGACGATCGAGGAGAACGCCGATGAGATCGCTCGTGGGTTGCGCCACCGTCTTGCTGCTGGTCACCACCTCGTCCGCTCGCGGGGCCGACATCGACGCCGGACGCGCCAAGGTCCAGACCGTGTGCGCCGCCTGCCATGGCGCCTCGGGTGTCAGCGTCAGCGACACCATCCCCAACCTGGCCGGACAGAAAGCCGCCTACCTCGAGACGCAGCTCAAGGCACTGAAGGAAGGCACGCGCAAGAACGCGGTGATGAACGCGATCGCGGGCCAGCTGAGCCCGGACGACATCGCCAACGTGGCGGCGTATTTCTCGGCGCAGGCGGGCGCCGCCTCGATGGCCAAGTCGGAGTTCCTGCCGAGCCTGGCCAAGACCGGCGTGACCTTTCCCGAGGGCTACCGGGCGAGCTTCACCCGCTACCACACGATCAACTTCCCGGCCACCCGGCAGGTGCGCCACTACTGGGCCAATCCGGTGGCGCTGAAGGCGGCGCGCGAAGGGAAGGCGCTGCCCGACGGGTCGGTGCTGTTCGTCGAGGTGTTCTCGGCGCGGCTGGATGCCGACAAGAAGCCGGTCACCGGCGCCGACGGCTTCTTCGTCGCGGACCAGCTGGTGTCGTACACGGCGATGGCGCGCGATGCGGGATGGGGCAACGACATCCCCGACATGCTGCGCAATGAGAACTGGAACTACGCGATCTTCACGCCGGCGAAGCAGCATCGGGCGGGCGTGAACCAGGCCGAGTGCCTGGCGTGTCACAAGCCGCTGGACAAGGCGAGCTTCACGTTCACGCTGGATCGGTTGGCGGGGGTGAAGTAAGGCGCAGGGCATCTGGAAAACGCTTTTCCGAACGCGCCGCCATGCGAGCCCCCGCCCGCTGGCTGACGGCCGCCGAAACGTGGCATCCGTCTGGACGCGGGTCCAACGGCCTCGCGCAGCGTTCACTTCGTCGGCGGAACGAACTTGCTCACATCCTTCGACTTGACCGCCGACAGGATCCGCTCGTAGTAGTCGAGGATCTGGCTTTGCAACTTCGAGTCGCCGCCAGCGAATTCCCTCGCTACCCGGTCAAACCTGCTTTCGTAGCATGCAGACCCTGTGATGCATCCTGTTGCAAGCATCGGGTCGGACGAGCCGCAATGCAGGCCCAGGCCGCATGGAAGGAGGTAGAAAGCACTGGCTATCAGTGGCTGATCCCTCAGAGGGAACTGCTTTCCGTCGAAATACAGGTAGCTGCCGGCCTGGTCACCATAGAGTGCCAGTCGCATTCCCACGCTGTCCAGCACCAGTGGATCCCCCAGATCAAGGAGCGTCCGGACAGTCGTCCTTCGCGACTCCAGATCGGGGGATGAGAGTCCGCGGTTCAACTTGTTCGATGCAACGACCAGGGCGTCCTCTCGACCCTCCTCGCTGGAAATCAGCGACCTTCTGCCCATGCGATCGAGCTCTTCTGGTGTGAACTGCCCGCAGCGAGCTTGGAGGAGGTTGAAGGCATTGATCGCCCGCAAGTGGTTTTCGTGCCCTACGACGCTGATGTCGGGCTGAGCCTGTTCAAGTGCGCTGGTCGCCGACAGGAAGGCGCAGCTATCAACGACCGAGCTCGCGTAGTAGCGGCCCCCAGTGGCCGGGCTGTTCCAAGCCTCAAGCGCAAAGGCTCTTCCATCTCTTGCAGCGTTGTAGCGTGCGAGCCATTGAGTGACGCCCAACGGGTGGGAAATCTCCAGCCTCGATCCTTGCGCTATCGACGGACTCCCTCGGGTCGCCTCCCGCGCTGACCCAGCGCCGGCAAGCGACACCGCCGCCGGCGCGCTTGGATCTCCCGCGCGCAACGCCGCGGAGGATGCACCCCATTCTGGCCATGTCGGGACAAGGAACAGGCAGAGGCCCGCGACTGCGCAGGCAGCAATCACGGTGGCTCGCGTAGCTGTCCGATGCTTCCGATCCAATGTTGCTCCTAAGCCGAACAGCCCGCTCTGGGCGACGGCGGAATCTTCAGTGAGTTAGGCGCCGGCGTATCAAACAGTTTGAAGGTCGAGGTCGCCCAACCTGGATTGACTACCCAAACCTCGGAACTACCGTCGGCATAGTAGACCTTGAAACTCTGATAGCTCTTGCCATCAATGATGACCGAGATCCCTCCGTAGGCGCCCTGATACAGGCTCCAAAGCTTGGCCATCTGGATGGAGTTAAAAAGTTCTTGCGCAGCCAGCCATCGAGAAGTCGTATCGCTGGTACCGGTCACCTGTTTCGCCCCGTCACTGATGACTGGATTCTTGCAGACGTCCGCCAGGTTGACGGCCCGCTCTTTCGCTGACGCGATGGCGAACGCGAGCGAACTCGAGCCAACAGGATTGGTGTTCGCGTACTCGGTGAAATCTTGGTCAAAGGCTCCTGCGCCCCAGCCGATCCTGCTGCCGACGATGGTCACGATTGGAAAGGTGACGCTTCCATCGGACAGGATCACTTTCTTCGTTGTCCACGTATGAGTTAGTGCCTGGGCAGCGCCAGGAAGCGCTCCACCAATAACCGCGCTCAGAACCACCACTGCGCGCAGGCGCCTCGCAAGTCCCCAAGTCATATTCCCTCTCCTTCCCTGTGATGCGTCGGGGGCGACGACGGGTGACCACCCTTGGAGTCAAGATAACGGCGACCTGCGGCACTGCGAAATGCCGAGCCCTTGTCATTGACACGCGCCAGGACGTGAAGTAGTGCCGCGCCGCGTCTGACGTGCGGCAGGCAATGCTCACAGCCGCCTCCTGTCGGTCGATATCCCGCTTGCATCGAGCCCGAATCTGGGTTTGCTTTGCCCCTCTTTTCCCCGCATGGCTGCCGGCCTGCCGCCCCGAACATCCGCTCTCGGATCCATGGGCTTCGCCGTGGGCATTCGACCACCAGACTGATGGACAAAGGCTTCACGCTCATCGAACTGCTGGTGGTGATCTGCATCGTCGCGATCACCACCGCGGTGGCGTTGCCGCGCTTCTGGCAGATGCAGCGGCAAGCGCGCATCGGCCACCTGAACGGCGTGCGTGGCGCAGTGCATGCCGGCGCGACGCTGGTCCATGCGGCTCTGCTGTCGCGCAAGGGCATGGCCGATGCCGTGCCTTGCGGACACGACGCCGCCGCCGACAACCGCATCGAGGGATCCGGCACGGTGTGCACCGAGCACGGCCTGGTGCAGACGACGAATGGATACCCCGCGTCAGTCACGCCCGGAACGAAGTCGCTGCCCGGCATCCTCGGCGCCGCCGGCATCGGCACGGTCTTCAACCCGACCCCCGAACAACTGCAAGCCGAGGGCTACGCCGTGAGCGTGTCCGCCGGCACCACCACCATCGCCCGCGCCGACGCGACGTCGCCCGCGCAGTGCAGCTTCACCTACACCGAACCCATGGCCGCGCGAACGGCAGCGACCATTTCCCCCAGCGTCATCACCGGGTGCTAGCGCCGTTCGCACCAACTTTCACTGCAATCCCTGAAGGAGAATTCCCATGAAAAACCAACGTGGCTTCACGCTGATCGAACTGGTGGTGGTCATCATCATCCTGGGTGTGCTGGCCGCCGTCGCCGCACCCAAGTTCATCGACATGTCGGCCCAGGCGCACGACGCCGCCGCCAAGGGCGTGGCCGGCGCCATCTCGTCGGGCTCGTCGGTGAACTTCGCCGCCAAGATGGCCGGCAACGCCGGCGCGACCACGGTGAATGCCGCCGACGTATGCAGCGCCGCCAGCCTGCAGACCTTCGTCTCTGGCGTCACGCTGACCGACGCCGCCGCCGCCAACGACAACGAGTTCCAGGTCACCGACGGCGCTTCGATTGCCTGCAACGTGGCGCAAGTCTCGGCCACTTGCAACGTCACCGCCAAGGGCGGCACGGCGCAAAGCGCAGTGGTGATGTGCGCGCGGTAAATGTCGCCGCCCGGCTCGCCGAGTACGGCGAGCGGCCGTCCGAGAGGGCCGGGCCTTGCTTGGGGCGGCCCGGCGCGGCGGCCCGCCGTGCGTGAGCGCCCTTCCAGGCGACCGGATCGCGGCTTCACGCTGCCCGAGCTCGTCATCGTGATGATCCTGACGGGCATCCTCGCCGTCGTCGCGATCCCGAAGATGTTCGACAAGAGCGCCTTCGCGGCCCGCGCGACGCGCGACTACGTCGCCTCCAGCCTGCGCTATGCGCAGAAGTCGGCGATCGCGATGCGGCGCAACGTGTGCGTAAGCGTCGGCACGGCGAGCCTGGCGGTCACACATGCGGCCGCGGCCGGCAGCGACCAGGCCTGCGCGGCGAGCACCGTCGCCAATCCGGCCACGGGCGCGCCTTTCGCTGGCACGTCCTATGAATCGGGCTCCAGCGTGGCAGTCGCCGTCAGCGTGATGTTCGACGCGCTCGGTCGACCGCTGTCCGCGCCCAGCACACCGGTGGCAACCACGCTCGCCATCTCGGTGACAGGCCATGCGACTCCCATCACCATCGAACCCGAAACCGGCGCGGTCCGCTGAGGGCATGGGCCCCCACGTCGCTTCGCTCCTGCCCCCCGAGGGGGCGCTGCTTTCCTTGGGGCGGCCCGGCGGAAAGCAGGCCGGCCTCAGCCTGATCGAGCTGGTGATCTTCATCGCCATCGTCGGCATCGCCATCGCCGGCGTGCTCGTCGTCTACGACCGCGCGGTGCGCCACAGCGCCGACCCGATGGTCCGCAAGCAGGCGATCGCGGTGGCCGAATCGCTGCTCGGCGAGGTGCTGCTGCAGCCCTTCACCTGGTGCGACCCGCAAGACGCCGCCAACGACGCGGCCACGCCCCCCGCCTCGAGCGCGGCATGCACCGGCGGCGCCACCAGTTCGCAGGACAAGGGCGGCGGCGCGCTCGGCCCGCAGCCCGGCACCGAGTCGCGCGGCTCGGCCACCGACCCCTTCGACAACGTCGCCGACTACAACGGCTTCAGCATGGGCCCCGGCATCGTCACCCACGCGGGCGCCGCCGTGGCGGGCCTCGAGGCCTACTCCGCCAGCGTCACCGTCACCCGCAGCGGGGCCACGTTCGGCCTGGCCGCCGATGCGGTGCTGCGCATCGACGTGCAGGTGAGCGGCCGCGGCGAGACCATCACGCTGACCGGCTGGCGCTTCCGCCACTCGCCCAACGCGACCGGATGATGCGCAGCCAACGCGGCTTCACGCTGATGGAGGCGGTGCTGGTCATCGCCCTCACCGGCATCGTCGCGGTGATGGTCGGCGTGTTCATCCGCGCGCCGGTCACCGGCTACGTCGACCAGGCGCGCCGCGCCGAGCTGGTCGACATCGCCGACACCGCCTTGCGCCGCCTCGGCCGCGAGCTGCAGCGCGCGCTGCCCAACAGCATCCGGGTCGATGCGACCGGCACCGCGCTGGAGTTCCTGCCGGTGTCGGCCGCCGGACGCTACCGCGCCGCGCCCGACGCGGCCGGCGCGGGCGACTTCCTCGACTTCGGCTCGAACACCGACAACAGCTTCGCCGTGCTCGGACCCGCGGTCAGCGTGTCGGCCGGCGACCAGCTGGTGGTGCACAACCTGGGCCTGCCCGGCGCCGACGCCTACAGCGGCGAGAGCCGGCGCGCGCTCACCAGCACCGGCGCCGCGCTGGCCACGCTCAGCTACACCGTCGGCGGGACGCAGTTCCCCTTCGCCTCGCCGGGCAACCGCTTCCAGGTCGTGCGCACGCCGGTGAGCTTTCTCTGCAGCGAGGCCGCGGGCGGGGCCGGCAGCCTGCGTCGCTATGCCGGCTACGCCATCCAGGCCGCCCAGCCGACGAGCGCCGCTGCCGCGCCCTTGTCGACGCTGAGCGGCGCCGACAACGCGCTGCTGGCCGCGCAGGTCGAGACCTGCCGCTTCGCCTACGACCCCAACGTCTCGCCGCGCAACGGCCTGGTCACCTTGACGCTCAAGCTCACCTCGGGCGGCGAGAGCGTCACGCTCATGCACCAGGTGCACGTGGACAACGCGCCATGAAGCCGCGTGGATTCGCCCTGGTCTCCGCGATCTTCCTGGTCGTCGTGCTGTCGCTGCTGGGCGCGGCCATCGTGTCGCTGTCGACCACCCAGCACGTGAGCGGCGCACGCGACCTGCTCGGCTCGCGGGCCTATTTCGCGGCGCGCGGCGGCATCGACTGGGGCGTCTACCAGGTGCTGCAGGCCGGCAGCTGCGCCGCCAGCACCACCTTGCCGACGCTGGACGGCTTCACGGTGCAGGTGAGCTGCACCGCGTCGGGCCCCTACGACGAGGCCGGCAACGCCGTCACGGTCTACCAGGTCACCGCCACCGCCAGCCGCGGCACGCTGGGTGCGGCCGACCATGCCGAGCGCCAGCTTCAAGCGGTGCTGAGCAAGCCATGAGCACGCGCTGGCTGCTTCGCCTTCTGCTCGCGTGGCTGTGCTTCGCGGGGAGCGCCGTGCACGCCCAGACCTACACCGCCGACAGCTCGGCCGCGGTGGCCGCGGCCTACCCGTGGATCGACATCGCGGCGACCGGCACGCAGCTTGCGCTCGCCGACGACCAGGTCTCGGGGGCGATCAACCTGGGCTTCACCTTCACCTTCGGCAGCACGGCCTACACGCAGGTGCGCGTCGGCAGCAACGGCATGGTGCACTTCGGCGGCACCACCACCGCCTACACCAACAGCGCGCTGCCGCTCACAGGCAGCGGCGGCGAGCCCAACATCGACGCCGTCATGCTGCCGCTGTGGGACGACTTCCAGCCCGACGGCACCGGCACCTACATCCGCTACCGCAGCAGCGGCACGGCGCCCAACCGCGTCTTCGTGGTGTCGTGGCTGGCCGTGCCCTACTACTGCTGGAACGCCAGGGGCACCAACTGCGACAAGGACAGCCAGACCATCACCACCTCGGCGCTGTTCCAGGTGCAGATCCACGAGCAGGGCCAGTTCGTGTACCGCTACGGCGCGGTCGACGCGGCGGGGGGCGCACACACCACCGCGGCGACCTACTCCAACCCGGCCGGCGCCACCATCGGCTACGAGCTGACCGACACGGACTACGTGCAGTTCGCCTTCCATAGCGCCGCCGTCGCGGCCAACACCACCATCCTGTGGTCCAAGGCCAGCGCGGCGCCGGGCGGCTTCAACGCCTTCGACATCGGCACCGCGGCGGGCAGCATCACCGGCAGCATCCACACCAAGGTCGCGGCCAGCGCCTTCAGCGTGGCGGTGGTGGCGCTCAACACCACCAAGACCGCGGTGGCCACCGGCTTCACCGGCGACGTGAAGGTGGAGCTGCTCAATGCCGCCGACAACAGCGGGGCGCTCAACGCCAGCACCGGCTGCCGCTCGACCTGGACCACCGCGATCGCGACGGCCACGCTCAACTTCGCCGCCGGCGACGCCGGCCGCGACAACATCGCCTTCACCGAGAACAACGCCTGGCGCGACGTGCGGGTGCGCATGAGCTGGCCGGCCACCGGCACCGCGACGGTGGTCGCGTGCTCGACCGACGACTTCGCGATCCGGCCGTCGGCCTTCGCGGGCTTCACCGCGACCGATGCCGATTGGCAGAGCGCGGGCACCGGCCGCAGCCTGGCCAACAGCGCGGCCACCGGCGGCGTGGTGCACAAGGCGGGGCGGCCGTTCACCGTGTCGGCCACCGCGGTGAACGCGGCCGCGGGCGTCACGAGCAACTACAACGGCACGCCCACCGCCACGGTGTCGGCCTGCGCCGGCACCGGCTGCAGCACCGGCTTCGGCGCGCTCAGCCTGAGCATGGCGGCGACGGCGGGCGTGATCAACGACACCGGCGCGACCTACAGCGAGGTCGGTGCCTTCACGCTGCAGCTCAACGATGCGAGCTTCGCCGCGGTCGATGCGAGCGACGGATCGAGCGTGGCCGAGCTCACCATCGGCTCGCCGGCCCTGATCGTGGGCCGCTTCGTGCCCGACCACTTCGATCTCGCGCTGCTGGTCACGCCGCAGCTCAAGACCTTCAACACCACGGCCTGCGCCGCGCGCTCCTTCACCTACGTCGGCCAGCCCTTCGGCTATGTCACGCCGCCGCAGGCCACGGTGCTGGCACGCAACGCCGCGGGCGCGACCACCACGCAGTACCGCGGCAGCCTGTGGAAGCTCGCCGCGGCCGGGGTCACGCAGGCCTACAGCCCGCTGGCGCCGGCCTCGCCCGGACTGGACGCCAGCGGCATCGGCCTGCCCGGCGTGACGAGCAACGACAACGGCACCGGCGTGATCGCCGGCGCGGCCGCCGACACGCTGAGCGTGGTGCGCTCGTCCACCACGCCGCTCGCGCCGTTCAACGCTGCCTTCACGCTGGCCTGGAGCGTGACCGACAGTGCCGAGGCGGCGGTCACGGGCAACGGCAGCATCCCGACCGCGAGCGCGTTCAGCTTCGCGAACATCGCGTTCGACGCGGGCAACACGTTCCGCTGGGGCGTGCTCAAGCTGGCGAGCGCCTACGGCAGCGAGCTCAACCAGCTCGCGGTGCCGGTGGAAGTGCAGCACTGGAACGGCGTGAGCTTCGTCACGAACACGGCCGACCAGTGCACCGCCGTGCCGACCGGCAGCGTGGTGATGGGCAACTGGCAGCGCAACCTCGCGGCCTGCGAGACGGCGATCACGCCGGCCACGCTCACGCTGGCGTCGGGGCGGGGGTTCTTCACCTTGCGGCGGCCGGGAAACGGGAACAACGGGAGCGTGGATCTGTCGGTGCAGTTGAATGCGGCGATCGCAGCGGGGGAGCAGACGTGCAGCGTGGTCGGTGGCGCCGCGGTGGCGGCGACGGCCGCGAACTTGCCGTGGCTGCGAGGGAAGTGGGCGGGATCTGCCAACTACGACCGCAATCCGTCGGGGCGGGCCAGCTTCGGGCAGTACCGGTCGCCGTTGATCTACCTGCGCGAGAGCTATTGAGATCCCCGGGTTGCACCCGGGCTACGTAGCCCGGGTGCAACCCGGGACGCATATCGCCCGGAATCGCCCCGCTTTTCGAGCCAACGGCCCGGCGCGCCCTCCCTACGATCCCCCATGCTCACGCCCCTTTGCCGGTCGTGCGCACGCGAACCCCATGTTCCACAGATCCACACACCCAGGCTGGATGGCGGTTACGCTGCACCCGCAGCGGATCGCGCTCGCGCACGTGCTGCGCGAACCGGGCGGCCGACCGAGGCTCGCGCTGCTGGAGAGCGTCGCGCGCGAGCGCGGCAGCGATGCCGATGCGCTGGCGCGCCTGCGCCGCAGCGCCGGCCTGCAGCGCTACCGCTGCACGACGTTGATGGAGCCGGGTGCCTACCAGGTGGTGCAGGTCAACGCCCCCGCCGTGCCGGCCGACGAGCTCGCCTCGGCGCTGCGCTGGGCGGTGAAAGATTCGCTGGACTTCCCCGCCGAGCAGGCCATCGTCGACGTGCTGCAGGTGCCGTCCGAAGGCGCGGTCGCCGGTCGTCCGTCGCTGGCCTTCGCCGTGGCCGCGCGGCGCGAGAAGGTGGCCGAGCGGGTGCAGGCCTTCCAGCGCGCCGGCGTGCGGCTGAAGGTCATCGACATCGCCGAAGCCGCGCAACGCAACGTCGCGGCACTGTTCGAGCAGCCCGGCCGCGGCCTGGCCATGCTGGTGCTGCACGACAGCGGCGGCCTGCTCAGCTTCACCCGCGACGGCGAGCTGTACGCCGCGCGCCACATCGACATCGTGCCCGACGCCCTGGCCGCCGACGCCGACGCCGAGCGCCGCGCCGCCGCCTTCGAGCGCATCGGGCTGGAGGTGCAGCGTTCGCTGGACAACTTCGATCGCCAGTTCAGCCAGGTCGCGCTGCAGCGGGTGGTGGTCGCGTCGACGCTCGGCACGCACGCGCTCGTCAACTTCCTGGCCCAGAACCTGTACCTGCCGGTCGAGGCGGCCGACCTGAGCACGGTCATGGACAGCGCCGCTTTCCCGGCCTTCGGCGCCGACCTCGGAGAGCAGGCGCGCTGGCTGGCCACCGTGGGCATCGCCCTGCGCGAGGCGCACTGAGGCGGCCATGGTGCAGAACGTCAACCTCTACGACCCGTCGCTGCGGATCACGCGCGACTGGCTCGGCGCGGATTCCTTCGCCGCGGCAATCGGCGCTGCATTGCTGGCCGTCACGCTGGCCGCCGGCGTGACCCATTGGCAGGCGCGCAGCCTGCAACAGCCCGCGCAGGAGGTGTCGGCGGCGCTGCTGCAGCAGCAGGCCGCCTTGCAGCAGCTCGCCCGGGATGTCGACACGCTGCGCCCCGACCCCAAGCTCGTCGGCGAAGTGGCGAGCACGCAAGCCACCCTGGCGCAGCGCCAGGCCGCGCTGCAGCTGCTGCATGCCGGCGGGCTGGGCCACACCGAGGGCCATGCGGCCGCGCTGCAGGCCTTCGCGCGCCAGTCGATCGACGGCCTGTGGCTGACCGGCCTCGTGCTGGACCGCCAGGACATGGCCTTGCGCGGCCGCGCGATGAGCCCCGAGCTGATCCCGGCCTACGTGGGTCGCCTCAACCGCGAGCCGGCCTTGCAAGGCCGCGCCTTCCGCGCGCTCGACATCCAGCGGCCGCTCGACGAGCCGGCCACCGCCGGCACCACGCCCAACCCGCCGCGCCTGGCTGCCTACGTCGAGTTCGCGCTGTCGGGCTCGAACGGCAGCGGCTTCAAGGAAAACCCGCGATGAACACGCTGCGGGCCCGTTTCCTCAAGCGCTACCAAACGCTCGCCCGCCGCGAGCGCGGCCTGGTGCTGGCCGCCGTGCTGGTGCTCCTGGTCGGCCTGGGCTCGCTGCTGTTCATCGAGCCCGCACTCAAGCAGCGCGCCCTGCTGCAACGCCAGATCACGCAGCAGCGCACCGACCTCGCGGCGCTGCAGCCGCAGGTGGCGGCCTTGCAGTCGCGCCAGCGCGACCCCGACGCCGCCACGCGCGCCCAGCTCGAGGCGCTGCGCCGCCAGCTCTCGCTCGCCGAAGGCGAGTTCGACCAGCTCCAGCGCGCGCTGGTTTCGCCGCAGGACATGGGCCGCCTGCTCGAAGGCCTGCTGCAGTCGCACCGCGGCTTGCAGCTGGTCGGCTTGCGCAACGTGCCCGTCACCTCGGTGGCCGACCTGCTGCAGCCGCCCGCCGCGGCGAGCCAGCCGGCCAAGGACGCCTGGCTGTACCGCCACGGCGTGGAGATCACCGTGCAGGGCAGCTACGCCGACATGCAGGCCTACCTCGATGCGCTGGAGCACCTGCCGCGCCGCGTCTACTGGGGCGAGCTGAAGATCGACGCGCAGAAGTGGCCGGCCTCGCGCATGACGGTGACGGTCTACACGATCAGCCTGGAGCGAACATGGTGGCGCGTCTGACAAACCCCGTGCTGGCGCTCGCGCTGGCGTTCGTGCCGGCCCTCGCGCCGGCCGATGTGCTTCCCGATCCCACCCGCCCGCCGGCGGCGCTGCTGGCCGCGCCCGCGGCCGCCGCGTCGGAGCCGGCGCAGGCGCCGCTCACGCTGCAGTCGGTGCTGCTGGGCAAGGGCCGCACGCCGGCCGCGGTGATCAGCGGCGAGCTGGTGCTGCAAGGCGGCCTGGTGCGCGACCTGCGCGTGCTGCGCATCACCGAGCGCGGCGTCGTCCTCAAGGGACCGCGCGGCGAGCTCACGCTGACGCTGCTGCCGGCGCTCCCGGAGACCTCACGATGAACACCCCACCCGCCGCGCTCGCGCTGGCATCGCTGCTCGCACTGACGGGCTGCGCCACGCCGCCCCCGGCGCAGCAGACCCTGCCGCCCACCGCGACGCTGGACCGCATCCAGGACGAGCTGCGCGCCGCCCAGCGCGACACGTCCAGGCCCGCGACCCGGCCCGACGCCGTGGACCGCGCGCTGCTTCCGCCGCTGCAATCAGAGCCGCCGCGCCCGCCTGCCGCACCGGAGCCGCGCTTCGACCTGGCCGTCGCCAATGCGCCGGCGCAGCAGGTCTTCCTGCAGATCGTGTCGGGCACGAAGTACAGCATGCTGGTTCCGCCGGAGCTGTCGGGCACCATCGCGATCAACCTGAAGAACGTGACGGTGCGCGAGGCGCTCGACTCGCTGCGCGACCTGTACGGCTACGAGTACCGCATGCAGGGCACGCGCATCTTCATCCAGCCGAACACGCTGCAGACGCGCATCTTCCAGGTCAACTACCTGGCCGGCAAGCGCAAGGGCGCGACCGACATGCGGGTGACCTCGGGCTCGATTTCCGCGTCGCCGACGCCGAGCGCGACGAGCACATCCACCACGCCGGCGCCCAACGGCCAGGCGCAAGGCAGCGCGGTGCAAAGCAGCCGCATCGCCACCGAGAGCGACAACGACTTCTGGGGCGAGCTGCGCGACACGCTCGCCGGCATCGTGGGCACCGAGGGCAACCGCAAGGTCATCGTCAATCCGCTGTCGGGCGTGATCGCGGTGCGCGGCTTTCCGGCCGACCTCCGCAACGCCGAGAACTACCTGCGCATGACGCAGCTGATCATCGAGCGGCAGGTGATGATCGAGGCCAAGATCATCGAGGTGCAGCTGTCCGACAGCTTCGCCAGCGGCGTGAACTGGTCGGTGTTCCGCAGCAGCAACGGGCGCCTGTCGGGCGGCCAGCTCTCGCCGGGCACGACCCTCGCGCCGGTCGGGCAGATCAGCACCGGCGCGGCCGGCATCAACGGCAGCGCATCGTCGCTGCTCGCCACCGCCGGCACCGACATCGCGACCGACGTCGCCAACAGCGGCAGCCTCTTCGGCCTGGCCTTCCAGGCGCACAACTTCGCCGCGCTGCTGCAGTTTCTCGAAACGCAAGGCAATGTGCAGGTGCTGTCCAGCCCGCGCATCGCGACCATCAACAACCAGAAGGCGGTGCTCAAGGTCGGCACCGACGAATTCTTCGTCACCAGCGTGACGACCAACACCACCACCGGCACCGGCGGCACGACCAATTCGCCGACCATCGGCGTGCAGCCGTTCTTCTCCGGCATCGCGCTCGACGTGACGCCGCAGATCGACGAGAACGACGCCATCACCTTGCACCTGCATCCGTCGGTCAGCGTGGTGGCCGAGAAGCAGAAGAACGTGAACCTCGGCTCGCTGGGCAACTTCCAGCTGCCGCTGGCGGCCAGCACGGTGAACGAGAGCGACAGCGTGGTGCGGGTGCAGGACGGCAACATCGTCGCCATCGGCGGCTTGATGAAGCAGCAGCAGTCGTCGACCAGCTCGGGCCTGCCCGGCGCCGTGGAGCAGCCGGTGGTCGGCAACCTGTTCGGACAGAAGAGCCGCAGCGGCTCCAAGAGCGAGCTGGTGATCCTGCTCAAGCCGACCATCATCCGCGGCGAGCGCGGCTGGCAGCCCGACGTGGCCGAGTTGCAGGAGCGCCTTCAAACCTACGGCGCTGTCCGGTAGCAGCACCACCATGTACCTCGCCCACTTCGGCCTGCACGAGCTGCCCTTCGGCCTCACGCCGGACACGGCGTTCGCCTTCGGCACGCGGGCCCACCAGGAGGCGCTGAACACGCTGCTGGTCGCCGTGTCGGGCGGCGAAGGGTTCATCAAGATCACCGGCGAGGTGGGGACCGGCAAGACGCTCCTGTGCCGGCGCTTCCTCGCGACGCTGCCCGCCGACGTGGTGAGCTGCTACCTGCCCAACCCCAACCACACGCCGCGCAGCCTGCTGCTCGCGCTGGCCGAGGAGCTGGGGCACACGCTGTCCGCCGACGGCGACGAGTTCGTGCTGCTGAAGAAGATCAACGACACGCTGTTGCACCTGGCTGCCGAGGGCCGGCGCGTGGTCGTCTGCCTCGACGAGGCGCAGGCGCTCAAGACCGAGAGCCTGGAGACGCTGCGCCTCTTGTCCAACCTGGAGACGGAGAAGCGCAAGCTGCTGCAGGTGGTGCTGTTCGGCCAGCCCGAGCTCGACGCGCGCCTGGCCCGCGCCGAGCTGCGCCAGCTGCGCCAGCGCATCTCGTTCCACGACCGGCTGGGCGTGCTGTCGCGCGAGGAGCTGCGGCTGTACCTGGACCACCGTCTGCGCGTGGCGGGCTGGCGCGGCGCCGAGCTGTTCTCGCGCGGCGCCGTCGCGACGCTGCATCGCGCGAGCGGGGGCACGCCGCGGCTGGTCAACATCGTGGCGCACAAGGCCTTGCTGGCCGTGTACGGCGCCGGCGGCGCGCTCGTCGAGCGACGTCATGTGCGCGAGGCCGCACGCGACACCGAGGATTCGTCGCCGGCCGGCTGGCGCCGTTGGAGGTGGATGCTGCGATGAGCCTCATCAACCAGGTGTTGCGGGATCTCGATCGCCGGCATGCGCAGCCGGTGGTGCCGGGGGCCGTGAAGGCTTTGCATGAAGCGGCGCCGCGCGCTCGGCGCGGGCGTGTGCTGGCGTTGGGCATCGCGGCAATCGGCATTGTCGGAGTCGCGGGTGGGATGGCCGCATGGTCGGTCGGGGCGCGTGCGCTGCCGGTTCCGGTTGTCGCTGCTGTTGCGGTGCCGGTGCCGGAACGCCATTCGACGCCCGTCATCGTGGTGACCGCGCCGCCGGCGGCATCGGCGCCAGTGCAGGCGACGACCGCGATGGTCACCCGGCCCGCGATCGCCGCGCCGCTGGCCGAGATCGTTCCTCCTGCGGCACCCGCTGTGCCGGTGCCCGCTGCCGAGCCGCGCATCGAGAAGCGCGCCCCGAGCCGCACTGCCCATGAGCGCGCCGAGGCCGAGCTCCAGAAGGGCATCGCGGCGCACCAGCAAGGCCAGCTCGCCGACGCGGCGACGGCCTATGCGGCGGCCTTGCGCGAAGAGCCGGGCCACGCCGGCGCGCGCGAGGCGCTCGCCGGCGTGTGGATCGCCGACGGCCGCATCGACGAGGCGCAGGCGCTGCTCGCCGAGGGTCTGTCGCTGCACCCGCACCACGCCGCGATGGCGATGACGCTCGCACGGCTGCATGCCGAGCACGGCGAGCTGCAGCGCGCGGCCGAGGTGCTGGAGGGTGTTCCCGCCACCGGCGCCAGCGCGGAGGACCGCGCGTTCCGGGCGGCCATCCTGCAGCGGCTGAATCGACATGCCGAGGCGGCGGAGCAATTCGCCGCGGCCTTGCGCGTGGTGCCGGGCAACGGGGTGTGGTGGATGGGGCTGGGGATGTCGCTGGCGGCCGAGGGCCGCAAGGACGTGGCGCGCGAGGCGTTCAATCGGGCGCGAACGAGCGGGACCTTGTCGCCCGAGCTGGGGCAATACGTCGAGCAGCGCATCCGCGCCCTGTAGCCCGGGTGCAACCCGGGTTGCACCCGGCTACGAAATCAGATGGACATCCTGCGCCTGACCCCATCCGCATGCATGTCCACCCCCCGCCCTCGCTGCACGACCTCCCCCCGCTCCATCACCAG
>DASUZE010000114.1:0-14648 GCA_036377015.1 Piscinibacter sp. | reverse complement strand
CAGTTCGAGCTGCGCTCGAACCGGCCCGCTTGCCATGGACAACGCTGCGCGTTGCCCACCGCGCGGGCCTCTGCCCACTTGCCCACCGCCCCCTACGACTAGGATAGAAACCGCGAAACAGAACATACAAGAACGCAGAGGAAATTCAGTTGAATTTCGCCTCTACGTTCTCTGCGTTCTCTGTGGTTAGAAATGACTTCAGCGCCGTCTCAATTCGTCCAGGTCCCTCTCAACCCCTCGATGACGTTCGGATGCCCTGCCCATGGCGTCTGCGGGTCGAGCGCCTTGTGCAGCCGCGCCGATGCAGGCCATGACCATGGCGGAGCCAATCGGACGCAGGTCTGGCCGCCCGAGGCGTGATGCGCTACTGTCCTGTCCAGCAACTCCCTGTCCGGACCGACCACGATGACCGAAGACTTCCAGACCACCTTGGCGCAGCTGCTGCGCGAGGAAGACGAGCTGCAGTTCACTGCGTTCGACGCCGACACCGCGCTCGCGCTCGGCCTGCGCCTGGTCGAGGCGGCGCGACACGCCGGCCAGGCGGTGTCGATCGACATCCGAGTGGGCGAGCTGCAGCTGTTCCAGCATGCGATGCGCGGCACCACGCCCGACAACGCCGACTGGATACGCCGCAAGAACAACGTCGTGCGTCGATATGCGCACAGCTCGTTCTACATGGGCACGCTCTACCGCAGCCGCGGCACCAGCTTCGAGGCGCAGACCGGACTCGATGCGCGCGAGTACGCGGCGCATGGCGGGGCCTTCCCGCTGCTCGTCCGCGGCGTCGGTGCAATCGGCACCGTCACCGTGTCGGGTCTGCCGCAGGCCGAGGACCATGCGATGGTGGTGGCCGCACTGCGGGCGCAATTGGGCGGCAGCTGACGCATATCAGGTCACCCGGGCTGTGCCACGTTGGCGCAGCGGGTTGTGCCACTGCAGCAGCGAGCCAAGGGTGAAAAAGCCCCAGCCCCAGGGCTAACCCCCGCTCCCGAGGCCGCCACCAGCCCCATCGCGCGTGGCACATCGCTTGCGCTCCTCGCGCCACACGACGCGTTGTCCCAGCGGCCGGATCCTGCCGCGCGCGTTCGCCCACGAGGAGACATTCCATGCGAGCCAAGTTTCTGTCCACCCTTGTCGCGATGAGCTGCGCCTCGATCGCGTCGCAGGCCGCGGTCGACGATCGAATGCTGGAGGCCAGTCCCGGCAACGGCGCCGAGGTGCTGTCGTGGGGGCTGGGCACGAACGGCCAGCGCTACTCGCCGTTGAAGCAGCTGAACACCGCCAACGTGAAGCAGCTCGCGCCGGTGTGGGCCTTCTCGTTCGGCGGCGAGAAGCAGCGCGGCCAGGAGTCGCAGCCGCTGGTGCACAACGGCAAGATGTTCGTCACCGCGTCGTACTCGCGCCTGTTCGCTCTCGACGCGGCCACCGGCAAGAAGCTCTGGAAGTACGAGCACCGGCTGCCCGACGGGATCATGCCCTGCTGCGACGTGGTCAACCGCGGCGCGGCGCTGTACGGCAACCTGGTCATCTTCAGCACGCTCGATGCGCAGCTGGTCGCGCTCAACCAGGACACCGGCGAGCTCGAATGGAAGGAGAAGATCGACGACTACGCCGCCGGCTACTCCAGCACGGCCGCGCCCATCATCGCCGGCGGGCTGGTGCTGACCGGCGTGTCCGGCGGCGAGTTCGGCGTGGTCGGGCGCGTCGAGGCGCGCGACGCCAAGACCGGCCGCCTGATCTGGACGCGCCCGACGGTCGAGGGCCACATGGGCTACACCTACGACCCCGACGGCAATGCCAAGGAGAACGGCGTTTCCGGCACAACCAACCAGACGTGGCCGGGCGACTTGTGGAAGACCGGCGGCGCGGCCACCTGGCTGGGCGGCACCTACGACCCGAAGACCGGCCTGGCCTATTTCGGCACGGGCAACCCGGCGCCGTGGAACAGCCACCTGCGCAAGGGCGACAACCTGTTCTCCTGCTCCACCGTCGCGATCGACGTCAAGACCGGCAAGATCGTCTGGCACTACCAGAACACGCCCAACGACGGCTGGGACTTCGACGGCGTCAACGAATTCGTCACCTTCGACCTGGGCGGCCGGCGCGTCGGCGGCAAGGCCGACCGCAACGGCTTCTTCTACGTCAACGATGCGCGCACCGGCCAGCTGCTCAACGCCTTTCCGTTCATCAAGAAGATCACCTGGGCCAGCGGCATCGACCTGAAGACCGGCCGTCCGAAGTTCCTGGCCGACAACCGGCCCGGCGATCCCACCTCCGGCGGCGACGGCAAGAAGGGGCAGCCGGTGGTGTCGGCGCCCTCCTTCCTCGGCGGCAAGAACCAGATGCCCATGGCCTACAGCCCCGACACCCGCCTGTTCTACGTGCCGGCCAACGAATGGGCGATGGAGATCTGGAACGAGCCCATCGCGTACAAGAAGGGCGCGGCCTACCTCGGCGCCGGCTTCACCATCAAGACGGTGCAGGACGATCACATCGGCGCCTTGCGGGCCGTCGATCCGAAGGCCGGCAAGATCGTGTGGGAGGTGAAGAACGGCGCGCCGCTGTGGGGCGGCGTGCTGGCCACGGCGGGCAACCTGGTGTTCTGGGGCACGCCCGAGGGCTATCTCAAGGCGGCCGATGCGCACACCGGCAAGGTCGTGTGGGAGTTCCAGACCGGCTCCGGCGTCGTCGCGCCGCCCATCACGTGGCAGCAGAACGGCGAGCAGTTCGTGAGCGTGGTCTCCGGCTGGGGCGGCGCGGTGCCGCTGTGGGGCGGCGAAGTCGCCAAGAAGGTCAACTACCTCGAGCAAGGCGGCATGGTGTGGGTGTTCAAGCTGCCCAGGCGCTGATCGCGCTGTCGCTCGTGGCCGCCGCGACCGCGTCGCCGGCCGAGGAGCGGCCTTTCGTGATGGCGGGCACCGCCATCCGCGAGGAGGACGACGAGCGCGTCTTCGAGCTGGCGAGCGGCGTCGAACGCGCGGGACGCGCGCAGGCCGTGGTCACGCAGCTCGAGTACAGCATCGTGCCGTCGTTCTCCGTCGAGATCGGCTGGGGCCGTCGCCTGGGGCACGACGACGACGGCCAGCGCGAGACCGAGCTGCAGGCGGGCCTGCGTTACGTGTGGCGCGATCCCGCCCGGCATGCGATCGGGGCGGCGCTGACGCTGGAGGTCGAGGGGTCGCGCGAGACGTCCAGCGACGAGCCCGGGCGCTGGCGCATGGAGCGCAGCACTGTCGCGCTGCCGCTCAGCCACGCGTGGACGACCTGGAACGGCCTGGCCTGGGCGCATCTCACCGTCGGCGCGGAGCATCGCCGGGACCAGGGCACCCGCCCGCTGATCGCGGCCGCCGGACAGGTCTTCGTGACGCGCTCGCTGGAGCTGTTCGGCGAGTGGGGCGCCGTGCGCGAGCGCCGGTCGCTGGCGCAGGCGGGACTGCGCTGGTGGATCCGGCGGGACAAGATCGCGCTCGACTTCTCGGCCGGCCAGCGGCGCGCCGACGGCGAGCGCGTGTCGACGGCAATGCTGTCGCTATCGCTGATGGACCTGGCGTACTGATGCCGCGCGGTTCAGCCGCGCGCGGGCCTGGGGATAGACGACCGATTCCTCCAGCGCGATGTGGTCGTGCGACAGCGCGATGAAGACCTCCGCGGCCTCGCGCAAGGCTTCGGGGTCCCACCAGGACTGGCCGCAGGCGACGGCATCGAGCTGCGCCGACAGCGTCCGCCAGTCCTCCTCCAGCCAGCCGTGGTCCTGCTGCAGCCGCCGCACGGCCTGCACGATGTCGTCGTCGCCGCTGGCCAGCAGCGCGGGGAAGACATGGCGCTCCTCGTCCTCGTGATGCGCTCGCGCGGTGGACGAGAAGAAGCCGACGATGTCGCGCGCGAGCGACCGCGCATCCTCGTCCGCGCCGTGGTGATGCAGCCGCTTGACCAGGGCCGCGAGCTTGCCGAGCGTGAACAGGGTCTGCCGGTGGCAGGCATCGAGGACGTCGAAGCCGTCCAGCTGCGCCGGTGCGTCGGGGTTCACGGCGTGGCCGTCTGGACGCTCGCCGGTGGCGGCGGATTGGGGGCGGTGTCCTGCGCGGGCGGCATCGCGATCGCGGTGATCAGGGCGGCGATGAGACCGGAGCCGATGACGCCCAGCCATTGGAGGCGATCTTCCGGGGTCGGGGTTTGCGGGTCGGTGTCCATGGCGGCTCCTGGGTCGTTCGACGCATTCTTGTTCCGCACCTGCTGGGCCGGGTTGATGCAAATCAATCCGTCGCTTGCGTAGCCCGGGTGCAACCCGGGTTCCACCCGGGCTACGAAGACCCCAGCCGCTCGGCGACCCGCCTTTCCGCCTGGAACCCTTCGCGCAACGCCTCGGCATACGCCGCCGGCCCGAGGTAGGCCAGCTCCTGGTCCGACTTGGCCAGCTCCTCGCGGTAGCGCGGCTCCATCATCGCCGCGCGGAACGCCTCGTGAAGGCGCTCGACGACGGCCGTCGCCATCCCGCGCGGCCCGGCCAGACCCCATGGCGACATCGCCACCAGGCCATGCCCCAGCTCCTTCAAGGTCGGCACCTGCGGCCAGCGGCGTCTGCGCCGCTCGCCGAAGGTGGCCAGCAGGCGCAGCGCGCCACTGTCGATGAAAGGCGCGAACCCGGTCGAGCCTGCGGCGGCCATCACCTGTCCCGATGCCACGGCGATGGCCTGTTCGGCCGTG
Organism: Piscinibacter sp.; assembly: GCA_036377015.1. GTDB lineage: Bacteria > Pseudomonadota > Gammaproteobacteria > Burkholderiales > Burkholderiaceae_C > Albitalea. The sequence continues at coordinate 9,944 of DASUZE010000114.1, read as the reverse complement.
CCCTTGTACGGCACATGGATCCAGCGCGCGCTGCGGCGTCGCATCAGCTCGTCGACCACCAGGTGCGGCGTGGTGCCGACGCCGTTGCTCGCCACCGTGACAGCATCAGGATGCGACTGCGCGTGCGCGAGCAGCGCTTCCAGGTCGGCGAACGGGCTCGCGGCAGGCACCACGATGCCGAAGTGCGTCCCCGACACCTGCAGGATCGGCGTCAGGTCGCGGATCGGGTCCCAACCCACCCGTTGCATCCACGGCGCACGCAGCACCGTCTGCGGCACCTGCGCCAGGGTGTGGCCATCCGGCGCCGCCTGCTGCAGCACCGGCATCGCCAGCGTGCCGCCCGCGCCCGCGCGGTTCTCCACGACCACGGGCTGGCCCAGGTTCTGCGCTGCCGCGTCGGCGAGGATTCGCATTGCGACGTCGGTGCCGCCACCGGGCGGCCAGGGCACCCACAGCGTGATGGGCCGGCCGGGAAATCCCGGCTGCGCCCGCGCGGCGCCGATCCAGGCCGCACCACAGGCGACGAGCATGCTGCGACGTCTCATGCCGGCCCCGTCCGACGGCTGCCGAAGCCTCGCTGCGGGTCGTAGCCGATGCAGGCCAGCACGAAGCACAAGGCGGCGGTGGCCAGCACGACCCACGGCGCGATGCCGGCGTCGCGCCCGTGCAGGGCGAAGCGCAGCCACTCGACGGCATGGGTGAACGGATTGAATCGCGCGACCTCGTAGACCCAGCGTGCGCCCGACTCCTCCAGCTTCCACAGCGGATACAGCGCGGTCGACAGGAAGTACATCGGGAAGATGACGAAGTTCATCGTGCCGGCGAAGTTTTCGAGCTGGCGGATGTGCACCGACAGCAGCAGGCCCAGCGCGCCCACCATCAGCGCGGCGGAGGCCGACGCGGCGGCCACCTGCGGCAGGCGCGCGGCGACGAGCGGCAGCTCGGTGCCGAGCAGCGCCGACACGGCGACGAAGGCGATCGCCTGGAGCAGCGACAGCACCGCCGTCGCGACCAGCTTGGCGAACAGCAGCCAGGGCCGCGGCAGCGGCGCGGCCAGGAGCATGCGCATGACGCCCATCTCGCGGTCGTAGACCATGGCCAGCGAGGACTGCATGCCGTTGAACAGCAGCACCATGCCGATCAGGCCCGGCACGATGTAAAGGTCGTAGGACACGTAGCTGTCGTAGGGCTCGATGATCGCCATGCCCAGCACGCTGCGAAAGCCGGCGGCGAAGACGGCCAGCCAGAGCACTGGCCGCACCAGGGCTGCGACCAGGCGGCCGGGCTGGCGGCCGGTCTTGAGCAGCTCGCGCTCGACCAGCGCCCACAGCGACTGCAGCAGGTGACGAGCGCTCACGGCACGACCTTGCACAAGCGCTCGGGCGCATCGGTGCCGAGCGTGTCCAGCACCTCGCGCGGATGCAGCACGCCCTCCACCGGTGCCGTCGCGACGACACCCTGCCCGTCGCCGAGCAAGAGCGGCTGGCGCACCTGGTGGTCCCAGGCGCGGATGCTGAGCCGCACGCCCTTGAAGCCGTCGACGCTGAAGTCGGGCGCCGTCCAGCTGCGGCGCTCCAGCGCCGACTGAAGCACCGCCCGGACGGCGAGCCAGGCGGCCCAGTCGTGGTCGGTCATCGCGCGGCCGGCATGGCGCTCGAAGCGATGCGCAAGCTGCGGTGCGCCGTGGCGTTCGTAGCGGCCCTGCCAGGCGAGCGCGGTCAGCCCCGCGTCGCCGACCACCGGTCGCGGCAGCGCGGTGCGGTAAGGCAGGCCGCGCGCGAACTCGCCGTCGCTGTCGACCACCCACACGACGTCGTGCTCGACGCCGCCCGTGAGCAACAGCGGATGGGCCAGCTCACGCTCGCGCGGATCGGCCGCGAGCTTGAACGGCCGCTGCGCCACCGTCTTCAGGCCGAAGCGCTTCAACGCGCCCTGCACGCTCGCCAGGCGCTTCGCGTCCTGCGCGCCAGGCCCGTGCAGCAGCAGGACGCGCTGCCAGCGGCGCGCCACCAGCACCTGGGCGAGCGCATCGGCGCGCATGCGCTCGCTGGGCAGCACGTGCACCACGTTGCCGCGGCACTGCGCTTCGCGCAGCGCGTCGTCGGCCGCGCCGATGTTGAACAGCGTCACTGGCGCCGCATCGGCGGCCGCCAGCAGCAGCGGGGCCGGCAGGTCGACCAGCACCGCGCTGGCGCCGGCGCGGTGCAGGCGCCGGGCCGCGCTGCGCGCGTCGTCGGCACTGCCCACGTCCACCACCTCCAGCTTCACGCTCAGCTGCGCCGCCTCGAGCTGGAACTTCGATTCGGCGATCGCGACCTCCGCCCCCTGCCGCGCCGGCCCTTGCGGATGGCCCGGATAGGCGAGCGCGATGCGCTGCGGTGCGAGTCGCTCGTCGTCGGCGCGCTGCAGCAGGCCGATCGTCAGCGTCGACGCACAGGCGCTCGCCGCGGCCAGCGCCATGACGACGATCAGCGCCAGCGTCCTACTCATCGACCACCACCGAATGCGGAACCCGGCCGACCGGCACCGTCTTGACCGCCCGTCCCTGCGCCACGTCGACCAGCGTCAGGTCGTCCGACAAGCCGTTGGCGACGTACAGCCGCGAGCCGTCGCGGCTCAGCCCCAAGCCCCACGCCCGCTTGCCGACCAGCACGTGACGCGTCGCCCGCTTGCTCGCCGCATCGACGAACGCGACATGGTTGGCGCGCCCGAGCGACACGAACACCGTCTTGCCGTCCGGCGCGAACACCAGGCCGACCGGCGTGATATCGGAATCGCGCAGGCCCTGGAGCTGCATCCGGACCGTGTGCGTGACCACCAGCTCGCGCGTCGAGATCACGCTGACGCTGGCGTCGAGCTCGTTGCTGACCCACAGCTCGCGCCCGTCCGGCGACAGCGCGAAGCGGCGCGGGCGCTTGCCGACGGAGATGTTCTTCACGATGCGGCCGCTGCCGACATCGATCACATGAACCATGTTCGCGACCTCGGAGGTGACGTAGACCTGCTGCCCGTCCGCCGACAGCTTCACGCCTTCGGGCTCGACGCCGACCTCCACCGTGCGCAGGCGCTTCCCGCTGGCGATGTCGATGACGTTCAGCGCGCCGTCGTCCTCGTTCGACACGAAGGCCGTGCGTCCGTCGGCCGACAGGTCGAACAGCTCCGGATCGGCGCCCAGCGGCACGCGGCGCACCGATCGGCGGCTGGCGAGATCGATCACGTCGGCCTCGCCGCCGTCGCTGCACGCGACCATGAGCTGCGTGCCGCCGGGCACGCGCTGCAGATGGCGCGGCCGCTTGCAGGTCGGGATGACCGCGACGACAGCGAGCGACTGCGGATCCAGCACGGTGACGGCGTGGTCCTTCTCGCTCGACACGTAGACCAGGCCGGTGGCGGCCTGCGCCATGAAGCAGGCCGCCGCCGCGGCAGCGGCCATCGTCCAGCGGAACAGCATCGTCGTCTCCTCAGGGGGTGTACACAAGATGACCTTCTCTGCGTTCTCTGCGTTCTCTGTGTCAAACGCGACCTTCCGGAAGCAATCCGACGCCACGCAGACGCATAGGGTGTCTTTCACCACAGAGGACGCAGAGAACGCGGAGGAATGCAAATGTCTTTGTCTACGGCCTCCCAGTGCCTGCAAGGGCATCCGCCGTGGCGCGCACGAACGCGTCTTCCAGCGTGTGACCGCCGAGCGCCCGGGTCACGGCGGAGGGCGTGCCGTCGGCCAGCAGGCGACCGCGGTGCAGGACCAGCACACGGTCGGCGGCCTCGGCCTCGTCGACCCGGTGCGTCGCCCACAGCACGGTCGTTCCGCGCTCGGCCACGTCCGCATGCAAGGCGGCGAGCAGGTCGCGGCGCGACTTGGGGTCCAGGCCGACCGTGGCTTCGTCCATCAGGAGCAGCGACGGCCGGTGCAGGAGCGCCCGCACCAGCTCGACCTTGCGGCGGCTGCCGCCCGACAGCTCGCGCACGGGGCGCTCGATGTCCGCGGCGAGGCCGGCACGCCCGCAGTCGGCGGCGATGCGCGATTGCGAAGTCGCGCGCGCCAGGCCGTGCAGGTCTGCATGCAGGCGCAGGTTGCGGCGCACGCTGAGGTCGAGGTCCAGCGACAGCGGCTGGAACACGACGCCGATCTGCGCCAGCGCCGCACGGGCCTGCCGGCGCAGGTCGAAGCCCGCGATGCGGATGTCGCCGGCATTGGGCGAGAACAGGCCGGTGAGCAGCTGGAACAGCGTCGACTTGCCGGCACCGTTGGGACCCAGCAGGGCAACGAACTGGCCGCGCGGGAGCTGCAGGCTCAATCCGTCGAGCGCGACGCGCTCGCCGTAGCGCTTGCCCAGGCCGGTGAGCGTCAGCATGGCAGGCTGCCCGCGCAGTCGCGCGAGTTCTCGTCGGTGCGGAACACCAGGCCGCTGCGGCGTGCCGCGTCGGGCATGAAGCGCAACGGCTGCGCTTGCGCGACGATGCGCTCGACCACCGCATGATCGGGACTCTTCCCGCACACCGGGTCGGTCGCTTCTGCCGAGCCGGTCAGCAGGAAGGCCTGGCAGCGGCAGCCGCCGAAGTCGCTCGCGTGATCGTCGCAGGAGCGGCAGGTGTCGCTCATCCAGGCGGTGCCGCGGAAGCGGTTGAAAGCCGGACTGTCGAACCAGATGTCGGCCAGCGGCTGGTCGGTCACGCGGGGCAGATCGAGGCCCGGCAGCATGCGGGCGCTGTGGCACGGCTGCGCCAGGCCGTCGGGCGCGACGAGCAGGAACACCGACCCCCAGCCGTTCATGCAGGCCTTGGGCTCGGCGTCCTGGTAGTCGGGCGTGACCCAGAAGATCTTCATGCGGCCGGCCAGACGGGCGCGGTGGTGGTCGACGACGGCCCGCGCGTCGCTCAGCTCGTCGCGCGTGGGCATCAGCGCGTCGCGGTTGAGCCAAGCCCAGCCGTAGTACTGCGTGTTGGCCAGCTCGAGGAAGTCGGCGCCCATCGCCTCGGCCATGGCGATGATTCGGCCGACGTGCGGCAGGTTGTAGCGGTGCATCACGCAGTTCAGCACCATGGGGTAGCCGAGCTGCTTGATGATGGCGGCGACCTTCTGCTTGCGCTCGAAAGTGCGCGTCGAGGTGAGGAAGTCGTTGAGCTCCCGCGACGAATCCTGGAACGAGAGCTGGATGTGGTCCAGGCCTGCGTCCTTCAGCGCCCGTGCGCGCGGCTCGGTGAGGCCGATGCCGGAGGTGATGAGGTTGGTGTAGAAGCCGAGGCGATGCGCGTGGGCGACGATCTCCTCGAGGTCGCGGCGCAGCAGCGGCTCGCCGCCCGACAGGCCCAGCTGCACCGCCCCCATGGCGCGTGCCTCATCGAGCACGCCGAACCAGGTCTGCGTGTCCAGCTCGTCGCGATGGGCGTGGTAGTCGAGCGGGTTCGAGCAGAACACGCAGTGCAGCGGGCAGCGGTAGGTCAGCTCCGCCAGCAGCCACAGCGGGGGTCCCGGCCGCGGCGACGCGGGCTCAGGCGATCCAGCCGCGCTCATGGGCGTCTCCCAGGAAGCGGACCACATCGTCGCGCAGGTCGGCCGGCGCGAAGTCGCGCTCCAGCGTGGCGACGATCTCCTCGACGCCGCTGCGGCCGTCGCATCGACCCAGGATCTCGGCCGCACTGGCGTTGAGCCGGACCATGCCCTCGGGGTACAGCAGCACCCAGGCCTGCTGCGCGGGCTCGTACTGCAGGCGGTACAGCGGCGAGAGCGCGGGACGACCCGGCGTCATGGCCGCTTCTCCAGCGACAGGTCATCGGGATAGGCGCGCTCGATGCTGTCGAGCATGGTCCAGAGGATGTCCAGCTTGAACTGCAGGATCTCGAGGGCGCGCTGCTGCCGCTCGCGGGTGCGGCACCAGTCGTGCGCCACGCGCAGGCCATGCTCGACGTCGCGGCTGGCCAGCGGGATGCGGCTGCGAAAGTAGGCCAGCCCCTCGGACTCGATCCACGGATACAGGCTGGGCCACAGCGCCAGCCGGTCGGCGTGGATGCGCGGCGCGAACAGCTCGGTGAGCGACGAGATCGCCGCCTCCTGCCACGGCGACTGGCGCGCGAAGTTCACGTAGGCCTGCACCGCGAAGCGCACGCCCGGCACCACATGCCGGTGCGACCACAGCGCCTCGCGGCTCAAGCCCACCGCTTGGCCCAGGCGCACCCAGGATTCGATGCCACCGGCGTTGGGCCCTTCGTGATCGCCGCGGCCGTCGTGGTCCAGCACGCGCTCGACCCAATGGCGCCGCGTCTCGCGGTCCGGGCAGTTGGACAGGATGGCCGCGTCCTTCACCGGGATGCACACCTGGTAGTAGAAGCGGTTCGCCACCCAGCCGCGCACCTGGAAGGGCCCGAGCTCGCCGCGGTTCAGGCGGCGGTTGAAGGGATGGTGGATGTGGTAGCCCTCTTCCTTGGCGCGCAGCTGCGCTTCGAAGGCCTGGGGTGTCCAGGGGGGCGTCTCGGTCACCGGCGATTCCAGCAGTTCGGCGTTCACAACTCGATCTCCATGCCGTCATGCGCGACCTCGACGCCGTGCCGGCGCAGCTCGCGGTGCTGCGCACTGTCTTCGTCGAGGATCGGATTGCTGTTGTTGATGTGGATGAGCACCTTGCGGGGCGCGGACAGCGGCGCGAGCGCCGCCACCATGCCCTGCACGCCGCTTTGCGGCAGGTGCCCGAGGTCGGCCGCGGTGTGCGGCCCGAGACCGGCGGCGATCATCTCGTCGTCGGTCCAGAAGGTGCCGTCGACCAGGACGCAGCTCGCGCCGGCCATGACCTCGCGCTCCGCATCGCCGATGTGGGCGAGGCCGGGCGCGTAGAACAGCCGCTCGCCGCTCGCCAGGTCCTCGACGACCAGCGCGATGTTGTCGCCCACCGCCGGGTCGTGGCGATGCGGGGAATACGGCGGCGCCTTGCCGGCAATCGCCAGCGCATGCAGCCGCAGGCCGGGCAGCGCGCCGATGCGGAACTCGGCCCGGCGATCGTCGCCCGCCACCGGCAGCAGGTGCCAGTGCACGCCGCAGTAGTGCTGCAGCGTGGGCAGGATGGGCAGGCCGCTGGTCAGGTCCTCGAACACGCAAGGCGTGCAGTACAGCTCGATGGGCGGACCTTCGCGCAAGCTCAGCAGGCCGGTCACATGATCGATCTGCGCGTCCATCAGCACCACGGCCTTGATCGGCGTGTCGCGCGGGCTGCCGCGCGGATGCAGGGCCGGCTGGTTGCGCACCTGCGCGCCGAGATCCGGCGACGCGTTGAGCAGCACCCAGTGCTCGCCGTCGGCCGACACTGCGATCGAGCTCTGCGTGCGCGCGCGCGCCCGGGTCGTTCCGCTGCGCAGGCCGGCGCACTGCGTGCAGTTGCAGTTCCACTGCGGAAAGCCGCCGCCGGCGCCGGAACCGAGCACGAGGATCTTCATGGCACGAGCGGCGGCGGCGTTCAGCGGGCCGAGATGTACATCGTGATCTCGAAGCCGAAGCGCAGGTCCTGGTACTGGGGGGTGGTCCAAGTCATGGTGTGTCTCCTCATGGGTCCTTCAACGCCGTGGATTCGGCGTGAGCAGTACCGCAAGAGGTGTGCCGGTTGCGAGGGGGCTGAAATTCGCGCGCTAACCCGCGCGGATTCGGCGATGCGGCAGGGAGGGATGTGTCATGCGGGGACAGATGGGTGAAGCAGTGGCGAGCGACTGCGTGACATCGTGGCGCTGATTTCAACCACAGAGAACACAGAGAACGCAGAGGAGGCACACAAGCAGAGATGACAGACGGCGATCAAGTGCGAACGCCGTAGCCCGGGTGCAACCCGGGACGCGGACAACCCCGGGTTGCACCCGGGCTACCGCCAGCGAAGCTTGCGGTAGATGGTGTTGCGGCTGATGCCCAGCCGCTTGGACGCGACCGAGATGTTCCCGCCTGCTTCGTCGACTGCGCGGCGGATGGTCTCGAGCTCGAGCGCTTCCAGCGTGGTCGCCGCAGGCGCCTCGACCACCGGCTCGGCGGCCATCGGCGTCACGGCGGGAACGGCCGACCGATCCGCATCCTCGATGAAGTCGTCCGACAGGTGCGCCCGCGTGATGAGCGCCTCGCCGCCGGCCATGACCGCCGCGGTGCGCAGCACGCTCGCCAGCTGGCGGATGTTGCCCGGCCAGTGATAGCCGCTGAACAGCTCCAGCACGTCGACCGCGATTTCGGGCGCGCGGCCGCTGCATTCGGCGCGCAGGATCTTCTGCACGATGGTGACCAGGTCGCTGCGCTCGCGCAGCGCCGGCAGGCGCACGACCAGGCCGTTGAGGCGGTAGTACAAGTCCTCGCGAAAGGCCTGGCGCTCGATCAGCTCGCGCAGGTTGCGGTGCGTCGCGGCAATCACCGCGACGTCGATCGCCACCGGCTTGGCGCTGCCCAGCGGCGACACCTGGCGCTCCTGCAGGACGCGCAGCAGGCGCGCCTGCAGCGCCAACGGCATGTCGCCGATCTCGTCGAGGAAGAGCGTGCCGCCGTTGGCCTGGAGGATCTTGCCCACCGAGCCCTTGCGGCGTGCGCCGGTGAACGCGCCTTCCTCGTAGCCGAATAGCTCGCTCTCGATCAGGCTCTCTGGGATGGACGCGCAGTTCACCGCCACGAAGGGCTGGCGGGCGCGATCCGAATCCTGGTGGATGGCGCGCGCGAGCAGTTCCTTGCCGGTGCCGGTCTCGCCGAGGACGAGCACCGAGATGCCGCGGTTGAGGACGCGGCGGACCTTGCCGATCACCGCTTCCATCTGCGCGTCGCCCGTCTGCAGGTAGCGCAGGCCGGACAGGGCCGACGGGGTGGGCGCCCGCGCCGAGGCGATGTCGATTCCGGCGGCTTGCGGGCGCTGCGCCGGCGTGGCTTCGTCGTCGACCACGTCGACGCTGCCCAGCGCATGCCACGTCGGCCAGTTGAACCTCGCGTGCGCATGCACCACGCGGCCGTCGGCCAGCGTCATCGGCAGCGGCACGGCCATGGGCGAGCGGAAGTGGTCGATGATGGCCGCGAGCGGCGTGCCCAGCAGGCTGGTCACGCTGTTCATGCGCAGCGCCGCGCCGCTCATGCCGAGCTGGTCGAGCGCGCTGCGGTTGCAGCCGAGGAAGCGCCCGTCGCGGCCCACCGCGAGAATGCCTTCCATCAGCGTGCCGATGAACTCGGGCCGGCTGTGGAAGTGCAGGCGCAAGGCGTTGCGGAAGTCGTCGTTGAGCCAGTGGTTCTCGATCATGCGGGCCGACATCTTCACCAGCCCCATGGTGTGCTGGTGGTAGGAGCGCTGGTCGCCCGACACGTCGAGAACACCCAGCATGTTGCCGCGCGGATCGAAGATGGGCGCCGCCGAGCAGGTGAGGAACACGTTCGCCCGCATGAAGTGCTCGTCGGCATGGACCAGGGTGGGCGCCTCGTTCATCAGCGCCGTGCCGATCGCGTTCGTGCCCTTGCACGGCTCCGACCAATTGGCGCCCGGGGCCAGGGCCACCTTCGACGCGCGCTGCAGGAAGCTGTCGTGTCCGACCGAGTGCAGCACCGTGCCTTGCGAATCGGTGAGCACGATCATGCTTTGCGTTGCCAGGATCTGCTCCAGCAGCAGCTCCATCACCGGCGCTGCATGCTCGTACAGGCGCAGGTTGCGCTCGCGGGCGACGGTCAGGTCGGCGCGCAGCATGGCGGCGTGATCGGGGCGATCGACGCGGCTCAGGCCCAGCGCGGCACAGCGTTCGTGCGAGCGCACGATGGAGTCGAGGTGGGCCGGATCGGGCGGCGCCAGTGCCGCCGTGCCGTTGTCTCCGATGTTCTGTATCGCCATGGCTTCATCCTAGGTGGGAGCCTGGAACATGTGCAGCGCAGTTTCCCTGTGACAACTGACTCGGGGTTGACATCCGTCAAGGCACGACTGTGTCAGCCTGGAGCAGTGGACCCGGGTTGCACCCGGGCT
>DASUZE010000113.1:0-104529 GCA_036377015.1 Piscinibacter sp. | reverse complement strand
CCACATGGTCGCGATCCAGTTGAACACCTTCACGCCGGTGGGAATGGCGATCAGCATCGTCGCGTACATGAAGAACAGCTGTCCGGTCACCGGCATGCCGGTGGTGAACATGTGGTGCGCCCAGACGATGAACGACAGGATCGCGATCGACGCGGTGGCGTACACCATCGAGGTGTAGCCGAACAGCCGCTTGCGCGCGAAGGTGGGGATGATGGCGCTCACGATGCCGAACGCCGGCAGGATCATGATGTAGACCTCGGGGTGGCCGAAGAACCAGAAGATGTGCTGGTACATCACCGGGTCGCCGCCGCCGGCGGGGTTGAAGAAGCTGGTGCCGAAGTGGCGGTCGGTCAGCGTCATCGTGATGGCGCCGGCGAGCACGGGCATCACCGCGATCAGCAGGTAGGCCGTGATGAGCCAGGTCCAGCAGAACAGCGGCATCTTCATCAGCGTCATGCCGGGCGCGCGCATGTTCAGGATGGTCACGATGATGTTGATCGAGCCCATGATGGAGCTCGCGCCCATGATGTGCAGGGCGAAGATGCCCGCGTCCATCGACGGGCCCATCTGCAGCGTGAGCGGGGCGTAGAGCGTCCAGCCCGCCGCCGGCGCGCCGCCGGGCAGGAAGAACGAGATCACGATCATCGACGCGGCGGGGATGAGCAGCCAGAAGCTCAGGTTGTTCATCCGCGCGAAGGCCATGTCGGCCGCGCCGATCTGCAGCGGGATCATCCAGTTCGCGAAGCCCACGAAGGCCGGCATGATGGCGCCGAACACCATGATCAGGCCGTGCATGGTGGTGAGCTGGTTGAACAGCTGCGGGTTCACCAGCTGCAGGCCGGGATGAAACAGCTCGGCGCGGATCCCCAGGGCGAGGATGCCGCCGATGATGAACATGGTGAACGAGAACAACAGGTACATCGTGCCGATGTCCTTGTGGTTCGTCGCGTAGAGCCAGCGGCGCCAGCCCTGCGGATGGTCGTGCGCGTGGTCGTGGTCGTGACCGTGGTCACCGTGGTGGGGAAGTACAGCGCTCATGGCGGATCGATTCCTTGTTCGGCGAGTTCTTTACTGCTTGCGCGCGGCGGCGACATCGCCGGGCTGCACCACCTGACCGGTCGCGTTCGACCAGTGGTTCTTGGTGAAGGTGACCACGGCGGCGAGCTCGGTGTCGTTCATGGCCTGCCACGAGGGCATGCCCTTGTCGGTGCCCTTGAGCACGATGTGCAGCTGCTTGGCCTTGTCGGCGTCGAGCACGATGGACGAGCCGTCGAGCGCCTTGATCGGGCCGCCGCCCTTGCCGTTGGCCTGGTGGCACTGCGCGCAGTTGGCGTTGTAGACCTTCTCGCCGCGCGACTGCAGCTCGGGCAGGGTCCAGATCTTGTTGGGGTCGTCGGCCTTGGCGGCGAGCTTCTTCTTCTCGCCCTCGACCCACTTGGTGTAGTCCTCGGCCGAGACCACCTTGACGTGGATCGGCATGTAGGCGTGCTCCTTGCCGCACAGCTCGGCGCACTGGCCGTAGAAGTCGCCGGTCTTCTCGGCGCGGAACCAGGTGTCGCGCACGAAGCCGGGGATGGCGTCCTGCTTGACGCCGAAGGCCGGGACCATCCAGGCGTGGATCACGTCGGAGGCGGTGGTGATGATGCGAACCTTCTTGTTGACCGGCACGACCAGCGGGTTGTCGACCTTGAGCAGGTAGTCGTCGCCGGCCGGCTTGGCGGCGTCGGACATCTCGCGGTGGGTGACGTCGAGCGTGGAGACGAAGCCGATGCCCTCGCCCTCGCCCTTGAGGTAGTCGTAGCCCCACTTCCACTGGATGCCGGTGGCCTTGATGGTGAGGTCGGCGGCACTGGTGTCCTTCATGGCGACCACGGCCTTGGTGGCCGGCAGCGCCATCACGATCACGATGATGAAGGGCACCACGGTCCAGATGATCTCGACCAGCGTGCTCTCGTGGAAGTTGGCGGCCTTCGCACCCTTGGACTTGCGGTGCTTGAAGATCGAATAGAACATGACGGCGAAGACGCCGATGAAGATCAGCAGGCAGATGACCAGCATGAAGTAGTGCAGCCAGCGCTGTTCGGCCGCGATCGCCGTGACCGGCGGATGCAGGTCCAGCTGGTTCACCGCCGGGCCGCCGGGCAGGTCGTGGACGGCTTCGGCCGCGGTCGCCAGCGTGGTGGCCAGCAGCGCGAAGGCACCGAACCCCCAGCGTGAGAGCGTCTGCCAAAGTGCTTTCATCGTGTTCATCGTCGTCACTTCAGTTTCAAATCCCGTTCACCGCGCGCCGTCCCGGCCGCCCGGCATCGAATGGCGCAAGGCCATCCGCAATTCGTTCGCGAGCTGCGGTCGAAGCTCGGGGCGCACGAAGCGCCCCACTGCCACCCGCCGCCCCTGCCCCGACAGCTCGACCAGCGAACCGTCTCCTGCCTGCGGCTCCACCCGCACCCACTGCGGCTGGAACTCCACCCTCTCGACCCGGTCGCCCGAGGCCAGCTCGACCGTCAGTCGGTCGTCGCGCAAGGCGATCGACTCGCTGTCGGCCGCATGGCGCGCATACGCCAGCAGCGCCGCGCCCACCGCCAGGAGCTCGACCCAGGCGAACGGCATCACCATGCGCGCACCGAAGGCCCAGAAGAACGAGGCGATCGCCAGCGACAAGCCGCACAACACCGAGTAGAAGCCCAGCAGCTGACGAGGCGCCAAGGAGCAATTGCGCTTGAGCTTCCACTCGACCGACCACTCGTCCGCTGCGCCGCTCGACTCGTGGCCGAAGCGGTAGGCAGGGGAGGAAGATGGCCGCCCGATGGCGCTGGGCGCACCGGGCGAGGTGGTTGCCGACATGCTGCTGCGTCCTGCTCCCCAGGCATCCGAATCGCCAAAACCCGACCGGCGCGCGGCTGCCTGACCGTCAACCTGAGGATTTTAGCGCAGCGCCCGTGCCCGGCCGCTCAGGACCGGCGCCCTGACCGCACGAGCGAGCGCATTTCCTCCAGCGAGACCGTGGTCGGCGCATCCGTGCGCATGCGCGGCAGCGCCTTGAAGGCATGCCCGTAGGCAATCTCGAAGCGCATCGCGATGCGGCCGTCGGGCGCCGCCCGCGCGCGCAGCGCCTCTTCGAGCGCGGCGCGCCAGCGCGGCGTGCGCAGCCCGGCGGCGCGGTCGGTGGCGACATTGCCGCCCAGCGAGCGCAGCTCCTCGATCAACGCCTGCGGGCTGGCCCAGTGCAAGGTCAGCGTCTCCTGGTCCATCACCGGATCGGCGAAGCCGGCCTGCCCCAGCATGTCGCCCAGGTCGTGCATGTCGACCAGCGGCGCCATCGGCGCGGGCCAGCCGAGCGCGGCGTAGAGATCGCGCAGCTCGCGCAGGGTGTCCGGGCCGAGGCAGGAGAACATCACGAAGCCGTCGGCCGCGAGCGCGCGCTGCCAGCGCGCCATCAAGGCGGGCGGGTCCTTCACCGCGTGCAGCATCATGTTGGCCCACACGAGCTGTGCCGGCTCGCCGGGCTCGTCGTGCTCCAGCATCACGCCGGGTGCGCGGCGCGGCGACCACCACGGCGCGCGCTGGAGCCGCCGGCTGCGCTCGGCCAGCACGGTCGTCGGCTCCACGGCGACGATCTGCGCCTTCGGATAGGCCTGCTGCAGGACCGCGCGGCTGGCGCCCAGGAAGGACCACCAGTCGAGCACGCGCTGCGGCTGCAGGCGGACGACGGCCAGGCGCTCGGCCATGCGGCGCGCGATCTCGCCGTGCAGCCAGGGCGGCTCGGGGCGGCGCGCGAGGCGGCGCAGCACCGCGTCCAGCGCGTGCTCGTCGAGGCGCCGCGCGTCGGCAGGGTCATGCTGGGCCATGGGGCGGCAGTATATTGATCGCCCCTCGCACATCGCCCTCGCCGCCCTTGCTCTTCACGCGCCTGCTGCAGTCCATCGCCGTGCCGACCCAGTGCGCCTTGTGCCGCGACTGGGGCCGTGACCGGATCTGCAACGCGTGCTGCGCGCGCTTCGCGACACCGGCCGATCGATGCGAGGCCTGCGCCCTGCGCGTGCCCGCCGGCATGCACCGCTGCGGAGCCTGCCTCGGCGACCCGCCGCCCTTCGACGCCACATTGACCGCGCTGGACTACGGCCATCCCTGGGACCACCTGATCGGCCGCTTCAAGTTCCACGCCGCACTCGACCTGGCCGGCCCTCTGGCGCAGCAGCTGATCGAGGCCTGGCGCGCCAGCGGCGGGCCGCGTCCCGAGCTGCTGCTGCCGGTGCCGCTGGCCGCGCCTCGCCTGCGCGAGCGCGGCTACAACCAGGCCTGGGAGATCGCGCGCCGGCTGGCGCGCCGGATCGGCTGCAAAACCGACCCGCATGCCCTGCTGCGCATCAAGGACACGCCGCACCAGCTCGCCTTCCCGCCCGAGCGCCGCGCCGCCAACGTGCGCGCGGCCTTCGCGGTGGAGCCGGCGCGTCGCGAATCCTTGCGCGGGCGCCGCGTCACCCTGGTCGACGACGTGATGACCACCGGCGCGACTGCCGCCGAGCTTGCCCGCGTGCTCAAGCGCGCCGGCGCGGCGCAGGTCGACGTGTGGGTGGTGGCGCGCACGCCGGCACCGACCGAGTGAGCCATGTTCCGCATCGTCCTCGTCCATCCCGAGATCCCGCCGAACACCGGCAACGTGATCCGGCTGGCCGCCAACACCGGCTGCGCGCTGCACTTGGTCGAACCGCTCGGGTTTTCGATGGAGGACAAGCTGCTGCAACGCGCCGGCCTCGACTACCACGAGTACGCGAGCGTGCATCGGCATGCGTCGTGGGACGACTTCCTGCGCGACGCGCAACCCGCGCGCGATCGCATGTTCGCGTTCACCACCCGCGCCACGCGTCGCTTCGATGCCGTGGCCTGGCAGCCCGGCGACTGGCTGGTGTTCGGCTCGGAGTCGGCGGGACTGCCGGAGCTGGTGCGCCAACACTTTCCAGACGACCAGCGCCTGCGCCTGCCGCTTCGAGCCGGCCAGCGCAGCCTCAATCTCAGCAACGCCGTGGCGGTCGCGGTGTTCGAGGCCTGGCGGCAGAACGGCTACGCGTAGGCGTCGGGGTCGTGCCGCTCCATCCAGATCCCGGGATGGGCCAGCGGCTTGAAGCCGTAGCGCTCGTACAGCCACGACGCCGTGCTGGTGGCCAGCGCGAAGCGGCGCAGGCCTTGCAGCTGCGGATGTGCCACGACGGTGTCCATCAGCAGGCGCGCGATGCCGCGACCGCGATGCGCGTCGAGCACGAACACGTCGCACAGCCAGGCATGGGTCGCGGTGTCGGTGACGACCCGCGCGAAGCCCACCTGCATGTCGCCGTCGTAGACGCCGAAGCACAGCGAGTGGCGGATCGCCCGCTCCACCGTCTCGCGCGGGATGCCGCGGGCCCAAGTGGACTCGGTGCTGAGGAAGCGATGCACCAGGCCCACGTCGAGCCGCGACGGGTCGGTGTCGACCGTGATGCTCATTCCGCCTGGACGCCCGCGGCCTTGATGACCTGCGCCCAGCGCTCGCGCTCGCTCTTCATCAGGTTGGCGAGCGCCTCGGGGGCGGTGCCCGCCGCGCTGAAGTACTGGCCCAGCATCTTGCCGCGCACGTCGGCGCTCTTGATGATGCGCACCAGCTCCTGCGAGACGCGCTCGACGATCGCGCGCGGCGTGTGCGCCGGCGCCAGCACCGCCTGCCACGAGACGGCCTCGAACCCGGGGTAGCCCTGCTCGACCAGCGTCGGCAGCTCGGGCAGCGAGGCCGCGCGGCCGAGGGTGGTGACGCCGAGCGCCTTCAGCTTGCCGGCGCGCACCTGCCCCATCGCGATGCCGGGGACCATGAAGCCGGCCTGCACCTGGCCGGCCAGGATGGCGTTGACCACCTGCGGGAAGCCCTGGTAGGGCACGTGCACCAGCTCCAGGCCGGCGCGCGTCTTGAACGACTCCATCGCGAGATGGGAGGCGCTGCCGTTGCCCACGCTGCCGTAGTTCAGCTCGCCCTTCTTCTGTTTGGCGATGCGCACGAAGTCCGCCAGGGTGCTGACGCCCAGCCCCGGCGCGACCACCAGCACGTTGGGCGAGGTGGCCACCAGCGACACCGGCGCGAGCTCCTTGGCGGGGTCGTAGCCCAGGTTGCGGCTGAGCAGCGGCGCGGTGACGAGCGGACCCTGGATGGTGAAGAGGAAGGTGTAGCCGTCGGGCTCGGCCTTGGCCACCGCGCCGGTGCCGACGTTGCCGCCTGCGCCGGGCCGGTTGTCGACGACGATGGGCTGCCCCAGCGCCTGCGCCAGCGGCTCTGCAATCAGGCGTCCGATGATGTCGGGGGAGCTGCCGGCCGGAAAGGGCACGACCAGCTTGATCGGTCGCGCCGGCCAGGCCTGCGCGAACGACGGGACAGCGAGCGCCGCGGCACCGGCCGCAGCCGCGCGCAGGACATCGCGGCGTTGCATGGGCATCTCAGTTTTCCTTGACAAGGTGCGGCACCCCGACGCATGAGCCAACGCATCAAGCGGCCGCCGCGGATCCGGCTTTGCCGGTCCGCTGGGGGCGCCCCCTCGGGGGGAGCGCCGAAGGCGCTTCGGGGGGGTCAATGTTCCGGCCGCGCCTCGCGGCCCATCAATCGCTCGACCGCCTGCTTCGGCGTGGCCGCGCCCTCCAGCACGGCGACCACCGCTTCGGTGATGGGCATCTCGACGCTGCGCGACTGCGCGCGGCGAAGCACCATGGCCGCGCTGTAGACGCCCTCGGCCACGTGGCCCAGCTCGCGCAGGATCTGCGCCAGCGACTGGCCCTCGGCCAGCAGCAGGCCGACCTTGCGGTTGCGCGAGAGGTCGCCGGTGGCCGTGAGCACCAGGTCGCCCAGGCCGCTCAGTCCCATGAACGTCTCCGCCTGCGCGCCCAGGGCCATCCCGAGGCGCGTCATCTCGGCGAGTCCGCGGGTGACCAGCGCGGCGCGCGCGTTGAGGCCGAGCTGCATGCCGTCGGCGATGCCGGTGGCGATGGCCAGCACGTTCTTCACTGCGCCGCCCACTTCCACGCCGACCGGATCGCTCGAGGTGTAGATGCGCAGGTTGTCGCTGTGCAGCGCCGCGACCGCCTCGTCGCACAAGGCCGTGTCGGTGCTGGCGGCGACCAGCGCGGTGGGCCTGCCGCGGGCGACCTCGATCGCGAAGCTGGGACCCGACAGCACGCCGACGCGCGCCTGCGGGCACACCGCGCGCGCGATCTCGTGGCCCAGCCAGCCGGTGCCTTTCTGGAAGCCCTTGCACAGCCAGAGCACGCCGGGCGCATCGGCCGGCAGCCGCTTGAGCGTCTCGGCCAGGCCGGACATGGGCGTGGCGACGATCACGAGCCCGCCGCGTGCGTGCTCGAGGGCGGTGTCGAAGTCGCTGTCGATGCGCAGCGCATCGGGCAGCGCCACGCCGGGCAGGTAGCGCTCGTTGCGACGCTCGCGCTGCATCGCCTGGGCCTGCTCCGCGTCGCGCGCCCACAGGCGCACGGCGTGACGTTCGCTGGCCTGCAGGGCCAGGGCGGTGCCCCAGGCACCGGCGCCGAGAACGCTGAGATTCACCGGCGCCGCAAGATCAGTTTGCCGAGGTGATGATGCCGGGGCCGTTCTGCTGGCCCACTTGCTGCGCACGCTGCGCTTCGAACATCGCCTGGAAGTTCACTTCCGACAGGATCACCGGCGGGAAGCCGGCGCGGGTGCAGATGTCGGACACCACGGCGCGCAGGTAGGGGTACACGATGCCCGGGCAGGCGATGCCGATGATGGGCTGCAGCTGGTCTTCGGGGATGTTGCGGATCTCGAAGATGCCGGCCTGCTTGGCCTCGACCAGGAACAGGACCTTGTCCTTGACCTTGGTCGTCACGGTGGCGGTGACGGTGACCTCGTAGACGCCCTCGGCCACCGGCTCGGCGGCCAGGGCGAGGTTGATGTCGACCTGCGGTTGCGCCTGCTCGAGCAGGATCTGGGGCGAGTTCGGCTGCTCCAGCGACAGGTCCTTCAGGTAGATGCGCTGGATCTGGAATACGGGATTCTGGTTGTCGTCGGCCATGGCTGTCTCGCAATCGAAAGAAAGCCCGCTCGTGATGGTGCGCGGGCTGGAGGGCGGATTATGAACGAGGGGTTTGACCAGTCTGCGGCGCTGCGATGAGCGCAGGAGGGTGACTCAGGCCCGGCCGTTGCCCAGCAGCGGCACCAGCCCGCCGCGCTGGTCGAGCGCGACCAGGTCGTCGCAGCCGCCCACGTGGGTGTCGCCGATGAAGATCTGCGGCACGGTGCGGCGGCCGGTGATCTGCATCATGGTCGTGCGCTCGGTGGGATGGAGGTCGACGCGGATCTCTTCGATCTGCTCGACACCGCGCTGCTTGAGCAGCATCTTGGCGCGGATGCAGTACGGGCAGACCTGCGTGGTGTACATCTTCACGTGAGCCATCGAGTACCTCGCGCCGGGATCAGGCCGTCTTCTCGATCGGCAGGTTGGCTTCGCGCCACGCGGCGACGCCGCCTGCCAGGGCCCGGCTGTTTTCGTATCCCAGCTTTCGCAGGATACCCACGGCGCGCGAGGCCCGTGCGCCGGTGGGGCACAACACCACGAGCGGCAAGGCCTTGTTCTTGGGCAGGTCGGACGAGGACTCCAGCCCGCCCAGCGGCACGTTGCGCGAGCCGGCGGCGTGCGCCGCGGCGTACTCGGCCGGCTCGCTCACGTCGATCAGCTGCGCCTTCTCGCGGTTGATGAGCATCACCGCCTCGCTGGCGGTGACCTTGCCGCCGCCGCCGGCGCCGCGCTGGATCAGGGGCCACAGCAGCATGCCGCCGGAGACGACGGCGGCGAGGAAGAGGAACCAGTTGTCGATGAAGAACTTCACGGGCGCTGTTCTGTCGCTGTGGCAAAGCCGCGGATTATAGAATTCCGGGCCTTCCTACGGCACACCCGGCCACCAGCCGCCCCCCATCCCCGCGCCATTTTCCCCATGCACAAGCTCGTCCTCATCCGCCACGGCGAATCGACCTGGAACCTCGAAAACCGCTTCACCGGCTGGACCGACGTGGAGCTCACGCCCACCGGCGTCGAGCAGGCCCGCCAGGCCGGGCGCCTGCTCAAGGCCGAGGGCTACGACTTCGACATCGCCTACACCTCGGTCCTCAAGCGCGCCGTCTGGACCCTGTGGCATGCCCTGGAGGAGATGGACCGGACCTGGCTGCCCGAGGTGAAGTCGTGGCGGCTCAACGAGCGCCACTACGGCGGCCTGCAGGGCCTGAACAAGGCCGAGACCGCGAAGAAGTACGGCGATCAGCAGGTGCTGGTCTGGCGCCGCAGCTACGACGTGCCGCCGCCCGCCCTGGAGCCCACCGACCCGCGCAGCGAGCGCGCCGACCGCCGCTATGCCGACCTGAAGCCCGACGAGGTGCCGCTCACCGAATGCCTGAAGGACACCGTGGCGCGCGTGCTGCCCTACTGGAACAGCGACCTCGCGCCGGCCATCAGGAGCGGGCAGCGGGTGCTGATCGCCGCTCACGGCAACAGCATCCGGGCGCTGGTGAAGTACCTGGACAACATCTCCGACGACGACATCGTCGGGCTGAACATTCCGAACGGGATCCCGCTGGTGTATGAGCTCGACGCGGACCTGAAGCCGATCAGGAGCTACTACCTGGGCGATGCGGAAGCGGCGGCGAAGGCGGCGGCGGCCGTGGCGAACCAGGGCAAGGCCTGATCACTCCGGCAAGCCGTAGAGCCGCTCCGGCGGCATCCGCTGCACCAGCCCCTTGTCGGTATCCATCGACGCGATCCCGAACTCCGGCCGCGAGGTGTCGCGCACCACGGTGCTGACCACCGGCATGCCGCTGCGGTCGGTGATGCTGGCCACCATCGGCGTACTGGCATTCGCGGTGCGACGCACCACCACCGCCTGCTCGCCCGACTTCAGCTTGACCAGCTCGCCCGGCGGAAAGATGCCGACTTCCTTGACGATGGCCGCCGACACCGGGCCGCCCTTGTCTTCCTGGAACAGCTGGCGCGCCGCCAGCTGGGTGTTCAGCGGCACCCGCATCGCGCGCGGGCTGATCTTGGCCATGAACACATCGACGTGGCGCAGCAGCTGCGCCACGTCGATGGGCTCGGCAATGCGACCCGGGTAGCCGCTGCCGTCGCGCCGCTCGTGATGCTGCTGCACCGCGGCCAGCCACAGCTCGTCGTCCACGCCGGCCGCGCGCAGCATCTCGGCGCTGCGGGTGGGATGTTCGGCCAGCAGCGCCTGCTGCGCCGTCGTCGGCGGCACGCCTTGCACCGCCAGGCGGCCTTGCAGCTCCAGGGTCGAGATGTTCATCGTCAGCGCGGCCTTCATCGCCGACGTCACCTTGGCATCCTCCCAGCCCAGGCGACGTGCCACCAGCAGGCAGATCAGCGCGCAGTGGATGGCATGCGCCAGGCCGTAGATCGACAGCCGCTTCGGGTCCTGGCGCACGCACAGGTAGATCGCGATGTCGGCATCGCGATCGGTGAGCCCGACCAGGTGCTGCACCAGCTCGTCGGCGCGCGCGGTGAAGCCGGGCTCATCGGTGCTGCGCAGCAGGCGATCGAGCTGCCACAGCGCCCGCTCCCACAGCGTGAACAGGTTGGCGGGGCGCTGCGGTTGCTGGCGCTGCTTCTCCGCGTCGGCGGCGCGCTTGACGGCCGCGCGGGCCTCTTCCACGTCGACGAAGGCGCCGCGCTCGAGCACGGCCGCGAGCTGCGCCTGGGTGGCGATCACATGGCCCTGCGCCAGCAGCAGCTTTCCATGCTCGTCGCGCACGCCCCAGGGGAGCGGCTCGCCGAGCTTGACCAGGTTCTGCACCAGCTTGAGCAATTGCATGCGGGCCCTCGACGGGGTCGGGCGGGCGTCCTACGCGTGTGAGCCACAGATGCATCCAATATCGGCCACCCTGCAAGAAGGCAAACCCGGATCGACCCGATGCTGCCCTGCCCTCAGGCCGCCGAGCGGTACTCCGTCACGCCCAGGGCGTCGGCGATCCGCCCGTGCAGGGTCTCGCCCAGTGCCCGGCGCTCGGCCTGCGCGCTGGCTTCGGGCGCCAACCAGGTGACGCTCGCGCTCATGCGAGTGGCCGTCACGATGGCCCACAGCGACTGCAGGAGGGTGGTGTCGCCGATGTAGGCCGCCGCCGGGCTCACCGCATGGGCCGCATCGGCAAAGCGCAACGCGATCGGCTGGATCGGCGTGCCCGTGACGATGGCCGCCTGCAGCAGGTTGGCGTGGAAGGGCAGCACGCCGCGCCCGTCGCTGGTGGTCCCCTCCGGGAAGACGGCGATGGTGTCCCCGGCTTTGAGCGCTTCGGCCACCTGGTGCACCACCCGCAGCGCATCGCGCTTGCGCTCGCGCTCGATGAACAGTGTGCCGGCAGCAGCCACCAGCCAGCCGATCAGCGGCCAGTGGCGCACGTCGGCCTTGGACACGAAGCGCAAGGGGTGCACCGCATTGATGACAAGGATGTCGAGCCAGGAGACGTGGTTGGACACGACCAGCGTCGCCCCGGCGTGCGGCGTGCCGCTCGTGTGCAGCGAGATGCCCAGCAGTCGCAGCAGCTTGGCGTTCCACCAGCCCACGCGCTGCAGGCGCCGCGCGGTGTCGAGGAAGGGGAACACCGCCAGGCAGATGAGCGCGCCGTGCAGCATGTGCACGATGGCCCGCGCGACCCGCCATGCGCCTCGCAGGACCGTCATACCTCGTGGGCCACGTGGCCCGAGACCAGCGTCGCGCGCACGCGCCCGGGCAGCTCGTGGCCGGCGAAGGGCGTGTGCTTGCCCTGGCTCTTCAGCGCCGCCGGCTGCACCACCCAGCGCTCGCCCGGATCGAACAGGCACAGGTCCGCCACGCCGCCTTCGACGAGCTTGCCCGCGCTGGACGCGAGCGAGCCCAGCGCATCGCCCAGCACGCCCACCGGTGCGCTGGTGAGCGTGGCCAGCGTCTTTGGCAGCGGCTGTCGCTGGTCCTCGCCAAACTGCAGCGCGAGGCTGAGCAGCAGCTCCAGCGCGGTCGCGCCGGGCTCGGCCTCGGCGAAGGGCAGCGTCTTCATGTCCTCGTCGACCGGCGTGTGGTCGCTCACCAGGGCGTCGATGGTGCCGTCGGCCAGGCCGGCGCGGATGGCGTCGCGGTCGCGCTGCTGGCGCAGCGGCGGCGTCAGCCGCATGGCGGCGTTGAAGTAGCCGATGTCGACGTCGGTGAGGTGCAGGTGGTTCACGCTGACGTCGCAGGTGATCGGCAGACCCTCGGCCTTGGCCCGGCGCACGAGCTCGATGCCCGCGGCGCTGCTCAGCCGGCACAGGTGCACGCGCGCCTGGGTGTCGCGCACCAGCTCGAAGATGGTGTTGAGCGCGATGGTCTCGGCGATCACCGGCACGCCCGACAGCCCCATGCGCGTGGCCAGCGGCCCCTTGGCGGCGACGCCGGTGCCGAGGAAGGAGTCTTGCGGGCGCAGCCAGGTGGTGTAGCCGAAGGTCGCGGCGTACTGCAGCGCGCGGTGGAGCACCAGCGTGTCGCGGATCGGCACCTCGGCTTGCGAGAAGCCGACGCAGCCGGCCTCGGTCAGCTCGGCCATCTCGGTGAGCACCTCGCCGGCCAGGCCGCGCGTGAGCGCGCCCAGCGGATACACGTGCGCCTGGTTGAGGTTGCGGGCGCGGAACTTGAGCATCTCGACCAGGCCCGGCTCGTCGAGCACGGGGTCGGTGTCCGGCAGGCAGACCAGGCTGGTCACGCCGCCCGCGACCGCCGCGGCCATCTCGCTCTCGAGCATGCCTTCATGCTCGTGTCCGGGCTCGCGCAGGCGCACCGCGAGGTCCACCAGGCCGGGCGCGACGACCAGGCCGGTCGCGTCGATGGTCCGGTTGGGATGGAAGTCGCGGTTGGCGGCGCCGATCGCCACGATGCGACCGGCTGCGATGGCCACGTCGGCCGTCTCGTCGCGGCCCGAGGCGGGATCAATCACGCGGCCGTTCTGGATCAGGATCTTCATCGGGTATCAGGTCCTCAAGCGGTGTTCCCGGCGATCGTCGACATCACGGCCATGCGCACCGCGATGCCGAAGGTCACCTGAGGCAGGATGACGCTTTGCTTGCCGTCGGCCACCGACGAGTCGATCTCGACGCCGCGGTTGATCGGCCCCGGGTGCATGACGATGGCGTCGGGCCGGGCCAGCGCGAGCTTCTCCTGCGTCAGGCCGTAGTTCTTGAAGAACTCGCCGGCGCTGGGCAGCATGGCGCCGCTCATGCGCTCGTTCTGCAGGCGCAGCATGATGATCACGTCGGCGCCGCGGATGCCCTCGGCCATGTCGTGGCACACGCGCACGCCCATCTCGCGCAGGTCGCCGGGCACCAGGGTCTTGGGGCCCACCGCGCGCACCTCGGGCACGCCCAGCGTGGTGAGCGCGTGGATGTCGGAGCGGGCGACGCGCGAGTGCACGATGTCGCCGACGATGGCCACCGTGAGCTTGGTGAAGTCCTGCTTGAAGTGGCGGATGGTGTACATGTCGAGCAGGCCCTGCGTCGGATGCGCATGCCTGCCGTCGCCGGCGTTGACCACGTGCACGTGCGGCGCGCAGTGCTGGGCGATGAGGTAGGGCGCGCCGCTCTCGCCGTGCCGCACCACGAACATGTCGGCATGCATGGCCGACAGGTTGGCGATGGTGTCGAGCAGGCTCTCGCCCTTGGCGGTCGACGATCTCGCGATGTCGAGGTTGATCACGTCGGCCGACAGCCGCTTGGCCGCGATCTCGAAGGTGGTGCGGGTGCGGGTGCTGTTCTCGAAGAACAGGTTGAACACGCTCTTGCCGCGCAGCAGCGGCACCTTCTTCACCTCGCGCTCGTTCACGCTGAGGAAGGTGCCCGCGGTGTCGAGGATCTGGTGCAGCACCGCGCGCGGCAGGCCCTCGATGGACAGCAGGTGGATCAGCTCGCCGTGCTGGTTGAGCTGGGGGTTGCGGCGCGACAGCATCATTCCTCCTCGCTGCGGATGTTGAAGCTGAAGCGGCCCGAGTCGTCCTGCGCGAGCGCCAGGCGCTGCGCCGCCGGCAGCGTGACGCGCGCCGCCGAGTACGCCGGCTGGATGGGCAGCTCGCGCCCGCCGCGGTCGACCAGCACCGCCAGCGTGACGCTCGCGGGCCGTCCGAAGTCGAACAGCTCGTTGATGACGGCGCGCGTGGTGCGCCCGGTGTAGAGCACGTCGTCGATCAGCACGATGTGCCGGCCCTCGACGTCGAACGGCAGACGGGTCTGGCCGGTGCCGGTGGTCAGGCCGCGCTTGTCGAAGTCGTCGCGATGCAGGGCGCTGGAGATCACGCCGGGTTCGCCCGGCAACGACAGTTCGCGCTGCAGGCGCTCGGCCAGCCAGGCCCCGCCGGACCAGATGCCGACCAGGGCCGAGGCGGGTTGCAGCAGCGTGCGCACGCCGCCCAGCAGGTCGCGGTAGAGCGCTTCTGCGTCGAGATGAAGGGTGCTCATGGGAGTGTCCGAAGAAACTGTTCGAGGATGATCGCGGCGGAGGCAGCATCGACATCGGCCGCGCCCTCGCCTTCGGCTTCGGTGGTCGTGTAGCGCTCGTCGACCTCGTGCACCGCCAAGCGGAAGCGCCCGTGCAGCTGACGCCCGAAGCGTCGCGCGCGCTCGGTATTGTCGTGCGCCGCACCATCGGGATGGAAGGGAACGCCGATCACCAGCGCATCGGGTTTCCACTCGTCGATGAGTGCCGCGACGGCATCGAAGCGGCCCTGGCCGGTGGCGGCGATGGTGCGCAGCGGGCGCGCGCTTCGTGTCAGGCTGTTTCCCGTGGCGACGCCCACGCGCTGCGTGCCGAAGTCGAAAGCGAGAAAGGAACGGTGGGCGGTGGAAGGCATGAGCGCGGAGCTCATGCGTGCCCCGCCTCCTGGCTCAGCATGCGCGGGTCGATGCCCAGCAGCGACAGCGCCTTGTCGTAGCGCTGCTCGACCGGCGTGTCGAAGATGATCTCCGGCTGGGCGCTGACGTTGATCCAGCTGTTGCGCTTCATCTCGTCTTCGAGCTGGCCGGCGCCCCAGCCGCTGTAGCCCAGCGTCACCAGCACCTTCTTCGGGCCCGCGCCGTTGGACAGCGCCTCCAGAACGTCCTTGCTGGTGGTCATCTCGAGGCCGCCGGGGATCTGCAGCGACGAGTTGTAGTGGCCGCCGTCGCCGTCGAGCTTTTCGTGGAGCACGAAGCCGCGCTCGGTCTGGACCGGGCCGCCGAAGTACACCGGCGCCTCGGCGAGGTCGTCGCGGTCGAGGGTGAGCTCGACCTTCTCGAACAGGTTCTTGAGCTTGATGTCGATCGGCTTGTTGATCACCAGGCCCAGCGCGCCCTTCTCGGTGTGCTCGCACAGGTAGATCACGGTGCCGGCGAAGGTGTCGCCTGCCATGCCCGGCATGGCGATCAGGAAATGGTTGGTGAGGTTGATACCGCCGGAAGACATGTGCGCATTTTATTCCTGCGGCAGACTGCGGGCACTGAACAGACCCTGATGACATGACCCGGTCGCTGGACGCCGCCCTGGTCTGGTTTCGCCGCGACCTGCGCGCGGACGACCAGGCGGCGCTGTATCACGCGCTGAAAGTCGCGCGGCGCGTGTGGTGCCTGTTCGTGCTGGACCGCGAGATCCTCGACCCGCTGCTCGCGCGCGGGCTCGGCGCGGACCGCCGGGTCGAGTTCATCGTCGACAGCCTGGCCGAGCTCGACGCGCAGCTGGCCGCGCTCGCGCCCGGTGCGCGGCTGATCGTGCAGCACGGCCCGGCCACCCAGGTGGTCCCGCGGCTGGCACGCGCGCTGCACGTGCAGGCCGTGTACGCGAACCACGACGACGACCCCGCCGCGCTGACGCGCGACGCCCGGGTGCGCGGCGCCCTGGCCGACGCGGGCATTGCCTTTCACACCAGCAAGGACCACGTGGTGTTCGAGCGCAGCGAGCTGCTGACGACGGGCGGCCCGCCGTACAGCGTCTTCACGCCCTACAAGAAGGCCTGGCTCGCCAGGCTGGAGCCCTTCTACCTGCAGGCCTATCCGGTGGCACGGTACGCCGACGCGCTGGCGCCGCTGCCCGAGGGCCTGGCCGGCGGGCCGCCGACGCTCACCGCCATCGGGTTCCAGCCGACCAACCTGCACGCGCTGCGCCTGCCGACCGGCTCGAGCGGCGCGCAAACCCTGCTCGCCGATTTCCTGCAGCGCATCGACGACTACGCTGCCACGCGCGACTTCCCCGCGGTCAAGGGCCCGAGCTACCTGTCGGTGCACGTGCGCTTCGGCACGGTGTCGATCCGCCGCCTCGCGCGCGAGGCGCACGCGCGCATGCAGGCCGGCTCGCCCGGCGCCGCCGCCTGGCTGGGCGAGCTGATCTGGCGCGACTTCTTCCACCAGGTGCTGCACCACCACCCCCACGTGGCGGCCGGGGCCTTTCGCCCGGCCTTCGACGCCATCCGCTGGGAGCACGGCAAGCACGCCGACGACGCCTTCGCCGCCTGGTGCGCGGGCCGCACCGGTTATCCGCTGGTCGACGCCGCGATGGCGCAGATCAACCAGACCGGCTACATGCACAACCGGCTGCGCATGGTGGCGGCCAGCTTCCTGGTGAAGGACCTGGGCATCGACTGGCGGCGCGGCGAGGCCTGGTTCGCCGACCACCTGATCGACCACGACCTGGCCGCCAACAACGGCGGATGGCAGTGGGCGGCGTCCACCGGCTGCGACGCGCAGCCGTGGTTTCGCATCTTCAATCCGCAGACCCAGAGCCGGCGCTTCGATCCGCAGGGGCGCTTCATCAGGCGCTACCTGCCGCAGCTGGCCGCCCTGCCCGATGCGCTGATCCATGCGCCGTGGCTGGCATCGGAGGCCGATCTCGCGGCCGCGGGGGTGACGCTGGGAACGGACTATCCGCGGCCCATCGTGGACCACGACAGCGCCCGCGCGAAGACGCTGGCGCGCTACGGGGCAGTCAAAGACCTGAGCTCGTCGTGAGCGACTCGCGAGCGCGCGTCGGGGCGACCACCGCCAGGCGCAGCCGCGGCGCGGTCTCGCAGCGGTCGCGGCCGTTCTGCTTGGCGCGGTACAGCGCCTCGTCGGCGCGATGGATCACCTCGGCCACGCCGTCGTTGTCGCTCCAGGCCTCGGCCACGCCCATGCTGAAGGTGATGCGGCGTCCCGGCGGCAGGCCCGGCACCTCGAGGGCGTGCACGGCGCGCTGCAGGCGGGCGAACACCACCGGCACCTGCACCGCCTGCGAGCCCGGCATGATCAGCGCTCCATGTCGAAGCGGGTCTTGAGCTCGGTGGCCTGGCGGCTGTTGACGGCATCGACGCGGCGGCGCTCGGCGCCGCCGTGGTCCTGCAGCGCCTGGTAGGCCTTCTGGTAGTGGCCGGCGCGCGCATGGACCGTCGCGGCGACCTCGTGGAAGCGTGCCTCGCGGGCCCCCGAGTTGAGCCCCGGCAGCAGCGCCTGGGCGCTGGCCAGCGTCTCGACGGCGGCGTCGTAGCGCCCCAGCATCGACACGGTGTCGGCGCGGTTGACGAGCACCGAAAACATCATCAGAAGGAGGTCGCCGCCCTCGCGGAATGCGGGCAAGGCACGGTCCAGCCGGACCAGCGCCTGGGCGCGTCTCGTCTTCCGCGCCGCCGGCAACGGCTGTCGCCCCTCCCACCATCAAGGCGAACGTCGCAACGCCCGCAATCAGCCACTGCCGCATTCAGCGTCCCCTACCACTACACAGGTCGCGTCCACGGAAGGTTGTCGGCCGGCGCAAGCGGCCGCTTGAAACGGAGTTTCCCTAGAAAAGCTCGACGTCGCCCACTTTTTCCGACACCTCGAGCTCGCCGCGCGCGACCAGCTCGGCATGGCTTTGCACCTGGTTGCGGCCGTGGGTCTTGGCGTAGTAGACGGCCTTGTCGGCACGCTCGATCGCGGCGCTGGGCGCGTCGCCCGACTTCAGCTCGGAAAAGCCCACGCTGACGGTGATGTGGCCGACCTGCGGGAAGCCATAGGCGATCGTGTTCATGCGCAGCCGCTCGAAGGCGCGCTGGGCGTCGGCCTCGGTGTCGCAGCGCATCAGCACCACGAACTCCTCGCCGCCGAAGCGGTACAGCCGGTCGTGGAATCGGAAGCTGCTGCGCATCAGGCGCGACAGCAGCAGGAGCACCTCGTCGCCGATCAGGTGGCCGTAGGTGTCGTTGACGGTCTTGAAGTGATCGATGTCGATCATGCCCAGCCAGTAGCGGCTGCCCGGGCCGGCGGTGCGCCGTGCGTCGTGGCTGGAGATCGGCTGCGACAGGGTCGACGAGATCTTCAGGAAGCTCTCGTCGAAGGTCTTGCGGTTGAGCAGGCCGGTGAGCGTGTCGCGCTCGCTGTAGTCGAGCAGGCCCTGGAAGTTGCGGTAGATGCGCAGGATGCTGCACACCATGCGCTGGGCCTCGGCGTGCAGCGCGCCGTCGGTCAGCATCTCCAGCACGCCGACGACCTCGCGGTCGGTCGCCAGGGGGAACACGGCCAGGCCGGCGTCGCCGTTCTGCGCGATGACCGTCTGGCCGGTGAGCGCCTCGCAGCGCGCGGGGTGCTCGCGCAGGGCGGGCAGGCTGTCCAGGTCGACCCACACCGGGTCGGCGGTGGCGACGGCATCGCCTTCCGCGAGGCGGGCGCGGGTCAGCCAGCGCTGGTTGTCGCCGTCGCCGACCACCCGGTAGATCGCCACCGAGCGCGGATGGAGCAGGTCGCGGAAGGCACCGGCCAGGGTGACGTCGAGCACATCGCGATCGCGAAAGCCCGTCAGCTCGGCCAGGTGCTCGACCAGTTCGGACATGTTCCCTACCGCTCCCCGCCCGCGGTCTCAGCTGACCGCGGCGTTGGCAGTGTAGCGGCCGATCAGCGCGAGAAGGTCCTCCTCGGAGTAGGGCTTGCCGAGGTAGTGGTCGACGCCCAGCTCGGCCGCGTAGTCGCGGTGCTTCTGTGCGATGCGCGAGGTGATCATGATGACCGGCAGGTCGCGCAGGCGGGCATCGCCGCGGATGTTGCGGACCAGGTCGAAGCCATCCATGCGCGGCATCTCGATGTCCGACAGCACCATCGCCGGCTTCTCTTCCGCCAGGCGCTCCAGCGCGTCCAGGCCGTCCTTGGCCAGCGACACGCGGTAGCCTTCGCGCACCAGCAGGCGCTGGGTCACGCGGCGCACCGTGAGCGAGTCGTCGACCACCAGCACCAGCGGGGCCTGCGCACGCGCCGTCTCGACGACCGCCGGCTGCACCACGTGCGTCGCCGGGGCATGCAGCGACGCGACCGTCGCGGCGCGCGCCTCGGCGCCGTACAGCGTGGCCAGCGCCACCGGGTTGTAGATCAGCGCCACCGCGCCCGAGGCGAGCAGCGTCATGCCGGCCAGGCCGGGCATGCGCGACAGCTGCGGCCCGAGGTTCTTCACCACCACTTCATGGTTGCCCAGCACTTCGTCGACGTGGATCGCGATGCGCTGCTGGGCGCTTCGGATGATGACCACCTGGCGGGTGCGCTGGGCCTGCTCGCCGCTGCGCGGGCTCAGCTGCAGCAGCGAGCCCAACCAGAAGAACTGCAGCGGGCGATCGCCCACGGTGAAGGCGCCGCTGTTGTAGGCCTGCTCGATCTCGTCGGTCTTTGCGCGGCGCACGATCTCGACCAGCGTGGACGGGACTGCGACCGTGGCCTCGCCGATGCGCATCATCACGACCTGCGTCACCGCGGTGGTCAGCGGCAGGACGAGCTTGAAGCTGGTGCCCTGCCCCGGGGCGGTGGCGGTTTCGATGCGTCCGCCCATCGCGTTCACCTCGGCGCGGACCACGTCCATGCCGATGCCGCGTCCGGCCAGCTCGGTCACCCGGTCGGCGGTGGAGAAGCCGGAAGTGAAGATCAGGTTGGCCAGCTCGGCGTCGCTGTATTCGGCGTTGGCCTCGATCAGGCCCATCGCGATGCCCTTGTCGCGGATGCGATTCAGGTTCAGGCCGGCGCCGTCGTCGCGGAACTCCACGCCGACTTCGTTGCCCTCGTGGCTGAGCGACACGATGATGGAGCCGGTGCCGTCCTTGCCGGCGCCAGCGCGCTGCTCGGGCGACTCGATGCCGTGGGTGACGCTGTTGCGCAGCAGGTGCTCGAAGGCGCCGGTCATGCGGTCGAGCACGCCGCGGTCGACTTCGATCGAGCCGCCGACGATGTCCAGGCGCACGTGCTTGCCGGTTTCCTTGGCAGCCTGGCGCACCACGCGGTACAGGCGGTCCGACAGGCCCTCGAATTCCACCATGCGCGTGCGCAGCAGGTCATCCTGCAGGTCGCGGGTGAGCCGGGCCTGCGCGGCCAGCTCGTCTTCGGTGCTCTCCAGGGTGCGCTGCAGGGTGCGCTGCACGGTGGCCACGTCGTTGACCGACTCGGCCATCATGCGCGTCAGCTCCTGGAAGCGCGTGAAGCGGTCGAACTCCAGCGGATCGAAGGACTGGGCCAGGGCCTTGGCGGCCTCCAGCCGCGAGCTCATCTGCGTCTCGGCCTGCAGCTCGATGTCGCGCAGCTGCTGGCGCAGGCGCTCCAGGTTGTCGGTGAGGTCGGTGAGCGACCCCTTGATCTGGCCGACTTCCACCTCGATGCGCGAGCGGGTGATCGACACCTCGCCGGCCTGGTTGACCAGGCGGTCGAGCAGCGGTGCACGAACGCGCACCGCCGACTGCGCGGCCATGGCGCGATCGGCCGCGACCTGCTTGGGCAGCGCGGTGTGGCCGCCGAAGCGCGACCAGTCGATCTCGGGCAGGGCCAGCGGCACCAGCGGTGCGGCCGGCGCCTCGTCGACCGGCGCGGGCTCGATCGGCGCGGCGGCCTCGATGACAACAGGGGCTGCCGGTTCGGCCGGCACTTCCGCCACCGGCGGCTGTGCGGGCGCCGGAACGACCGGGGCTTCGACGACCTGCGTCAGCACCGGCAGCTCGGCGGCGGGGGCTTCGTCCAGCGTCCCCATCTGGCTCTCGACCGTGGCGACCGCTTCGGCGTAGGCGGCGGCGTCGCGCGAGCGCAGGGCTTCGAAGGTGTGCGACAACGCGTCGGAGCGGTGATGCAGCTCCTCGATGTCGGCGGCGCTGGGCGAGTCCTGGCGCAGCAGGTCTTCGATCGCGGTCTCGAGGCGGTGCGCCATTTCGCCCAGTCGCATCGCGCCGGCCAGGCGCGCGCCGCCCTTGAGCGTGTGCAGCGTGCGCATGCACGCCGAGGCGTGGCCGCTGTCGGTCGGGCGGCGCACCCAGTCGCGCAGTTGCGATTCGAGCTTGGGCAGCAGCTCCTGGCCCTCTTCCTCGAAGATGGGGAACAGGTCGGGGTCGACCGCGTCGACGGCGTCGATGTCGTCGTCGACCTCGTCCTTCGGCTCGGCGCGCGGCTGCGCGGCAGCGGCGCGCACGGCCTCGGTCGACAAGGCGGTGAAGGGCTTGAACTCGGCGGCGCCGAGCGCGCCGAAGCCGCTGGCCTGCGCCGCCGGCGCCTCGAGATGGGCCGCCAGCGCGGCCGGGATCGTGGGGATGGGCGCCTCGGCCGGCATCTCGATCACTTCCGGCGCGACGAACATGTCGAGCGGGATGTCGAGCTCGACCACCTCGGCTTCCGCGGACACCGCGTCGAGGCGGCGTGCCGAGCTCAGCTCATGGTCGGCCAGGCGCTGCAGCAGCTCGGGCGGCGGCTCCTTCAGGAAGCCCGCGGCGAATTGGTGCAGCAGACGGCGGATTTCCTCCGCCGTGTCGACGAACAGGCGGCCTTCGTCGGCGGTGCCGTGTCCGATGGCCTCGGTGCGCGTCAGCGCATGCTCGAGCGCGCGCGACAGCTGCGACAGGTCGGAGAAGCCGACGGTCGCGGAGCTGCCGGCCAGCGAATGGGCCAGCGCGATCGCGGTCTCGCCCACCGGCCGGTGCAGCTCCATCGCCCACTCGGCGACTTCGGTGGTGAGGCGGCGCGAGAGCTCGTCGGCCTCGTTCAGGAAGATGTTGAACAGCGGAATGCCGATGCGCAGCGGCCCGACGACCTTGACCTGCTCCTCTTCGGCGGCCACGGGCTCGGGTTGCGGCTCGGGCCGCGCCTCGGCCGGGGCCGGGATCTCGGTCGACGAGGCGATGCCCTCGAGCAGCACCTCTTCGGCGGTGGCGTCGGAGGCCGAGGGCATGAGGCTTTCGATCAGCGGCACGGCGCCGGCGTCGGCGCCCAGATCGATGTCGATGAGGTCGATGGACTCCAGCGACTCGACCACGGTCGGCTTGGGCAGCCCATCGGGCGGCATCGGCGTCGTGTCGAAGGGATCGAACATCGACGGCGAGCCGGTGTCCACGCCCAGCGCGTCGGCGGGCGGCATCGCCGGCGCAGCCTGCGCCGGGGCGTCGAACTTGGACAGGTCGAGCTCGAAGGACAGGACTTCCTCGGCGGCCGGCGTGGCAACGGGTGCGGCCGGCGGCGGCAGCGTGAGGTCGAGGTCCTGGGCACTGGGCAGATCGGGCGGCAGCGACAGGGCGATGGGCTCCAGGGCCGGTGCCGGAGCGACGATCTGCTCGACCACCTGCGGCAGCGCGAGCACCGACGACTCGGGCTTGACGGGCGCCGGTGCGACCGGTGCGGCGGCCGCAGCCGCGGCCGCGGGATCGCGCAGGGCGAGCGCCGCGGCTTCGATGGCCTTCGGATCGCGCCCGGCGTCGCGCCGGGCGGCGATGTCTTCGATCCATTCGCCCAGGCTGGCGAGCGACCAGTTGGTGAATTGGAGCAGCGGCTCGTCGGCCGCCTGCTGGTCGGCGAGCCGCGTGTTGTACAGCTGCTCGCAGGCCCAGGCGGCGTCGCCGAAGGCCTTCAGGCCGACCATGCGCGAGCTGCCCTTGAGGGTGTGGTACGCGCGGCGAACGGTGGTGAACTGCTCGATGTCGGCCGGCGACTCGGCCAGGTCGCGGCAGGCGGCCTGGGCGCTCTGCACGACCTCGCGCGCTTCCTCGAGGAAGATCTCGCGCATCTCGTCGTCCTCGGAGAGATCGACGGTGGCCGCGGCGGGCGGCGTGACGCTGACAGACGCCGGCGCGGCGGGGGCCGGCGGGATCACGTCGAGGCCGATCGGGCTCGAGGCGGTGGCGACGAAATCGACCAGCGCTTCGGAGAGCTGTCCGCGCACCGACGCGATGTCGTCGGCGTCGCCGTGGGCCTTCTGGATGGCCTGCTGCGCGTCGTGCACGGTGCGGGCCAGCGCGGTCTGGTCAGCGGCTTGCGCCTCCTGCGACAGCTTGACCAGCTCGCGCGACACCTCTTCCAGCGGCACGTCCTCGCGCACCGCGGAGAACGCCAAGGTCTGCGCCTGCTCGATCAGGCGCGGCTCGATCGGCGCCGCGGTGGCGGCGGTGTGCTCGGTGGGCGCGGCGCGATGCGCGGTGCGGCCCATCAGCGGGTTCAGCGTGCCGGCGGCGGCGTCGTAGACGAACAGCGACTTGGCCAGCTGCGGCTGCACGCTGAGCATGTCGATGAGGAAGCCCAGCGCGCCCAGGTTGCCGGCCAGGCGGTCGAACACGCCGGCCTGGCCGACGCGTTGCGGATCGACCTCGGTGGACGCGAGGCCGTCGACCTCGTCGCGCATGCGCAGCAGCGCCGCCGAGGCCTGGTCCATGCCCAGCACCGACAGAACGCCTCGCATCGACGAGAGCTGGTTGGGCACCGGGATCAGCACCTTGCGATCGCTCGGATCGCGGAAGAACTGGTCGATGAGCTTCTCGGCCTCGGAGAGCGAGGCCCGCAGCTCCTGCACGACGCTGCCCATGGTCTGGCGGTCGGAGACGCGGCGGTAGAGGTCCTCCATCCAGCCCTCGAGCGGCTCGGGCGTCGCGCCCTGGCGCACCGCGGCGATGCGCTCGGCCAGGCGCACCACGCGCTGGCCCTGCTCGGGAGTGTCGAAATCGGCGTCTTCGAGAGCGGCCTCGATGTAGAGCAGGCCGGTCGCGACTTCCATCGCAAGCGCGGCGTTGGGCGCGGCCCCGCCCTGCTGGGTGAGCGTCACGGCATGCTGCAGCTCGAAGGCCATCACCTCGCCCTGCGGGAACAGGCGCTTGAGCGAGTCGCCGATCAGCGAGAACTGCTCGGCCAGGCCGCTCATGCGGTGCATCTCGCCGCCGGCCACCGCCGACCACGAGTCCTTGGCGGCCGACACGCGCTTGCGCGCCTGGGCGAGCCAGGCCGGGTCGTACTTCCCGAGCGCGCTGTTGGAATAGTCGACCGGCGTGTGGAAGGCCAGGCCGTAGATCTGGCGCACCGAGGCGAGCCGCGGCGCGCGCTTGCCGTCGCCGGGCGAGGCCGACTGCGCACAGAAGAACAGCAGGTCCTGGGCGAGGCGCTCGGAGACGTCGGCGTCGCCGCGCTCGACCACGCGCAGCTGCGCCAGCAGGCGCGAGGCGACGCGCTTGGTGAAGACGTCGGAGGGCAGCAGGTTCTGCGCCTGCGCCTCGAACATCGCCGCGGCCAGCCGCCACAGCGTGCCGGTGTGCGGGTACATGGAGCCGGCGGCCAGCGACTCGCACAGGTCGCTCATGCGCGACGTCGCCAGCGGCGCGGTGCCGCGCATCAGGGGCAGCATCTGCTGCTCCATCGCGGCGCGGGTCGCGGCGTCGGGAAAGCGCGGGGCGACGTTGCCGACGCCCGGCAGGTCGTGCCAGCGCCAGTCGAGCGCCCACAGGTCGGCGGGGTGCACGCGGTCGGCGCCGGCGGCCTCCTGGACGGCGCGGTACTGCGGGAACATGGCCAGCGGCGACACCTGCTTGCCGGCGAGCATGCGGGCCAGGTAATCGAGCAGCGCGAACGAGGCCTTCTCGAGGTCGTCGACGACCAGGCTGGTCAGCTTGTGCGGCTTGGCGACATAGCGCTGCACCGCGGCCTCGCAGGCGCGCAGCAGCGTGGCGGCGGCCGGCAGGCCGACCAGCTCGAGGGCACCCACGCCCTGGTGGATCTGCTGGCGCGCGGTGCGCAGGACGGCGGGATCGACCACATCGACATCGGAGCCGGTCAGCGCCTCGGCTTCCTTGACGAAGCGCCGCAGCGCCTTGTGCGCGGCGTCCAGCGAGCGACGCAGTTCCTCCTGAACCCATGCGAGGGCGCTCAGGTCGTCCTTGATCTCGCCGGTTGCTTCGGTGTTGCGGGAGCTTTCCATCGGTGCCCTTGGTATTCAGCTAAACGGGGGGCGGGCACCGTGCATGCGTCGGACACGGGCCCGCGTCGGCCCTCGGACGTCAGTCGATCTTGAATCGCGCGACCGACTGCTTCAGTTCTTCGGCGGTCTTCGACAACTCGCGCACCATCTGCGCGGTCGAGCGGGTACCTTCACCGGTCTGCTCGGTCACGGCGAAGATGTGCTGGATGTTGGCGGCCACCACGTTGGCGGACTGCGCTTCCGACAGCGCCTGGTTCGAGATCTGCCCGATCAGGTCGGCGAGCTGGCGCGACACGCGGTCGATGTCGCCCAGCGCGGTACCGGCCGCGTCGGTCAGTCGGGTTCCTTCCACCACGCCCTGGGTCGAACGTTCCATGGCCGCCACCGCGTCTTGCGTGTCGGTCTGAATGGTCTTCACCAGCGCCGCGATCTGTCGCGTGGCGTCGCCGGAGCGTTCGGCCAGCCGCTGCACTTCTTCCGCAACCACCGAGAAGCCTCGGCCCGCTTCACCGGCCGATGCGGCCTGGATGGCGGCGTTCAGCGCCAGCACGTTGGTCTGCTCGGTAATGTCGGAAATCAGCTCGGTGATTTCGCCGATCTCCTGTGACGACTCGCCCAGCCGCTTGATCCGCTTGGAGGTTTCCTGGATCTGGTCGCGGATGGAGTTCATGCCGCCCACGGTGTTCTGCACCGCGCGCAGACCGGCCTCGGCGGCGTCCAGCGACTGGCGCGCGACCTGGGCGGTCTCTTGCGCCTGTGCCGACACCTCGTTGATTCGACCCGCCATCTGGAGCACCGACTCGCCGGTGTCGCGGATCTCGCGCAGCTGCTCGGTCGAAGCGGCCAGCAGTTCGGTCGACGTGGCTTCCACCTGCTGCATGGTCTCGGTCACCCGGCCGGCGGTGCCTTGCACCTGCGACACCAGGGTGCGCAGCTCTTCCACGGTGTAGTTCACCGAGTCGGCGATGGCGCCGGTGATGTCTTCCGTCACCGTGGCCTGCTGCGTCAGGTCACCTTCAGCGACCGTCTGCAGCTCGTTCATCAATCGCAGAATGGCCGCCTGGTTGGCGTCGTTCACGCGCTTGGCTTCCTGCTCCTGGCGCTCGGCTTCGAGTCGCTGCTGCTCGGCCAGCGCGGTACGTTGCGCCTGGTCGCGCATGTACAGCTTCAGGAAGCCCGCGCCGCCGGCGGCCATCATGGCGCCGAACAGGATCAGGGTGATCAGGGCGAAGCCGCTGAAGCCGGTTTCCTTCCCGAGGCGCTCCTGCACCGTCTCGAGGCCTTTGCGCAGCGGTTCGCTGTCGGCAATGATCGCGGACTGCGCTTCACGCGCCGACACCAGGCCTTGCAGGTTGCCCAGAATCGCGCCGGCCTGGGTGCGGGTCTCTTCGTACTGCTTGAGCAGGGTGACCAGGCGCTCCTTGGTCTGAGGGTCTTTCGTGCCCGGCAGGCGCAGCTCCTGGTTGCCGTCGGACAGGCCTTGGGCAATCTCGCGGAACGAGTTCAAGTCCTTGCCCAGCAGGAACACCGCCTCGGGGCTCACGCCTTCCATGGTCAGGAACTCGTTGGCCGACTTGCCGATGCGCTGGGTCAGCATCACGAGCTGGCCGACGGCCGACAGCTCGGCCGGCGAGGCCTCCTGCTGCAGCTTGAGCGACGAGATGGTCTCGGCGGTTTCGAGCAGGTCGGACGACTGGCGGTTGATCGCGCGCAGCGCCTGTCCCACCTGGGTCAGGATCTTCTGCTGGGCGATCACGGTGTTGGCGTTCTTCTCGGCGCGGTCGACCAGCGGCAGCATCGGGTCGAGCGCTTCCTGAACCGCGGCCGGGGCGGCGGCGAGGTTGTCGTCGCCGTTCTTCAGGCCGCGCACGTTCTTGGCCAGCACCTCGGTGCTCTCGCGCACTTCCGGGAAGGCCTGCGGCGAGCCGATCAGCGCCTGCGACACCGACTTCGCGAGCCGCTGCGACTGCATCAGCGCCTGGCCCGAGGCGCCCACCTGGGCGGCGCCCTTGGACGCGGAGTTCAGCGACAGGACCGTCATCGCCACCAGGCCCACCAGGCCGATACCGACGATCACGCCGAGGATCTTCTGCTGCTCGGCGACCGGACGCTGTCCGATGAGCGGCAGGCCGGAGCCGACGTCGTTGGCGGCTTCGGCGCCCTGGATGCGCGTCTCGCTGAAGTCGGCCATCTCGGATGGCGCGGCCTCGGTGATGATGGAGGAGTCGGCGCCCACCGTCTGCTGGATGGTCGGCACTTCCAGCGGCATGGTGCCGTGACCGTCGGGCAGCGGCATCTCGGCCTGCGCGACATCGTCGAACGACTCTTGCTGGTTCGCTGCCTGTTGTGCCTCGGCGGACCCGTTGCGGTCCTGGCCCCAACCCTTGATCTTGTTCAGGAAGCTCATGGTGTTCCTCGTTCGCTCTATCCGATGGTGGCGGCCGGGGAGAGCCGGCGCGTCATTTCGTACTGCTGTTGATCTTTCAATCGAATTCGTCAGCCGACGATGCGCAGGAACGCCTCGTCAGCGGCCAGCGCAGCCAGGTTCAGTTCCTGCCAGGTGCGCCCGGTCTCGTCCTTGTAGCGCGCGCCGACGAAGGGCGGGCGCGGTCCGCTCGCGGGCTCGGCCAGCGCCGTCAGCTGCTGCTCGCTGCGCAGACCCGACAGGCGGTCGACCAGCAGCGCGCAGTTGATGTCCAGGGCGCTGTTGAAGGCGACCAGGCGCGATTGCTCGCGCAGCGGCTCGCTGCCCTTCACGCCGAGGAACCCCGCCAGGTCCACCACGCCGTGCAGATGGCCGCGCAGGTTGGACACGCCGAGGAACCAGGAGTGGGAATGCGGCACCCCGACGATGGGCGCCAGGGCGAAGATCTCGCCCGCTTCCTTCAGCGGGAACAGGAACCCCCGCGAGCTGCATTCGACCGCCAGCCAGGACTTGCCGCGATCCTGCGTGCGCGCGGCTTGCAGACGCTCGGCGAGCCGGCTCTGGAGTTCACGCAGTGCTTCCTTGTTGGCCATCGCGCAGGGCTCGTGGGCAATGTGTCAGTCGAAGGCCTTGATCTTGGCGACGAGCTCGTCGGCATCGACCGGCTTGACGATGTAGTCGCGCGCACCCTGGCGCATGCCCCAGACCTTGTCGGTTTCCTGGTTCTTGCTGGTGCACATGATCACGGGCACGTTGGCGAAGCGCGGGTCGCGGGTGATGGCGCGGGTGAGCTGGAAGCCGTTCTGGCCGGGCATCACGACGTCCATCAGGATCAGGTCGGGCGTCTCCTCGCCCAGGCGGCGCATGGCGTCCTCGCCGTTCTCTGCGGTGCGCACGCGATAGCCGCGCTTCTCGAGCAGGTCGGAGAGGAAATGCAGTTCGGTCTTGGAGTCATCCACCAGGAGGATGTGCTTGATCGCCATGTCTCGTTCCTTGAGTCGTCTCGTCGCAGTCGGCGAGTGTCACATGTCCGGCACGCAAGCGAGGGCTAACTCGGGCCTGGACACGCGCAACGCGCCGACTCATGTGGAATCAGTCACGCCGCTTTGCGGTGCTGCTCGACCGCCTGCAACAGTTGATCCTTGGTGAAGGGCTTGGTCAGGTAGTCCTGCGAGCCCACCATGCGGCCGCGCGCCTTGTCGAACAGGCCGTCCTTGGAGGACAGCATGATCACCGGCGTGTTCGCGAACTTGAGGTTGCGCTTGATGATGGCGCAGGTCTGGTAGCCATCGAGGCGCGGCATCAGGATGTCGCAGAAGATGAGGTCGGGCTCGTGGTCGTTGACCTTGGACAAGGCATCGAAGCCGTCCTCGGCCAGGAGCACCTGGTAGCCGCCCTGCTTCAGAAAGATCTCCGCGCTGCGGCGGATGGTGTTGCTGTCATCGATGACCAGCACCTTGACGCCCGGGGCGTTCGCGGGGGCTTCATTGCTCACCGAGCATTCTCCTAACGACGTGGGTATCAGTCTCTCGAGTCGTCCCTCGTGGGTACGCTCAGATCTGCACCATTTCGAAGTCTTCCTTGCGTGCGCCGCACTCGGGGCATGTCCAGTTCATGGGCACGGCGTCCCACGATGTGCCCGGCGCGATACCATGCTCCGGGTCCCCGGCCGCCTCGTCGTAGATCCATCCACAGATAAGGCACATCCAGGTACGCGGTTCAGTCACTTTGTTAGTCAGGCTTCACTACAATGGTGGCGAATTGTAGCGACGCCCAATGACAAAAAGCCAAGAGTTTGTGGGCACATACGCAACATAGCTCACACTTTTCTAGAAGTCGCCGCCGTTCCTGCACGCCCCCGGTTTCGGGGCTTGCACGCCCCCATTTCGGATCTCTCCCATGACCGCAGACACCCCCACCGCCGAAGCCGGCAACGAGCCGCAGCAGGACCCTCCGGCGCCGGCCTGTGTCATGAGCTTCAACGCCAGCGACGCGAGCGGCGCGGGCGGCGTGGCCGGTGACGTGGCCACCATCGCCGCCATGGGCGCGCATGCGCTGCCGGTGGTCACCTCGGTGGTCATGCGCGACACCGCCGAGGTCTTCGACCACCACGCCCTCGACCCCGAGGTGGTGGTCGAGCAGGCGCGCAGCGTCCTCGAAGACGTGACCATCGCGGCCTGGAAGGTGGGCTACCTCGGATCGGCCGAAGGCGTGAGCGCCGTGGCCGAGGTGCTGTCCGACTACCCCGACGTGCCACTGGTGGCGTACATGCCCAACCTGTCCTGGGTCGACGAGGACGAGCAGCAGGCCTACCTCGACGCCTACCGCGAGCTGGTGCTGCCGCAGACCGAGGTGCTGGTCGGCAGCCACCAGACCCTCACCGACTTCCTGCTGCCCGACTGGGAGTCCGACCGGCCGGCCTCGCCGCGCGAGCTGGCGGTGGCGGCGGCCGAGCACGGCACGCGCTTCGTGCTCGTCACCAGCGTGCCGCTGCCCGACCAGTTCCTCGACAACGTGCTGGCCTCGGCGCAGGGCGCGATCACCGGCGAGAAGTTCGAGCGCTTCGAGGTGAGCTTCGTCGGCGCCGGCGACACCCTGTCGGCCGCGCTGGCCGCGCTGCTGGCCTCCGGCAGCGAGCTGCACCTGGCGGTGGGCGAGTCGCTTGCCTTCCTCGACCAGGCGTTGGATGCGGGCTTCCGGCCCGGCATGGGCAACGTCATCCCCGACCGCTTCTTCTGGGCCCTGCCCGCGGGCGAGGACGAAGAGCCCGGTGCCGAGGGCGGCCCGCCGGAGCCGGGCGAGGCGCCAGGCAGCCGGCACATTCATTGAGCATGAGCAACGAATCGCTGTTCGAGCGCGCGCAGCGCGTGATTCCGGGCGGCGTGAATTCGCCGGTGCGCGCCTTCCGCGCCGTCGGCGGCACGCCGCGCTTCATCACCCGCGCCGAGGGCTCGTGCATCGTCGATGCCGAAGGCAAGCGCTACATCGACTACATCGGCTCCTGGGGTCCGATGATCCTCGGCCATGGCCACCCTGCCGTGCTCGAGGCGGTGCAGCAGGCCGCGCGTGACGGCTTCTCGTTCGGCGCGCCCACCGAGCGCGAGATCGAACTGGCCGAGGCCATCCTGGAGCTCGTGCCGAGCATGGAGCAGGTGCGCCTGGTCAGCTCGGGCACCGAGGCCGCGATGAGCGCGCTGCGGCTGGCACGCGGCGCCACCGGACGCAGCAAGATCGTCAAGTTCGAAGGCTGCTACCACGGCCATGCCGACGCGCTGCTGGTCAAGGCCGGCTCCGGTCTGGCCACTTTCGGCAACCCGACCTCCGCCGGCGTGCCGCCCGAGGTCGTGCAGCACACGCTGGTGCTCGAGTACAACAACGAGGCGCAGCTCGAAGAGGCGTTCACCTTGCACGGCCGCGACATCGCCTGCGTGGTGATCGAGCCCATCGCCGGCAACATGAACTTCGTGCGCGCCGCCGTGCCCTTCGTCAAGCGGCTGCGCGAGCTGTGCACGCAGCACGGCGCGCTGCTGGTGTTCGACGAGGTGATGACCGGCTTCCGCGTCGGGCTCGACAGCGCCCAAGGCCTGTACGCCAAGGCCATTCCCGGCTTCGCGCCCGACATGAGCGTGTTCGGCAAGGTCATCGGCGGCGGCATGCCGCTGGCGGCCTTCGGCGCGCGCCGCGAGGTCATGGAAAAGCTCGCGCCGCTCGGTCCGGTCTACCAGGCCGGCACGCTGTCGGGCAATCCGGTCGCCACGGCCTGCGGCCTGGCCACGCTGAAGGAGATCCGCAGCCCCGGCTTCTTCGAGCAGTTGGCGCAGCGCACGCGCTCGCTGGTGGACGGCCTGCGTTCAGCGGCCGAGGCGGCCGGCGTGCCGCTGGCCGTCGACAGCGAAGGCGGCATGTTCGGCTTCTTCTTCGCCGAGCGCCTGCCGCAGAACTACGGCGAAGTCATGGCCACCGACAAGGAGCGCTTCAACCGCTTCTTCCACGCCATGCTCGACCGCGGCGTGTACCTCGCGCCGGCGCTGTACGAGGCGGGCTTCGTGAGCGCTGCGCACACCGAGGCCGACATCGCCGCGACCGTCGAGGCCGCCAGAAGCTCCTTCGCCTAGATCCACACCCACGGCACGACCACGCTCGCGGCCTGGCGCAGCATCACCTTCGGCGTCCAGCCGCCGCTGTAGGGGGAGTTGTCCCAGGCACGGATGCCGTCGATCACCGGCGTGCGCCGGAACCGGCGCACCACCGAGACATCGAGCGGCAAGGCATCGACCAGCGTGCGAAACAGCATCTCCTCGTTGCTGTGCACGCCGGGCACCATGTCGTTGCGAAGGTGCTTGTACACGCCCTCGATCGCGCTCTCGAAGCCATGCCGGTTGAACGAGAGCAGGAACAGCTCGCACAGGCGGTACGGGTAGTTGCGCATGTGGCAGTACAGGTCGGCCGCGGGCCGCTGGCGCACCAGCCAGTCGATGTTGCGGACCACGTAGCGGCCGGTGCACTTCCATACGCACACATGGCCCTGCAGCGACTCGGCATGGTGCATCGCGTGATCGACCAGCTTGAACTCGCCGTAGCCGCGCCCGTGCGCCGGCGGATGGTCCAGGCCGTCGAAGGACAGGAACTCCACCCGCCGATCCGCGCCGGCCAGCTGCCGCAGCGGGGCCAGGCTGGAACCCGAGTTCTCGGCGAACACGATGCGCTCGAACGTGCCGGCCGGGCGCGCCAGGTAGAACGCCAGCGCCCGGGCGTAGTCCTGCAGGCGGGCGGCAGGGTCGGTTCGTCGCAGTGCCGGGACGCCCGGCGGCGGGGTGATGGTGGCGGTGAGAAGCAGGACGTCGCGCATGCGCTTTCCCTCCGCGGCGTTCGCGTTCGATCGTGCCACAGGCACACCCGCGCCCACTCCGGGGGAAACCTGGACCCGGCCAGGAGAGGGCGGTGCGGCTGACTTGGTGGCGCCCACGCCGTCCTTCGGACGGCATGCTCTATCGCACGGCTCCCCCGAGCCCCCTACCAAGGGGGCTCGGGGGAGCCGTGCATTCAGGCATGCCGTCCGCAGGACGGCGTGGGCCTCGCCCACAATCTCTTCGTTGATAGCGCGGGCATCGGCGCGCGGGCGGGCTCCTAGAATCGCCCGCATGCACATACACATCCTGGGTGTCTGCGGCACCTTCATGGGCGGCCTCGCCGCCCTCGCGCGCGAGGCCGGGCATGCCGTGACGGGGTGCGACGCCAACGTCTACCCGCCGATGAGCGACCAGCTGCGCGCGCTCGGCATCGAGCTCATCGAGGGTTACGGCGCCGACCAGCTCGCGCTGAAGCCCGACCTGTTCGTCGTCGGCAACGTCGTCACGCGGGGCAACCCTCTGGTCGAGGCCATTCTCGAGACCGGCGCGCGCTACGCCAGCGGGCCGCAGTGGCTGGCCGAGCACGTGCTGCAAGGCCGCCACGTGCTCGCCGTGGCCGGCACGCACGGCAAGACCACCACCACCGCGATGCTGACCTGGATCCTCGAGAAGGCCGGCCTGGCACCCGGCTTCCTGATCGGCGGCGTGCCGATGAACTTCGACGTGTCGGCGCGGCTGGGCGGCGGCAACACCTTCGTGATCGAGGCCGACGAGTACGACACCGCCTTCTTCGACAAGCGCAGCAAGTTCGTCCACTACCGGCCGCGCACCGCGGTGCTCAACAACCTCGAGTTCGACCACGCCGACATCTTCGACGACGTCGCCGCCATCGAGCGACAGTTCCACCACCTCGTGCGCACCGTGCCGGGCGGCGGCCGCCTGGTCGTGAACGCGCGCGAGGAATCGCTGCAGCGCGTGCTCGCCATGGGCTGCTGGAGCGAGGTGATCCGCTTCGGCGCACGCAAGGAGGCACCCGGCGAGTGGCGCTCGCGCGGCGAGCCGCATGCCTTCGACGTGCTGCGCGGCAGCCTGAAGATCGCCCGCGTCGAGTGGTCGCTGCTGGGCGAGCACAACCAGATGAACGCGCTGGCCGCGATTGCCGCGGCCGAGCATGTCGGCGTCGCGCCCGAGGCGGCTGCCAAGGCGCTGGCCGGCTTCGAGAACGTGAGGCGCCGCCTCGAGCTGCGCGGCGCGGTGCCGCTGGGCCGCGGCGACGTGCGTGTCTACGACGACTTCGCCCATCACCCCACGGCCATCCGCACCACGGTCAACGGCCTGCGCCGCAAGATCGATGCGCTGCAGACCTCGCACCACGAGCCGCGCCAGCGCA
Source organism: Piscinibacter sp. (assembly GCA_036377015.1). Lineage (GTDB taxonomy): Bacteria > Pseudomonadota > Gammaproteobacteria > Burkholderiales > Burkholderiaceae_C > Albitalea. The sequence continues at coordinate 70,673 of DASUZE010000113.1, read as the reverse complement.
TCCTCGCGGTGTTCGAACCGCGATCGAACACCATGAAGCTGGGTGCGATGAAGGCGCAGCTGCCCTGGTCGCTGGAAGAAGCCGACCTTGCGTTCTGCCACAGCGGCGGCCTGGGCTGGGACGCGGCCGCCGCGCTCGCCCCCATGGGCGAGCAGGCGGTGGTGTGCGACACCAACGACACGCTGGTGCAGCGCGTGGTGGCCGCGGCGCAGGCCGGCGACCACATCCTGTGCATGAGCAACGGCGGCTTCGGCGGCATCCACGCCAAGCTGCTGGATGCGTTGGCGCGGCGGCGCTGACGTCGGTCATGCCGCCCACCACCCACCTGCTGTACCTGCACGGCTTTCGCTCGTCGCCGCAGTCGACCAAGGCGCGGCAGGTCGGCGCCTGGGTCGCCGCGCACCGTCCCGACGTGCAGTGGTGGTGCCCGCAGCTGCCGGCATCGCCGCAGGAGGCGGTCGACCTGATCGTCGCGGGCACGGCGGCCTGGCCGACGCAGCGCATGGCCGTCATCGGCAGCTCGCTCGGCGGCTTCTACGCGACGGTGCTCGCCGAGCGCATCGGTTGCCGGGCGGTGCTGCTCAATCCGGCCGTCGAACCCGCGCGCGACCTGGCCGCCCAGGTCGGCGAGACCACCGCCTGGCACAGCGACGAGCGCTTCTTCTTTCGGCCCGAGTTCGTCGACCAGCTGAAGGCGCTGCGGCCGGCCGCGATCACACGGCCGCAGCGCTACCTGGCGGTCATCGCCAAGGGCGACGAAGTGCTCGACTGGCGCGAGATGAGCGCGCGCTATGCAGGCTGCGCGATGAGGCTGGTCGAGGGCGGCGACCACGCGCTCGGCGACTTCGCCGAGGCGCATCTCGATGCGGTGCTGGACTTCCTGGATCTCACCAGGTGACGATCACCCAGATCACGCGGCCCCAGATCTCCACGTTGAACCAGAACAGCGCCGCGGCCCACGCCAGGCGGCGCCAGGCTCGCGCACGCTTGAGCCAGAGATCGATGTCGGCGAGGATGAAGATCACGAAGGCCAGCGCCGACCCCAGCGCGAGCACGCCGAAGATGACGCCGATGATCCAGCGGAAGATCGTCATGGAAGCATTCCTACAGGATCATGGCCATTCGTTCGAGGATCAGCACGGCGAAGAATCCGAGGCCGGCGACGACCGTCCACTTGACGATGCGCACCCCGCGCTCGCGCCAGCGCATCTCGCCGGTGCCCACGTACATCGCGAAGCACAGCGCACCGGCGACGAGCAGCAGCAGGACGATCCAGCGGAACAGGAGCACGAGTTCACCAGGCCGGCGCCAGGTCGGCCAAGCCTGGGGGCGCACGCGACGGGTCGTCGAAGGTGACGATGTCGAAGGCGCTCGTGTCGGCGAGCACCGCTCGCACGAGCTTGTTGTTCAGCGCATGTCCCGACTTGTACGCGGTGTACGCGCCGATCAGCGGATGGCCGATCACGTACATGTCGCCGATCGCGTCGAGGATCTTGTGCTTGACGAACTCATCGTCGTAGCGCAGGCCGTCGTCGTTGAGCACCCGGCGGTCGTCGACCACGATGGCGTTGTCGTAGCTGCCGCCCAGGCCCAGGCCGCGCGAGCGCATCATCTCGACGTCTTTCGTGAAGCCGAAGGTGCGGGCGCGGGCGATCTCGCGCTTGTACTGACCCGAGCCCATGTCGAAGGCCACGCGCTGTCCGGTCTGGTTGACAGCGGGATGGTCGAACTCGATCTCGAAGGTGAGCCGGTAGCCCTCGTAGGGCTCCAGCCGCGCCCACTTCAGCGACGCTCCCTCGCCTTCGCGGATCTCGACCGTCTTCTTGATGCGCAGGAAGCGCTTGGGCGCCTTCTGCAGCTCGATGCCGGCGCTTTGAAGCAGGAACACGAACGAGGCCGCCGAGCCGTCGAGGATGGGCATCTCCTCATTGGTGATGTCGACGTACAGGTTGTCGATGCCCAGCCCGGAGCAGGCGGACAGGAAGTGCTCGACGGTCTTCACCGCCGGGCCGCCGGGGTCGTTGCGCGGCGTCACGGTGGTCGCCAGGCGCGTGTCGGTGACGGCGAAGGCGTCGATCTTGATCTCGACCGGCGTGGGCAGGTCGACGCGGCGGAACACGACGCCGGTGTCGGGCGGGGCCGGGCGCAGCGTCAGCTCCACCTTCTGCCCACCGTGCACCCCCAGCCCCACCGCGCGGGTGAGCGACTTGATGGTGCGTTGGGCGACGGTCATGCGACCCATTGTAGGGTGGGCTTCAGCCCACGCAGCGCTCGCCGCGCGGACCGATTCCCACCCCTGCCAGGCCCTCAATCCGCCTGCTTTCTCAGGAACGCCGGGATCTCGATCTCGTCCATCCCGTTGCTCGCCAGCGCGTCGACCTTGGCCGCCGCGGTACGGCCGTTGCGCCACACGCTGGGCGTGGTGAGCTGGCTGTAGTCGTGGGCGGGCGTGGGCTGCACCGGCTGGGTGAGGATGGGCAGGTTGTCGGTGCCCGTGCGCTGCATCACCGGCGCGGCGGTGTGCACCACGCTGATCGGCGCTGCCTGGCGCTTCTGCTGCGGCGACAGGCCGGTGGCGATCACGGTCACGCGCAGCTGGTCGCCCAGGGTCTCGTCATAGGCCGTGCCGTAGATGACGTGTGCATCCTCCGCGGCGTAGCGGCGGATGCAGTTCATCGCGTTGCGGCTTTCCGAGAGCTTGAAGGTGTTGCGGTTGGCCGCGATCAGCACCAGCACGCCGCGCGCGCCCGACAGGTCGATGCCTTCCAGCAGCGGGCAGGCCACCGCCATCTCCGCCGCCTTGTTGGCGCGGTCCGGGCCCTGCGCGATGGCGGTGCCCATCATCGCCTTGCCCGGCTCGCTCATCACCGTCTTCACGTCCTCGAAGTCGACGTTGACCAGGCCCGGCACGTGGATGATGTCGCTGATGCCGCCGACCGCGTTCTTCAGCACGTCGTTGGCGTGCGCGAAAGCCTGGTCCTGCGTGACGTCGTCGCCCAGCACGTCGAGCAGCTTGTCGTTGAGGATGACGATCAGCGAGTCGACGTTGGCCTCCAGCTCGGCCAGGCCGGCGTCGGCCGCCTTCATGCGGCGCGCGCCCTCGAAGTCGAACGGCTTGGTGACCACGCCCACGGTCAGGATGCCCATTTCCTTGGCCACGCGCGCGATGACCGGCGCCGCGCCGGTGCCGGTGCCCCCGCCCATGCCGGCGGTGATGAACAGCATGTTGGCGCCGGTGATGGCCCCGCGGATTCGGTCCACGGCCTCTTCCGCCGCGGCGCGCCCCGCCTCGGGCTTGGCGCCCGCGCCCAGGCCGGTGGTGCCGAGCTGGATCAGCGAGTGCGCCGCCGAGCGGTTGAGCGCCTGCGCGTCGGTGTTGGCGCAGACGAACTCCACGCCTTGCACGCCCTGCGCGATCATGTGGTCGACCGCGTTGCCGCCGCCGCCGCCCACGCCGATCACCTTGATCTGTGTGCCGAGATCGAACTCTTCGATCATTTCGATTGCCATTTGTTTACTCCTTCAATGCAGTTGCCATGTCTGTCGTCAATTCCCGCCGATGAATCGCCTTGGTGACCCGGTGGTGCCGGGGTCCTAGGTCGCAGCGTTGTGGGTGTCGTCGGTGGATCGCGCTCGCCGTGGTGCAGGCCGAGGTGTCGAGAACGTGGAGAGCTCATCGGAACACCTTCGTGCTCCGCACTGCGGTATGAGCCCTTCGGGCGGCCGTGCGTGCTCATGTGTTCACCTCGCCTCAGAAGTTGCCCAGGAACCAGTCTTTCGCGCGGCCGAACAGGGTCTTCACCGACCCCGCCTGCTGCGCGGCGCGCATGCCGCGCGAGCGCGCGAGCCGCGCTTCTTCCAGCAGGCCCATCACCGTCGCGGAGCGCGGATTGGCCACCATGTCGTGCAGCGCGCCGTGGTAGGTCGGGATGCCCTTGCGCACCGGCTTGAGGAAGATGTCTTCGCCCAGCTCGACCATGCCCGGCATCACCGCCGCCCCGCCCGTCACCACGATTCCCGACGACAGCAGCTCCTCGTAGCCGCTCTCGCGGATGACCTGGTGCACCAGCGAATAGATCTCCTCGACCCGCGGCTCGATCACGCCGGCCAGCGCCTGGCGGCTGAGCATGCGCGGCGCGCGGTCGCCAAGGCCGGGCACCTCCAGCTGCTCCGACGGATCGGCCAGCAGCTGCTTGGCGACGCCGTACTCGACCTTGATCTCCTCGGCGTCCTTGGTCGGCGTGCGCAGCGCCATCGCGATGTCGCTGGTGATGAGGTCGCCGGCGATCGGAATGACCGCGGTGTGGCGGATCGCGCCGTCGGTGAAGATGGCGACATCGGTCGTGCCGGCGCCGATGTCCACCAGCGCCACGCCCAGGTCCTTCTCGTCGTCGGTCAGCACCGAATGGCTGGACGCGCTCGGGTTGAGCACCAGCTGGTCGACCTCCAGCCCGCAGCGGCGCACGCACTTCACGATGTTCTCGGCGGCACTCTGCGCGCCGGTCACGATGTGCACCTTGACCTCGAGCCGACCGCCGCTCATGCCGATCGGCTCCTTGACCTCGTGGCCGTCGATCACGAACTCCTGCGGCTCGACCAGGAGCAGGCGCTGGTCGTTGGGGATGTTGATCGCCTTGGCCGTCTCGACCACGCGAGCCACGTCGACCGGCGTGACCTCCTTGTCGCGCACGATGACCATGCCGGTGCTGTTCTGCCCGCGGATGTGGCTGCCGGTGATGCCGGTGTAGACGCGGGTGATCTTGCAGTCGGCCATCATCTCGGCCTCTTTCAAGGCCTGCTGGATGGACTGCACCGTCGCGTCGATGTTGACCACCACGCCGCGCTTGAGGCCATGCGTCGCGGCCACCCCCAGCCCCGCGACGCGCAGCTCGCCGTTCGGCAGCACCTCGGCCACCACCGCCATCACCTTGGCGGTGCCGATGTCCAACCCGACCACGAGATCCTTGTATTCCTTGGCCATTCGAGCCCCTAGTTCTTTCTTTCTTTCGCGCTCGGGATCACCGTCGTGATGCCCTTCAATCGCACTGCATAGCCGTCGTGATGGCGCAGGTCGGCATATTCCAGCGGCCGCTGGAAGCGCGACGTCACCTGAGTCAGCGTGCCGATGAAGCGGTCGGTGCGCGCCAGCACCTCGTCGTCGCTGCCGCGGCCCAGCTCGATCTCGGCGCCGGTGTCGAGCTCGACGCGCCACGAGCCGCGGCCCGACAAGGCCAGCGCGTCGATGCGCGCGTCCAGGCGCTCGAAGCCGGGCTTCAGGCGGTTGAGCATCGACAGCATGTGCATCGAGCTGCCGTCGGGCCCGGACAGCGTGGGCAGGCTGTCGTCCTCGACGTCGCCGATGTTGGCCTCGAACACCTCGCCGTAGGTGTTCACCAGGCGGTCGGTGGCCGAGTCGCCGCCGCCCCAGACCGCTGCGGGCCGGTGCTCCTCCAGCCGCACCGCCAGCCGGTTGGGCCACACCCGCTTGACGATGGCCTGGCGCACCCACGGCACCGACTCGAAGGCATGCTTGCCGCGCACCAGGTCGGCGGTGAAGAAGTTGCCCGCCAGCTTGGGCGCCGCGTTGGCACGAATGGTCGACACGCTGTTGCGCAGCACGTCGCCTTCGATGCGGATGGCGCGCAGCGAGAAGGCCGGCATGCGCATCGCCAGGTTGACAGCCAGCGCCGCCAGCGCGAGTCCCGCCAGCACGTACAGCGCATTCGCGGTGACGTGCATCAGCCGCACGTCGCCGGGCAGCGGCGACGGGCTGGGGGTGAAGGCGGGCGCGCGGCGGGCCATGGCGTCAGGGGACGGGCGAGTCCAGGGCGGCCTGCGAAACGAGGTGCACGCACAGCTGCTCGTAGCTCATGCCGGCGGCCTTGGCCGACATGGGCACCAGCGAGTGCGAGGTCATGCCGGGCGAGGTGTTGATCTCGAGCAGGAAAGGCTTGCGGTCGCGGGCCCGGATCATCAGGTCGGCGCGGCCCCAGCCGCGGCAACCCAGCGTCGTGTAGGCCTCGACCACGATGCGCTGGATCTCGCGCTCCTCGTCCTCGGGCAGGCCGCTCGGGCACAGGTACTTGACCTCGTCGGTGAAGTACTTGTTCTGGTAGTCGTAGGCGCCCTCGGGCGCGACGATGCGGATCACCGGCAGCGCGCGCGCCGCGTCGCCCTCGCCCAGCACCGGGCAGGTCACTTCCTCGCCCTCGATGAATTCCTCGCAGAGCACGTCGGGGTCGTACTTCGCGGCCAGCGCGACCGCGTCGATCATCTGCGAGTAGCCCTGCACCTTGGTCACGCCGATGGACGAGCCCTCGCGCGGCGGCTTGATGATGAGCGGCAGGCCCAGCTCGTCGGGCACCTTCACCACCCGCTCGCGCGACTGGTCGTTGGGCGCGAGGCGCACGTGGCGCGGCGTGGGCAGCCCCTCGGCGATCCACACCCGCTTGGTCATCACCTTGTCCATGGCGATCGCCGAGGCCATCACGCCGGAGCCGGTGTAGGGTATGCCCAGCAGCTCCAGCGCGCCCTGCACCGTGCCGTCCTCGCCGTGGCGGCCGTGCAGCGCGATGAAGCAGCGCGCGGCGCCGTCGGCCTTCAGCTCGGTGAGGTTGCGCTGAGCAGGGTCGAAGGCGTAGGCGTCGACGCCCTGCGACAGCAGCGCGTTCAGCACGCCGGTGCCCGACATGATGGAAATCTCGCGCTCCGCGGACGTGCCGCCGAACAGCACCGCCACCTTTCCAAGCGCCTTCACGTCAATGTTCATGGGGAGCTCCTCAACAACTCCACGACCTGCGCGGGAACGCTTCCGATCGTTCCCGCCCCCATGGAAATCACCACGTCGCCGCCCTTCGCCTGCTCGGCGATGGTCTGCGGCATGTCCTTGATGTCGTCGACGAACACGGCGTCGACCTTGCCGGCCACGCGCAGTGCGCGCGCCAGTGCGCGGCCGTCGGCGGCGACGATGGGCGCTTCGCCGGCGGCGTACACGTCGGCCAGCAGCACCGCATCGGCGGTGCCGATCACCTTCACGAAGTCCTCGAAGCAGTCGCGGGTGCGCGTGTAGCGGTGCGGCTGGAAGGCCAGCACCAGGCGCCGTCCGGGGAAGGCGCCGCGCGCCGCGGCCAGGGTCGCGGCCATCTCGACCGGGTGGTGGCCGTAGTCGTCGATCAGGGTGAACTCGCCGCCGTCGCGCGCCGGCAGCTCGCCGTAGCGCTGGAAGCGCCGGCCCACGCCGCGGAACTCGGCCAGGGCCTGGATGATCGGTGCATCGGGCAGCTCGAGCTCCGTCGCCACCGCGATGGTCGCCAGCGCGTTGAGCACGTTGTGCTCGCCGGGCAGGTTCAGCACGACTTCGATGTCGGGCATGCGGATGCCGTTGTGGCGGATCACGCCGAAGCGCATGCGGCCGTCGCTCGCCTGCACGTTCACTGCGCGCACCATCGCGTCCTCGCGGAAGCCGTAGGTCACCATGGGCCGCGAGATCATCGGGATGATGGAGCGCACGCCGGGGTCGTCGCTGCAGAGGATCGCGGCGCCGTAGAAGGGCATGCGGTGGATGAACTCGACGAAGGCCTGCTTCAGCCTGGCGAAGTCGTGGCCATAGGTGTCCATGTGATCGGCGTCGATGTTGGTCACCACCGCCATCACCGGGTTGAGATTCAGGAAGGACGCATCCGATTCGTCGGCCTCGACCACGATGTACTGCCCCGACCCCAGGCGCGAGTTGGCACCGGCCGCGTTGAGCTTGCCGCCGATCACGAAGGTCGGGTCCACGCCCGCCTCGGCCAGCACGCTGGTGACCAGGCTGGTGGTGGTGGTCTTGCCGTGGGTGCCGGCGATGGCGATGCCCTGCTTGAGGCGCATCAGCTCGGCCAGCATCACGGCGCGCGGCACCACCGGCACATGCCTGGCGCGGGCGGCGATGACCTCGGGGTTGTCGCCCTTCACCGCGGTGGAAGTGACGACCGCGCCGGCGCCGGCGATGTGGGCGGCGTCGTGGCCGACATGGACCTGGATACCCAGCGAGACCAGGCGCTGCGTGGTCGGGCTGTCGCTCTGGTCGGAGCCCGAGACCGTGTAGCCCAGGTTGTGCAGGATCTCGGCGATGCCGCTCATCCCGGCGCCGCCGATGCCCACGAAATGGATGTGCTTGACGGCGTGCTTCATGCGGCGACGAGTCCTTCCAGTTCATCCGCGACACGCGCCGCGGCCTTGGGCTTCGCCAGCGCACGCGCCTTCGTCGCCATCGCCTGCAGCGCCTCGCGCGTCAGCTCCGCCAGCAGGTCCGCAAGCTTGCGCGGGGTCAGCTCGTTCTGCGGCAGGTGGATGCCCGCGCCCTGCCCCGCCAGCCACTGCGCGTTGTCGCGCTGGTGCGATGTGGTGCTCACCACCAGCGGCACCAGCACGCCGGCCACGCCCGCGGCGCACAGCTCGCTCACCGTCACCGCGCCGGCGCGGCAGACGATGAGGTCGCAGTCGGCGAGCCGCCGCGCCATGTCGTCGATGAAAGGCAGCACCTCGGCCTGCACGCCGCCTTGCGCGTAGGCAGACTGCACCGCCGCATGCTGCGCCTGGCCGGTCTGGTGCGTGACCTGCGGACGCTGTGCCGCATCGAGCAAGGCCAAGGCCTGCGGCACCGTGTCGTTGAGCACCTTGGCTCCCAGGCTGCCGCCCACCACCAGCAGGCGCAGCGGACCGCTGCGGCCCGCGAAGCGCTGCTCGGGCGAGGGCAGCGCCTCGATCTCGGCCCGCACCGGGTTGCCGGTCACCACCGCCTGCTTGATCTTCTTGTTCGCGTCACCGTCGAAGCCGAAGGCGATGCGATCGGCCACCGGCAGCAGCGACTTGTTGCTGAGCAGCAGCGCCGCATCGGCATTGACCAGCATCAGCGGCTTGTCGAGCAGCGAGGCCATCAGCCCGCCCGGAAAGCATACATAGCCGCCCATGCCCAGCACCGCCTTCGCGCGGCGCTGGCGCAGGATGCGCAGGCAGCTCCAGAAGGCGGCGAGCAGGCGGATGCCGCCGGTCATCGCGTGCACCAGGCCCTTGCCGCGCAGGCCGCTGAAGGAGATGGTGTCCATCGGGATGCCCGAGGGCGGCACCAGCCGGTTCTCCATGCCGGTCTGCGTGCCCAGCCAGCTCACCGTCCAGCCGCGCGACTGCATCTCGCGCGCGACGGCGAGACCCGGAATGACGTGACCGCCGGTGCCGGCCGCCATGATCACGAGGTGACGGCTCATGCGCGGCCTCCCCGCATGAGCTGTCGGTTCTCGATGTCCACCCGCAGCACGATCGCCAGAGCCACCATGTTCATCACGATCGCCGACCCGCCGTAGCTCATCAGCGGCAAGGTCAGTCCCTTGGTCGGCAGCACGCCCAGGTTCACGCCCATGTTGATGAAGGCCTGCCCGCCCATCCAGATGCCGATGCCCTGCGCGAACAGGCCGGCGAAGACGCGGTCCAGCGCCACCGCCTGCCGCCCGATGTGGAACACCCGCCGTGCCAGCCAGAAGAACGCGACGATCACGCAGGCCACGCCCGCGAAGCCCAGTTCCTCGCCGATCACCGCGAGCAGGAAGTCGGTGTGCGCCTCGGGCAGGTAGTGCAGCTTCTCGACGCTGGACCCCAGGCCCTGGCCGAAGACCTCGCCGCGCCCGAAGGCGATGAGCGAATGCGAGAGCTGGTAGGCCTTGCCCAGCGTGTACTTCTCGTCCCACGGGTTGAGGTAGGCGAAGATGCGCTCGCGCCGCCATTCGCTGAAGGTGATCATCAGCACGAAGGCGCCGACGAGCACTGCGGTGATGAGCAGGAACATGCGTCCGTTCACGCCGCCCAGGAACAGGATGCCCATGGCGATGGCCGCGATCACGAGGAACGCGCCCATGTCGGGCTCGGCCAGCAGCAGGAGGCCGATCACCGCCACCGACACCGCCATGGGCAGCACCGCGCGCAGGAAGTTCTCCTTCACCTCCATCTTGCGCACCATGTAGCCGGCCGCATACATCGCGATCGACAGCTTGGCGAGCTCCGAGGGCTGGAAGTTCATGATGCCCAGCGGGATCCAGCGCCGCGCGCCGTACACCACCTTGCCGACGTGCGGGATCAGCACCACCACCAGCAGCAGCAGCGAGGCGACGAAGACCCAGGGCGCGGCCTTCTCCCACACGCTGATCGGGATCTGCACCGCCACCAGCGCGGCGAGCACCGCGATGACGATGGACACGGCGTGGCGCGACAGGAAGAAGGTCGGCGTGTAGCGCGCGAACTTGGGGTTGTCGGGCAGCGCGACCGACGCGCTGTAGACCATCACCAGGCCCAGTGCGACCAGCGCGACGACCACCCAGACCAGCGCCTGGTCGAAGTTGAGCAGGCGGGTGGGCTGGCCGCTGGACACGTCGATCCAGTCGCGCACCGGCACGGCCGTGCCTTGCTTCGGCTCGCGCCGCAGCAGCGTGGCCAGGCGCACGCGCAGCGCGTCGAAGCCGAGGCGGGCCGCCAGTGCGGTCATGCCCCCATCTCCCCATGGTCGGCCGCCATGGCGCGGACCTCGTCGACGAAGACCTCGGCGCGATGGGCGTAGTTGCGGAACATGTCCAGGCTGGCGCAGGCGGGGCTGAGCAGCACCGCGTCGCCGGCATGGGCGCGTTCGAAGCACCAGCGGGTGGCCGCCTGCAGCGTGTCGTGGCGCTGCAGCGGAACGCCGGTGGATGCGAGCGCCGCTTCGACGATGGCTGCATCGCGGCCGATGGTGGCGACGGCGCGCGCATGCCGCGCCACCGGCTCGGTCAGCGGCGCGAAGTCCTGGCCCTTGCCGTCGCCGCCCAGGATGACCACCAGCCTGGCCGGCGACTTGTCGGCGCCCAGGCCGTTGAGCGCGGCCACGGTCGCGCCGACGTTGGTGCCCTTGCTGTCGTCGAAGGCGTCGACGCCGTTCACCGTGGCCACGTACTCCACCCGGTGCGGCTCGCCGCCGTACTCGCGCAGCCCGTGCAGCATGGGCGCCAGCGGGCAGCCGATGGCGGTGGCCAGCGCGAGCGCGGCCAGGGCGTTGGCGGCGTTGTGACGGCCGCGGACCCGCAGCGCGTCGGCCGGCATCAGGCGCTGGATGTGCAGCTCCTCCTCTTCGACCGCCGCACCGCGCTTGCCGCGCTTTTGCGTCTCGTCGGCCTCCATGGCGCGCACCAGCCACGCCATGCCGTTCTCGACGATGAGGCCGAAGTCGCCCGGGCGCTTGGGCGCGTCGAGGCCGAATCGCACGATGTGGCGCTCGATCGGCTTGGGCTGGCGCGCCTTCGCGCCCGGCTTGGCGGGCGGCGGCTCGGGGATGAGGTTCTCGACCAGGGGATCGTCGCGGTTGATGACCATCACCGCCTGCTTGCCGAACACGCGTGCCTTGGCTGCGACATAAGCCGGCATGCCGCCGTGCCAGTCGAGGTGGTCCTGGGTGATGTTGAGCACCGTGCCCGCGCTCGGCTCGAAGCCCTTGGCCTCGTCGAGCTGGAAGCTGGAGAGCTCGAGGACCCAGACCTCGGGGAGGTGTTCGAAGGTCGGTGCGGCGGGGGGCGGCGGGACCAGGGTCAACGGGACGCCTTCGTCGTCGAAGGTGACTTCGGGTTCGTCGATGTCTTCGGCTTCGGGTTCCTGTAGCCCGGGTGCAACCCGGGGTTCCCGGATTTCATCCGGGCTACGGGTCGGTTCGAGATCCAGGGCGTCCGACAAGGTCTGCAGCATCGTCGGCCCGATGTTCCCCGCCATCGCGACACGCTTGCCGGTGCGCTCGATCAGCAACGCCGCCATCGACGTCGTGGTCGTCTTCCCGTTGGTCCCCGTGATGGCGACCACCTTGGGCGCGTACCCACGCTGCGCCTTCAGATCGTCCAGCGCCCGCGCGAACAGCTCCAGCTCGCCTTGCATCAGCACGCCGCGATCCGCCGCATGCGACAAGGGCCCCGCGATGCGCGCATCGGTGGGCGCAAGCCCGGGGCTCTTGAGCACCAGCCGCACGCCATCGAGCGCCGCCTCGTTCAGCTCGCCGGCGAGCAGCGTCGCCTGCGGCACATGCTGCGCGAGCGCGGCCGCATTCGGCGGCGTCTCGCGCGAGTCCCACACGCGCACGGTCGCGCCGCAACGCGCCGCCCAGCGCGCCATGGCCAGGCCGGACTCGCCGAGCCCGAGCACGAGGACCGTGATGTCTTTCAAGTGATTCATCGCAACTTCAGACTCGCCAGGCCCACGAGGCACAAGAGCATGGTGATGATCCAGAACCGCACCACCACCTGCGTCTCCTTCCAGCCGGACTTCTCGAAGTGGTGGTGCAGCGGCGCCATCTTCAGAATGCGCCGCCCCGTGCCGTAGCGCTTCTTGGTGAACTTGAACCAGCTCACCTGCACCATCACCGACAAGGCCTCGGCGACGAACACGCCGCCCATGATCCCGAGCACGATCTCCTGGCGCGTGATGACCGCGATCGTGCCCAGCGCGCCGCCCAGCGACAGCGCGCCCACGTCGCCCATGAACACCTGCGCCGGATGGGTGTTGAACCAGAGGAAGGCCAGCCCCGCGCCGGCCATGGCCGCGCAGAAGATGAGCAGTTCGCCGGCGCCGGGGATGTAGGGGAACAGCAGGTAGCGGCTGTACACCGAGCTGCCGGTCACGTAGGCGAACACGCCCAGCGCCGAGCCCACCATCACCACCGGCATGATGGCCAGCCCGTCCAGGCCGTCGGTCAGGTTGACGGCATTGCTCGCGCCGACGATCACGAAGTAGGTGAGGAAGATGAAGCCGAACACGCCCAGCGGATAGCTGATGGTCTTGACGAAGGGCACCATCAGGTCGGCCTTGGGCGGCAGGTCGTTGGAGAAGCCGCTCTGCACCCAGCGGATGAACAGCTCCAGCACCCGCAGGTTGGAGGTCTCGGACACGCTGAAGGCGAGGTACAGCGCGGCCACCAGGCCGATCATCGACTGCCAGAAGTATTTCTCCTTCGAGCTCATGCCCTCGGGGTTCTTCTGCACCACCTTGCGCCAGTCGTCGACCCAGCCGATCGCGCCGAAGCCGATGGTCACCACCATCACGATCCAGACGAAGCGGTTGCTCCAGTCGAACCACAGCAGCGTGGACACGCCGATGCCGATGAGGATGAGCACGCCGCCCATGGTGGGCGTGCCGCTCTTGGCGATGTGCTCCTTGACGCCGTACTCGCGGATCGGCTGGCCGATCTTGAGCTCGGCCAGCCGGTTGATCACCCAGGGCCCGAAGGCCAGGCCGATCAGCAGCGCGGTCATCGCCGCCATCACGGCGCGGAAGGTGATGTATTGAAAGACGCGGAAGAAGCCGAACTCCGGCGACAGTGTCTGAAGCCATTGGGCCAGGCTAAGCAGCATGGGCACTCCCCGGGGCCTGCACCAGCGCCGCCACGACCTGTTCCATCTTCATGAAGCGCGAGCCCTTGACCACCACCGACGTGGCCGCGGGCGCCATGCCGAGCGCCGCGACCAGGGTGGCGACGTCGTCGAAATGGCGCGCGCCGGGAAAGGCCGCGCTGGCGTGCGTGCTCAGCGAGCCCGCCGTCCACAGCGCATCGATGCCGCGCTCGTGCGCATACGCGCCGACCTCGCGGTGGAAGGCCGGGCCCTGCGCGCCGACCTCGCCCATGTCGCCCAGCACCAGCCAGCGCGGCGCCGGCAAGCCGGCCAGCACGTCGATGGCCGCGCGAACCGAATCGGGATTGGCGTTGTAGGTGTCGTCGATCAGGGTGACGTCGCGGCCGTCGCGGCGATAGGTCTTCACCTGCGAGCGGCCCTTCACCGGCGCGAAGGCGGCCAGGCCGCGGGCGATGGCCTCGAGCGGGCAGCCGGTGGCCAGCGCGCAGGCGGTCGCCGCCAGCGCGTTCTTCACGTTGTGCTCGCCGGCCACGCCCACGCTGGTGGCGACGGCGCCGGCGGGCGTTTGCAGCATCAGCGACCAGCGATCGCCGGCCCAGGCCGCTTCGCCGGTCACGTCGGCGGCGCCTTGCAGCGCGAAGGTGAGCGTCGGGCGCTCGCCGGCCATGCGGCGCCACAGCGGCGCGAACGCATCGTCGGCCGGGAACACCGCCACGCCGAGCGGCCCCAGCGCCTCGATCACCGCGCCGTTCTCGCGCGCCACCGCTTCCACGCTGGCCATGAATTCCTGGTGCTCGCGCTGCGCGTTGTTGACCAGCGCGACGGTGGGGGCGGCGATGGCGGCGAGCTGCGCGATCTCGCCGACGTGGTTCATGCCCAGCTCCACCACGCCTGCGCGGTGCCAGGCCTCGTCGTCCTGGCGCAGCCGCAGCAGGGTGAGCGGCACGCCGATGTCGTTGTTGAAGTTGCCCTGGGTGAAGAAGGCGGCGGTGTCCAGCCAGGCCACCAGGATGCTCGCGATCATCTGCGTGACCGTGGTCTTGCCGTTGCTGCCGGTCACCGCGACCAGCGGCAGGTGGCAGCGGCGCCGCCAGGCGGCCGCGAGCTCGCCCAATGCGCGCCGCGTGTCGGCGACCTGCAATCCTGGCAATCCCGCCTCGGTGAGACCATGGTGCGCGATGGCTGCAACGGCGCCGGCGGCGCGCGCCTGCGGAAGAAAGTCGTGCGCATCGAAGCGCTCGCCTTTCAATGCCACGAACAGATCGCCCGGCTGCAGGCTGCGCGTGTCGCTGTGCACGCGGCGGATGACGGTCGCGCCGTCGCCGACGAGGGCCGACGATGGCAGCAGACCATGGGCCTGCGACAGCGTCATCATGGCTGGATCCTTCGCACACCCGACTTGCGCGCAAGCACCGCCTGCGCTTCCACGACGTCCGAGAACGGATGCTTCACGCCGGCCACGTCCTGGTAGTCCTCGTGACCCTTGCCGGCGATGAGCACCACGTCGCGCGCATCGGCGAGGCGGATCGCCTGCCCGATGGCGGCGCGGCGATCCTCGATCACGATGGGCGTGGGGCTGCCCCCCATGCCGACGACGATCTGGTTCAGGATCTCCTGCGGCGGCTCGTGGCGCGGGTTGTCGCTGGTGACCACCGCGCGGTCGGCGAGCTTTTGCGCCAACGCGCCCATCAGCGGCCGCTTGGTCGCGTCGCGGTTGCCGCCGCAGCCGAACACGCACCACAGCTCGCCGCCGCGCGACTGCGCCAGCGGGCGCAGCGCGAGCAGTGCCTTCTCGAGCGCGTCGGGCGTGTGCGCATAGTCGACCACGACCTCGGGCAATGCATCGAGCCGCGACACCTCGTCGTCGTACTCGACCTCGGCCAGCACGCGCTGCATGCGGCCGGGCACCGGCGTGAGCACGCTGCAGGCGTCGGCCGCGTCGGCCAGATCGACACCGAGTGCGCGCAGGCCGCCGATCACCACCAGCAGGTTGTAGGCGTTGTAGTCGCCGATCAGGCCGGTGCGCACGCGCGCCTGCAGCGAGCCTTCGTAGACGTCGAAGGCGAGGCCGCCGTCGACATAGCCGATCTCGTGCGCGTACAGGCGCGCGTCGCGGCGCGCCGAGCACGTCCAGACCTCCACCGGGCCGCCCTGCATGCGGCGCGCGAGCTCCTCGCCGTAGGGGTCGTCGACGTTGATCACCGCGTGGCGCAGTCCCGGCCAGGCGAACAGCTGCGCCTTGGCCTGCCAGTAGGCGTCCATGGTCTGGTGGTAGTCGAGGTGGTCCTGGGTGAAGTTGGTGAACAGCGCCACCTCGATGTGGGTGCCGGTCAGGCGGTGCGCGACGATGCCGATCGACGAGGCCTCGATGGCGCAGGCCACGAATCCGGCCTCGACGAACTGCTTGAACGCGGCGTGCAGCACCACCGGGTCGGGCGTGGTGAGGCCGGTCGCGGTGATGGTGCCGGGCTCGTCGCGCGAGGGCGGCTCGCCGATGCCCAGCGTGCCGATCACGCCGGCTCGCTGGCCCAGCGCCGTCAGCGCCTGCGCGGTCCACCAGGCGGTCGAGGTCTTGCCGTTGGTGCCGGTGGTGGCCACCACCTTGAGGCGCTCGCTGGGGCGGCCGAGGAAGCCGCTCGCGAGCGGGCCGGTGTGCGCCTTCAGCCCGTGCATGGCGGCGATGCGCTCGTCGCCGGAGAGCGGGAAGTTCTGCGCGCCGTCGGATTCGACCAGGCAGGCGGCGGCGCCCGCGGCCAGCGCCGCGGCGACGTACTGCCGCCCGTCGCGGGTCGAGCCCGGCCAGGCGATGAAGGCATCGCCATCGCCGACCTGCCGGCTGTCGGTGGTGAGCGAGACCACGCGTCGGGCCGCCAGCCAGTCCAGCGCCTCGGGCACGGAGTGCAGCAGCTGCGGCATCAGAAGCTCTCCTCCTCGGCGGGGATGCTCTGGGCGACGATCTGCGGGCGCACCTCGATGTCCGGCGGCACGCCCAGCGTGCGCAGTGTCTGCTGCACGACCTCGCTGAACACCGGCGCGGCCACGTCGCCGCCGAAGTACTTGCCGTTGCTCGGCTCGTCCACCATCACCGCGACCACGATGCGCGGGTTGGAGATGGGCGCGATGCCGACGAACCACGAGCGGTACTTCTTCTCCGCGTAGCCCTTGCCTTCCTGCTTGTATGCGGTGCCCGTCTTGCCGCCCACCGAGTAGCCGATGGCCTGCGCCTTGGGCGCGGTGCCGCCTTGCGCGGTGACCATGTGCAGCATCTCGCGCACCGCCTGCGCCGTCTTGGGCGAGAGCACGCGCAGGCCACCGGTGGGCTGCGGGTTCTTCACCAGCGACGCGGGGATGAGCTCGCCGTCGTGGGCGAACACGGTGTAGGCGCGCGCCAGCTGGAACAGCGACGCCGACAGCCCGTAGCCGTAGCTCATGGTCGCCTGCTCGATCGGCCGCCAGGTCTTGTACGGGCGCAGCCGCCCCGTCACCGCGCCGGGGAAGGCCAGCTGCGGCTTCTGCCCGAAGCCGACCTGGGTGAACAGCTCCCACATCTCGCGCGGCTGCATCTGCATCGCCATCTTCACGGTGCCGACGTTGCTCGACTTCTGGATCACTTCGGCGACAGTGAGCGCGCCGTGCGGATGCGCGTCGCGGATGGTCGAGCCGGTGATGTTGATCGAGCCGGGCGCGGTCTGGATGACGGTGTTGGGCGTGACGCGACCCGTCTCCATGGCCCAGGCGGCGATGAAGGGCTTCATGGTCGAGCCGGGCTCGAAGGTGTCGGTGAGCGCGCGGTTGCGCAGCTGCGCGCCCGACAGGTTCTTGCGCTCGCTGGGCGTGAAGCTCGGGAAGTTGGACAGCGCGAGCACCTCGCCGGTCTGTGCGTCCAGCACCACCACGCTGCCGGCCTTGGCCTTGTGCTCGGCCACCGCGTCGCGGATGCGCTGGTAGGCGTAGAACTGCACCTTCGAGTCGATCGACAGCTCGATGTCGCGGCCGTCCACCGGCTGCACGCTGTCGCCGATGTCCTCGACCACGCGGCCGAGCCGGTCCTTGATGACGCGGCGCGTGCCGTCGCGCCCCGAAAGGTCCTGCTGGAACGCGAGCTCGATGCCCTCCTGGCCCTTGTCCTCGACGTTGGTGAAGCCCACCACATGGGCCGCGGCCTCGCCCTCGGGGTACTTGCGCTTGTACTCGCGCACCTGGTGCACGCCCTTGACGCCCAGCGCGAGCACCTCCTTGGCCAGGGCCTCGTCGGCCTGGCGGCGCAGCCACACGAAGTTGGGGCTGTCGGCGAGCTTGGCCTCGAGTTCCTTGCCCGTCATGCCCAGCAGCCGGGCCAGCTTCGTGCGCTGCGCCTTGTCCGCCTCGAAATCCTTGGGGATCGCCCACAGCGAAGGCACGGGCACGCTCGCCGCGAGGATGAGCCCGTTGCGATCGATGATCCGGCCGCGGCTGGCTGGCAGCTCCAGCGTGCGCGCGTAGCGGATCTCGCCCTGCTTGAGGAAGAACGACTGGCCGACGATCTGCACGTAGGCGGCGCGACCAATCAGCACGCAAAAGCCCAGGCCGACCATCGCGACCAGGAACTTGGAGCGCCACGGCGGCGTCTTCGACGCGAGCAGCGGGCTGCTCGCGTAGTTCACGCTGCGCACCATGGCCGCGCCCGGCGGCGGGCGCTTCTTGGCCATGCCCTCGAGCCAGTTCATTGCAACGCTCCCGGTGCCGACGCCGCTTTCGAGAAGGTGACGTACTGCGTGATGGCCGGCGTCGCGGCGCGCATGGCGAGCTTCTCGCGCGCCGTCTTCTCCACCCGCAGCGGCGTGGCCTGCGACTGCTTCTCGGCCTTCAGGCGCTCGAACTCGGTGTCGAGCTGGCGCTCCTCGCCCTGCGCGCGGTCGAGCTCGGCGAACAGCCGCCGCCCGTCGTAGGACACGCGCACGAGGTACAGGCTGCTCGAGATGAGCATGATCAAGAGGACCACATGGACGCGCGTCATGCCGCAACCTCCGTGCGCTCGGCCACGCGCATGACCGCAGAACGCGCGCGCGGATTCGCCTGCACTTCCGCGGCACCGGGCTTCACCCGGCCGAGCGCCTTCAGCCGAGTCGGACGCGGCGGGGCGAAGGGAGCCCGCCGGTCGACCTCGCTCTTGCTCTCGCGGGCGATGAAGGTCTTCACGATGCGGTCTTCGAGCGAATGGAAACTGATGACGGCCAGGCGGCCACCCGGCATCAGCAATTGGAGCGCGGCCTTCAGCCCTTGTTCGAGCTCCTCAAGCTCGGCGTTGACAAAAATCCGAAGAGCTTGAAATGTGCGCGTTGCAGGATCCTGGCCCGGTTCGCGGGTTTTGACCGCACGAGCCACGACGTCGGATAGCTGCCGTGTGGTTCGAACAGGGTCCCCGCTCGCGCGCCGAGCAACAAGCGCCTTTGCAACCTGTATAGCAAACCGTTCTTCCCCATAGTCGCGTATCACCTCCGCAATGTGGCGCTCGTCGGCGCGGGCCAGGAAGTCCGCGGCGCTCTCGCCGCGGGTGGTGTCCATGCGCATGTCCAGCGGGCCGTCGAAGCGAAAGCTGAAGCCGCGCGCCGGATCGTCGATCTGCGGAGACGACACGCCCAGGTCGAGCAGCAGGCCGTGGACTTGCGTGACGCCGAGCGCGGCGAGCGTGGGCACCAGCTGGCCGAAGCTCGTGTGATGGATGGAAAAACGCGGGTCCGTGACCCGCGTTGCTCCTGAGGTCGCGGCAACGATGGCCTGAGGGTCGCGGTCGACGGCGATCAACCTGCCCTTCTCCCCGAGCCGCGACAGCAGCAGGCGCGAATGGCCGCCGCGTCCGTAGGTGCCGTCCACGTAGATGCCGTCGGGGGTGGTGACGAGCGCATCCACCGCCTCATTGAGCAAGACGGTGGTGTGGAGGAAGTCGGTGGGAGTGCTGCTCACGTCGGTTCCAGCTCAGAAGCTGAAATCTTGCAGCGCTTCGGGCATGGGCTCGCCCATGACCTTGGCCTCGTGTTCGGCGTAGCGCGCCGAGTCCCACAGCTCGAAATGGCTGCCCATTCCGAGCAGCATCACATCGCGATTCAGGCCGGCCGCGGCGCGCAGCTCAGGGGCGATCAGCACCCGCGAGGACGCGTCGATCTCCACGTCCATGGCGTTGCCGAGGAAGACGCGCTTCCAGCCGCTGGCCGCCATGGGCAAGGCCGCGACCTTGTCGCGAAAGGCCTCCCAGGCCGGACGCGGAAAGATCAGCAGCGAGCCGTCGGGATGCTTGGTGATGGTGAGCTGGTTGACGCCCATCGCCGCCAGGACCTCGCGGTGACGCGCCGGCATGGCGATGCGCCCCTTGCCGTCCAGCGTCAAGGCCGCGGGCCCTTGAAACACGATGTTTGCCACGAAAACCCACAAAAGTGCACTTCTCTGCACTGTAGCTCATGGCGCAACCTGGGGTCAATGAAAGTTGAAAGGAAAAATCAATGGAATCAAGCACTTAGCGGGGATTTTTCACACATCACCGGGTGAAAAAATCGTTTCAAAAATAAGGACTTGCTGCGGGCAGTGAAAGTGATGGGTGAGATGTGGGCGTCGCGAAGCCGACATGTAACGCGGCGACCGCTACCTCCCGCTCAAGGGTCCCCATCGTCGAACGGGTCGGCTTCCCCGCTCGTCCGGATGATGGGTTCCAACGCCCGCACCGCGAATCCAAGTACGGAATGGATGTTGAAAATATTCCATATGCGGACTACATTGGGGGCAGGAGAAACGCCCATGGCCGCCCGTCCCCACCCCACCCCATCGCCGGTTCCCGCGCTCGACACGCCCGCCGCCTCGGCTGCGGCGCTGCGCACCTTTTTCAAGATCGCGCGAGTCTGGGACCTCAGCACCGCCGAGGAGCAGCGTCTGCTCGGCGTGCAGCGCTCCACCGCCTATGCCTGGCGTGGCGGCAACTTCCCGGCCCGGCTCGATGCCGACACCCTCGAGCGCCTGAGCTACGTCTTCGGCATCTATTCGGCGCTCCAGGTGCTGTTCCCGGTCGCCGAACGCGCCGACGCGTGGATCCGCAAGCCCAACACGGCGCCGCTGTTCGGCGGCGACTCGGCGCTCGCCCGCATGCTGGGCGGCCGGGTCGCCGACCTGTTCGAGGTGCGCCACTACCTCGACGCGGTGCGAGGCGGCGTGTCTTGAAGCCGGGGGAGATCGCGCTCGCCGAACTGCGCTGGGGCCCAAGCTATCGACTGGTGCCCAGCCGCTTTCCGCCGATCGACCTGTTCGAGCGCGTGGCCGCTCCGGCCGACCTGGACGTGGTCTTCGCGATCGAGGCGCTGACCAACCCGCGCTTGCGCCAGGAGGCCGGCGAGATCTCGCTGGTCCCGCGCGACGAGCGCATCAGCGGTCCGGGCAGCAGCCCCATCATGGCGGCCTTCACCCATCTCAACCCCTACGGCTCGCGCTTCTCGCAAGGCACCTACGGCGTGTACTACGCCGCCCGGGCGCTGGTGACAGCGGTGCGCGAGGTGAGCCATCACCAGGCCATCTTCCTCTCGGCCACGCGCGAAGGGCCGCTGTCGATCGACCTGCGCTGCTACCGCGCCGCGGTGAAGCAGCCGCTGCACGACATCCGCCGTGAACAGCAGCGGCTGCCCGAGGTCTATGCGCGCGACCACTATGCGGCCTCACAACGCTTCGGCGCCGCGCTGCGCGAGGCCGGCAGCTGGGGCATCGTCTACGACAGCGTGCGCGACGCCGGCGGCGAATGCATCGCCATCTTCCGCCCGCGCGCGCTCGCGCCGGCGGTCCAGGGCGAGCACGTCTCGCTGCAGTGGAACGGCGAGCAGGTCGAATCGTGGTACGTCAAGTCCGAGCTTCACCGGCTCTGAGCCGCTTGCGCGGCGCCGCCTTCTTGCGGGCCGGCGCCTTCTTCGCCGCGGGCGCCGGCTGCACGCCGAGCTCCACCATCGCCTCATGGCCGCGCGACAGCGGCTCGAGCGGCGCGTCCAGGCGACGCGCGCCGCGCGTGGCACCACGCGTGGCGGGCGCCTCGTCGGCGACGAAGCCGGTGGCCAGCACGCTTTTCGCGCGCTCGTAGAACTGCTGGCGATCGTCCAGGCCGTTGGTGCCGCCGTTGATGCGCTTGGTGATCGCGACGAACTGCTCGGTGTCGGCCAGCTCGTTGAGCCCGTTGCGCTGCCAGAACAGCCCCGCGGTCGCGAAGGCCACCTCCGGCTGGGCCGCGCGCTCGGGCTCGGCCACGAGGTCGATGCCCAGCAGGTCGCCGTACTTGCGGTAGTTGAAGCGGCCGGTGATCTGGATCGGGCCTCGCCCCTTGAAGCGCTGGCCGTCGCCCGGGTCGGTGTTGCCCAGGCGCTGCGCCAGGTCGCTGGGCGGCTCGTAGCGCAGCTGCGCAGCGATCGGCCCCCAGATTTCCTCCATGAAGCGGAACTCGCCGGACTCGTGGGCCAGCTGCGCGACGAAGGCCGCCGTGCGCAACGCGCTGTCGACACCGTGGGCCCGCATGGCGGCGTTGAGGTGCGGCAGGTACAGCTGCAGCTTCTGCGCCGGCAGGTGCGGCATGACCTGCTTCAACTGCGATTCGGTGATCATCGCGGCGCCCTCCCGACCTTGGTGGTGCGACCATGGTGCGTTTGGCCGTGACCGGTGTCACTCCCTAGCCGCCGACACAAAGCGTTTCGCGTGCGGCTGTCAGCCGGCGCATCTTGTAAACCGCTCTATACGAAGCTGCAAAGCCTCGGACCCGGGGCCTGTTGCAGCTGCCAACACAAACGGCTGGCTCGGGAACCCCGTTTGCCAAGGGCTCTCGAAGTCGAGGATTCCAATGCACGCAGTACCCACCTCCCGCTTCATCGCCCTGCCCCTCGGCATGGCGCTGCTGGCCGCGGCCACGGTGTCGCCGGCCGCCCTGGGCAGCCGCCCCGCGCCTGCCGCGCGCACCGCCCATGTCGACTTCGGCCGCTCGCAGCCGTCGACCAATGCGCGCCGCCTGGTCGATGCGGTGGTCGCCACCGGCGACAACGCAGGCGCAAACTTCATCGTGCTGGACAAGATTGCCGCCAAGGTGTTCGTGTTCGAGCCGGGCGGCAAGCTGCGCGGCTGGGCGCCGGCCCTGCTGGGCCTCGCCAAGGGCGACGACACCGTGCCCGGCATCGGCGAGAAGAAAATCTCCGAGATCAAGCCCGAGGAGCGCACCACCCCGGCCGGCCGCTTCGTGGCCGAGTTCGGACAGAGCGCCTCGCGCGGCGAAGACGTGGTGTGGGTGGACTACGACGCCGCCGTGTCCATGCACCGCGTGGTCACGAGCAACCCCAAGGAGCGCCGCCTGGAGCGCCTGGCCACGCCGAGCGCCAAGGACAACCGCATCTCTTACGGCTGCATCAACCTGCCCAAGGCCTTCTACGAGAAGTACGTCGGGCCGACCGTGGCGCACGCCGCCACCGTCGTGTACGTGCTTCCGGAAACCCGGCCGCTGCAGCACGTGTTCGCCTTCCTCGATGCCGATGCGCGTCCGCGCCTCGCGCGCCAGGGCGGCTCCGTGAAGAGCCTGCGCGCCGGGCCACCCGAAGGCGTGGAGATGCCTCTCATCGACCAATGAAAAAACCGGGCCGCGAGGCCCGGTTCTTACTTGGCGTCGTGCCGTCAGTTGCGGTCGGCGCGGGCCGAGCGGGAGCTGCTGGTCGATCCGGAGGTCGACGTGTCAGTGCTCGTGGTGCTGCCGCTCGACATGGTGCCACTGGAGGTGGTGCCGCTGGTGGTCGTGCTGGGAGCGGTCGTCGTGGTCGTCGTGGTGGCGGCCGGCGTGGTCGTCGTCGTTGCGCTCGGAGCGGTCGTGCTGGTGCCCGACGTGCTCGTGCTGCCGGCCGGCGGGTTGGTCGAGGCAGCGCCGGTCGTGCCGGACTGCGACGTGGCCGTGGTGCCGGCGGTGCTGCCTGCGGCGTTGGTGCCTTGCGGGTCCGCCGAGCCGGTCGCGCCGGTGCCGGTCGAGGCCGAGCCGGATGTGCCCGTGCCGGTTCCTGTGCTTTGCGCGAAGGCGACGCCCAGGACGGCGGCGAGGGCGGCGGCGACGGTCAAGCTTCTTGGCAGTTTGCTCATGTGGATCTCCTGTAGCAGAGTGAAAAGTCGGTTTCGGCTGGTTTGCCCGCTCAGCGCTCCGCTTTGTCCGCAGGTGCGCCAAAAGACTCGGCAAGCCTTGATGCGGGCAAAGCACGTGCCTTCACCATGGCCCTGCACCGGCGGCCGCCCGCGGCATCGCCGACACTGGATCGATGACACCGGTTTCCCCGGCACGCCGACCCGAGCTGTTCAGCATCACCTGGCCCTTGTTCACCGAGCTGCTGCTGGGGATCTGCGTCGGGCTGGCCGGCTTGTGGCTGGCCTCCCGCGCCTCCGACGCCGCTTCCGGCGCCTTCGCCCTCGCGAACAACGTGCAGACCAGCTTCTTCCTGCTGTTTCGCATCGTCAGCATGGGCGTGAGCGTGGTCATCACCCAGTCCCTGGGGGCCGGCAACCGGACGGCCGCCGACCAGGCCGCGCGCGCCGCGCTGGGCGCGAGCACCTGGCTGGGCCTGGGCACCGCGCTGGGGGTGGCCGTGTCGGCCGGACCGCTGCTGCACCTGATGAACGCACCCGCCGAGGTGATGCCGCTGGCGCTGCCGTACCTGCGCATCCTCGCCCTCGCTCTCGCGCTCGATGCCTTCAACGCCAGCATGGCGGCCGTCATGCGCGCCCATCTGCATGCGCGCGACACCCTGCTCAACATGGTCGCGATGCACGGCCTGCACCTGCTGCTGTGCTGGCCGCTGATGGGCGGCGTGGGAACGCTGCCGGGGCTGGGCCTGCTGGGCTTCGCCGTCGCGATGGTCGCGAGCCGGGCCTTCGGGGTGCTGTTCCACCTCATGCTCTGGAAGCGCCGCCTCCAGCTGGTGCCCCGGGCCAGCGACTGGTGGCAGATGCGCTGGCGCCGCCTGGGCCCGGCGCTGCACATCGGCCTGCCGGGCGCGGCCGAGAACGTCGCCTACCGGCTGGCGCTGATGTTCACCATCGCGCTGGTGGCGCGCATGGGCACGCAGGAGCTGGCGACGCACAGCTACACCACGCAGCTCATGACCTTCATCCTCCTGTCGGGCCTCGCGATCGGCTTCGCCAGCGAGATCCTGATCGGCCACATGGTGGGCGCCCGCCTCCTGCACGAAGCCTACCGGCTGGTGCGCCGCAGCCTGCGCTGGGGCCTGGCGGTGTCGTTCGCGCTGGCATTGCTGGCGGCGCTCACCGCACCCTGGACGCTGGCGATATTCACCCGCGACCCGCAGGTCATCGCGACCGCCCAGACGCTGCTGTGGATCACCGTGCTGCTCGAGCCGGGACGCACCTTCAACCTCATCGTGATCAACGCCCTGCGCGCCACCGGCGACGCGCGTTTCCCGGTCCTGGCGGGCGTGCTGTCGATGGCGGTGGTGATGGCCGGCGGCGCCTGGCTGCTGGGCGTTCACTTCGGCCTGGGGCTCGTCGGGGTGTGGTTCGCCTATGCCGCGGACGAATGGCTGCGAGGGTTGCTGATGGCCGCGCGCTGGTACCGCCGCGGCTGGGTGCCGCATGCTCGGGCGACCCACCGGCGCGTGGCGGCCAAGCGACGCGAGCTCACGCCGCGCGCGCTGCCCGCCTGAGCGGTAAGCGATGCGAAAGCCGCACTTCGCAGAATAGGCCTGCACCGATAGCCGCACCCGAACTTGTCCTACGCCTGCCGGCACCGACCTCGGGCGAAATGGACCCCGAATCGACCCACGCCAGGAGAAGTCATGGAGAAACTGCCGCAAACCGTCTGGCTCGAGCGCTGCACCCACCGCATCCTCGAAGTCGACGGCGAGATCGCCGCCGACGAGGCTCGTCGCATCGCCCGTGACATCAAGGCCTTCGAGCGCACCGGCGTGATGGCGCCGGAAGCGGCGGTCGACTTCGTCGCGGCCGAGCTGTCACGGCCCGCACGTGGCCGCTTCGAACGGCGTTCGCGGCCGCGCAACTGACGCGCCGCCCGCCCGGTCCGCCGTGGACCGAGCCCCCCACCCTTTCTCCCCGAGCGCCGTGCCCTGGCGCGGCTATGCGCGCGGACCCCGGCCGGCGCTGACCATCGCGCTGCTGGCGCTGGGCGCGACGCTGCTGGTGCGCCACCTGCAGCAGGTCGACTGGCCGGCGATGCGCGAGGTCATCGCCCACATGCCGCGCGAATCGCTGCTGGGCGCCGGCGTGCTGGCCGCGCTGAGCTACGCCGTCTACTGCAGTTTCGACCTGCTCGCGCGCCGCACCACCGGCCACACCATCAGCCGCCGGCGCGTGCTCGCGATCGGCTTCGTGGGCCACGCCTGTGCGCTCAACCTGGGTCCCGCCGGCGCCGGCGTGCGCTTCCGCCTGTATGCCCGGCATGGCCTGCCGATGCACCTCATCGCCGCGCTGTGGCTGTTCAATGTCGCGACCAACTGGCTTGGCTTCGTGACGCTCGCGGGGGCTGCGCTGGCCACCCGCACGCTCGCGCTTCCGGTGTCATGGGGACTCGCGCCCGGCCTGCTGCAGCCGGCGGGCATCGCGCTGCTGGCGGCGGTGGCGGCCTACCTCCTGGCTTGCCGCCTCGCCCACCACCGTGCGGTGCGTTTGTCGGGGGTGGAGTTCCGCCTGCCGCCCTGGCACGTGGCGCTGCTGCAGTGCGCGCTGTCGGTCCTGAATTGGCTGCTGCTGGCCGCCATCGTGTTCGTGCTGCTCGGCGAGCGCGCCGACTTCGAGGACGTGCTGGCCGCGCTGATGGCCAGCGCCCTCGCCCTGGCCGTCGTCGACGTGCCGGCCGGGCTGGGCGTCACCGAGACGGTGTTCCTCGCGCTGCTCGGCGGCCACGTCCCGCCGCCGCAGATCCTGGCCGCGCTGATGGCGTATCGCGCGATCTACTTCGTCGGCCCGCTGCTGCTCGCGGCCGCCGTCTATGCGGTGCTCGAGTGGGACGCCGGCCGCCTCAGCGCGCCGGCGGATCGGCGATCGCCCGACGCACACTCCCCGCCGCACTGAGCAGCCTCGCTTCGGCCACCGCCACGTCGACCTTGCCCAGGATGGCCACGATGGCCACCTTGACCTGGTAGTGGCAGGCCACCAGCGTCTCGCGCACCGTGGCCTCGTTGGCGCCGGTGGCGCGCATGGTCAGGCTGATCGCCCGGCGGAACAGCTTGGCGTTGGTGGGCTGCAGGTCCACCATGAGGTTGCCGTAGACCTTGTGCAGGCGGACCATGATGGCGCTGGACAGCGTGTTCAGCGCGATCTTCTGCGAGGTGCCGGCCTTCAGCCGCGTGCTGCCGGAGATCACCTCGCTGCCGGTGTTCAGCGTGATCGCGATCTCGGCGCCCAGCGTGACCGGCGCCGCCGGGTTGTTGGCGATGCCGATGGTGAGCGCGCCGGCGGCGCGGGCGGCTTCCAGTGCGCCCATCACGTAGGGCGTGGCGCCCGAGGCGGCCAGCAGGATCACCACGTCGAGCGGACCGACCCGCACGCCTTCGACGTCGAGGCGACCCTGCTCGAGACTGTCCTCGGCGCCTTCGACCGACTCGAACATGGCCTGCTGCCCGCCGGCGAGCAGCGCCACGGCGCGGTCGCGCGGCCACGAGAACGTGGGGAAGAGCTCGACGCTGTCGAGCACGCCCAGCCGCCCCGAGGTGCCCGCGCCGACGTACACCAGCCGCCCGCCGGCGGCGATTCGCGGCACCGCGGCGGTCACCGCGTCGGCGATGCGCTCGCGGGCCGCACGCACCGCCTGCAGCGCCTGCACCTGGTCGTCGACGAAGGCCTCCACGAGCTGGGGGACCGGGTATTGATCCAGGTCGGCGTGGCGTTCACTGGGGATTTCGGTCTTGAGCATCGCGAACGATGGGAAGCGGCCGTGCGATGCGGCTATCTTCGCAAATAAGTACTGGCGCCCGCACTGCTCGCGCAATGCGGGCGCCAGCGGTCTGCAGCGGGCCGGTCAGCGGCCGTCGCGGTCCGAGTCACCCGGGATGGCGCGCTCGACCGCGTTGCTGACGCGGTTCCAGCCGTCGCGAGTGGCCTGCTTGGCGTGCTCCCACGTCAGCCGCGAGCTGCCCTTGGCGCGGTCCCAGTTGGCGCCGAGCTCGGGCTCGACGTCGTTCCAGTCGCGGCCGCGGTATCCGGCGTAGCTGTCCAGGCCGTAGCGGTAGGCCGGGCCGTAGTCGTCGTAGTCGTAGCTGGCATCCACGTAGGGACGGCTCGAGTAGTTCTCGCGCCAGTACGCGTCTTCGGCCGTCGGGTCCACCAGCTCGGCGATGCCCTTGCCGGCCAAGCCGCCGGCGAGTGCGCCGACCGCCGCGCCGACCAGCGTGCCGACCGGCCCGGCCGCCGTGGTGCCCACGGCCGCGCCGGCAGCGATCCCGCCGGCAGCTGCGCCCAGGCCGGTGCCCACCGGATGAGAGCCCGGCGCGCCGCTCAGCGGATCGCGATTCGCGTCGCGGTCCTTGGGCTCGCCCTTGGCCAGAGGTCTTTCCTTGTTCATGACGTCTCCAGATCCTGAGTAAAGAGGGGAAAGGCGGGAACGGCTTGCGTTTCACCGCCAGCACCCATTGCACCGAAATCGGAGGCACAGGCCCATCGGACGGCCGCGCTGGCGGCCGTAGGACAACCCTGGCAGGAGACGGCAGGTTCAGCGCACCAGCGCCGGCGTCGCACCGACGTGGACCGCCGACGCGACGATGCACTCGGGGGTGCGCTCCTTGGCGGGGTCGCGGCGGGCGGGCACGGGCGTGCCGTTCACATCGAGCGTGGTCAAGCCGAGCAGCGCGATCACGAAGGCCGCGCCGACCAGGCCGTAGCGCGCTGCGGGCGACAGCTCCGGCGCTTCGTTCGGCTGATCGGCATCCATGGCGGCTCCGCTGGCGAAAGGGCCCGCAATGCAAGCCCATGTCCACAGGTTAGTCATGGTCGCAGGGATTGATATCCCTAATGACGTCAGGCATGGAACGGCTTGTTTCCGAAAGTGTGGGGGTCGGACTAAGCTGGTGTCATGAGCACCCTGCGCGTTCTGGTGGCCGACGACCATGCCGTGCTTCGAGAAGGCCTGGCCTTGCTCATCAACGCGCAGCCCGACATGGACGTGGTGGGCCTGGCGCGCGGCGGACGCGAGGCCACGCAGCTGGCAGGCCGCCATCATCCCGACGTGGTGGTGCTCGACGTGTCCATGCCCGACCTCGACGGCGCCGAGGCCGCCGAGCAGATCCGGGCCCAATGCCCCGGCGCCCACATCCTCGCGCTGACCCGCCATGCGGACCAGGGCTACCTGCGCCGCATGCTGCGCGCCGGTGCGAACGGCTACGTGCTCAAGAAGACCGCGGGCGACGCGCTCATCGATGCGATCCGCACCGTCTCGCAAGGCGGCACCTACATCGATCCGAGCCTGGTCGGCGGGCTGGTCGCGCGTGCCATGGCGTCGCCCGACACCAGCGAGCCGGTGCGCCGCCGCGCCGACCTGACCGAGCGCGAGGAGCAGGTGCTGCGCCTGATCGCCTGGGGACAGAGCAACAAGGAAGTGGCGACCAAGCTGGGCATCAGCGTGAAGACCGTCGAGTCGTACAAGGCCACCGCGCTGGAAAAGCTGCAATTGCGCAGCCGCACCGACATCCTGCGCTTCGCCCTCGCGCAGAAGTGGCTGAGCGACGACGCCGATCCCGAGTAACCGTCGGATCGCTGTCGGACGTCTCCTACCCGGGTCCCGGGCATTCCCCGGGCATGCGCGACGCGTCCTCCCGGAACGGGGGGACGGGCAAAGCGAGTCCACTGCTTACATCGACCAAATCAAAGAGGCCGCCATGGCCAGAGTCAACGTGGGTGAAGAAGTGCGACTGTGCCCTGTCGTTCAAGGCGTGGAGTTCACGGTGATCGAGCAGGGCATCCGCATCCGCGCCCTGATCCTGCGCGATGCGCTCGAGGAGTTCTTCGGGGCCGACGAGTCGCCGTCGAGCTGGCTCAACGCCTACGAGCGCCACCAGGACGCCATCGATTGCGCGGCTGCCGACCGCTACCGCGCCAACCGCAGCCAGTCGGTGGTCGTGTTGCGCGTCCAGGACGAGCAGTTCGAGCCGGCCCTGTCGCGCCCATCGTAGGAACGTCCCTTGCCACCCCGATCTCCCCCACCGCAGTTCACGAGGAGATCGAGATGGCAGACTCCAAGCACAAGCCCCTGTCCGAGCAGGTGATCGTGATCACCGGCGCGTCGAGCGGAATCGGCTTGGCGACGGCCGAAGCGGCGGCGCGCGAAGGCGCGCGGCTGGTCCTGGCGGCCCGCAGCACCGACACCCTGAAGGAGATCGCGGGGCGGCTGTCGCAGCGCAGCGGCTGCGACGCGATCGCGGTGACGGCCGACGTCGGCCGTCGCGAGGACATGCAGCGCGTCGCGGTGGAGGCCGTGACGAACTTCGGCCGCATCGACACCTGGGTCAACGACGCCGGCGTGTCCATCTACGGGCGGCTCGACGAGGTGTCCGACGCCGACCACCGGCGCCTGTTCGACACCAACTTCTGGGGCGTGGTGAACGGCTCGCTGGCCGCGCTGCCTCACCTCGCGTCCAGCGGCGGGGCGCTCATCAACGTGGGCAGCGAGGTGTCGGACGCTGTGATCCCGCTGCAAGGCATGTACAGCGCCTCCAAGCATGCGGTGAAGGGCTTCACCGACGCGCTGCGGGTGGAGATCGAAGAGATCGACAAGGCGCCGGTGTCGATCACGCTGATCCAGCCGACCGCGGTCGACACGCCCTATCCGCAGCACGCGCGCAACTACATGGATCGCGAGCCTAAGCTGCCCACGCCGCAGATCGATCCGGAAGACGTCGCGAAGGCCATCCTCAAGGCGGCGGTGGACGGCGGGCGCGACATCAAGGTGGGCATGGTCGCCACGCTCAACACCATGACGGCCAGGATCGCGCCCAGCCTGGGCGACAAGATGTCGGCCAAGCAGGCCGAGCGGCAACAGCACGACGAGCCGCCGCGCGATCCGGAAGGCACGCTGTTCCGGGCCGGACACGGCGGACAGGTCCACGGCGAAAGCGGGGCGGTGCGGCACTGAGAGCGGGATGGGGCCGCATCCAACGGCCCCACGGTGGCGTAACACAGGGCAAGCACAATGCCCCCGCCATGCGCCCGCATCCCTTCGCTCCACGCCGCGCCACGCGCCAGCTGCTGCTGGTGCTGCTGGCCCTGCTGCTGACGCTGCAGGGCGCGACGACGGCGGCGCTGGCCATCGCCGGTGTCGCAACCTTGCGTCGGGCTGGTCGACGTCGGCCGCGGCGTGATGGTCGCGCGCGCGGCGTGGCAGCCGACGAGTGGCAGCCCCGAGCGCATCGAGCGACCGCCTTGCGAGGGCTGACTGTCGCGTTCCCGGGTTGCACCCGGGCTACGTAGCCCGGGTGCACCCGGGGGTGACCGCTTCCTTCTCTCACCGGCGCTCCGAAGACATGCCTCCCACTCAAGCTCGCGCGAGCATCGCGCTCGCGACCACGCTCGCCTGCGCATCGGTGCTCGCGCAGGAACGCCTTCCCGAAGTCACCGTCCACGGCAACTACCTGAACGCCGTCGGCAGCTCCGATGCCGCGAGCCAGGGCAGCGTGACCGCCAAGCTGATCGAGAACCGCCCGACGCTGCGGCCGGCCGAGGTGCTGGAGTTCGTGCCCGGCGTCATCGTCACCCAGCACAGCGGCGACGGCAAGGCGAACCAGTACTTCCTGCGCGGCTTCAACCTCGACCACGGCACCGACTTCGCCACCTTCGTCGATGGGATGCCGGCCAACATGCCCACCCATGCGCACGGCCACGGCTACACCGACCTCAACTGGCTGATCCCCGAGCTGGTGGAGCGCATCGATTACAAGAAGGGTCCGTACTTTGCCGACGAGGGCGACTTCGCCTCGGCCGGCGCGGCGCACATCCGTTCGTTCCGCCGGCTGCCGCAGGGCATCGGGTCGGCGACGGTGGGCGCGTGGGGCTATCGGCGCGGGCTGGTCGCCAACTCGTCGTTGCTGGGCGATGGCAGCCTGCTCTATGCGCTCGAAGGGGCGCGCAACGACGGACCGTGGGAGCATCCCGAGAAGCTGCACCGCCTCAACGCCGTCGTGCGCTACGCCTTCGGCGACGCGGCGAATCGATCGTCGCTGACGGCCATGGCCTACGACGCCGGCTGGAACGCCACCGACCAGGTCCCGCTGCGGGCGCTCGAGCAAGGCCTGATCGGACGCTTCGGATCGCTGGACCCCAGCGACGGCGGCAACACATCACGTGCCAGCCTGTCGTACCAGCTCGAGTCCAAGCGCGACGACGGCACCCTGAAGCTCGACGCCTATGCGATCCGCTCGCGCCTGGACCTGTTCTCCAACTTCGGCTTCTTCCTCGCCAACCCGGTCGACGGCGACCAGTTCCAGCAGTCCGAGCGCCGCCAGGTCTTCGGCGGCGCACTGAGCCGGCAGTGGGACGGGTCCCTCTTCGGTCATGACGCAACCCACACGCTGGGCGTGCAGCTTCGACACGACCGCCTCGACCCGGTAAGCCTGTCCAGCACCGTCGCGCGCCAGCGCCTGGATCCGGCCACGTCGAAAGAGAGCACGGTGCGGCAGACCAGCGTCGGCCTGTACGCACAGAGCGCGGTGCAATGGACGCCCTGGCTGCGCAGCATCGCCGGCCTGCGCACCGATCGCTTCGCCTTCAAGGTCGCCGCATCCGATCCGGCCGACAGCGGCACGGCGAGCGCGGGCATCACGTCGCCCAAGCTGTCGCTGGTGCTCGGGCCGTGGAGCAAGAGCGAGCTGTTCGTCAACTGGGGCCGCGGCTTCCACAGCAACGACGCGCGCGGCACGACCGCCGCGGTGCAGCCGGTGGACGCGCTCGTGCGCTCGCGCGGCGAGGAGCTGGGCCTGCGCACCGAGATCGTCCCCGGCCTGCAGAGCTCGCTGGCCCTGTGGCGGCTGCGCCTGGCCTCCGAGCTGCTGTTTGTCGGCGACGCCGGCGCGACCGAGGCCCATCGCGCCAGCCGGCGCCACGGCATCGAATGGAACAACCACTGGGTGCTGCGGCCCTGGCTGCTGGTCGACGCCGACCTCGCGCTGTCGAAGGCCCGCTTCGACGACGGCGATCCGGACGGCGTCGGCACGCGCATCCCGGGCGCGATCGAGAAGGTCGCCTCCGTGGGCGTGACCGTGACCGAGCTGGGGCCCTGGTTCGGGCAGCTCCAGCTGCGCTGCTTCGGACCGCGGCCGCTGGTCGAGGACAACTCGCGGCGGTCCGAGGCCACCACCCTGGCCTACCTGCGTGCCGGCTATCGCATCGACAGCCGGCTCAAGCTGGCGCTGGACGTGTTCAACCTGTTCGACCGCCGCGCCAGCGACATCGACTATTTCTATCCGTCAAGGCTTGGCGCAGAGGGACCCCAGGGCGTCGAGGACATCCACTTCCATCCCGTCGAGCCGCGCAGCGTGCGGCTCACCTTGATGGCCAGCTTCTAGGAAGTTGCCTTCGCAGCCCGGGTGCAACCCGGGACGCAACCTCGACCATCACACCCCGGGTTGCACCCGGGCTACGTCAATGAAACCGGAAGCTGCTCACGCCGAAGATGCCGATCAGCCCGACCAGGATCAGGTAGATCGCGACGATGAAGTTGAGCAGCTTGGGCATGATGAGGATCAGGATGCCCGCGATGAGCGAGATGAGCGGCGTGAGGCTGAGGTGGAGGTTCATGGCCCGCGACTGTCGTTGAGATCGCGGCATCCTAAGAGGAAAGCGTCTGCCTTCGCGCCAGCGACGGAAAAAGCTTCGTCCACAGCGCGGCGACGAGCAGCGTGCCGATGCCGCCGAACACCACCGAGCCCACCGGCCCCAGCCAGGCCGCCACCGCACCCGACTCGAATTCGCCGAGCTGGTTCGACGCGCCGATGAAGATCGAGTTGACCGCGCTGACGCGGCCGCGCATCTCGTTGGGCGTCTCCAGCTGGACCATGGTCTGGCGGATGACCACGCTGACCATGTCGGCCGCGCCGGAGGCGAACAGCGCGACCAGCGACAGCACGAACTGGGTCGACAGCCCGAACACCAGGGTCGCGACGCCGTAGGCCGCGACCGCCGCGAACATGGTGCGCCCGACGCGGCGAGTGACCGGCCAGCGCGTCAGCGCCGCCGACATGAGCAGGGCGCCGGCGCCCGGCGCGGCACGCAGCAGGCCCAGGCCCCACGGACCCGTGTGCAGCACGTCCTTGGCGAACATCGGCAGCAGCGCGGTCGCGCCGCCCAGCAGCACGGCGAACAGGTCCAGCGAGATCGCGCCGAGGATCACCGGCCGCTGGCGGATGAAGTGCACGCCGGCGAACAAGGTGCCCAGCGTCACCGGCTCGCGCGGCGGCGGCGCGTGCTCGTAGCGCAGGTGCAGCATCAGCCCGAAGGCGAGCGCGAACAGCGCCGCGCAGGCCGCATACACCGCGTCGGCGCCGGCCACATAGATGAAGCCGCCCAGCGCCGGCCCGACGATGACCGAGGCCTGCATGGCCGACGAGCTGAACGCCAGCGCGCGCGGCAGCAGTGCGGTCGGCACCAGCAGCGGCGCGAGCGACTGGGAGGCCGGCATCTGGAAGGCCTTGACCGTGCCCAGCGCGACCGACAGCAGCAACAGCAGCTCGCGCGTGGCCCACTGACCGCGCGTCGCGACCACGAGCACCAGCGCCAGCACCGCCGAGGCGCCCATGGCGACGGCGAGGATGCGGCCGCGGTGCAGTCGATCGGCGACATGGCCGGCCGGCAGCGTGAGCAGCAGCGCCGGCAGGAACTGCAGCAGGCCGACCAGGCCCAGGTCCCAGGCACTGCGGGTCAGGTCGTACATCTGCCAGCCCACCGCCACCATCATCATCTGGTTGCCCGCCGCGCCGGACAGGCGCGAGAACCAGAACTGCATGTAGGGGCGCTGCGCGAAGAGGGAGTCGGATGCCATCGAGCCGCGAGCTTAGGCGAGGGGCGTGCGGATCCGGTGCGTGGTAACCGCATTCCCGGCAGTGCGACCGTGCCATGTCCGAGAATCGCACGCGATGTCGGACGCCTGCTGCCCCCCGCGACCCTCCACCGATCCGGTCTATCGCCGCGTGCTGTGGGCCGCGCTGCTGCTGAACGTCGCGATGTTCGCCGTCGAGGTGGCCGCCAGCGCGAGCTCGGACTCGGTGTCGCTGCTGGCCGATGCGATCGATTTCCTCGGCGACGCCGCGAACTACGGCGTGTCGCTGAGCGTGCTGGGGCTGGCCGTCGCGTGGCGCGCGCGGGCCTCGCTGCTGAAGGCGGTCTCGATGGCCGGCTTCGGCGTGTTCGTGCTGGGGCGCGCGGCGTGGTCGCTGGCCCTCGGAGAGACGCCGCAGGCGCTCACGATGGGCGCGGTGGGCGTGCTGGCGCTGGCGGTCAACGTGGGCGTCGCGGCGATGCTGTATCGCTATCGCTCGGGCGACTCGAACATGCGCTCGGTGTGGGTCTGCTCGCGCAACGACGCCTTCGGCAACATCGCGGTGATGCTGGCGGCGCTGGGGGTGTTCGGGACGGGGAAGGGATGGCCCGATCTGCTCGTCGCGGCCGGGATGGCGCTGCTGGCGTTGAGCGGGGCGTGGTCGGTGGCGAGGCAGGCGCGAAGCGAGCTGGCGTCGTAGCCCGGGTGCAACCCGGGGAAGAGCGTCCCGGGTTGCACCCGGGCTGCGAGCGAAAGAGGGCCGCCGCAGCGGCCCCCTCGATCAAGCCGCCTGACGCGTCGGCTCGATCGCGCACCAGGCGGCGCGCGTCGGTGCCGTGGGCTCGATGGCGCACCAGGCCGCGGTTGCCTTGGTGCCGGGCTCGATGGCGCACCACGCCGCCGATGCCTTGCTGGGCTCGATCGCGCACCACGCGGCCTTCGCCTTCGTCGGCTCGATGGCGCACCACGCGGCCTTCGCGCTCGTCGGCTCGATGGCGCACCACGCCGCCGTCGGCTCCACCGCGCACCACGCCGCATCGCCTTGCGCGCGCGCGTCGCCGAACTCCTCGGCGACCAGGCGCTGCATGGCCGCGAAGGCGTCGTCCAGCGCCTTTGCATCGTCCTCGCCGCGCAGGCCGAGGTAGGGGAAGTGGTGCAGGAAGCGACCGAAGATCGCGTCGCAGTCGGCCGCGTACTTGCGCGTGTCGAGGATGTGCATGTGCCAGAAGCGGTCGGTGTCCTGGTCGGGTGCCAGCGTCATCTCCGGATGCTTGGCGTGCAGGATCAGGTAGCGCTTGTAGGCGATCTCGACCTGGTCGGCGTGGGCGGCGGTCCAGCCGTAGCCGTCTTCGCTGCGCGTCGCCTTGAACTTGATCGGGGCCAGGTCCAGGGCCTCGATCGCGGCGATCGTCTGCGCAAGGGTCTTGGAATCGGAAACAGTCATGAGTACTCCCGGGAAATGTTGAGCGGACCCGGCGCGGACCCGGCCGGGCTCCGACACAGCCGGCAGGCGCCGGCGGTGCTCAGGCAGCCGCAGGCGCGGCGTAGAGATTGCGCAGGTGTCGCGCCATGAACTTGCACGCCTCGTCGGCGGGCAGCGGCTTGCACAGCCAGTAGCCCTGGATCTCGTCGCAGCCGCGCTGGTGCAGGTGGGCGAGCTGGGCCTCGGTCTCGACCCCCTCGGCGACCACCTTCATGCGCAGGCCGTGGGCCAGGGTGATGATGCCGTCGGTGAGCGCCTGGGCATCGCCGTCGTGCGACAGGTCGTTGACGAAGGAGCGGTCGATCTTCACTGTGGTGAGCGGGAAGCGCTTGAGGTACGACAGCGACGAATAGCCGGTGCCGAAGTCGTCGATGGCCAGCCCCACGCCCATGTCGCGCAGTTGCTGCAGCAGGGCCACCGCATGCTCGGGGTTCTTCATCATCGCGCCTTCGGTGATCTCGAGCTCGAGCAGCGTCGGCTCCAGCGCGGTGTCCTTGAGCACCTGCGCGACGTCGGCGACGAGGGTGCGGCTGTTGAGCTGGCGCGGCGACAGGTTCACGCTCATCTGCACCGGCGGCAGCCCGCGCTCGATCCAGGCGCGCGAGTCGGAGCAGGCCCGTGCCAGCGCCCAGCGTCCGAGCGCCTCGATCAAGCCGGTCTCCTCGGCGATGGGGATGAACTGCACCGGCGGCACCATGCCCAGGACCGGATGGCGCCAGCGCATCAGCGCCTCGACGCCGACGATGCTCTGCGTGGCCAGGCTCATCTTCGGCTGGTAGTGCAGCTCCAGCTCGCCGCGCTCGATGGCGCGGCGCAGGCCGCTCTCGAGCATCAGCCGCTCGGTGCCCTGCGCGTTCATCTGCGCCGCATAGAACTGGTAGTTGCCGCGGCCCTTCTCCTTGGCGCGGTACATCGCGGTGTCGGCGTTCTTCAGCAGCGTCTCGCCGTCGTCGCCGTCTTCCGGGTAGATGCTCACGCCGATGCTGGCCGTCACGTGCAGCTCGCGCTCGTCGATGACGAAAGGCTCGGCGCAGCAGGCCAGCACCTTCTCGGCCACCACGGTGGCGTCGGTCGCCTTCGACAGGTTCTCGAGGATCAGCACGAACTCGTCGCCGCCGAAGCGCGCGACCGCGTCGTCCTCGCGCAGCACCTTGGACAGGCGCTCGCCGCAGGCCTTGATCATGGCGTCGCCCACGCCGTGGCCGAGGGTGTCGTTGATCTGCTTGAAGCGGTCGAGGTCGACGAACATGACCGCGAAGCGCTTCTGGTGGCGGATGCTGCGCTTGACCGCCCGCGCCAGGTCGCGCTGCAGCGAGCTGCGGTTGGACAGGCCGGTGAGCGCGTCGTGGCTGGCGACATAGCGCAAGGCCTGCTCGGCCTGCTTGCGCTGCTCGAACTGCGCGATCTGCAAGGTGATGGTGCGCAGCGTCTCCAGCATGTCGACGTCGGCCGCACGCGGCTGGCGGCGGAAGAACTCCAGCGCCGTCGCATGGGTTCCGGCAGCGCCGATGGGCAGCACCAGCCCGGCCGCCAGGCCGGCCTGGTGAGCCAGCGCGTCGCGGGTGAAGTCGAGGCGGGCGTTGAGCGTGTCGATCAGCACCGCCTCGCCGGTGCGCCAGGCGCGTCCCAGCGAGCCCTCGTCGGCGCGGTAGTGCAAGGAGCGGCTGATGCGCACGAACTGCGACATGGTCGAGTCGTCGCCCATGTGCCAGGCGGCGGCGCAGCGGGCCAGGCCGTCCTCGTGCACGCCCCAGAAGGCGCCGCAGTCCCAGCCCAGGTGCGTGCAGACCGCCTCGATGGCGCGCGACATCACCAGCTCGGGCTCGCTGTCGCTCACCAGCAGGCGCGCGATCTCGTGCTCCAGCTTCAGGCGCACCGCGCCCTTGCGGCGCTGGGTGTCGTCGCGCACCGTGCCGCGCAGCACCCGCTTGCCGCCCTCCTCGGTGAGCTGGACGATGGTGTGGACCCAGCGCTCCAGCCCGTCGGGCAGCACCAGCCGGTGCTCGAACTCGGCCCGCTCGCCGGAGCGCGCCGCCCCGTGCACCTGCGCCTCGACGGCGGCGCGCTCGTCTTCGGGCACGCGCGACAGCAGGGCCGCGAAGTCAGGCAACTGCGGCGCGGCCTCGAAGCCCAGGATGCGCATCGCCTCGTCGGAGCAGAACAGCGCGCCGGTCTCGGCGTCGAGGATCCAGCTGCCCAGGTTGGCCAGGTGCTGCGCCTCCTCGAGCTGGCGCTCGCTGGTGCGAAGGTGACTCGTCATCGCAGTCGCGATGGCCTGGGCGCGGCTGCGCGCCGTGGCCAGCGAATACACGATGCCGGCCAGCAACGCGCTGATCGCCATGCCGCACAGCAGGATCAGCCAGGGCGTCGCGCGGTCGATGCGGCCGAGCACACGCTCGCTGCGGTCGCTCACCTCGACCGCCCACGACTGTCCGCCCACGTCGAAGGACAGGGTGCGCACGAACGCAGCGGCCGTCGGCGGCTGGCCGGGGGTCGAGTCGAAGAGCAGCTTGTCCCCGTCGATCTGCGCGTCGTGCATCGGGTGGAGGTCGGAGCGCGCGACCAGCGGCCCCTGGCTGGCGCAGGCGGAATACAGGCGCAGGCGCGGCCCGTTGGCACCGGCATCGACGACGTCGCGCATCATGCGGGCGAGGCTGAAGCCCGCGCCCACCGAGCCGACATACGCCGCGCGCCGCTGCTCCACGGTGGCCAGCGGCATGCCGGGTCGGTATACCGGCAGGCGCATGGCCAGGCCGACGTCGGGCGTGCGCTTGTCGAAGTTGATCTTGCGGCCCGACGATGTCAGCTCGCCGGTGTCGCGGGCGCGCTGCAGCGCCTTCAGCGCGAGCGGGACCGCCGCGATGTCACGCCCGATCGCCTGCTCGTTGCCGGCCATCGGCTCGACGTAGGCCAGCGGATGCGCATCCGGGTGAGCCGGCACGGCGACGTTCGGCGCGTAGTTGAGCACCTGGAAGCCGGGGAACTGGCTCGACAGCGTCAGGCCCGCCGTGTACTGCGCGAATCGCTCGCGCGTGACGGTCTCGGGGGTGTTGAACAGCGCGCGCAGGCCGATCAGCACTTCGCTGTAGGCGTCGAAGCGGTCGCGGACCTTGCCCGACAGCTCGTTGGCGACGGCGTCGAAGCGCTGGTCGGCACCGCGCGCGATCTCGTTGCGCGCCGAAACGGCGAGCACGATCGTCAGCGCCATGCCGACGACAAACATGGTCAGCGGCAGGGCAATGCCCTGCGTGATTCTTGGTATGCGGGCCACGTGCCCTCCCTGTTGACTTGCGGATGGCCGCGGGGAACGGGATGCACGCTCCGACGGGCCTCGCGAGACTGTAGGCAGGCGCCCCGCCGGCGCCTAGTCGGCCGCCGGACATGGTGCGGGTACGAATTTGCCCTACAAGGCCGATCGGCCCCGGCCGATGGCAGCGGCGCGCCACGGCGGCCACACTGGGGAGAACCATGAGAACCCACACTTTCACGATCCACGCCGCTGGCTTGCTGCTGGCCATGGCGCTCGCGCCCGCCGCCGCCGAATCCCCGGCTCCCGCGGCCCGCGGGCCGGTGGTGTCCCGGCCGGCCCTGGACCACTCCGGACAGACGCGCTTCGGCAAGGCCTCGTTCTATGCGCGCCAGTTCTTCGGCCGGCGCATGGCCGACGGCAATGCCATGCAGCCGCAAGGCGACAACGCGGCCAGCAAGACGCTCCCGCTGGGAACCCGGGCGCGCGTCATCAACCTCGAGACGGGACAGAGCGCGGTCGTGACCATCCAGGACCGCGGGCCGTATGTGAAGGGACGCATCGTCGACCTCTCGCCGGCCACTGCCGAGAAGATCGGGCTCACGCGGCGCGACGGCGTGACGACGGTGGCGGTCGCGCCGATCACGGTGCCGCAGCCCGACGGCAGCCTGCAGCCGGGCTCGGCGGCGGGCAGCGAATAGGCAAGCGCTGCGGCAAGTTTTTCCACCCCCTCATTCTCGAAATCCACACGCTTGGCAGGCCGCGCCAGCTGTGGAAACAATCCGCGCATCGGCCGCCTTGCGGTCATCGGAGGGGCAGGACATTCGATGAGAACCATCGCAGCTGCAATGGCCGCGTGCGTGGCCGCGGGGTGCGCCACCTCGCAACGCACCGACGCTCCCACGGTCGTGCGCACGAAGGCACCGGCGCACTACCAGGAGACGGTCACCAACTACTTCGACATCATGATGCGCGGGCCGCAGACCAACCGGAAGCTCGCCTTCGGCTCACCCGAAGCCTCCGACTGCGCCATCCACGGCAGCGGCGGATACCACCAGGGCTGGATGGTGCCGGTGATCTACGACACCTCGCCCGTCACGAGCACCGCGCCGACCGTCAAGGGCGCCAAGACCTCGACCTCCGGCACCGCCGCGGCGAACAAGCCGGTGCAGGCGACGGTGAACGACGACGGCGTGGCGAGCGCCACGCTCAGTGAAGTGAAGATCTCCGGCAAGGGGTATTTCTTCTGGTTCAGCAGCGACACCATCGCAGCGGTCACCCGCCGCGCCGACAGCTGCCCGCCTTGAATTCGTAGCCCGGGTGCAACCCGGGTCGTCGGTCAGATCGACAAGTCCCGGGTTGCACCCGGGCTACAAGCGTGTTTCTCCCTAGTCCCGCGGCCAAGCGCTTGGCTTGCGCGGTCAATGCGATGCGTGAACGCCATCACCAAGATGAGCGCCGACTATCACAACAGGGAGACAGACATGACGTGTGTTCGACTCGTGCGGCGCTGGCTGGCCGCCCTCCTCGCATTCGCCTCGCTCGCCGGCATCGCGCCGGTGCAAGCGGCCAACAACGCCCCGGTGATTCTGGTGCACGGCTTCGCCGGCTTCGGCCGCAGCGAGATGCTGGGCTACAAGTACTGGGGTGGCCTGACCGACCTGCAGGCACAGCTGCAGTCGCGCTACGGCGACCAGATGGTGCGCACCGCCGTGGTCGGTCCCTTCAGCTCCAACTGGGACCGCGCGGTGGAGCTGTACTACCAGATCAAGGGCGGCTGCGTCGACTACGGCATGCTGCACGCCAACACCCACGGCCACCTGCGCAAGCCCGAGGACTTCTGGCACAACGGCCGCACCTGCCACCCCGGCCTGTACCCGAGCTGGGACGCGAGCCACCCGGTCCATCTGATCACTCACAGCATGGGCGGACAGACCGCGCGCCTGCTGGTGCAGCTGCTCGCTGCCAACGGTGCGCCGAGCAACCCGGGCCTGTTCGCCGGCAGCCCGAGCAGCGCGTGGGTGAAGAGCGTGACCACCATCTCCACGCCCAACGACGGCACCACCCTCGCCTACCGCGTCGTCGACTGGGTGCCGGTGGTGCAGCAGCTGGTCACCGGCGTGGCCGGCCTCACGGGCGGCACGGCGGCGCAGACGGTCTACGACTTCAAGCTCGACCAGTGGCAGATCGGCCCGCGCAAGAGCAGCGAGAGCTTCGCCGACTACATGAACCGCGTGATGGCCTGGCCGCTGTGGGACAGCGGCATCAAGGACCTCTCGCCCTACGACCTCAGCCCCGCCGGCGCAATGGCCGAGAACGAATGGGTGAAGGACCACGCGGACGTCACCTACTTCTCGGTCAGCACCGACTCGAGCACGCGCGGCTGGCTCACCGGCTGGTCCTACCCCAATGTCGATACCAACGCGCTGCTGTTCCTCTTCGTCGGTCCGGGCTGGATGGGCAACTTCATGCCCGACGCGCGCCCCTTCGCGCCCGTCGATCCGGCGAGCTGGTGGCCCAACGACGGCGTGGTCAACACCGTCTCGCACAAGGCGCCGACCTGGGCGATGAACGCGGCCGGAGGCATCCATGCGCGTCCGGTCGTCATCAAGGACCTGAGCCATGGCGGCACGCCGCAGGCCGGGGCCTGGAACTGGAAGGGCCTGATGGGCGGCTCCGACCACTTCGACATCATCGGCTGGACGCTGTTCTTCGACAGCGTGGGTTGGTACAAGGCGCACGTGGATGGGCTGCGCGGGCTTTGATGGGGGACTGACTTGTGGCGCCCACGCCGTCCTGCGGACGGCATGCCTTAATGCACGGCTCCCCCGAGCCCCCTACCAAGGGGGCTCCAGCTCGTTCGACAGCTCCCTCCAGCCTCCCTCCGCGAGGGAGGCTCCAGCGTGCATGAGGAGCCGGCCTGTGGCCGGCCGCTGCGGCGCAGGCCGCACGTGTCGCGACGATCGTCTGGCCGCCGGTCGCGAGGCCGGCTTGTCCAACATGCTGGAACCTCCCTCTTGGAGGGAGGCTGGAGGGAGCCGTCGGACATGCTGGAGCCCCCTTGGTAGGGGGCTCGGGGGAGCCGTGCGTTAGAGCATGCCGTCCGCAGGACGGCGTGGGCCCCGCCCACAAAACCCCAATCAGTGCATCCGGCGCGGCTGGCGGATCAGCGCGAGCTGCGGCGACGGGGGCGTGACGCTCGCGTCGAAGGGATGCGCCTGCGTGCCCACCGACGCGAGGATCTTGCGCACGTAGGCCCGTGTCTCGACGTACGGCGGCACGCCGCGGTAGCGCTCGACGGCGCCCTCGCCGGCGTTGTAGGCCGCGGCCACGAGCGCCACGTCGCCCTCGAAGTAGGCCAGCAGCCAGCGCAGGTAGGCGATGCCGCCGCGGATGTTCTGCGCCGGGTCGTAGGGGTTGCGCACATGGAAGCGTGCCGCGGTGTCGGGGATGAGCTGCATCAGCCCCTTGGCGTTGCGCGGCGACAGCGCGACGGTGTCGAAGTTGGACTCGGCCTCGATGATGGCCAGCGCGAGCTGCGGCTCGACGCGGTACTCGGGCGCGATGCGGGTGACCAGCTTGAGGATGCTGGGCGGCGCGGCGATGGCCACCACGGGCCGGCGGGCCGCCGGCGTCGCAGCCGCCGCCGACTTGACCGGCTCGCGCATGCATTCGGGCACGTCGGTGGTGGGCCCGCCCACCACCTTCAGCATGCGCTGCGCC
Source organism: Piscinibacter sp. (assembly GCA_036377015.1). Classification (GTDB taxonomy): domain Bacteria; phylum Pseudomonadota; class Gammaproteobacteria; order Burkholderiales; family Burkholderiaceae_C; genus Albitalea. The sequence goes on along the minus strand of DASUZE010000113.1, from coordinate 27,828 downwards.
TGCTCCATGCCCTGCTCGGCGGCGATCTGGAAGAAGAACGCGGCCACCGCATCGCTGCGGTCGACGCCGCTGCCGTTGGTGTACATCCAGCCGAGGCGGAACTGCGAGTCGACGTCGCCCAGACGGGAGGCCTCGCAGTAGAGTGCCGCGGCGCGCGCGCCGTCCTTCTCGACGCCGTTGCCCAGCTCGAGGTTGGAGGCTTCCTCGCGCAGCATCGAGATGAGGACGTTCTCCTCCTGGGCCTGCGCGGCCGACGCGCAGAGCACGGCAAGGCAGACCAGGAGGCGGGACAGCGGCGACATGGGCCGGATTGTCCGGACCCGGCTCGACGCCGCAACCGCCGAACTTAGGGGTGGGCCCGCTCAGCGCGGCAACACCGGCGCGACGAACTCCACCTCGTCGCTGCTCAAGGACCGCAGGAAGGCCACCAGGTCGCCCTTCTCGCGCTCGCTCAGGCGCAGCGGCTTGACCAGCGGGCTCAGGTCCTCCTGGGGGTCGCCGCCGCGGTCGTAGTGCTCCACCACCTCCTCGAGCGTGGCGTAGGCGCCGTTGTGCATGTACGGCGAGGTGCGACCGATCTCGCGCAGGGTCGGCGTCTTGAATGCACCCTTGGTGCCGGCCTCCCAGACGATGGCGAAGCGGCCCAGGTCCTCCACCTTCGGCGTGGGCTTCACGCCGACGTTGTGGAACTTGCCGTCGCTGAAGTTGAAGCCGCTGTGGCAGGTGCTGCAGCGCCCCTTGCCCTCGAACACCTTGAAGCCGCGCTGCGCCGAGGCGCTGAGCCCGCGCGGGTTGCCGGCGCGCCAGCGGTCGAAGGACGACTCGCCGGACACCACGCTGCGCTCGAAGCTCGCGATCGCCTTGGCCATGGTGTCGGCGGTGATGCCCTCGCCCGGGTAGGCGCGCTCGAACAACGGCGCGTAGCCGGGGATGGACGCGAGGATGCGCAGCGCCTCCTCCAGGTCGACGTGCATCGCGCCCTTCTTGTTCAGCGAGCCCTTCACCTGCTCCTCGAGCGAGGAGCGCCGGCCGTCCCAGCCGATGAACGGCGTGTAGGCCGCGTTGACGATGGTCATGCTGGCACGCCGCTGCGGCTTGCCGTCGAAGCCCAGGGCGACCGGGCGGCCGTCGGACCAGCCCAGTTCGGGCAGGTGGCAGGTCGAGCAGCTCACGTTGCTGGAGCCCGACATCCTCGGGTCGAAGAACAGCATCTTGCCCAGCTGGATGCGCTCGGGCGTCAGCGGGTTGTCCGCGGGCGCGGGGATCCGCGCCGGCCGGCGATAGGGATCGTCCGCCGTGAAGGCGGTCAGCGGCAGCATGAAGGCCAGCAACAGGGCGATCGCAGGTTTCATCGGACTACCCCCTCGGACAGCGCCCGGCCGCAGCCGTCGCCGCCCTTGTCCTTGCATACGGCAAACCTAGTCGAAACCGGGCGGGTGTCCATCCTGCGAAGGACCGAGGCCCGCGACGCGGACAGCAGCGGCGTCAACTTCGTCACGCCCTCGCGTGCTTCCTCGCATTGCCAGCGGGTCGGCGACGACCCATTGCGGTTGCGTTTGGATACAGTGAAGGCTGGACGACGACAAAGGCACACCCGAGCGAAAGCCGGGGTCGCAAAGCTTCCGGTCTACCGCCTCGCGGGCCCTGCGCCCGCCGGGCCACGACAGCGGGGTTGCCACCCCAAGGCGCCAGAACGGGCCTGCCTGCGCGTGATCCGCATTGCAGGGAGATGTTCGTGTCGCAGCCTTCGCTCACCTCCGAGACCTTCGCCGACCGCGCCCGGGAGCTGGTGGCCTTCCTGGCCGAAGCCCCGCCCGGCGCGGTGATCCAGCGCCAGCAGGAGCGCGAGCTCGCCGACTGGATCTCGCGCTGGCAGAGGGCGCTCGGCAGCAGCCGCGCCCAGCATTTCCTGGCCGAGGAGCTGGGCATCATCATGCGGGCGCTGAGCGGTCCGCCACCGAACGCGGTACGCTGGCAGGAGGGGAGCAACGAGCGCATGTGCTGGCTCATCGCGCGGTGCATGGCGGAGCACGCCTGACGACGGGCACGCCGACTGCTGCGTCAGCACACACTGGTCATCCATCCATGATCGAAAGCACGAACCGCCGCGTCCACGCCCGCAAGGTGCTGCGCACCACGGCCACCGTGACATTGCCCGGCGCCGAGCCGCGTCCCATGCGCACCTGGGACCTCGGCTTGGACGGCCTGTCGCTGGTCGCGCCGCGCCCCATCTCGCCGGGCACGCGCTGCACGGTGACGCTGGCGCTGCCGGTCGGCAGCGACGATCCGGTGGAGGTCAGCGTGGCGGCGAAGTCGGTCTACAGCTCGCTGATGGGACCCGAGGGGTTCAAGGTCGGGCTCGTCTTCACCGCGCTGGACGCGCCCAGCGAGGCGGCGATCCGCGCGTTCGTCTCGCCCTGAAGCTCGGCGTCCTGCGCCCCGGACAGCGCGACCTGGTTGCGGCCGCGCGCCTTGGCCGCATACAGCGCGGCATCGGCGCGGCGCAGCAAGCTGCCGAAGTCCTCGCCGTCGTCATGCGCGGCCACGCCGAAGGAGCAGGTCACGGCGATGCCGTGCGGCCAGCCGCCACCGGCGACGCTGGCGCGCAGCTTTTCGGCGAGCAAGCGTGCGCCGTCCACCGTGGTCTGCGGACAGACCACCAGGAACTCCTCGCCGCCCCAGCGCACCAGGCGATCGCTGACGCGGATCTCGCGCTGCACCAGCAGCACGAAGCGCTGCAGCACCTCGTCGCCCACGGCATGGCCGTGAACGTCGTTGATGCGCTTGAAGTGGTCCAGGTCGGCGAACACCAGGCTCAGGGCCGGCCCGACCGGGATCTCGCCCTGCCACTGCTTCATGAGGAAGTCGCGCAGGCCCTCGCGGTTGAGCGCGCCGGTCAGCGGGTCGGTGCGCGCCTGCCCGGCAAGCTCCTGCGTCTCCAGCTCGAGCGCGAGGTTGAGCGACTGCAGCTGCGCGACGCGCGCCTTCTCGGTCGCGAGCCGCGCGCGGAACGCCAGCAGCTCCAGCGCCAGCCAGGCGACGCCGAAGCTGCACCAGGCACCGACCAGCAGCATCAGCAGGCGGGGCAGGCTGATCCACTTGCCCTGCAGCTCGATGGCGCGGATCTCCAGCCGGTGCGCGCCGGTCTGGACCGTCGAGCCGGTGCCGATCTGGACGAAGGACACCCGGTCCACCCGCATGTCGGTGTTCAGCATGGGCACCTTGTTCTCGGCCACCCACCACGAGGCGACCCGGAACAGCTTCATGGGCACGACGATCTGGCCGCTGGCCGGCTGGTCGAACTCCACCTCGTTGACCTTCAGCGTGCGGCGGTCGTCCGCCTTGGACAGGCCGGGCTCGAAGTTGCACAGGAAGAAGCGCAGGGTGTGCGGGCCGGGCCCGGGTGCGCTGTACGCGAGGTCGAAGCGCACGCTGTCGTAGCCCGACAGGTCGATGCCGGCGGGCGCCGGCGCGAGGGCGATGGACACTTCGCAGTACGGCCACTGGTAGCCCGATTCCATCGCGCAGTCCAGCACGGCCGCGCGGCCCCGGCGCTCCAGCCGGGCGACGCTGGCGCCACCCTCCACCCGGTCGTCGCGCGGCGTGTGGGCATAGGTGTCCGGGTCGAGCAGCAGCGATCGCGTCATGCCGACGTGGTGCCAGCCGAGCAGGCCGATGGTGGCGCTGACCAGCACCAGCAAGGCGGTGCGCAGGAAGGCGAGGGGGCGTGCGGCGGTGTCCATGTCGCCATGAGATTGTCGGCACGGGGCGGCGGCGGCCGCAGGAACTAGTTCGCAGTGCGACGACGGCGGGGGCGCTCGCAAACCCCGGGTTGCACCCGGGCTACTTTTTCAATGCAGCGGCCAGCGTGTGCAGCAGCTCGGCGGCGGCGCGCCGGCGGCCTTCCTCGTTGAGGTGCCCGCCGTCCGACGTGTACGGCCGCGCGAGCGTGTACACGCTGCGCTGGGCGCTGGCGAAACGGCTGCGCGTGCCATCGGGCAAGGTCGACTCCACCGCCGCCAGGTCGAACAGCGGCGCCCCGCCGAAGCGCGCGCGCAAGGCGTCGTTGTAGGCATTGCGCGCGAGGTTGCCGGCGTCTTCCTCGGTCTCTCGGCCCAGCCAGCGCTTGAGCGTGGTCTTCCAGCCGGGCGGATCGGCCCGCAACGGCGAGCTGACGTGCACCAGGCGCAGGTCGGGCCGGGCGGCCTGGACCTGGCCCATCCGGGCGGCGTAGCGCTGGAACAGGCCGTCGCGGCCCTTCGCGCCCGGCTCCAGGTCCTCGTAGCAGAACTTGAGCAGCGCGAGGTCGTAGGACGGCCGCTCGGGCCGGGTCAGGAGGCCGGCGAAGGCGTCGAGCTTGGTGTCGGCCTGGCCGTTCACGCCGATCATCGTGTGGAACAGCCCCGGGCCCGCATCGGGCGGAAGGCCGTCGACCTGCTGGATGCGGATCGGCACGCCCGTCTGGCGCGCCAGCTCCTGCACGCCTTCGAGGATGTTGCGACCCACCGACTGGTGCGCGAACAGGATGCGCGCGCCGGCCACGGCCTGCAGGTCGGCCTTCACCACGGCCATGTCCACGGGAGCCTCCTGGGCGCGCGAGAAACAGCCGGCGAGACCGCAGGCCAGCGCCACGACGGCGGCCAGCCGCGACGCGCCGAGGCGGATCATGAGGCCCCCACCCCGGGCTCGTCGGAGGGGCGCTTGCGCCAGCCGACCACCCGGCCCGGGTTGCCGGCCACCAGCGCATAAGGCGGGACCGACTTGTTGACCACGGTGCCGGCCGACACGATGGCGCCGCGGCCGATGGTGACGCCGGGCATCACGAACACGTTGGCGGCCAGCCAGACGTCGTCCTCGATGACCACCTCTTTCGCCTCCCAGCCCTGTAGCTGCCAGGGCGTGTCGGGGTCGTCGAAGCGGTGGTTGACCGACCACACCTTCACGTCGGGCCCGAAGCCGACCCAGTCGCCGATGCGCACGCCGCCGCCGCCCGCGATGATCACGTCGGCACCGAAGTTGCAATGCGAGCCGATCGAGACCTTCTCGGGCACGGTGACGCGAAAGCCGTGCTGAACAATGGTCTCGGTGCCCATGCTCTGCATGAAGCGCGGCAGCAGCCAGGCGCGCAGGCGCGCGCCCAGGCGCAGCGGGATGGCGCCAAGGAACCACAGCGCGAGCGCGCGCAGCTCCGAGCGCAGTTCCCAGACGGTCGCTTTCAAGATGCGCCGCGCCTCACCAGCATGAGCTCCATCGACGGGCCTTCCTTCAGCACGCGGCCCAGGACCGTGTCGAGGGCGTAGCCGGTGGCGCCCAGCAGCGAAGGAAAGCGGACCATCCACGGCTGCAGCCGGCCCCACAGCGACTCCATGCGGGCCGCGCCGCGCGGGGTGGCGCAGTCGTTGGTCTGGATCATGCTGAAGAAGATGGGCGTGCGCGACACGATCTCGAAGCCGTTGGCCGCGAGCAGGCGCTGCCAGTCTTCGAGGGAACGCCAGCGAATATAGCCGCGATGCTCGGTTGCGCGATGCAGGAACTGGTCGTGGATGGCGAACAGGCCTTGCGGGCGCAACGCCGCACGCACGTTGCGCAATGCGCGCTCGAGGCGGGTGTCGTCGACCACGTGGTAGAGCACGTCCAGGGCGGTCACCAGGTCGAAGTCGCTGCCGCAGGCGCCTTGTGCGTCCGGCTCGGTGACGTCGCACTTCAGGAAGTCATGGCCGGGATGCTGGCGGCGCAGGAACTCGATGGCTGCGCTGCTGATGTCCAGGCCGGTGATGGCGGACACGCCCAGGCGCTTCCAGAAGTCGACGTACACGCCGGTGCCCACGCCGATCTCCATCACGCGCTTGCCGGCGGGGTCGAACCCCGCCGCCCTCAGGCTGCGCCGCAGCACCGCCTGCTTGCGCCGGTACAGCCAGCGGTTGTAGGCCTCGGGCAGGTCGCGGTGCCCCGAGCGGGTGAGGTCGAGGGTGGCGTAGCGCTCTTCCCAGAAGCGCTCGGGCACGTAGTCGGGGGAAGGTCGTTGCGGCGTCGTCATCAGCCCACTCCTGCGATCGGCTCGACCAGCAGCGGCGCCAGGTGCTGGTAGCGGGTGGTCGAGCGCTTGGTGTCGATGTCCTTGTAGGCGTGCTGCACCTGCTCTTCGCTGAGGCCGGCGGCGGCTGCAATGTCCGCGGCCGCGATGCCGTGGTTGCGGCCGTACAGGCACAGGTCGAGCTTGTCGTAGGGCAGGCTGAAGTAGAACTCGTCCTGGCCCTGCGGCAGGGAATAGGTGTCGGTGGTGGGCGGGCGGCGCCGGATGTTCTCGGGCACGCCCAGGTGCTCGGCCAGCGCGTAGACCTGGGTCTTGTACAGGTGGGCGATCGGCTTCACGTCGGCCGCGCCATCGCCTTGCTTGACGAAGAAGCCCTGGTCGTACTCGAGGCGGTTGGGCGTGCCGGCCACCGCGTGGTTGAGGCGATCGGCCCAGTGGTACTCGACCATCTTGCGCACCCGCTGCTTGAAGTTGGTGGCCGCCACGATGGCCAGGTAGGCGTCCAGCGGCAGGCGCTCGCGCACCTCGGTGCCATCCGGCGAGCGCGCCACCACCGAATAGAAGCTCAGCCCGCGGTGCTCGGGGCCGGGCAGGACCAGCTTGAACTTCCACTCGGGCGTGAAGCCGGGCACCACCCGCGCGACCGCCTCGTTGCGGCGCTCGTAGCACTTGAGCGCGGCCAGCGCGGGCGCGATGTCCTCGACCACGGTGCGGATGCCGAAGTGGTCGGCGAGCTGCCGGCCCAGCGCCAGCGACTCGGGGTCGGAGTCGGCCTCGGGCATGCAGATGCCGAACACCCGCTCGGGGCCCAGGGCGCGCACCGCCAGCGCCGCAGTGACCGAGCTGTCGATGCCGCCCGACAGGCCCAGCACCACGCCCTTGCGGCGAATCTCGCGCAGCTGCTTGCGCAGGGTGTCGCCGATGCGATCGGCCTCGGCCGCGCAGTCGAGGCGCAACATGTGTTTGTCAAAAGCCATTCGAAGATCCTAAGCGAGCCCGCGCTTGCTGATCTTGCCGGTCGAGGTTTTCGGCAGCTCCGGCACGAAGGCCACGTGCTTGGGCACCATGAACTTCTCGAGGCGCTTCTGGCAATGCTTGATGACCTCGGCCTCGGTCAGCGAGAGGCCGTCGCGCAGCGCGACAAAGGCCTTGATCGCGCTGCCCAGGGTGTCGTCGGGCACGCCGATGACGGCCGCTTCCTTCACCGCCTCGATCTCGTACAGCACGTTCTCGACCTCGCGCGGCCCGACGCGCTCGCCGGCGGTCTTGATGAGGTCGTCCTTGCGCGAGATGAAGTACAGGTGGCCGTCGGCGTCCTGGCGGAACAGGTCGCCGGTGCGCAGCTCGCGCTCGTACGGGTAGCGCCCGGGACGCAGCGCCCGCGCGGTTTCTTCCGGCCGGTTCCAGTAGCCGACCATCACGTGCGCGCCTCGCACGATCAGCTCGCCGGCCTGGCCGGGCGTGGTCACGACCTGGCCGGCCTCGTCCTCGATCCAGACCTCGGTGCCGGGGATGGCCACGCCCACCGAGGTCGGCTTGCGGTCGACCAGCTCGGGCGGCAGGTAGGCCACCCGCTTGCACTCGGTGAGCCCGTACATCGAATACAGCCGGGCCCGCGGCATGACCTGGCGCAGCCGCCGGATGTGGTGCTCGGGCAGCGCCTGCGCGGTGTTCGTGAGGTAGCGCACCGACGAGAAGTCGTGCTCCTCCAGGTCCTTCAGGTTGAGCAGGATGGCGCTGATGGTGGGCACGATGGGCAGCCCGGTGACACGCTCCTTCTCGATCAGCTCGATGTACTTGTACGGGTAGACGAACTGCTTCTCGAGCACCACCGTGCCGCCGAACCGGAACGCCATCAGCACCTGGTACAGGCCGTAGTCGAAGGCCAGCGGCAAGGGGCTGAGGACGATGTCGTCGGGCTCGTTGCGCAGGTAGGTGGTGATGGAGGCGGCCGCCGTCACCATGTTGAGGTGGGTCAGCGTCACGCCCTTGGGCAGGCCGGTCGAGCCGGAGGTGTAGACCAGGCTGGCCAGGTCCAGGCTGATGCCCGGGTTGTCGGGCAGGCTGCGCGGATGTGCCGCCAGCAGCTCGTCGAGCACGTGCAGTCGCACGCCGCCGGCCGCCAGCGCGTCGAGCTCGGGGCCGGTCGGCGCGTCGACCAGCACCACGTCGCGCAGGTCGGGGCAGCCCTGCAGCTCGCCCGCCACCGCATGCAGCGCCCGCGCGCTGGTGACGAGGATGCGCACGTTGCAGTCCTTCAGGATGAAGGCCAGCTTGTCGCCCTTGGTCTGCGGGTTCACCACCACGAACACGCCCGCGGCCTTCATGGCCGCAAACAAGGCCTGCACCGCCTCGACGGAGTTGTCGAGGTACACCGCGACGCGTTCCTGGCGCTGCAGGCCCAGCGCCTTGAAGGCATGGGCGAGCGCGTTGGCGCCCCCGTCGACCTCGGCGTAGGTGGCGCGATGCTCGCCGCAGATCAGGGCGAGCTTGTGCGGGTGGCGCTGGGCGCTGTCGTGCAGGAAGCGGTCAAGCAGCATGCTTCTTGCGGATGACGAACTGCACCAGCCGGCTCACCGAGTCGAGGTTTTCCGGCACGAGCTCGCGGTCATGGACCTTCATTCCGAAGCTCTGCTCGAGGAACATGACGACCTCGAGCACGCCGGTGGAATCGATGGTGCCGGTCTCGAGGAAGGACTCCTCGTCCTCGAGCATGGCGGTGGCGTCGCCCATCAGCAGCTCGTTCAGCACGAACTGCCGGATCTCAGTGCGCAACTGCTGTTCGTTCTTCATCGGTCTTCCCCTGAGACATGATTCTTGATCCCTCCACGAACAAGTGATTCAGCAATTGGAGGGAGGCGACGGTGGCCACGGCCATCTCGTCGCGCTCGCCCAGGCCCGCGCCCCCCGCGCGGGCCTTGTGCAGGAGCTTGCCGACCGCCGCCGGGTTGGCGAAGCCGGTGCGCTGCAGTTCCTCGGGACGCAGCAGCTGCGCGCCCAGGTTGTGGTCATCGCCGGCGAAGCAGGCCGCGATGGGCGCGCGGTACGGCTGCTTCGGACGCGAGGCGATGGCCGGCGGCAGGATGTCGGCGAAGGCACGCTTGAGGATGTGCTTCTCGTCGAGGCCGCGGATCTTGAACTTGGGCGGGATGCGCGCGGCCAGCTCGATCAGCCGGTGGTCCAGGAAGGGCACCCGGCCCTCGACCGAGTGGCCCATCATCATGCGATCGCCCTGCGAGTTGAGCAGGTAGCCCGACATGAACAGCGTCATCTCCAGGTACTGGGCGCGGCACAGCGGGTGCCAATGCTCGCGCCCCGGATCGAGGTAGGCCTCGAGCTCGGCCATGAGCGCGTCGTCGCCCTGCATCTGCGCGCGGAACTCCGGCGCGAACACCCGCTTGATCTGCGAGGTGTTGTCCCAGCGCAGGCGATGCGAATAGTGCGGATCGGCCGTGTCTTCCAGGCCGGTGCGAAAGAACATGCGAAAGAAGGCCTCGGCCTTGGGATCGCGGTCGACGAAGCGGTTCAGCCGCGACAGCAGCGCCGGGCGCCAGGCCGACTCGGGGCTGCGCGCCCAGAAGCGCCGCACCTTGTCTTCGCGGAAGAGGTCGTAGCCGCCGAACACCTCGTCGGCGCCCTCGCCCGTGAGCACCACCTTGATGCCGCTCTCGCGCACCAGCTGCGCCAGCCGCAGCAGCGGCGCCGGCGCGGTGCGCATCATCGGACGCTCGGCGAACCAGACCACGTCGGTGAAGGCGCGGCCGATGTCGGCGCCGCCCACCTGCACCTCGCGGTGGTCGGTCTGCAGATGGCGGACCATCTGCTGCTGGTACTCGCGCTCGTCGAAGCGGGCGTCGGCAAAGCCCACCGAGAAGGTGGTGAGGTCGTTGATGTGATGGCGCTTGACCAGCGCCGTGAGGATGGACGAATCGAGGCCGCCGCTCAGGTAGGTCGCCACCGGCACGTCGGAGCGAAGCTGCAGGCGCACCGCGTCGTGCAGCAGCTCGCGCACCGCGTCTTGCCAGTGCCCGATGGACTTCTCCTCGTACTCGTGCTCGCGCGGGAAGCGGTGCTGCCAGTACTGGTGGAGGGTGCGCCGGCCGTTCTCCAGCACCAGCATGCGGCCCGGTCCCAGCTCCTCGATGCCCTTGAACGGCGTGCGCGGCGGCAGGCTGACCCAGAAGGTCGCGATCTGGCCGACCGCGGCCGGATCGATCTCGGCGCGCAGACCGCCGTGGGCCAGCAGCGCCTTCATCTCGGAGCCGAACAGCACCGTGCCGTCGGCCAGGGTGGCGTGGAACATCGGGCGGATGCCGACGCGGTCGCGCGCCAGCACCAGGCGCCGGCGCGGACCGTCCCACAACGCGATGGCGAACTGGCCGTTCAGGTCGTCGACGAAGTCGAGGCCTTTTTCCTCGTACAGGTGGACCAGGGTCTCGGTGTCGCTGCGGGTCTTGAAGCGATGACCGCGCTTCTCGAGGTCGGCGCGCAGCTCCAGGTAGTTGAAGATCTCGCCGTTGAAGGCGACCCAGATGCTGTCGTCTTCGTTGCCGAGGGGCTGCTGGCCGGTGCTCAGGTCGATGATGGACAGGCGCCGATGGCCCAGGCCGATGCCCGCGGCCTGGTGATAGCCCTCCTCGTCGGGCCCGCGGTGCGTGAGCGCCCGCGTCATCCGCCGCAATGCCGCGCCGTCCACGGGGCGCTGGTCGAGATGCCACAGTCCCGCAACGCCGCACATGGCTGGAATCTCAGAGTCGTTTGATGAAAGTGTAGAAGCCGCCACAGGGCGGGATCCGTGGACTATTGCACGAATGCAGGGGCATTTGGCACCGTTCCCCGCGGATGCGTGCCCCCTTGTTCTCGGGGGCGCGCTCCCCTAGAGAACGCCTTGCTTCAACACGGCATCCGGTGGCCGATAAGCCACGTAGATCAAGCCATGAAGCTGCTGCTCAAATTCAACCTCGTGTTCCTGGCCGTGTTCCTCGGCGGCCTGGCCGTGTCTACGCTGATCGCACGCAGCCTGCTGCAGCGCGACGCGCAGGAGGAGGTGCTGGACCGGGCCCGCCTGCTGATGGAAAAGGCGAGCGTGGTGAGCACCTATACCGCGACGCAGATCGCACCGCTCTTGCGCGAGCAGATGCAGCACCGGTTCCTGCCGCAGGCCATCCCGTCGTTCTCGTCGATGGAGGTGCTGGCGGCGCTGCGCGGCAAGTACCCGGACTACGGCTACAAGCCGGCGATGCTCAACCCGACCAATCCGCGCGACCGCGCCGTCGAGTGGGAAGCCGACGTGATCCAGCAGTTCCGCAACCAGCCGCAGCGCAGCGAGTTCGTGGGCCAGCGCGACACGCCCACCGGCCGGGCGCTGTACATCGCCCGGCCCATCCTCATCACCAACGCGGCCTGCCTGCAGTGCCACAGCACCGCGGAGGCGGCGCCGCCGACGCTGGTGGCGAAGTACGGGCCCAACAACGGCTTCGGCTGGACGCTCAACGAGCCCATCGGCGCGCAGGTGGTGTCGGTGCCGATGTCGGTGCCCATGCAGCGCGCCGACAAGGCGCTGCTCACGGTCGTGGGCCTGCTGAGCCTGGTCTTCCTGGCGATCGGCGGCGCGCTCAACCTGCTGCTGTGGAAGCTGGTGATCCAGCCGGTGCGGCGCCTGTCGGCGCTGTCGGACCGGGTGAGCCTGGGCGAGCTCGACGCGCCGGAGTTCAGCATCCGCTCGCGCGACGAGATCGGCGTGCTGGCCGGGTCGTTCACGCGCATGCGCAAGAGCCTGGTTCATGCGATGAAGCTCCTGGATCGTTGAGGTTGTCGTGAATCATCCGGAGCGTCTTGGGAAGTACCCGATCACCGGTGTGATCGGCGAAGGCGCGATGGGCGTCGTCTACAAGGCCTTCGACCCGGTCATCGAGCGCCCGGTCGCCATCAAGACCATCCACCGGTCGCTGTCCGGCCCGGACGGCTCCGACTCGAGCTACGCCGCCCGCTTTCGCAACGAGGCGCAGGCGGTGGGCCGGCTGTCGCACCCCGGCATCGTCGCGATCTACGAATACGGCGAGGACGCGGACACCGCCTTCATCGCGATGGAGTACGTGGAGGGACGCACGCTGTCGCAGCTGCTCGCGACCACGCCGCTGCCCAACGAGCCGACGGTGGTGCGGGTGATGGAGCAGCTGCTCGACGCGCTGGAGTGCGCGCACCGCGCCGGCGTCTGGCACCGCGACATCAAGCCGGCCAACATCATCGTCACCGCCCGCGGCCAGCTCAAGATCACCGACTTCGGCATCGCGCGCATCGAGACCAACGCGCTGACGCTGGTCACCTCCATCATCGGCACGCCGGGCTACATCGCGCCGGAGCAGTACATCGGCCTGCCGCTGGACCACCGCATCGACGTGTTCGCCGCCGGCGTGCTGCTGTACCGCATGCTCACCGGCAACTCGCCCTTCGCGGGCACGCCCGAGGCGGTGATGTACAAGACGGTGAACGAAAGCCCCGAGCCGCCCAGCGTCGTCACCAGCGGCCGGCGCTCGGCGCACTTCGACGGCCTGGTGGCCAAGGCGCTGGCGAAGAAGCCCGAGGACCGCTACGTGAGCGCCGCCGCCTTCCGCCAGGCGCTGCTGCATGCCGTGGCGGAATCGCCCGCTTCCGCGGAAGCGCCCACGCCGCTGCCGCCCGCCCCGGCGCCGCTGTCGGTGCCGGCGCCGCGCACGCATCCGCGCACCCCGCCCACCGCGACGCCCACGCTGTCGACCACGCCGCCGGCGACCGACCCGCACGGTCCCCTGCCCTCGGGCGCCATCGGCCACGCGCTGCGCGTGCTGACCGCCCACATGGGACCGATCGCGCGCATCGTCGTCAAGAAGGCCGCGCTGCAGGCGCGGTCCGTCGACGAGTTCCACACGCTGATCGTCGAGGAAGCGGCGGAAGGCTCGGAGCGCAAGCGGCTGCTGAAGCGACTGCGCTCGACCGCCTAAGTCGAGTCGGCATCGTGGGCGTTGCGCGCTGTTGCGCCTGCGCGATGAGGTTACATGCCCTTCGCGCGTCGGGGCCGCGGCGAGCGCTGCATCATCCTCGACGCTGACGCAGGCCCCGCAAGTTGTGCCGCGCCCTTGGATGAGCCGACGGTCGGGTCACGCCGCGGCTGCGGGAGGACATGTGTGTCCCGGAGGAGTGAGACGTGCATCGGTCCGATTGCTGGCGCGGCCTGGCGAGCGCGTGCGTCCTGGCCTGCCTGACTGCCTGCGGCGGCGGCGGCTACCCATCCAGCCCGATCGACCAGCGCCAGGCGGTGCTGGCCGAGGCCACGGCCACCACCTGGGTGCACATCGCCGACGAGGGCCAGAGCTTCACCGTCAGCGGCACCCAGACCGTGCGCTACGGCGCGCAGAGCAGCTGGGTCCAGAAGTCGGTCACCAGCAGCGGCCAGTGCACCAACGCCTTCTTCGGCAGCGATCCGCTCAATGGCGTGGTGAAGTCGTGCGAACGGCTCAGCACCACCAACCAGGCGCCCAGCGCCACCATCGCCAACCCGACCGCCGGGCAGACCTTCCGCGCCGGCCAGACCGTTGCGTTCAGCGGCAGCGCGACCGATCCTGAAGACGGCAGCGTGCCGGCGTCGCGCCTCACCTGGTGGGCCGAGCTGCACCACGACACCCACACCCACCCCTTCCAGCCGATGACCACCGGCGGCAGCGGCTCGGTGACCATTCCCGTGCGCGGCGAGACCTCCGACAACATCTGGTACCGCTTCCACCTGCGCGCGACCGACAGCCAGGGCGCCACCAACGAGGTGACGCGCGACCTGCTGCCCCAGAAATCGCACTTCACGCTGAGCACCCAGCCGGCGGGCCTGCACCTGACGCTGGACGGACAGCCGCTCACGGCGCCGCGCACCACCACCGGCGTGGTCGGGATGGAGCGCGACCTGGGCGCCGCCGACCAGGACTTCAACGGGCGGCGCTACCGCTTCACCCGCTGGAGCGACGGCGGCGCGGCGATGCACACCATCGCGACGCCCGCGGCCGACACCACGTATGTCGCTACCTTCACCGACGTCGGCGCGGCGACCAACCAGCCGCCCGCGATCGCCCTGAGCTTCCCCGCCACGGGCACGGTCAACCAGCCGATGACGCTCACCGCGACGGCATCGGACAGCGACGGCACGGTCGCGAAGGTGGAGTTCTTCGACGGCATCAACTGGATCGGCGCCGACACCAACAACCCCTACACCCTCACCTGGACACCGCGCTCGACCGGCCAGCACAACCTGCGGGCCCGTGCGACCGACGACGACGGCGCGATGAAGATGACGGCGCCCCAGTACGTGACGATCAACGGCACGACCTCGGACACCACGCCGCCCACGGTCGCGCTCACCGCGCCGGCGAAGTTCGCGAGCGGCCTGGCCGGCACCATCAGCCTGAGCGCCACCGCCAGCGACAACGTCGGCGTGCAAAGCGTCGAGTTCCAGGTCGACGGCATGGCGGCCGGCGCGGCGGACACGAGCTCGCCCTACTCGGTCAGCTTCGACACCAACAAGCTCGCCTCCGGCCAGCACGTGGTGCGCGCGCGGGCGCGCGACGCGGCGGGCAACCTCTCGGGCTGGTCCAGCGCCACCGTGGCCTTCGGCGGCACGCGCACGCTGCCGCAGGGCTTCAGCCGCATCATGAACTGGGTGACGGGTCTGAGCGGCGCGACCGCCATCGCCCGCGCCAGCGACGGCCGCTTCTTCGTCGCCGAGCAGGGAGGACACCTGCGGGTGGTGAAGAACGGCGCGCTGCTCGCGACGCCATTCGTGAGCCTGAGCGTCGACTCGGCGGGCGAGCGCGGCCTGATCGGCGTCACGCTGGATCCGAACTTCGCGACCAACCACTTCGTCTACGTCTACTACACGACCACGCAGAACGGCGCCCACAACCGCATCAGCCGCTTCACCGCCAACGGCGACGTCGCGGTCGCGGGCAGCGAGCTGGTGCTGGTGAACCTGCCGGCGCTGTCGACGGCCACCAACCACAACGGCGGCGCGCTGCACTTCGGCATCGACGGCAAGCTGTATGTCGGCGTGGGCGAGAACGCCAGCCCTTCGAAGGCGCAGAACCTCGCCGATCCCTTCGGCAAGCTGCTGCGCTTCAACGCCGACGGCTCGATCCCCACCGACAACCCGTTCTACGCGAGCCAGACCGGCCTGGCGCGCGCCGTCTGGGCCTATGGGCTGCGCAATCCCTTCACCTTCGCGGTGCAAGCGGGCACGGGGCGCATCCACATCAATGACGTGGGGCAGAACACCTGGGAAGAGATCAACCGCGGGACCTCAGGCGCGAACTACGGCTGGCCCGGATCGGAAGGGCCGGACAACGTGACGGCGGGCATCACCGGGCCCAGCTTCACCTACAAGCACAGCGCGACCAGCCCGCCGGGGACGGGCCCGGGCGGCTTCTTCACCGGGTTCGCGATCGCCGGCGCGGCGTTCTATCCCGACACGGGCATGTTCCCGGCGCCGTATCGCGGCAACTACTTCTTCGCCGACTACGTGAGCGGTTTCGTGGCCTTGTACGACGTGGCCAACAACGCGGCGTATGCGTTCTCCACCGGGTTCACCTCGCCGGTCGACATGGCGGTGGGGACGGATGGGGCGTTGTACGTGCTGACGCGCTCGGCGTTGGCGCGGATCAGCTCGCCGTGAGGCTCCCGGGTTGCACCCGGGCTACGCGGACGTCGTAGCCCGGGTGCCAACCCGGGATCGCATGGCCAGCAGCAGCAGGCCGATCCCCAACAACGTGATGCTCGCCGGCTCCGGTACCACCGCGGCCAGCATCGCCTGCCCCAGCAGGCGGTGCGTCACCGTGGTCGGATGGATGCCGTCCCAGAACAGGTAGCTGTCCGGGTTCGCGCACACCGAGCCGCCGCCGCTGAAGCCCAGGTCGTCGCCGGTGTAGCAGCGGTCGGTGAGGTTGGTGAGGCCCAGCTCGGCGCCGTGCGCGACGATGTTCTCGAAGCTCGCGAAGGCATCGAAGCGGATCAGCTGCACCTCGGGATGCTGCGCCTGGAAGCCGTCGAGCAGGCCGGCCAGTCCCTGGTTGTAGGCCTGCACCAGGCCGGTCGCCGCCGCCTGTCCCGCCGGTCCGCCCAGCTCGCGCACGCGGGGCACGCGGCCGAGGTTGGGCACGTTGGGCACGAGCAGGTGGCGCACGCCTTCGTCGACCAGCGCGTCGAGCATGCCGCCGATGTCGGACAGCGTCTGCGGCAGGTCCGGGATGGGCTGGCCCAGCGCGTCGGTCGTGCGGCGCAGGAAGATGTCCTGCAGGTTGTTCGATCCGCCCCAGACGACGTACAGCGCGTTCGGGTCGGCGCCGCCCGGCAGCGAACGGTAGCGCGCGACCTGGTCGACGATGCCGAGGAAGGGCGGACCGAAGAGCTGGTAGCGCGTGCGCGCGCCGCCGAACGCCCAGTCGGTGCCGCCGCGCGCCGAGGCGAGCGCCTGGAAGCCGAGGCCTTGCGCCAGCACGTCCGCATACAGCGGGCCATTGCTCGCGCGGCCTTCGGAGTCATAGGGCGGGCCCGGGATGACCGCCGGTGCGCCGGGCGGATGCGGCACGCGCGCATACACCGTCGTCACGTTCCCGGTGTCGGTCAGGCTGTCGCCGAAGAAGTAGATGTTGCTGAACGGATCGGCCGCGGCCGGCAAGGCGTGCAGCAGCAAAGCCAGGGCAAGGGTGCGCATGCGGACTCCTCGAGACGCGACGGGCGTCTGCGGGCAAGCGGTGTTCCTTCCCCCGCCCTCCTGGCTACATCACGGCAGCGGCGACACGCCGATCAGCCACTGGTGGCCCCAGGTCACGAACACGCCGTACAGGACGAGGCCGGCCACCACCGCGATCAGGTCGTTCATCGGACGCTCGGGGGCGCCGGGCAGCGGCCGCACGGGACGGCGCTTGAGCGAGACGCGATCGGCCACCGCCCAGGCGAGGAACCCGCCGAACAGCAGCACATCGGCCAGCGTGCCGTTGGCCAGCAGGTGCGCCAGCGCCCACAGCTTTACGGCCACCAGGAAGGGATGCTTGAGCGCGGCCTTGATGCGCCCCGGCATGTAGGCCGCGATCAGCAGCGGGAACACCGGCGCCATCAGCAGCAGCGTGAGGTGGCGTGCCCAGGTCGGCGGCGTGTACAGCACGATGGGCGATTGGCGCGCAGCGCCGTAGCCCACGATCAGCAGCACGAAGCCGACGATCGAGATCAGCGCATACACGCCCTTCCACGCGCGCTCGCCGCGCAGCGCGACCTGCGCGTCGCGCCATTGCGGCGCGACGATCGAGACCGAGTGGACACCGAGGAAGAGCACCAGGCCCAGGACCAGCCACTGCATCGAACACACCTCCCGCCTCGCCACGCGGGCGAGGCGCGAGTGTGGTCACGGATGCGCGTGGCGTCAACCGGGCGGGCTGGCGCGCTCAGGCGACCTTGCTGAGGATCTTCTCCATCTCGTCCTTGGTGAAGGCGCGCAGCGTCTGCGACTTCACGTTGCCGGCGGACGCCAGGCTGAGCTCGAAGGCGGTGAGCGAGGTCTCGTCGGGCGCGTCGATGATCGCGACGACGTCGTACTGGCCCTGGGTCCAGAAGATCTCGCGCAGGGTGACGCCCACTTCCTTGGCGGCGGAGCGGGCGGCCTCGGCGCGCTTGGTCGTCTGCTTGATGCTGCGCAGGCCCTGTTCGGTGAAGGTGCTGAGGACGACGTAGCTGGCCATGGTGAAGCCTCCGAATTGAGCTGATCGGCATCACAAGCCTAGTCGCCCGCCGGACAAAGGCAAGCCGCGTTCACGCCGGCGCCAAGCGCTCCAGCAGCGTGGGCAGCAGCTCGGCCACGGTGGGATGGATGTGCACCGCATGCTGGAGCGTGGTGTAGGGCGCGCGCGCGGCCATCAGCTCGAGCAAGGCCTGGACCACCTCGTCGCCGTGCACGCCGAGGATGGCCGCCCCCAGGATCTCCAGCGACTCGGCGTCGACGCCGATGCTCATGAAGCCGGTGGTCTCGCCCATCTCGACGGCGCGGCCGACGCGGCTCATCGGCATCTTGGCCACCAGCAGGCGGCGGCCCGATGCGCGCATCTGGGCCAGGGTGAGGCCGATGCGCCCCAGCGGCGGGTCGGTGAACAGCGCGTAGCTGGTGATGCGGTCGGACAGCTTGCGCTTGTCGCCGTCGAACAGGTTGGCGACGACGATCTCGTGGTCGTTCCAGCTGGTGTGGGTGAACGCGCCGCGGCCGTTGCAGTCGCCCAGCGCATACACGCCTTCGATGCTGGTGCGCAGCTGGTCGTCGACCGCGATGTAGCCGCGCGGGTCGGTGCGGATGCCGGCGGCCTCGAGGCCGAGGTCGTGCGTGTTGGGCACGCGCCCGATCGCGAGCAGGATGTGCGAGCCCTCGACCTGCGGCTCGCCTTCGCGGCAGCTCACGCCCACCGCCACCCGGTCGCCGCGGCGCTGGAGCGCGATGCAGGTGGCGTTCAGGCGGAACGCGATGCCTTCGGCGGCGAGCATCTCGCGGATCGCCTCCGACACCTCCTCGTCCTCGCGGGCGATCAGGCGCGGGCCCATCTCGACCACCGTGACCGCGGCGCCGAAGCGCCGCATCATCTGCGCGAACTCCAGGCCCACGTAGCTGCCGCCGACGACGACCAGGTGCTCGGGCAGGGTGTCCAGGTGCATCATCCCTTCGTTGTCGAGGAAAGGCACTTCGCCGATGCCCGGCAGGTCGGGCGTGGACGGGCGCGTGCCGACGTTGAGGAAGATGTGCGGCGCCTCCAGCTCACGCTCGCCCACCCGCAGGCGGTGCGGCGCGACGAAGCGCGCATGGCCGTCGATCAGCGTGAGCCCGGGCGCGTCGCCGAGCCAGCGGCGCAGGCCGTCGCGCGAGCGCTCGACCACCTGGTCCTTGCGCGCCTGTACCCGCGCCATGTCGACCCGCACCGGCCCGTCGACCAGCACCCCGAAGTCGGCCGCGCGGCGCGCCATGTGGGCGGCGCGGGCGCTCGCGATCATCGTCTTGGTGGGAATGCAGCCGTTGTTGACGCAGGTGCCGCCCAGGCGCAGACGCTCCACGAGCGCCGTCTTCCAGCCGTGCCGGCCGCAACGCACCGCAAGGGCCGGCCCGGCCTGGCCGGCGCCGACGACGATGGCATCGAAGGATTCGGGCATGCGGACCTCCGCCATGGCGAACCAGGTGGGGTGCACTATGCGACGGAAACCGGGCCAGTGTCGACCGGCCGACGGTAAGGATCAGTTCGATTCCTTGATCATCCGCCTAGACCTACAGATTCCCGTCAGTTCCGGCTAGGGCCTTTCAGTCGTCCTTCGAAGCCCGCCAGGCCGCCTCGTCCGTGCCAGCGACTTCGCGCAGACCTTGCGCCACCTGGTCGCGCGCTTCGGGTTACACGCGCAGCGCGCCCCATTCGGCAAGACCAATGCCGTTTTGTGCTCATCCCACGCCGGGCGTTCCCGTTACGAGCCTACAACTACGCGGGCTTGTTCGCTGGCTTCGCCAATGACTTCCGCTTCGCTGTGGTCGCCGCCTTCTGATGAGGCGGATTCAGTTCTGCCGCATCAAAAACCAGGGGGCCGGGCGCCTTCGCTCGCGTCAAGACTATCGACTGAACGGCGACCATTCCCGCAGGCACCACAGAGCCTGTGGTCGGACCGGCGTTGGCGGCCGCAAAGCCCAGCTCAACGCCTGTCATCCAAAGGCCGTTGGTGATGCCCTTCTCCTTCATGAGGCAACGCGCAATGTCGAGCCACGAGAACGAGTGCTGTTGTGTTGTCGGAGCGGATGCCATATCAATGATCCTGATGCAGGGAAATGAAGATCGGCCTAGACCTTTTTGCGGTACTTCCGGTCGCCTTGTGCCTGTACTTCATCGAAGTTCGCCTGACGGGAGCTTCCGTTGTGGACTTTGACTTGTGGAAGGCCTTTACGAACGCCATCGTGTCCATGACGATCTTTGTGGTCCGTCCTCCAGCGGGAGCGGTTGACGGCGCCCGTTCCTTGGTCACGGGAGCGGCAATAAATAGCGCCGGTGAAACACCAAACCGCTCTGCCAGACGGCTTGCTTGACGTGCATTGATCTGGCGCTTTCCATTCAGGATGGCACTCACTACAGGCTGCCCCCCGACGAGCTCAGCCAAATCCGCCTGCGTCAACCCATTCGACTCAATGAGTAGTCGCAGGACATCGCTTGGCAAAGCAGGTTCCTCGGAGGGGATCCTGGCGGACTCGTAGGCCTCGATACGTTCTCCGATGACCTGAATCAGGCTTTCGAGCTCGTGTCCTTCATGCCCCCGCGTGGCAGTTAGAACAGCATCCAAGATGCTGACGGCATGGTCATACTCTGAGTCAGTCTCGATGGTCCGCAGGTCCCCCACGTAGGACACAAGGGTTAGCCACGATCGGGTCACTGCAACTCGGTTGAACACTTTGGTCATAGCCATTCACTTCCTATTCATTGCGGCGGACCACTTGTCGTACTCCGGGTGGGTGAGAACTTCCTTGATGTACACAACGGCAGGTATGACGATCCCCTGTGGCGTCGTGAACTGGTACTGAACGTCTCCGATGATGCGATTGCGACTGACGTCGAAGATCCAAAGTGAATGTGCCCAATCGGCATTTCGAAACGTCCGCTTGACGTCGTTCGGGCAGGTCCATGTGGCGCTCTTCACTAGGCCTTCCCAAGCGAGCATTGGTCCCTTTGCTGGCAGGTGAGCGCTCCAGAACCGCACCAGTCGTGCGCGGGTGACGATGCGGGTGGACATTGGTCCTGAATATAGCAGTTTGCTATATTCGCGCGGAGCGATTGACGCCACAAGCGATGACGGCCCCGCCTTGTGCTTGGTCGGGCACCGATGACCTGGAAAGGGAGTCCTGCTAGATCACCTTAGCTTTTCTAGTCAGATTCCTTGATCATCCGCCCGCTCGCCGCCTGCACCGGCCGCGCGTTCATCGGATACAGCCGCGAGAAGATCGCGACCTGCTCGGGCGACACCGCGACCGGCGTCTTCATCACCATCCACAGCACGCCCTCGCTGCATGGCGGCGTGGTGAGCGAGCCCATGTAGGTGAAGTAGCCGCGTTCGGCGGGCAACAGCTGCTGCAGGTCGATCGGCGCCTGGGCGGGCTGCTCCTCGCCCTTCTCCAGCGGCAGGTTGTTCCACACCAGCTGGACCACCGGCTGGGCGCCGCCGCGCTCCAGCTGCACCGCGATCACCGCGAGGCGGCCCTCGACGTCCTTGTGGACCAGGTGCACGTCCATGTCGGCCTGGCGGCCGGCGATGCGCTCCTCGGACGGCCGGTGGAAGTGGAACTGCTGCAGCTCGTAGCGCCGGCCCATCACCTCGATGAAGTTGCCGGGCGCGACGTTGACCTGCACCGTGTGGCCGTTGTCGATGACGCGGAACGGGCCGGGCCGGTAGTCGAACTGGACCGGGTCGAGCTGGACCTGGATGCCGTCGCGGATGTCGATGGGGCTTTGCCGGCTGCCGCTGCCGCAGCGGGCGAATTCGGGCTTGAGCCGGGCCCAGGCTTGCGGGCCCCCGGCGCCCTCGTAGGACCAGTGCAAGGGGCCGTGCGACGCGGCCGCCGCGTGCGACGCGTGCTCGGCCTCGACCGGGGCTGCACGGCGCGGCGCCGAGGCGGCGGGTCGCACGGCGGCCACCGTCTCGGTCGCACGCCGCGCGGTGAGCTTCCATTCGCCCGGCCCGCCCGGCTCGAGCTTGCCGCCGCCGGCCAGCGTCTCGCCCAGGCGGCGCTGCAGGCGGTCCATCGGGTCCTCGGGTCCGCTGGCGGCGGGCGCGACGGGGGAAGCGGCGGCGGCGACGGCCTGCGGCGCCGAGGCGGCGGCGACCGATGCGGCTGCCTTCGGGCGCTTGGCCGCCGTCTTCTTCGGCTTTTGCACCGGCGTGCGCGGCCACTCGGGCTCGGCCGGCCAGAAGGCATAAGCGGCCGCCCCGGCGGCGCTGACGCCCACCACACCGCCGGCGACCAGCACCAGCATCTTCTTGGACACGGCGATGCGCGGCAGCCGCCGCAACAGCCCTTGTGCAAGTTCCTTCACGCGCGGCGGCAAGGCCGGCAGCCGAAACCGCCGCACCGGCGCGACCGGCAGCTCGACCGCCTGGTCGAGCACGGGCGCAGCAGCATGATCGGGAGTCGGTTTCGCCATGACCGGATATCGGCCCGGGCGTGGGGTTCTGTAGCCCGGATGCCATCCGGGACCCCGGGTTGCACCCGGGCTACGCGATGCGGCGCTTGACCCAGATCCAGGCCACCAGCCCGATGCTCATCATCCCCATCGACGCCGCCGCCAGCGCCACCGCCGAATGCATCACCAGCGGCGCGATGCCCCCCGCCACGAAGCCGTTGGCCATGCTGGCGATGAAGGCCTGGAACGACGACGCCATGCCGCGCCGCTCGGGCACCAGGTCGAGCACCAGCAGCGTCACCACCGGCACCATCAGCGCCCAGCCGAAGGAGAACACGGCGATCGGCAGCAACGCCCACCAGGCCTGCGGCGGGAAGAGCAGGTTGAGCGCCAGGTTCAGCGTCGACACCACGACCATGATCACGAAGCCGTGGCGGATCTGCCGCTTGGGCGAGATGCGGCCCGCCAGCCGCCCGGACAGCCAGGCGCCGCCCATGATGCCGGCGATGGTCAGCGTGAAGAACCAGAAGAACTGCCCCGGCTCGAGATGCAGCAGGTCGCCCAGGAACACCGGCGCCGAGAGCACGTACAGGAACATCCCGTTGAAGGGGACGCCGCTGGCCAGGGCCAGCATCAGGAAGCGCGGGCTCGACGCCAGCGTCCAGTAGCCGCGCAGCAGGTTGCTCACCTCGAAAGGCTGCCGATGGCTGCCGTGCAGGGTCTCCGGCAGCAGCCGGTAGTTGCCGATCCACAGCGCCACGCCGATCGCGGTGAGGAACCAGAAGATCGAGTGCCAGCCGACATGCACGAACAGGAAGCCGCCGACCATGGGCGCGACCGCCGGCGCGACGCCGAAGTAGATCGTGACCTGCGACATCACCCGTTGCGCGTCGGCGGGCGGGAACATGTCGCGGATGACGGCGCGCGACACCACGATGCCGGCGCCAGCCGACATGCCCTGCATCGCCCGGAAGAACACGAGCAGCCCGATGTGGTTGGACAGCGCGCAGCCGGCCGACGCGAGGGTGAACAGCGCGACGCCGGCCAGCACCACCGGCCGCCGCCCGAAACTGTCGGACAGCGCGCCGTGGAACAGGTTCATCAGCGCGAAGCCGAACAGGTAGGCCGACAGCGTCTGCTGCATCTCGACCGGCGTGGCGCCGATCGACTGGGCGATGCCGGTGAAGGCCGGCAGGTAGGTGTCGATGGAGAACGGCCCCAGCATGCCCAGGCAGGCGAGCAGCACGGCGAGGGTCCAGCGCGGGGCGCGCCACAGGAGATGGGCTTCGGGATTCACGTTGTCGTTGTGTGCTCGCTTGCGAAGGACAAATGTGAAGCGAGCCGATAGGCCGGATTCTGTGCGGGAGCAGCTCTTGCGAGCGTGATCCCGTGACCGCCATTCCTCTGGGCCGCGCATCGCTGCGACGGCTCGGTGCTACCTACCCGCACACTCGTCGGGCCGAGTCAACGTGTGCCTATTTGGTATTGCTGCGCGTAGAGATTGCCCGTTTCACCCGGCGCCTTGCGACACCGACTCGTCTCTGTTGCTCTGATCCTCACCTCACGGTGGACAGCCGTTAGCTGCTACGCCGCCCTGCGCAGTCCGGACCTTCCTCCAGTGCGTCCTTTCGGACCTTGCACCGGCGGCGGTCTGGCTCGCTTCACGGGTGAATTATCCCTGGGCCGGCCGGAACACGCCCGGGTCCGCGTAGAAGCCCTCGGATTCGTTGGCGGGCCACCAGCCCGGGATGCCGAGCACGGGCAGGGGCAGGAAGGGCTTGGCTGCCAGGTCTTCGGCGCTGAGTTCCACACCGTCCCAGACATGGGCGGTGATCGCCTTGCGCGGCTGCTCCAGCTTCTCGAGCAGCGCATGGCCGAACAGGACGACGTGCGCCTCGCGCCACAGCGGCCGATGGGTGACGAACACGGCCTGCCAGTCGCGCCGGCGCAGCGCGTCGACCAGCGGCGCCGGCGCCTTCCACAGCGCGGCGTTCTCGTCGAACAGCGTCAGCGCGTCGCGGACCGCGCCGCGCGTGGCCTGGACGCCGGCACCGTGGATCTGCGCCGCTTGCAGCTCGTTCAAGCGGCGCTTGAGGGCCGGGAAGCGCAGCCAGACCAGGCCGTTGAAGAGGTCGTGCCGGTTGTCGCGCGTGGGCACGCATCCGGTCCGGTGGATGAAGCTTTCGTAAGCTTCGCCGGGAGGCAGCTCGCGGTGATCGACGAATCGCGGCACACCGGGCGTGTCGGCCGCGTTCAGCAAGTCGGCCACCGACATGTCCTCGCGGTGCGCCCCGCGCAGCGCGCGCCGGACCGCCTCGTAGGGCACCCACCACGGCGCCGCCGAGGCCAGCGCGTCGGCCAGTTGCACGCGACGGTCTCAGCGCGCCCGGTACTGCACCTTGTTCGGCTGCTTCTCGGGCGCGAGCTCGAAGTAGTCCGGGTGCTTCTTGAACAGCTTGGTCGACGAGCCGCTCTTGGTCAGCAGCTTGGCCGCGCGCAGCTTCTCGGCGGTGCTGTTCAGCGGCAGCGTGTCGCCGTGCAGCAGCTCGGGCATGGCGTCGAGGATGCGCTGGACCTCTTCGGGCAGAGCCGGCGCGGGAGGCGCAGCCGCCTTGCGGCGGCCGGACGTGCGCTTGGCCGGCGATTTGTCCGCCGCCTTGGCCGGTGCGCGTGCCTTGCGGTGCGGCAGGTCGATGAAGTCGTCGTAGACCTGCTTGGAGTCTTCGCCGGTCTTGCCCTCCTGCCCGATGCCCTGCACCCGGCAGCCCTTCTCGCGCAGGCGCAGGACCAGCGGCGCGAAATCGGAGTCGGACGACACGACGACCACCGTCTCGGGACGCTCTGCCATCACCAGGTCGATCGCGTCGACGGCCATGGCGATGTCGGTCGAGTTCTTGCCGGTGGAGAGGTTGACGATGGGCCGGATCGACAGGCTCTTGAACAGCTTGAGGTGCTTGAGCGCCGACTCGGCCGTGCAGTAGGCGCGGCGCACGTGGATGACGCCGTGCTCGGCCCTCACCCGCTCGACGGCCTGCTCGATCACGTCGGCCGAGACGTTGTCGGCATCGATCAGCAGCATCACGCGCTGGTTGTTGTTCATGCGAGTCTCCAGTTCAGCGTTTCGCCGCCGCGCAGGGGCTTGAGTTGCGCGTCGCCGAACGGCACGGTGTCAGGCAGGGTCCAGGGTTCCTTGCGCAGCGTGACCGTGCCGGTGTTGCGCGGCAGGCCGTAGAAGGCCGGCCCGTGGCGGCTGGCGAAGCCCTCGAGCTTGTCGAGCGCACCGGCGGCGTCGAAGGCCTCGGCGTACAGCTCGAGTGCGCTGAGCGCGGTGTAGCAGCCGGCGCAGCCGCTGGCGTGCTCCTTGAGGTGAGCGGCATGCGGCGCGCTGTCGGTGCCGAGGAAGAAGCGGTCGCTGCCCGACGTGGCGGCCCGGACCAGCGCCAGCCGGTGCTCCTCGCGCTTGAGCACCGGCAGGCAGTAGAAGTGCGGGCGGATGCCGCCGGTGAAGATCGCGTTGCGGTTGTAGAGCAGGTGGTGGGCGGTGATGGTGCCGGCGGTGCGCGGGCCGGCCTCGGCCACGTACTGGGCGCCTTCGCGCGTGGTCAGGTGCTCGACCACGATCTTCAGCTGCGGGAAGTCGGCGCGCAGCGGGATCAGCTGGGTGTCGATGAAGGCCTTCTCGCGGTCGAACACGTCGACCGCCGGGTCGGTCACCTCGCCGTGGACCAGCAGCAGCAGGCCTTCGCGCTGCATCGCTTCCAGCGTCTTGCCGATCTTGCGCAGGTCGGTCACGCCGGCATCGCTGTTGGTGGTGGCGCCGGCAGGGTAGAGCTTCGCGGCGACCACGCCGGCCTCGCGGGCACGGCGGATCTCGTCGGGGGACAGGTTGTCGGTGAGGTACAGCGACATCAGCGGCTGGAAGTCCAGGCCCTTGGGCACGGCGGCGAGGATGCGCTCGCGGTAGGCCACGGCCTGCGCCGCGGTGGTCACCGGCGGCCTGAGGTTGGGCATGATGAGCGCGCGGCCGAACTGGCGGGCGCTGTGGGGCACCACGGCGGCCAGCGCGGCACCGTCGCGCACATGCAGGTGCCAATCGTCGGGTCGGGTGAGGGTGAGGGTCTGGGTCATGCCGCGGATTTTCTCACCGGGGTGCATCCGGCCGCGGCCGGCGGGCGTATACGGCAGGCACTGTCCGAAGGAGATTGCCATGCCCTCGCCCACCGAGATCGTCCAGAGCGCCTACGCCGCATTCGGCCGCGGCGACATCCCGGCCCTGCTGGAACTGCTGACCGACGACGTCGAATGGACCCACCACGGCAGCATCGATCTGGCCTACATCGGCACGGTGCGCGGCAAGCCGGGCGTGGCGCGCTGGTTCGGCCATGTCGCCGAGCTCGACGGCATCCAGGTGTTCGAGCCGCGCGAGTTCCTTGCCGGTCCGGATCACGTCACCGTGCTCGGCTGGGAGCGCACGAAGGCGCTGCCCGCCGGCGGCGTGTTCGAGAGCCACTGGGTGCATGTGTTCAAGCTGCGCGACGGCAGGATCTCGCAGTTCGTCGGCACCTACGACACCGCGGCGTCGGCCGCGGCCCGCGCCCGATGAGCGCCGCCCTGCCGCAGGCGCGCGCCGGCGAGTCGGCCTACGAATACGTCAGCGAATGGCGCCTGCTCGCGCCGCTGGCCGACGTGTGGCAGGCGCTGACCGAGGTCGAGCAGTGGCCGCGCTGGTGGCGCTACGTGCGCCGCGTCGACACCTTGCGCCGCGGCGACGCCGACGGCCTGGGCGCCCTGCGGCGCATCGCCTGGACCAGCCGCCTGCCCTACGGCTTCACGCTGGAGGTGGAGTGCGACCGGGTCCAGCGGCATCGCCTGCTGAGCGGCGCCGCGCGCGGCGACCTGGAAGGCACGGGCGTGTGGGAGCTGTCGGAGGATCCGGACGGCAGCACCCGCGTGCGTTACACGTGGCGGCTGGCGCTGAACACCCGCTGGATGCGCGCGGTGGCGCCGCTGATGGCGCCTGCGTTCCGGTGGAACCATGAAGGCGTGATGCGGGCTGGGGCGGAGGGGCTGGCGAAGCACCTGGGCGCGAAGCTGATCGACGCGTAGCCCGGGTGAAACCCGGGTTGCGCCCGGGCTACAACGCTCCGACCCTCTGGGGCAGGAGGTCCGTCATGAACACCCTGTCCGACCTGAATGCGTCCCAGGTCACCTGCATGCTGCCGGTGAAGGACCTGGAGCGTGCGCGCCGCTTCTACGAGAAGTCCCTGGGGCTGGCGGCCGGCGCGGCCAAGCCCGACGGCAAGTTCGTCTACCGCTGCGGCGGCACCGAGATCGCGCTGTTCCCGAAGCCCGAGGGAACGAAGGCGCAGCACACCGCGCTGAGCTTCCGGGTGGGCGACATCGCGGCCAGCATCGAGCTGCTGAAGGCGCGCGGCGTGGTGTTCGCCGATTACGACTTCCCCGGGCTCAAGACCGAGGGGCATGTCTGCGTGCTGGGTGCGGAGAAGGCGGCCTGGTTCGAGGACACCGAGGGCAACATCCTCTGCCTGCACCAAGACCTCGCATGACGACCCCGGGTTGCACCCGGGCTACAACGCTCCGACC
>DASUZE010000112.1:0-3466 GCA_036377015.1 Piscinibacter sp. | reverse complement strand
AGCCCGTACCTCGGCTTGCAACGCCGCGCTGGGCCCCAAAGAACCCCGGCCCTTCGGGTTGCCGTCTAAAGCGCGCGCACTCGTCGTTGCAGAGCCTGGGACGTAGCCCCGCTACGTCCCAGGCTCCGCGCCTAGATTGCCCGCGCTTTAGACGGCAACGCGGCCGTGACTTATGCGTTAACAGGCCCTAACCCGCTTCACACGCGCGTCACACCGGCTGCGAATAGTCCGCGGCCATCCCACAGAATGAACGCATGGAGATCCTGATGCGCATTGCCTCGCTCGCCACCGCCTGCATCGCCGCCGCGTGCACCTTCGCACCGTCCGTCCCCCAGGCCCACGACCATGACCGCGGCCACCATGCGCCGATCAAGATCAAGGTGATCGCGCTCAACGACTACCACGGCAACCTGCAGTCGCCGGGAACCTTCGGCGTCAACACGACCATTCCCCTCGCGCAGCGCCCCGCGGTCGGCGGAGCCGAGTACCTCGCTGCCTACGTGCAGCGGCTCAAGTCGAGCAACCCGTTCAGCGTGGTGGTGGGCGCGGGCGACTTCATCGGCGCCTCGCCCTTGATCTCGGCCCTGTTCTTCGACGAGCCCGCGGTCGAGACGCTCAACAAGATCGGCGTCGACTTCAACGCGGTCGGCAACCACGAGTTCGACAAGGGTTCGGCCGAGCTGCGCCGGCTGCAGATGGGCGGCTGCAAGCTCGACGGCGCCGCGGTCGACCCGAACAGCTGCAAGGGCCTGGGCTCGAGCGCGCCGGGCACCTTCGACGGCGCGCGCTTCCAGTGGCTGTCGGCCAACGTGATCGAGAACGCCACCGGCCGGCCCCTGCTGCCGCCGTACGGCATCAAGCACTTCCGCGGCGTGAAAGTGGCCTTCATCGGCATGACGCTCAAGGGCACGCCCAGCATCGTCACGCCCACCGGCGTCGCCGGCCTCACCTTCAAGGACGAGGCCGACACCGTGAACGCGCTGGTGCCGCGGCTGCGCCAGCACGGCGTCGATGCCATCGTGGTGCTGGTTCACCAGGGCGGCTTCCAGACCAGCCCGAACGTGGGCGACATCAACGGCTGCGACGGCGACCTGAAGAACGCCGACGGCAGCGCCTCCGAGATCGGCGCCATCGTGAAGCGCCTCGACGACGCGGTGGACCTGGTCATCAGCGGCCACACGCACGCCGCCTACAACTGCTCGGCCAGCACGGTCGACGTCAGGGTGGTCAACGGCGCGGTGACGAGTACGCCGCGCCCGACCGGCCTGCCCAACAAGACCGGCCGCCTGGTGCCGGTGACCAGCGCCAGCGCCTTCGGCCGCCTGCTCACCGACATCGACCTGACCATCGATCCGCGCACCCGCCGCGTTTCCAAGGTCGAGGCGACCAATCGCCTGGTCGACCGCACCGATGCGCAGATCAACGCCGACATCCAGGCCGATCCGACGGTGAAGAACATCGTCGACGGCTACAACGCGCTGGTGTCGCCGCTGGCCAACCAGGTCATCGGCACCATCACCGCGCCGCTGCCCAACGTGGCCAACGCCGCCGGCGAGATGCCCGCCGGCAGCCTGATCGCCGACGCGCAGCTCAAGGCCACGCAGCCGACGGGCCTGGGCGGCGCGGTGGCGGCCTTCATGAACGCGGGCGGCGTGCGCAACCCGGGCTTCACCTTCGGCACCAGCTACCCCTACAACGTGACCTACGGCAATGCCTTCACCGTGCAGCCCTTCGGCAACAGCCTGGTCACGCTCACCCTGACGGCGCAGCAGCTCAAGAACCTGCTCGAGCAGCAGTTCGCCGGCTGCCTGGGGCAGGGCACCCAGCGCATCCTGCAGGTGTCCAACGGCATCCGCTACTCCTGGAGCGCGAGCGCGCCGGCCTGCTCGAAGATCGTCGACCTCTCGCTCACGCCGACGGACGTGACGGTGGTGCCGCCGGCGGCCACCGGCGCCGAGGACAAGATCGTCATCGGCGGCGTGGTGCAGAACCCCGGCAAGACCTACCGCGTCACCGTCAACAACTTCATGGCGACCGGCGGCGACGGCTTCACCGTGCTCACGGGCGGGGCCAATGCGCTGGGCGGCGCGCAGGACATCGATGCGCTGGTGGCCTACCTGAGCGGCTACAAGGCGCCCGCTCCGGCCTACGACCCGACGCAGCCGGCGCTGGCCCTGCCGCGCATCACGCGGCTGCCTTGATGCTGTCGCGCCGCCGACTGCTGCTCGCACTGTCGGCGCTGTCTCCGTCGCTCGCGCTCGCGGGCGATGCGCGCGATGCGCTGCTCGCGGCGGCCGAAGCGGCCCTGGCCCGCGGGGACGCCGGCGCTGCGATCGAGGCCTTCGACAAGGCCGCCTTGATGCAGCACGCGCCCGACACCGAGATGGGCCTGGTGCGCGCCTACCTGCAGCAGGGCGAGTACCGGCGGGCGCTCGCGTTCTGCGCCCACACCGCGGGGGCGCACCGCGAGGCGCCGGCGGCGTCCGCCTTGTATGCGTGGCTGCTGGCGGCCGGCGGGCAGGCGGTGTTCGCGCGGCGCGTGCTCGACGAGGCCGCTGCGCGCGCGCCGGGTGATGCGGTGCTCGCCGAGGCGCGACGGCAGCTCGCGAGCGCGCTGCCGGTCACCACGCCGGCGTTGCGCCGCCTGCCGCACCGCCTGGCGCCGCAGCCGGTGGCCTTGGCGGGCCTGGTGCCCGACACGGCCCGGGTGGCGGCGAGCGGCGTGCTGCTGCCCGGCGGGCGGCAGGCGCTGGTGCCGCTGGGCGCGCTCGAACATCGGGTCGAGGCGGTGTGGCTGCGCAACGGGCTGGGTGTGACGAGCCCGGGCCGCATCCAGCGCCGGCTGGACGGGCTCGGCGTGGCGCTGGTGACGCTGGACGCCGCGATGGCACCGGCCGAGGGCGCCGGCCCGGCACCGCGCGATCCCTTCGCCGGCAGTCCCGGCTTCGTGGTGAGCTTCGCGCCGTCGACCGATGCGTCGCCGGCGTGGCCGTGGCTGCACCAGGGATTCGTCGGTGCCGGACGCCGCCTGGGCATCGAGCTGCCCGCGGGTGCGTCGGGCGGCGCGGTGTTCGATGCCGCAGGCCGCTGGACCGGCGTGGCACCGGGCGGCGACGCCATGCTGGGCATCGATCGCCTGCGCGAAGCGCTCGGCGATGCGATGCCGGTGGCCGTCGACGGCGTGGCGCGTGTGCCGGTGGATGTGATCTACGAGCGATCGCTGCGAATCGTGATGCAGGTCATCGTGTAGCCCAGGTGCATTGCGGCGCTCGATTTCAACCACAGAGAACACGGAGAACACAGAGAATGCTTGAATGTTCTCTGTGTTCTCTGCGTTCTTGTATGTTCTGTTTCGCGGTTTCTATCCTAGTCGTAGGGGGCGGTGGGCAAGTGGGCAGAGGCCCGCGCGGTGGGCAACGCGCAGCGTTGTCCATGGCAAGCGGGCCGGTTCGAGCGCAGCTCGAAC
>DASUZE010000111.1:0-17969 GCA_036377015.1 Piscinibacter sp. | reverse complement strand
GCACCCGGGCTACGTAGCCCGGGTGCAACCCGGGGCCTTCGAAACCTCACATCCCCACGTAATCCATCGGCTTCCCATCCCCCGCCTTCACGCTCGCGAATCGCGACGCCAGCTTGGACTGCACCGTCGTCGGCAGCGGCGCAAACCCCGTCCCGCGGGTCAGCGCATCGCCGTGGACGAAGCACCAGTAGAGAAAGCGCAGGGCCGACGAGGTGTCGCCGGCCTTGGCCGGTGCGGCATCGACGAGGACGAAGCTCGCCAGCGTGATCGGCCAGGCCCGCACTCCGGGCCGGTCGAGGATGCTGGCCAGGTCGTCGCCCTTCTGGTTCACGTCGCTCTCGACGACGGCTGCGCGAAAGCCTTCCTCGGAGGCGACGACGTACTCGCCGGCCGCATTGCGCAGGCGCACGCCGGCCAGGCCGTCCTGCACGACCCGGTCGAAGCTCACGTAGCCGATCGCGCCCGGCGTGGCCTTCACCGACTTCGAGACCCCGTCGTTGCCGTCGGCGCGCATCACCTCGCCCGGCCAGGCAGGCAGCTGCGACACGCCGACTTCGGACTTGAACGGCGCCGAGACCTGCGACAGGTAGCGTGCGAAGCCTTCGGTGGTGCCGGACTTCTCCGCCCGCACCACGCGCCGCACCGGCAGCGCCGGCAAGGTCAGGCCGCGGTTGAGCGCCGCGATGCGCGCATCGTTCCACTTCGCGACGCGGCCGGCCATCAGGTCGGCGAGCAGCTCGCCGTCGAGTCGCAGGCGGCCGTTCTCGATGCCCGGCAGGTTGACCACCGGCACCACGCCGCCCACCAGCATGGGGATCTGCACCAGCTGGCGCTTGGCCAGCTCGGCGGGCGGCAGCGGCGAGTCGGTGCCGCCGAACTGCACCGCGCGATCGGTGATCTGGCGCACGCCGTCGCCCGAGCCGGTCGGGCGATACCGCACGCCGATCGCGTGGGACTTCTGGAAGGTCTGCGCCCAGCGCTCATAGACCTTGGAAGGGAAGGTTGCGCCCGCACCTTGGATTTCTGCCAGGGCCGGCGCGACCGCACCGCCCAGCATCAGCGCGACGGCCCAGCGCCACATCCGCTTTCTTGTATTCACCGACCGATTCATTGACAACCCCAACAAGCAAAACCCGGGATTATCGCTGGCGCGACAATGGCTCGATGCAGTTCCACCCCGCCGTCTCCGGCTGGCTCGCGGCGCGCTTCGGCCAGCCCACCGAGGTCCAGACCCGCGCCTGGGCGGTCACCACCCAGCGTCGCCACGCCCTCATCGCCGCGCCCACCGGCTCGGGCAAGACGCTCGCGGCCTTCCTCTCGGCCATCAACGACCTGGTGGTCGAGGGCCTGGAGCGCGGCCTGAGCGACGAGGTGCACGTGCTGTACGTGTCGCCGCTCAAGGCCCTGTCCAACGACATCCGCAAGAACCTGCAGGAGCCGCTGGCCGGCATCCGCGCCGGGCTGGTCGCGATGGGCCTGCCCGACGTGGGCATCCGCGACGCCGTGCGCACCGGCGACACGCCGGCGGCCGAGCGCGAGCGCATGCGGCGCGTGCCGCCGCACATCCTGGTGACCACGCCGGAGTCGCTGTACATCCTGCTCAGCTCGACCTCCGGCCGCGCCATGCTGAAGTCGGTGAAGAGCGTGATCGTCGACGAGCTGCACGCGGTGGCCGGCGTCAAGCGCGGCGCGCACCTCACGCTGACGCTCGAGCGGCTGGAAGCCCTGTGCGAGCGGCCGCCGGTGCGCATCGGCCTGTCGGCCACGGTCAAGCCGCTGGACGAGATCGCGCGCTTCCTGGTCGGCGAGCGCGCCGATCCGGTCGACATCATCGACGCCGGCCATGTGCGCGAGCGCGACCTCGCGATCGAGGTGCCGCGATCGCCGCTGACCGCGGTGATGGCCACCGAGGTGTGGGGCGAGCTGTACGACCGGCTGGCCGAGCTCGTCCACCAGCACCGCACGACGCTCATCTTCGTCAACCAGCGGCGCGTCGCCGAGCGCGTGGCGCGCCACCTCGCCGAGCGCCTGGGCGAAGCGCATGTCACCGCGCACCACGGCAGCCTGGCGCGCGAGCACCGGCTCGACGCCGAGCAGCGGCTCAAGTCGGGCGCGCTGAAGGCATTGGTGGCGACCAGCTCGCTGGAGCTGGGTATCGACATCGGCGACATCGACCTGGTGTGCCAGATCGGGTCGCCGCGCTCGGTGAACGCCTTCCTGCAGCGCGTGGGGCGCGCCGGCCACGCCATCGGCGCCATCCCCAAGGGCCGGCTGTTTCCGCTGGCACTCGACGACCTCCTGGAGTGCGCGGCGCTGCTCGATGCGGTGGCGCGCGAGGAGCTCGACCGCATCCACGTGCCCGACAAGCCGCTGGATGCGCTGGCGCAGCAGATCGTCGCCGAGACGGCCAACCGCGAATGGGCACTGGAGGCGCTGTACGGGCACTGCCGGCTCGCGCATCCCTACCGCACGCTCACGCTGGCCGAGTTCGAGCGGGTCGTGCACATGCTGGCCGAGGGCTACAGCACGCGGCGCGGCCGGCGCGGCGCCTACCTGCACTACGACGGCGTCAACCGCATCCTGCGCGCGCGCCGCGGCGCGCGGCTGGCGGCAGTCACGAACGCCGGCGTGATTCCCGACCAGTTCGACTACGACGTGGTGCTGCTGCCCGAGGAGCATCGCGTGGGCACGCTCAACGAGGACTTCGCGTTCGAGAGCCTTCCCGGCGACATCTTCCAGCTCGGCAATGCGTCGTACCGCATCGTCAAGGTCGAGACCGGCAAGGTGATGGTGGAGGACGCGAAGGGGCAGCCGCCGTCGATGCCGTTCTGGCTCGGCGAGAGCCTGGGTCGCACCGACGAGCTGTGCCATGCGGTGTCGCGCCTGTCGGAGGCGGCCGACGAGCATCTCGACGAGAGCGTGCAAGCCTGCGAGCGCTGGCTGCATGAAGACCTGAAGCTGCCGGCCGCGGCGGCGCAGCAGCTCGCGCTGTACCTGGGCGCGGCCAAGGCGGCGCTGGGCGTGCTGCCCACCGAGCGTTGCATCGTGTTCGAGCGCTTCTTCGACGAAGTGGGCGACACCCACCTGGTGATCCACTCGCCCTTCGGCTCGCGCATCAACAAGGCCTGGGGCCTGGCGCTGCGCAAGCGCATGTGCCGCAAGTTCAACTTCGAGCTGCAGGCCAGCGCGCTGGAAGACAGCATCGTGCTGTCGCTGGGGCCGACGCACAGCTTCGCGCTCGACGAGGTCAGGCACTACCTCAAGTCGACCAGCGCCCGCGACCTGCTGATCCAGGCCTTGCTCGACGCGCCGATGTTCGGCACGCGCTGGCGCTGGAACGCGACCGCGTCGCTCGCGGTGCGGCGCATGAACGGCGGGCGCAAGGTGCCGCCGCAGTTCCAGCGCTCCGACGCACAGGACCTGCTCACCGTGGTCTTCCCCGACCAGCAAGCCTGCGCCGAGAACCTGCCCGGCGCGCGCGAGATCCCCGACCATCCGCTGGTGGTGCAGACGCTGCGCGATTGCCTGCACGAGACCATGGACGTCGACGGCTTCGTGCGCCTGCTGCAGCGCATCGAGACCGGCGAGGTGGGCGTCGTCGCGCGCGACCTCGCGTCGCCGTCGCCGCTGTCGCACGCCATCCTCAACGCGCGGCCCTTCGCCTTCCTCGACGACGGTGCGGCCGAGGAGCGGCGCACCAAGACCGTCGCCACCAAGGCGCTGATGGACCTGCAGACCGCGCACGACATCGGCCGGCTCGACCCGCAGGTGATCGCGCAGGTGCGCGAGGACGCGTGGCCCGACATCGCCAGCGCCGACGAGCTGCACGATGCGCTGTGCGTGCATGGCTTCCTGGCGGCGGACGAGGTCGACCTTCCGCAGTGGCTGGCGTCGCTCGCGCAGCAACGGCGGGCGACGCGGCTGGCCGTTGCGGGCGGGCGCGACGTGCTCGTGGCGGCGGAACGGCTGCACGAGTTCCTCGCGGTGTTCCCCGGCGCGGCGATGTCGCCGCCGATCGATGCCGTGCGCAGCGAACGACCCGATCGCGACGCGGCCCTGCGGGAGATCCTGCGCGGCCGGCTCGATCTGCTCGGGCCCGTCACGGCCGCGGCGATCGCCCAGCCGCTCGGCCTCGACGCCGAAGGGGTCCTGACCGCGCTGCTGATGCTCGAAGCCGACGGCACGGCGATTCGCGGCGGCTTCACTGCGCCCGACGCGGCCGAGTGGTGCGACCGGCGCTTGCTCGCGCGCATGCACCGCGCCACGCGCGACAAGCTGCGCGCCGACATCCAGCCCGTGCCGCCGTCGCAGTTCATGCGCTTCCTGTTCCGCTGGCATCAGCTCGCGACCTCGGACGACGACGAGCGCCGCGAAGGCGAGGGCGGCCTGGCCGACGTGCTGCGACAGCTCGAGGGCCATGCGGCGCCGGCGTCGGCCTGGGAGGACGACCTGCTTGCCGCGCGGGTGAAGGACTACGCGCCGGCGATGCTCGACAAGCTGTGCGCCGTCGGACGCGTGGTGTGGTGGCGGCCGTCGGATGCGGGTTCCGATGCGCGCAAGACAGGTCCGATCCGCGGCACACCCATCGTGCTGTGCGAGCGCGACGCGCTGACGCATTGGCAGGAAGCGGCGGGTGCCGGCGACGAGGAGCCGCCGCTGGGCGGCAAGGCGCGCGCGGTGCTGGCGTCGCTGCGCGCGCACGGCGCCAGCTTCTTCAGCGACCTGCAGCGCGACGCCGGCCTGCTCGGCGAGGAGACCGAGCAGGCCCTGGCCGAGCTGGTCGCGCAGGGCCTGGTCACCTGCGACTCGTTCGCCGGCCTGCGCGCGCTGGTCATGCCGGCCGACAAGCGCAACAAGCTGCGGCGGCGCCGGCCGGGACACGACCCCATCGACGACGCGGGACGCTGGTCGCTCACGCGGCGCTCGCGTGCGGCGCCGGACGCGCCGGGCGCGTTGGCAGAGCCGCATGTCGAGCACATCGCGCGGGTGCTGCTGCGTCGGTACGGCGTGGTGTTTCGCAAGCTGCTGGAACGCGAGGAAGGCTTGCCGCCATGGCGCGAGCTGCACTACGTCTATCGGCGGCTGGAGGCGCGGGGCGAGGTGCGTGGCGGTCGCTTCGTGAGCGGGTTTTCGGGCGAGCAGTTTGCGTTGGCCGAGGCGGCGGTGGCGTTGCGTCGAACGGCCAAGGACGAGTCGCGCGAGCGGGTGTCGATCTCGGCGGTCGATCCGTTGAATCTGGCGGGGATCCTCACGCCGGGCGAGAAGATTGCGCGGCTGTCGGGCAACCGGCTGCTGTTCGAGAACGGCGTGCCGATCGCGGTGCAGAGCGGCGGAGAGGTCCGGTACCTGGCCAGTCTGGATGAAGCCGCGCAGTGGGAGGCGAGGAATCTCTTGATCCGGGGGCAGAGAGTGGGCAATTATGTGGACGGGCGGGGGCGGGCGCAGTGAGGGCGCAGGTGAAGCCGATGCCTGCAGTAAGCTCACGCCAGGAGGCACCGAAGATGCGGCTCGCTGACTTCATCGAGGCCAACACGCCGGCAATCCTTGCCGAGTGGGAGTTGTTTGCTTCGTCACTGCTGCCCGCTGCGGCCGAGATGGACGCCGCCGCGCTGCGCGACCATGCGGAGCAGATCCTGCAAGCCATGGTCAAGGATTTGCGCACGCCGCAGACCCGCGTGGAGCAGTCGGCGAAGTCCAAAGGTCGGGCACCCGTGCTGCTGGGCGCGACCGAGACGGCGGCGCAGACCCACGCACTGCTGCGCGCCACGGGCGGCTTCACGATTCGGCAACTGGTGGCCGAGTACCGTGCCTTGCGCGCAAGCGTGCTGCGCTTGTGGGCCGACTCGGGGGCCTACGGGCCGGGCGCGATGGAGGACGCGGGCCGGTTCAACGAGGCCATGGATCAGGCGATCGCCGAGTCGGTCGACTACTTCACGAGCGAAGTGGACCGCTGGCGTGCCATCTTCCTCGGCGTGCTCGGCCACGATCTGCGCGGCCCTCTGAACGCCGTCTTGTTGACCTCGCATGTCATCTCCACATTGAGCTCGGGCACGCCGGTGAGCCAGCACACCGAGAAGCTCATGCGCAGCGGCCAGCGCATGAGGCAACTGCTGGACGACCTGCTCGACTTCAACCGCACGTCGCTCGACATCGGCATTCGGGTGACCCGGGAGCCGGTCGATCTGGCAACGGTGTGTCGCGAAGAGATCGAGTTGCTGCGCTCGGCACTGCCCGCGTCGACGATCGAATTCGCGACAGAGGGCGGCACGCAGGGAAGCTGGGACGCTTCACGCATCAAGCAGGTGGTCAGCAACCTGGTCATCAATGCCGCCAGGTACGGTGACCGCAGCGGCGTCGTTCGCGTGAGCGTGCGCGGCGACGATGCCGACGCTCACCTGTCGGTGGAGAACACCGGGCCGAGCATTCCGAAGGAGCTGATGAACTCGCTGTTCGAGCCGCTGCGCCGCCACGCGGGAGCGGATTCGCACGGCGAGAGCGAGAGCCTGGGCCTCGGTCTGTTCATCGTGCGCCAGGTCGCGCTCGCCCACGGCGGAAGTGCCGGCGTGGAGTCGGCAGAAGGCAGGACGCGCTTCACGGTGACACTGCCGAAGAGATAGGAACCGCCGCAAGCTCGATTCGACTGCGAGCACAACGGGTCGTCAATGCGCGGGCCTGCCGATTGCCGGGTGAAAGGCTCGGTCATTCCTTTTCAAGGAGTCCAGCATGAAGAAGTTCCTGGTGCTTTACCTGATCCCGCCGTCAGTGATGGACGAGTGGATGAACAAGCCGCCCGAAGCCCGCAAGTCCGAAGAGGACAAGATGTCGCGCGACATCCAGAAGTGGATGAGCAGCCGCTCCAAGGTGTTCAGCGATCCTGGCGCGGGCCTGGGCAGGACAACGCGTGTCACCCAGGGCGGCACTTCGGATGCGCGCAACTCCCTGGTGATGTATGCCATCGCGCAGGGCGACTCCAAGGAGGCCGTCGCCAAGGGATTGCAGGACCATCCGCACCTGCAGATACCGGAGTCGTCGATCGAGGTGATGGAGTTGTTCGCACTGCCGGATCAGGCCAAGGCCTGAACGCAGCGGTCGCAGCGGCGTCGGCCTCGCCGCGCTCGTCCCCGGCGGCGAGAGGTCGCTGCGTGAACGTGCGCCACTTGGCGTGCGTGAGCAGCATGGTGTGGATCGCCTCGCTCCACACCATGCAGCGCCGGACACAGTCCCGGATGCGTTACAACGCGGGTGCGCTCGCACCTCAAGAGACTGCGCGGCCTCTCAATTCGCCCTTCGGCCGATCAACCCCATCGAGGAATTCCCATGAAATCCCGCGCCGCCGTTGCCTTCGAAGCCGGCAAGCCGCTGCAGGTCATCGAGATCGACGTCGATCCGCCCCGCAAGGGCGAAGTGCTGGTGCGAATCACCCACACCGGCGTGTGTCACACCGATGCCTTCACGCTCAGCGGCGACGATCCGGAAGGACTCTTCCCGGTCGTGCTGGGCCACGAAGGGGCCGGCGTCGTCGTGCAGGTGGGTGAAGGCGTCACCAGCGTGAAAGCCGGCGACCATGTCATTCCGCTGTACACGGCCGAGTGCGGCGAGTGCCTGTTCTGCAAGTCCGGCAAGACCAATCTGTGCGTGTCGGTGCGCGCGACGCAGGGCAAGGGCCTGATGCCCGACGGCAGCACCCGCTTCTCCCGCAACGGCCAGCCGATCCACCACTACATGGGCTGCTCGACCTTCAGCGAGTACACCGTGGTCGCCGAGGTGTCGCTCGCCAGGATCAGTCCCGAAGCCAATCCCGAGCAGGTGTGCCTGCTGGGCTGCGGCGTCACCACGGGGCTCGGCGCCGTCAAGAACACGGCGAAGGTGCAGCCCGGCGACACGGTGGCGGTGTTCGGGCTGGGCGGCATCGGCTTGGCGGTGATCCATGGCGCGCAGCTCGCTCAGGCCGGTCGCATCATCGCGATCGACACCAATCCGTCGAAGTTCGATCTGGCGCGCACCTTCGGCGCGACGGATTGCGTGAACCCCAAGGACCACGACAAGCCCATCCAGCAGGTGATCGTCGAGATGACGGGCTGGGGCGTGGATCACTCCTTCGAGTGCATCGGCAACGTGAGCGTGATGCGCGCCGCGCTCGAATGCGCGCACCGCGGCTGGGGCCAGTCCATCATCATCGGCGTCGCCGGTGCCGGGCAGGAAATCTCCACGCGCCCGTTCCAGCTCGTCACCGGGCGAACCTGGAAGGGCACCGCATTCGGCGGCGTGAAGGGTCGATCGCAGCTGCCGGGCATGGTGGAGGACGCGATGCAGGGCAAGATCAGGCTGGCGCCGTTCGTCACGCACACGATGCCGCTGACCGACATCAACCACGCCTTCGACCTCCTGCATGAAGGCAAGTCCATCCGCTCGGTCGTCCACTACTGATCGGCCATGGAGCGGACCGAGCACCACGCCAGCTTCGGCGGCCGCCAGGAGGTGTGGCGGCACGCCAGCAGCACGCTGGGCTGCGAGATGAAGGTGGGCGTCTACCTGCCGCCGGCGGCGCTGCGCGGCGAGCGCTGCCCGGTGCTGTACTGGCTCTCGGGCCTGACCTGCACCGAGCAGAACTTCATCACCAAGGGCGGGGCGCAGCCGCATGCGGCGCAGCACGGGCTGATCGTGATCGCGCCCGACACCAGTCCGCGCGGCAGCGCCGCGGCCGACGATCCGGCCTACGACCTGGGCCAGGGTGCAGGCTTCTATCTCGATGCCACGCAGGCACCGTGGGCCGCGCACTTCCGCATGGAGGACTACGTGGTGCACGAGCTGCCGGCATGGGTCGAGCAGCACTTCCCGGCCGGCGGACGCCGCGGCATCTTCGGTCACTCCATGGGGGGCCATGGCGCGCTGACGCTCGCGCTGCGCCACCCCGGTCGTTACGCCAGCGTTTCCGCTTTCTCGCCCATCGTGGCGCCATGCCAAGTGCCGTGGGGCCAGAAGGCTTTCGCCGCCTATCTGGGCGAGGACGAAAACGCCTGGGCGGCACACGACGCGGTGTCGCTGATTGCCACGGCCCGCGAACGACTGCCGCTGCTGGTGGATCAGGGCGAGGCGGACGAATTCCTCTTCACCCAGCTCAGGCCGGAGTTGCTGCAGGCCGCGTGCACTTCCGCGGGACATCCGCTGACGCTGCGAATGCGGCCCGGGTATCACCACAGCTACTACTTCATCGCGAGTTTCATCGGGGAGCACGTGGCATTCCATGCGGATGCGCTTGTTCCCGTGCGTTCGGCCTGAACGCTCCATCCTGCCTGGGGACCCGTCATCGGCAACGCGGTTGTGCTTTGGCCTCATCGCACCGGACGCCAGCCGGCGAGCAGCGCCCGTGTCGCAGTGCATGCCGCGGTGGCCCGCTGCTTCGCGGTGAGTCCCGGATGTGTGCGAGCGGCGGGCACCTCGACCCCGACGGGGATGCCGCCCGGCAACGCATCGAGGAAGGCCCCCAGCGGTAAAGCGCCCTCGCCGGGAAAGAGACGGCCGTCCCGAGCTTCGCTCACGATGCCTGCATCGGTCGGATCCTCACGCTGCGCGTCGCACAGCTGCAACGACCCGAGCGCGCCCGCCGGCACGTTCGCGAGCATGTCGGCCGTGCCGCCCGATCGGAAATGATGCAGCACATCGATCAGGAGCCTGCCGTTCGGCCGAGCCGCGCGCGTTACCACGTCCAGCGCCTGCTGCAACGTACCGACGATGCGAAAGCGCATGAACTCCAGGTCGACGCCGATGGCCGCGGCCGCCGCGAGGTCGCACAGCGTGCCGAAGCGTTCGACGAGGCGATCGAGGACCGGGTCGTCTCCCGAGACGTTGAGCCGCTTCGCGCCCAGCTCGCCGGCCAACGCGAGCATGCTTGCATGCTCCTGGACATGAACGTCCGGCGTCAGCGGAATGAACTCGACGTCGTGCACGCCCACGCCGGCGTCCGCCATGCGCCGGCGCCACTCGATCAGCGTCGACCGGCTCAACGGGTACGAGACGGCGCCGGGCACGGCCGGATGGATGCGAATGCCGACGTTGTGGTAGCCGGCCTCGGCCGCGAGATCGAACAGCGCCGGCGGCGCGACGTCGAGCACCGTCAGGTGCGCCAGGGAAAGCGCGATCATGGTCCTACTTGTGCAGGATCTGGCCCAGGAAGTCGCGCAGCCGCTCGTGCCGCGGCGCGGTGAAGAACTCCTCCGGCGGCGCCTGCTCCACGATCTCGCCCCGGTCCATGAACAGCACCCTGTCGGCGACGCTGCGCGCAAAACCCATCTCGTGCGTGACGCATAGCATCGTCATGCCCTCCGCCGCGAGGCCGATCATGGTGTCCAGCACTTCCTTGACCATCTCGGGGTCGAGAGCCGAGGTCGGTTCGTCGAAAAGCATGACCTTCGGCGTCATGCACAGCGCGCGTGCGATCGCCACGCGTTGTTGCTGGCCCCCCGACAGCTGAGCCGGGTACTTCTTCGCGTGGTCGGGGATGCGCACCCGCGTCAGGTACTTCATCGCCGTCGCCTCGGCGTCGCTCTTCGAAGCCCCGCGCACCTTCATGGGCGCCAGCATGCAGTTCTGCAGGACCGTCAAGTGCGGGAACAAGTTGAACTGCTGGAACACCATGCCGACCTCGGCCCGTACCGCGTGGACATTCTTTGCATCCGCGCCCAGGTCGATGCCGTCGACGACGATGCGTCCCTTCTGGTAGGGCTCGAGCCGGTTGATGCAGCGGATCGTCGTCGACTTGCCCGATCCCGAAGGCCCGCAGATGACGATCCGCTCGCCGCGGCGCACCTTGAGGTCGATGTCCGTCAGCACCCGCACGGGGCCGAACCACTTGTTCACCCCGTCCATGGTGATGATGGTCTCGCCATGGACGGCATGGGTCACGGCGTTGTCGGGCACGATGCCCGAATCTCTGGCGTTCATCGTCGTTCCTACTTCGCCACGAAGTTCGGCAACGCGGCCTCGGTATCGCCGGCAGACGGCAGATCCTTGCCGAGGTCCAGGCCGATCCACTTCTTGTAGAGCGCAGCGAGCTCGCCGCTCGCGATCTTGCGCGCGATGAAGTCGTTGATGTAGCCCACCCACTCGCGCTCGCCCGGCCGCACGGCAACGCCTTGGTAGCCGCGGGACACGACGAGCTTGACGTCGTACTTGCCTTCTCCAGCGACCTGGGCAATGGGCCCAAGCTGCGTCGACGCGGCACCGGCCAGGTCGACCTGTCCCGTCAGCAGCGCCTGTACCGCTGCGGCGTCGTCATCGAAGCGCTGGATGGTCGCGCCCGTGTTGACCTTCGTGACGGCGTTGTCCTGGACGCTGCCGCGTGGCACGCCGATCCGCTGCCCTTTGAGCTCCGCGTAGCTCTTCATCACGGGCAGCGACGCTTTGCCGATGAGCACCGTGTCGAGGTACGAATACGGCCGCGAGAACAGCACGACCTTCTGCCGGTCGGCGAGGATCGTCACCACGGCCGCAAGCACGTCGACCTGCCCCGTGAGCAATGCGGCGGTGCGGTTGGCCACCGTCACCGGGACGAACTCGGGCTTCACGCCCAGGTCCTGGGCCAGCAGCTCGGCGAACTCGATGTCGTAGCCGCTCAGCTTGCCGCTCTTGTCGGAAAACCCCCAAGGCACCTGGGCGACCTGCGCGCCGATCTTGAGCACCCCGGATTTCTTGATGTCGGCCACCTTCTGTGCGTGCGCGAAGCCGGTCATCAGCAGAGCCATTGCCAGGCCGACCGCGGTGCGGCGGGTGAGTCGTCGGATCATGGTGTGTCTCCTCTTGTGGATGCGAAATCCGCGGAGTCATGTGCCCGCGGCCAGGCGCCGCTCCAGCCGCGCGCTGTAGCGCGACAGCGGGAAGCAGATGGCGAAGTAGCACGCCGCGACGAGGCCGAAGGCCAGCAGCGGCTTGTAGGTGATGCTGGAGACGAGCTGCCCGGAGCGCGAGAGCTCCACGAAGCCGATGATCGCGGCCAGCGAGGTGCCCTTGATCAGCTGGACGAGGAAGCCGACGGTGGGCGCGAACGACATGCGCAGTGCCTGCGGCAGCACGATGTGGCGCATGCGCGTCCAGTAGCTCAGTCCGAGCGCCTCGGCCGCTTCCGACTGCCCGCGCGGCACGGCCTGGATGCCGCCGCGCCAGATCTCGCCGAGGAAGGCGCCGGCATGCAGCGTGAGCCCCACGGCGGCGGCGATCCAGACGTTCACCTTGAACCCGAGCACCGGCAGGCCGTAGAACACGAGGAACAGCTGCAGCAGCATCGGCGTGCCCTGGAAGAAGTCGATGAATGCGCCGGCGGCCACGCGCAGCCACTTCATCGGGGCGGTGCGCGCGAGCGCCACTCCCAGCCCGGCCAGGCTGCCGCCCGCGAAGGCGATCGCAGACAGGATCAGCGTGGCCCAGAGTCCGCTGGCGATGACTGCCAGCTCGTTCAGCGTGAACTCGCGGATCATGGCCATCCTCACTTGGTGGGATAGGAGAAGTACACGCGGTCGATGGCCTTGAAGACGGTCGCGAGGATCATCGACATCGCCAGGTACAGCAGCGCGGCGACGATGTAGACCTCGAAGCTGCGGAAGATGTTGGAGTCGATGTTCTGCACGACCGAGGTCAGCTCCTCCGCCGAGATCGACGACACGATGCTGGTGGTCAGCAGCACCATCACGAACTGGCCCGCCAGCGCGGGGTAGACCGTGCGCAGCGCCGGCTTGAGGATGACGTGGCGAAATGTCTGGAACGGTCCCAGGCCGAGCGCGGCGCCGGCCTCGAGCTGGCCGCGCGGCACCGACTCGATGCCCGTGCGGATGATCTCCGCGGAGAACGCTCCGAGGTTCAGGCTCAGCGCGAGCACGGCGGCGGTGTTGGGCGAGAGGCTGACGCCCACGGACGGCAGGCCGAAGAAGATGAAGAGCACCTGCACCAGGAAAGGCGTGTTGCGCACGATTTCGATGTAGCTTTGCGCGCTCCAGCGCAGCGGCGTGCTGCGACTGCGCTTGGCCAGCACCGCCAGCAGTCCGACGGCCACGCCGACCGCGATGGACACGGCCGACAGCCGCAGCGTGAGCCAGCAACCCTGCGCGAACTGTTCCCAGTGCGGCAGCAGCACGGCGAAGTCGAACTTGTAGTTCACGGCGTCTGCTCCGGAAGGTCGACCGCCCGCCCCGAGGCAGCCGCTCGTGTGACGGCCAGCGTGGCCTCGAGCGTGCGCAAGCCGTCCAGCGCGGACGACACGGCCGCTTCCTTTCCCTCCACGAGTGCCGCGAAGTGGCGCAGCTGCTCGGTGTACGGGCAGCCGGTGTGCACGGCGGTCCGCTCCACCGTGAGCGGGTCGTGCCAGCCCTGAGCCGGGCCCTGGTCCTGGCGGTAGCGCCAGAGCTGCAGGCGCGGCAGGGTCAGCGAGCCTTCGGTGCCCGAGTAGAAATGCGCGTCGATGTCCTGTCGCGGAAAGCGCTCCGCCTCGCCGGCGCTCAGGTCCCAGTTCCAGGGCGCGACGGCGGTGTCCGACACGGTGACGGTGCCGAGTGCGCCGTTGCGGAAACGCAGGGCGACGACCGCGCTGTCTTCCACTTCGAAGCGCCGCACGCCATTCGAGGCCCAAGCCTGCACGCTGTCGATCTCGCCGTAGAGATGGCGCATCAGGTCGATGTCGTGAATCAGGTT
This sequence comes from Piscinibacter sp., assembly GCA_036377015.1. Lineage (GTDB taxonomy): Bacteria > Pseudomonadota > Gammaproteobacteria > Burkholderiales > Burkholderiaceae_C > Albitalea. The sequence continues at coordinate 4,292 of DASUZE010000111.1, read as the reverse complement.
GATCAGGATCGGCCCCCCGCCGGCCTGCCGGCGCCATGCGGCCTCGAAGTAGTCCCGCGGCTTCAGCCAGGTGCACAGCACGGTGGCGGTGACCGGTTTGCCCAGCGCACCGCCGAGCACCATGGCCTTGGCCTTGCGCATGATCGGGTTGTGGCGGCGCTGGTGACCGACGAGCACGGGCAGTCCCGTGGCCGACGACGCCTCGCAAATGCGCCGGGCGTCCTCGAGCGTGTCGGCGATGGGCTTCTCGACGAGGACCGCCGCGCCGCGCTCCAGGCAGTCGACGGCAATCCGTGCGTGCGTCGCATTCGGCGTGGCCACCACCACGCCCTTCGGCTTTGCCTCGGCCAACAGTTCCCGGTGGTCCGCGAAGAACGCAACGCCGATGGAGCGCGCGAGCTCGGCCGCGACCGGGTTCGGATCCGAGATCCCGACCAGTTCGACGCTCGTGCTGCCGAGTGCGCGCTCGATGTGTGTCTTGCCGATCAGGCCGGCGCCTACGACGGCGATACGGAGCTTGCTCATGGCCTCGAATCAAGGGAGCTGTGAGGGATGCAACCCAGTCTAGTAACAACGACGAGATCTACAATGCCGCTTCAGTTGAGTCGTCATCAACGAATCGTTGATAAACCGCCCATGGATCTCAAGGACTTGCACGTGTTCTGCGAAGTGGCTCGTCGATCCGGGTTCGCGGCGGCCTCGCTGGAAATCGGCACGACTCCCGCGCACATCAGCAAGCGCATCGCCATCCTCGAGTCCGAGCTGGGCGTGCGCCTGTTCCATCGCACCACGCGGCGCGTCGTCATCACCGAAGACGGCGAGCGTGCTTTCCAGTGGGCGCAGCGCATCCTGGACGACGCGAACGCCATGTCGGAGGCGTTCAGCAGCGCGAAGAAGCAGCCCTCGGGGCTGATCCGGGTGGCGACCAGCATGCGCCTGGGCCGCGAGCACGTGGCGCCGATCCTGTCCGCACTGGGCAAGCGTCATCCGCGGCTCGAGGTGTGGCTCGAACTGCTCGACCGCCGCGTCGACCTCATCGCCGAAAGCTTCGATCTCGACATCCGCGTGGGCGACCCGACGCAGCCGCAGCTCATTGCCCACCGCATGGTGGAGAGCCGGCGCATTCTCTGCGCTTCACCCCGGTACCTGAAGAAGCGCGGCGCCCCGAGGACCGTCGGGGAACTGGCCGACCACGAATGCCTGCTGTACCGCGAGCGGAACCAGCCGTTCGGAGTCTGGCGCCTGTCCGGACCACGCGGCATCGAGTCCGTCAAGGTGACGAGCCGGTTCAGCTCCAATCACAGCGACGTCGTCCGGGGTTGGTGCCTGGACGACAAGGGCATCTGCCTGCTGTCTGTCTGGGACATTGCGCAGCCCCTGCTCGACGGCCGCGTGCTGAGGGTGCTCCCTTCGCACCACGAGCGCGCCGACATCTGGGCCATGACCAGCACCCGATCGGCTGGATCGGCGAAGGTCGGGCTGTGCGTGGAGTACCTGAAGAAGCAGTTGCTTCAGGGCCCGCATGCGCTGAACACACGTGCAGACGGGTGGGAGGGGCGGCCTGTCTCGGGACGAGTGCCCGCGATCAAACCCTGAGGCATCTTCGTCAATGGCCGGCGGTTGCGAAGTCGTGCCGGTCCAACTCTGCCCGGTTGCATCTCGGTGTTCACGCCTTCGCGGCGCGGTAGGCGTTGATCAGGGGGAGCAGAGCTGCCCGCCGCACGAGGCTGTCTGCCGGCCAGAAATTCTCGTGATCGTAGTATTCCTCGACGGCTGGGGTGTCGCTCGGCAAGACGACCCAGGGCTGCTTGGAGGCGGTGAAGATGTGGATGTCCGGTGGCAGGAGGTCCGGGTTGTCGAGTGTCCCAACGCGGACGAACTTGACCACTGGGCCCGCACCGGCGTAGTTGCTCCAGACGGCAACCTTGCACTTCGCACAGCGGGCGATCAGCTGGCCGCTGCCGCTCTCCGAAGGAGTGGTGACCAATTCAGGCTCACGTCCCAGCTGAGTCACCCTGGCGCCCTCGATCATCGCGTTGAGGGCGAACGAGGCACCAGACTCGCGCTGGCACCAACGGCAGTGGCAGCAATGAACAAACAGCGGCGGGCTTTCCATCCGGTACCTGACCTCGCGGCAGTCACAGCCACCCTCGGTTGGGAAAGATCCAGACCTGTCCATCGGGGCCTCCTTCATCGCGCCGGCGATTGTCGCGCGTCGTGGCGCCGGCGAATCGCTGGAGCTGCTTTCGGGCCGGCGTCAGCGAAGCGCCCTCTGCAGCCCGAGAATACGGCCAGACGCACACCGCGGAGGCTTCTTGAGCGCCACACTCTGGATCGGCGACGGGCCCCACAACGAAGGACAAGGCGGAGGCAAATGGCCACACGCATCAACCTCTCTGGCGGAGTCTTCGTTGCGAGCCTGTTCTCTGCGGCCGCCTCAGCGCAGCAGCCGGATGCACGCGCGGCCGAAGCTCCCGCGGTGCGCAGCAACGAAGCGATCGTCCTGATGGACTATCAGGTCCTGCGCGTGAAGGGCGACGAGCCCATCGACCTGATGGGCTTCCACGTATTCAACAAGGTGGCCAATGGGCTGTACGTAGGCGCCGGCATGTCCGCGCCGCTGCTCAAGGGGGCGTACGGCGGATTTGCAACCTTCGATATCGGCGCCCACGCGCAGCACCGTCTGACTCCCAAGGTGTTCGCGACGGCAGGCTTGGCGCTTGGTGCCGGCGCCGGTGGCCGCAACGTCGAGAACGTCAAGACGCTCGCAGGTACGGGTGGCCTCGCCAAGGGCTATGTCGGGCTGGGATATGACTTCGGCGCGTTCTCGGCCGGCGTGAATCTGACCCACATGAAGTTCAAGCACGCGGCCGTCGGCGGCACACAGGCCGACCTTTTTCTGGAGATTCCCTACACCTACTTCACAGGCCCCTTCTCCGGCCACGGCGAGCGGCTGTCGGCAGCGGACGCGCGCCAGGTCGCCGCAGGTTCGAGCGAGCGCATGCTGACGATGACCTTCGACAACTATCGGCAACGAGAACCCGAAGGCACGTTCAAAGGAACTTTCAACATCGTCGACCTGCAGTACTCGCAGTTCTTCTCCTCGGACAGCTACTGGTTTGTCGATCTGGGCGTGGGCTATCGTGGCCTGCCGCTGTCCAACCAGGTGCTGGGCGGCGTGGGGCGGCGCGTGCAAATCTCTCCCGGCATCGCGTTCTATGGCCAACTCGGCATCGGCTCGGGCATCTACGCGCCGGAAGTCATCAACACCGATGCCGGGCTGCTGGTCTATCCGAAGATCTCGGCGGAATACGCACTGAGCAAGGACCTGGGCCTGTCGCTCTCGGCGGGTTACCTGGTGGCCCCCAAGGGCTCGTCGAAGAATCAGTCTTTCGGCATTGCCCTGACCCGGCACCTGCGCGGAGGCGATGGCCCCTCGACGAGCGGCGCCAGCTTGCCGACCTACCAGGCTTTCAGCGTCAGCCTGTTCCATGAGACCAATCTGGGTGTGCGCTACCGCGATCTCGACCGCGGCAAGGTGCAGATGATCGGCATCCAGTTCGACATCATCATCGACGAGCATTGGTACATCCCGCTGCGAGGCGCCGCGGCCTACAGCACCTACCTCGGCTACGCCGGGTATGGCGAACTGCTGGGGGGCATCGGCCTGCAGAGCCGCCTTGACCGCGACGACCGCCTGCAAGCATTTGGCCAGTTGATGGCCGGCACCAACGTGCACGGCACAGCGGTGAAGGGCACTGCAGGCCTGCGCTACGTCCTCAGCGATCGGATGGCTCTGAGCATCAACGCGGGCCGCATCGCAGCCAAGAGCTCGGCAGGCAACCGCTTCGTTGCCAACAGCGTGAGTTTCGGCCTGGACTACCGCTTCTCGATACCGGGGTGGTGACTCTCGTCGGACCCGTAGCGGTCTTGCGCGGTGCATCAAAACCTCCGCGCGTTTGTGCGCCAGGGCTCTCGGGCCCGACCAACATCTGGTAGACCTTTGATGCCGGAGCCGCGATTCCTGCCGACCATTGCAGGCGCCCGAGTGCTGGCATGAGTTACTTGATGTTGGTTGCTGAGCCGAGAAGCTCGTCAAGTTGGTCGAAGGTCTCGTCGTTCCAATTCGTGCTCCCGGAGCCGATATCTTCGTCGAGCGCTTCCTTCGAGGGATAGAGGTCGTGCAGGACCAGCAGCGTCTTGCCGCCTCGTTCCTCGAGCGTGACCGTGGTGACCTGCCCGCTGTCGCCACCTTCTTCATTGGTCCAGACGAGCCGCGAGGGCGGTGTCAC
>DASUZE010000110.1:0-208808 GCA_036377015.1 Piscinibacter sp. | reverse complement strand
TACCAGGTGGTGCTGAAGCCGGCGCCGGCAAACATCCTGGAGCTGTACCTCGGTTCCCTCGAGGCGGTGGGCTTCGACCTGAAGAAGAACGACATCCGCTTCGTCGAGGACGACTGGGAGAACCCGACGCTCGGCGCCTGGGGCCTGGGCTGGGAGGTCTGGCTCAACGGCATGGAGGTCACCCAGTTCACCTACTTCCAGCAGGTCGGCGGCATCGATTGCAAGCCCATCACCGGCGAGATCACCTACGGCCTGGAGCGCCTGGCGATGTACCTGCAGGGCGTGGACAACGTCTACGACCTGCAGTGGACCGGCGCGCTCAAGTACGGTGACGTCTATCACCAGAACGAGGTCGAGCAGAGCACCTACAACTTCGAGCACAGCGACGTCGAGTTCCTGCTCGGCGCGTTCGGCGCCCACGAGAAGCAGGCCAGGCACCTGGTGGAGCAGCAGCTCGCGCTGCCGGCCTACGAGCAGGTGCTCAAGGCCGGCCACACCTTCAACCTGCTCGATGCCCGCGGCGCGATCAGCGTCACCGAGCGCGCGGCCTACATCGGGCGCATCCGCAACCTGGCGCGCAGCGTGGCGCAAAGCTACCTGGACAGCCGGGCGCGGCTGGGCTTTCCGATGGCACCCAAGGAATGGGCGGCCGAGGTGATGGCGCAACTCGAAAAGAAAGCAGCGTGATGACGACGAAGAACCTGCTCGTCGAGCTGTTTGTCGAAGAGCTGCCGCCCAAGGCGCTGAAGAAGCTCGGCGAGGCGTTCGCGAACGACCTGGCCGACGGCCTGCGTTCGCAAGGCCTCGCGCCGGCGCAGGCGGCGGTCACTTCGTTCGCTTCGCCGCGACGCCTCGCCGTCCATGTGGCCGGCGTCGCGTCGATCGCGGTGGACAAGCCGGTGTCGCAAAAGCTCATGCCGGCCAGCGTCGGACTCGATGCGGCCGGCCAGCCCACGCCGGCCCTGCTGAAGAAGCTCGCGACACTCGGCGCCGACGCCTCCGCCGTGCCCGCGCTGCAACGCCGCCTCGACGGCAAGGCCGAGGCCTTGTTCTTCGACAGCGTGTCCAGGGGCGCGACGCTGGCCGAGGGCTTGCAGAAGGCGCTCGAAGGCGCACTCGCCAAGCTGCCCATCGACAAGGTCATGCAGTACCAGCTCGCCGATGGCTGGAAGAGCGTCAACTTCGTTCGTCCGGCGCACGGCCTGGTCGCGCTGCACGGCAGCGAGGTCGTGCCGGTCGCGGCCCTGGGCCTGTCGGCCGGCCGCCGCACGCAGGGCCATCGCTTCGAAGCCGCCCAGCCGGTGGTCGAGCTGCGCGACGCCGACAGCTACGCCGAGCAGCTGCGCGACCAGGGCGCCGTGATCGCGAGCTTCGCCGAGCGCCGCGCCGAGATCGTTCGCCAGCTGGAGGCGGCCGCAGCCAGGCAGCAGCTGCGCCCGGTCGACGACGAGGCCTTGCTCGACGAGGTGACGGCGCTGGTCGAGCGTCCCAACGTCCTGCTGTGCCAGTTCGAGCCCGAGTTCCTCGACGTGCCGCAGGAGTGCCTCATCCTCACGATGAAGGCCAACCAGAAGTACTTCCCGCTGCTCGACGCACACGGCAAGCTCACGCACCGGTTCCTCGTCGTGAGCAACATCCGGCCTGCCGACCCGAGCCGGGTGATCGGCGGCAACGAGCGCGTGGTGCGACCGCGGCTGGCCGACGCCAAGTTCTTCTTCGACCAGGACCGCAAGAAGACGCTCGCCTCGCGGGTGGCGGGCCTGGCCAAGGTCGTCTATCACAACAAGCTGGGCACCCAGGGCGAGCGGGTCGAGCGCGTGCGCAGGATCGCGCGCGCGGTGGCGCGCACGCTGGGCGGCGAGCTGCTGGCGCAGCAGGCCGACAAGGCCGCCATGCTGGCCAAGGCCGACCTGCTCACCGACATGGTCGGCGAGTTCCCCGAGCTGCAGGGGATCATGGGCGCGTACTACGCGCGCCACGACGGCCTGGGCGACGAGATCGCGTTCGCGATCGAGGACCACTACAAGCCGCGCTTCGCCGGCGACGAGCTGCCGCGCGACATGACCGGCATCGCGGTGGCGCTGGCCGACAAGCTGGAAACGCTGGCCGGCCTGTTCGGCATCGGCCAGGTGCCTACCGGCGACAAGGATCCCTTCGCCCTGCGCCGCCATGCGCTGGGCCTGATCCGCATGCTGATCGAGCGCGCGCTGCCGCTCAATGTCGGCGAGCTGGTGTCGGCGGCCTTCCATGCCTTCCCGCCCGGCCACGGCCAGGCGCAGGCCGAGCTCGGCTTCTTCCTGCGCGAGCGCCTGGTCGGCTACTTGCGCGAGGCGGGCTACAGCGCCCAGGAGGTCGATGCGGTGGTCGAGGCCAAGCCCGCGCTGTGGGCCGAGATCCCCAAGCGGCTCGCGGCGGTGCGCGCCTTCCGCGCCCTGCCCGAGGCCGAAGCCCTGGCGGCGGCCAACAAGCGCGTGGGCAACATCCTGAAGAAGAGCGAAGAGAGCGTGCTGCCGCGCGTCGACGCGGCGCTGCTGTCCGAGCCGGCCGAGCGCTCGCTGTTCGATGCGCTGGCGGCGGTCGGACCGCGCTCCGAAGACGCCTTCGCGGCCGGCGACTACACCGCCTCGCTGCAGCTGCTGGCCGCGCTCAAGACGCCGGTCGACTCCTTCTTCGACCAGGTCATGGTCAATGCCGACGACGCCGCGCTGCGTGCCAACCGCCTGGGCCTGCTGGCGCAGATGCACGCGGCGATGAACCGGGTGGCCGATCTTTCGCGGCTGGCGACATGAAGCTCATCATCCTCGACCGCGACGGCACCATCAACGAGGACCGCGACGACTTCGTCAAGTCGCCCGAGGAATGGGTGCCGCTGCCCGGCGCGCTGGAAGCCATCGCGCGCCTGAACCATGCCGGCTGGCACACCGTGCTGGCCACCAACCAGTCGGGCCTGGGCCGCGGCCTGTTCGACATGGCCATGCTCAATGCCATGCACGCGCGCATGAACCAGATGCTCGCCAAGTTCGGCGGCCGCATCGACGCGGTGTTCTTCTGCCCCCATGCGCCCGAGGAACAGTGCGAGTGCCGCAAGCCGCTGCCCGGGCTGATGCAGCAGATCGGCGAGCGCTACGGCCTCGACCTTCGCGAGGTGCCGATCGTGGGCGACGCGCTGCGCGACATGCAGGCCGGCATGGCCGCCGGCTGCCCGACCCACCTGGTGCGCACCGGCAAGGCCGGTCAGCTCGACGAGGCGCAGCTCGCGACCATGCTGCGCCAGGTGCCCGGCACCCAGGTCCATGCCGACCTGGCCGCCTTCGCCGACGCCCTCCTGCACAAGGACGGCGAAAGCGACTCCGGCTTCGGGCGCCTCTGAACTTCATGCAAAAACTCTTCTGGTCGCTGCGCTCTGCGCTGTTCGTCCTGTGGCTGATCGCCACGGTGATCCCGTGGGCCGTGATCTCGCTGATCGGCTCGATCTTCATGCGCGGCACGCCGCTGTACCGGCTCACCACCTTCTGGCTGCGCTTCGCCATCCACGGCGCGCGCTGGATCTGCGGCGTGCGCTGGCGCGTCAGCGGGCGCGAGAACCTCGAGGCGGCGCACCGCGCCGGCGCCGTGGTCCTGCTGCCCAAGCACCAGTCGACCTGGGAGACCTTCGCCTTCCCGCAGCTGATGCCGCATCCGCTGTGCTATGTGTTCAAGCGCGAGCTGCTCATGATCCCGTTCTTCGGGTGGGCGATGGCGCGGCTGGACATGGTCCACATCGATCGCAGCAAGCGTGCCGAAGCCTGGAACCTGGTGGCCGAGCAGGGCCGGCGCTTCATGGCGCAGGGCAACTGGGTGATCATGTTCCCCGAAGGCACGCGCACGCCGCGCGGCAGCCAGGGCGTGTACAAGCACGGCGGCACGCGGCTGGCCGTGGCCACCGGCACGCCGGTGCTGCCCATTGCGGTGGCGTCGGCGCGTTGCTGGCCGCGCAAGTCGTTCATGTTGCGGCCGGGCTTGATCGAGGTGTCGATCGGGCCGGTGATCCCGGTGACTGGGCGCGAGCCCGACGAGCTGATGCGCGAGGTCGAAGCGTGGATCGAGGGCGAGATGCGCAAGCTCGATCCCGAGGCCTACGCATAGAATCGCGGCCCATGGCGCGCGCTTCGGATTCGGCACAGTTCTCGCTGTTCGACGACGCACCACCACCGCCTTCGCCACCCGACCTCGCTGCCGCGCCTGCAGTCCCGATCGCCAGCGTCCTCGCCCCGGCGACCTTCCGCCACCCACAGGCCAACCGCGAGATCCGCCTCGACGACCACCTCGTCGCCTACGCCCTCAAGCGCGTGCGCCGGCGCAGCATCGGGTTCGTCGTCGGCACCGACGGCCTCGCCGTGAATGCGCCCAAGTGGGTCAACGTCGGCGACATCGAATCCGCCTTGCGCGAAAAGGGCGGCTGGATCCTGCGCAAGCTGCGCGAGCAGCAGGAGCGCCAGAAGCGCCTGAACGACGCGCGCGTCGACTGGCGCGACGGCACCAGCATTCCTTTCCTCGGCGAGCCGGTCATCGTGGTGCTGGACCCGCGCGCCACCGGCGCCATGCTCAACACCGATGCACAGGCGCTGCCCGGCGTGCCGCGCCTCACGTTGCACGTCGGCCTGCCGCACAGCGCGAACGCCGAGCAGATCCGCGACGCGGTGCAGAGCTGGCTGCAGCGCCAGGCCCGGCGCGTGTTCGAGGAGCGCTGCCGCCACTTCGCCGAGCGCCTGGGCGTGCGCTACACCCGCCTCGCGCTGTCGTCGGCGCAGACGCGCTGGGGCAGCGCGAGCGCCGATGGCGCCATCCGCCTGCACTGGCGCCTGGTCCACTTCGCGATGGCGACCATCGACTACGTGGTCGCCCACGAGCTGGCGCACCTGCGCCACATGGACCACAGCCCGCGCTTCTGGGACGTGGTGCGCTCGGTGGTGCCCGACTATGAAGAGCGGCGCGGGCAGCTGCGCGACGACGTGCTGCCGGTGTTCGATTGAGTGTCCCGGGTTGCACCCGGGCTACGACAGCGAAAAGCGATACACCCCGTCGGGGTCCAGCGAGCGCCGCAGCTTCCCGCCCAGCCACAGCGCATTCAGATGCGCGATCGCCTCGCCCATCGCGAAGGTCGTCTGGTGCAGGTCCAGCTTGCGCTTGAACAGCACCGTCAGCAGGTCGGCCGCGCTCTGCGGCCCGCCCTCACATGCCGCGAGCAGATCGGCGAAGCGCTCGTCGTGATGCGTCTTGAGTTGATCGATGCGCTGGTGCAATCCGCGAAAGGGCTTGCCATGCGAAGGCAGCACCAAGGTATCGGCCGGCAGCGCGCGCATCCGCTCGATCGACGCCAGGTACAGCGGCAGCGGATTCGCTTCCGGCTCCAGGTCGATCACGCTGACGTTGGTGGAGATGCGCGGCAGCACCATGTCGCCCGAGATCAGCAGTCCCAGGTCGGCGCAGTGCAGCGACATGTGCTCGGGCGCATGGCCGTAGCCGACATGGCAGGTCCAGTCGTGCGCGCCGATGCGGATCGTGTCGCCGTCGAGCAGGCGCCGAAAGCGCGCCGGCACCTTGGGCACCATGCTCGCGTAGTAGTTGGAGCGCGCCTTGATCTTCTCCATCGACTCGGGGTCGGTCAGGCCATGACTGGCCATGAACAGCGCCGCGCTGCCGCCGCCGAAGCCGGTGGTGGCGGTGCTGGCGAGCGTGGCGGCGTTGAAGTCGGTGGCGCTGATCCACATCCGGCACTGCCAGCGCTCGGTCAGCCAATGGGCCAGGCCGATGTGGTCCGGGTGCATGTGCGTGACGATCAACCGCAGCACCGGCAGGCCGTCGAGCTCGCGCGCGAAGACCTCTTCCCAGGCTTCGCGCGTGGCGTCGTTCGTGATGCCGCAATCGACGATGGTCCAGCCCTCGCGGCCGTCGATCCGGTCGCGCAGCAGCCACAGGTTGATGTGGTCCAGCGCGAACGGCAGGCCCATGCGCACCCAGCGCACGCCGGGCGCGATCTCGAGGGTGCGGCCAGGCTCGGGCAGGGCGTCGCCCAGCGGGTAGTGGAGTTCGTGTTCGAGTGCGTTCATCGTGGAAGCCTGCGGCGCGGCGCTTTACACTTTACGTAAACGTCAATTCCCTTCGAGTCTACGCGCCCATGCCTGCACCCGCTGTCGCCCACGCGTCGCCTGCCGCGGCGTCCACCTACACGATCAGCCAGCTCGCCAAGGAGTTCGACCTCACCACGCGGGCGATCCGCTTCTACGAGGACTGCGGGCTGCTGGCGCCGCAGCGCAGCGGGCGCAACCGCGTCTACACGGCGCGCGACCGCACGCGGCTCAAGCTCACCTTGCGTGGCAAGCGGCTGGGGCTCACCCTGGCCGAGGTGAAGGAGCTGGTCGACATGTACGAGTCGCCGCGCGACACGCAGCCGCAGCTGAAGAAGTTCCTCGTGGTGCTGGCGGCGCACCGGGCGCAGCTGGAACAGCAGCTGGCCGACCTGCACGCCAACCTCGACGAGGTGCGGGCGCACGAGAAGGAAGCGAAGCGGCTGCTGGCCGAAGGGGCAAAGAAGAAGATGAACGGCTCGTAGCCCGGGTGGAACCCGGGGTCGCGCGTCCCGGGTTGCACCCGGGCTACAGCGTCAGCGCCAGGCCGATGGCGCCCGCCGCTGCGATCACCTCCATCACGCCGCGCTTGAAGCGCATCAGCGCAATCGCCGCCGCCAATGCGATCAGCGCGCTCGCCACGTCGAAGCGTCCGCCCAGCCCCTGCGGCCACAGCACGTGGACCGCGAAGAACAACGCCAGGTTGAGGATCACGCCCACCACCGCCGCGGTGATGGCCGTCAGCGGCGCGGTGAACTTCAGGTTGCGGTGGGTGGTCTCCACCAGCGGCCCGCCCAGCAGGATGAAGACGAAGGACGGCAGGAAGGTGAACCAGGTGACCACCGCCGCCGCCAGCGCGCCACCCGCGGCCGGCGCATCCGGCCCCAGGACCTGGTGCGCCCAGCCGCCGACGAAGCCGACGAAGGCCACCACCATGATCAGCGGGCCCGGCGTGGTCTCGCCCAGCGCGAGGCCATCGATCATCTGGGTCGCACTCAGCCAGTGGTGATGCTCCACCGCGCCCTGGAAGACGTAAGGCAGCACCGCATAGGCGCCGCCGAAGGTGAGCAGCGCCGCCTTGGTGAAGAACCAGCCCATCTGCGTCAGCGTGCCGCGCCAGCCGCTGGTGGCCAGCAGCAGGGCCATCGTCGAGGCCCACAGTGCGACGCCGATCGAGGCGACGAGCACGAAGCGACGCCAGCGATGCAATGCGTGCGGCGGCGTCGGGGTGTCGTCGTCGATCACCGCGGCGCCGAAGCCGACCGCAGCCGCACCATGCGCTGCGCCCCCCGCGAAGCGTGACGGCGCCCAGCGCCCGCCGACGGCCCCGATCACCCCGGCACCCAGCACGATCAGCGGAAACGGCAGGTCCAAGGCGAAGATGGCCACGAACGACGCCGCCGCGATGCCCCACAGCACGCCGTTCTTCAGCGCCCGCGAGCCGATGCGATGCGCTGCGTGCAGCACGATCGCGGTCACGGCCGGCTTGATGCCGTAGAACAGCCCCGCGACCAGCGGCGTGTGGCCGAACGCCAGGTACACCCACGACAGCGCGACGAGGATGAACAGCGAGGGCAGCACGAACAGCCCGCCGGCCACCACGCCGCCCCAGGTGCGGTGCATCAGCCAGCCGATGTAGGTGGCAAGCTGCTGGGCCTCGGGGCCGGGCAGCACCATGCAGTAGTTGAGCGCGTGCAGGAAGCGGCTCTCGGAGATCCAGCGCCGCCGCTCGACCAGCTCCTGGTGCATGACGGCGATCTGCCCCGCCGGGCCGCCGAAGCTGATGAAGCCCAGCTTGAGCCAGAAGGCGAACGCCTCGCGAAAGGACGGCGCTGGCGGGCGCTCATTCGGTGTCATGCAGTCCCCGGGTGGTGTCGTTGTCGGGCGCCATTCTGCGTGACGGACCGTGGAACAATGGCCGCGGGAGCCGAGACCCCGATGCCCTGCGTTCTGCGTTCTTCCTCCAGGCGGTGCGCATGACCCTGCGCGGCCGACTGCTGTTGCTCGTGATGGCGGTGCTGCTGCCGACGGCCGCGCTGGTGGTCTGGATCGTCGCGGCCAGCTACCTGCGCGAGACCGAATCGACGCATCAGCGCCTGCGCGAGACGGCGCATGCGCTGGCGCTGGTGGTCGACCGCGAGTTCGACGAGCGCGCCGCGATCGCCCGCACGCTGGCCAGCTCGCCCGCCATCGCCGCCGGCGACCTGCGCGGCTTCTACGAGCAGGCCAAGGCCGCCACCGAGGGCAGCGGCAACTGGATCGTGCTGGTCGACCACGACGACCAGCTGCTGAACACCGGGGTCGCCTTCGGCACGCCGCTGCCCAAGCGCACCTGGCAGCCGGACCGCCCGCTGGCCAGCGGCGACCGCATCGAGGTGTCCAACCTGCGAATGGGGCCGCTGACGAAGAAGCCGGTGCTGGCGGTGTTCGCGCCCGAGCGGCACTTCTCGCCGACGCGCTACAACGTCGGGGTCGCGTTCACGCCCGCGGCGCTGCAGGCCATCATCACCGAGCAGGCGCTGCCGCCGGGCTGGATCGCCGAGATCCTGGACCGCGAGCAGACCGTGGTGGCGCGCGCCCCCGACCCCGAGCGCTGGCAGGGCCGCAAGATCCCGCCCGACCAGGTCGCCGCGCTGCGCGAACGCGCCGAAGGCTTCGTCGACTCGGTTTCGCTGGACGGCGTGGCGGTGGCGGCCTTCTTCAGCCGCTCGCCGGTCCATGGCTGGACCTTCCTCATCGGCCTGCCGCGCGACCAGCGGGCCGCCAGCGCCCGTCGCGCCGCCTGGGAAGCCGCCGCGGGCGCGATCCTGCTGGGCGCCTTCGCCATCGCGCTGGCCGCCTGGGCCGCCCGCCGCATCCGCCAGCCCATCGTCATGCTGGAGCGCGCGGCGCGCGAGCTCGGACGCGACGAGGTGCCCGACCTGCCGCCCACCGGCCTGGTCGAGGCCGATGCCGTCGGCGCCGCGCTGCGCCGCGCGGGCATGCTGGCGGCGGTGGACCTGTCGGAGCGCCAGCACGCGATCGAGGAGCTGCGGCGCGCCGAGGAGTCGCAGCGCCTGCTGGTGCAGATCAACGACGCCACCCGCGGCCTGGCCGATCCGGCCCAGGTGCAATGGGAGATCGTCACCCGCGTGGGCCGGCATTTCGGCGTCAGCCGCTGCACCTACGGCGAGATCGACGCCGCCCAGGAGTTCGTGAGCGTGCAGCGCGACCACACCGACGGCGTCGCGAGCATCGCGGGCCGCCATCGGCTGGACGACTTCGGGCCGGCCGTCATCGAGCAGCTCAAGGCCGGCCGCACGGTGGCGATCGCCGACGTCGGGGTCGACGAGCGCACCGGCGATCCGCAGGTGCACGCCGCCTATGCCGCCATCGAGCTGCGCGCCATGCTGGCGGTGCCGCTGGTCAAGGAGGGGCGCTTCGTCGCCATCCTCACGCTGCAGCATCGCGAGCCGCGCTACTTCGGCGCCGACGACGCCGCGCTGCTGGAGCAGCTGGCCGAGCGCAGCTGGTTCGTGGTGGAGAGCGCGCGCGCCGAGGCGGCGCTGCGCGAAAGCCGCGACGTCCTCACGCTGGCCATGCGCGGCGGCCGCATGGGCGCATGGTCGCGCGACGTCGCCACCAACCGCGTGTGGTGGAGCCGCGAGCTGGAAGAGATCTTCGGACTGCCTGCCGGGCGCTTCGCGGGCGTGATCGACGCCTTCCGCTCGCTGGTGCATCCGGAGGACCGGCCGCTGGTTGCCGCGGCGGTGGCGCGCGCGCTGGAGCTCGGCGAGGACTATTCGGTCGAGTTCCGCTTCCGCCACGCAAGCGGCGAATGGCGCTGGATGGAGGGACGCGGGCGCGCGGTCTACGCCCCCGACGGCAAGCCCACCATGCTGTACGGCCTGGGCATCGACATCGACGCGCGCAAGCACGCCGAGGAGGAGCTGCGCCGGCTCAACGCCGAGCTGTCCGATGCGGGGCGGCGCAAGGACGAGTTCCTGGCCACCCTGGCCCACGAGCTGCGCAATCCGCTCGCGCCGATCACCAACGCGCTCGAGATCCTGCGCCTGAAGGACCCGGTGGACGCCGAGATGCGCTGGACGCGCGACGTCATCGACCGCCAGGTGCGGCAGATGACACGGCTGGTCGACGACCTGCTCGACGTGGCGCGCATCACCCGCGGGCGGATCGACCTTCGCCGTGAGCGGGTCGCGCTGGCCAGCGTGATCCACGGCGCGGTCGAGGCGGCGCGGCCCTTCATCGACGACGCGGGCCACACGCTGGAGCTCGTCCTGCCCGCCGAGCCGGTGTGGCTGGACGCCGACCCCACCCGCCTCACCCAGGTGCTGCTGAACGTGCTCAACAACGCCGCCAAGTACACGCCGCACGGCGGGCACATCGTCGTGCGGGCCTGGGTGCTCGAAGGCGAGGCCTGCGTGGCCGTGCGCGACGACGGCATCGGCCTCGCATCCGAGCACCTGGCGCGGGTGTTCGAGATGTTCTCGCAGGTGGCCCCGGCGCTGGAGCGTTCGCACGGCGGACTGGGCATCGGGCTGGCGTTGGCACGTGGGCTGGTCGAGCTGCACGGCGGGCGCATCACCGCGTCCAGCGCGGGGCCGGGACAGGGCAGCGAGTTCGTGGTCTGCCTGCCGCTCGCGCGGGTCCACCAGGCCGTCGACGTGCCCGCGCCGGCGAAGGGCCCGGGCGTCGGCGGGCTGCGCGTGCTGGTCGTCGATGACAACCGCGACGCCGCCGAGAGCCTGGCGATGATGCTGGAGATGTCGGGCCACCAGACCGCGACCGCGCACGACGGCGAGAGCGCGCTGGCGCAGGCGGTGTCCTTCGATGCCGAGGCGGTGCTGCTGGACATCGGCATGCCGGGGATGAACGGCTACGAGGTGGCGCAGCGCCTGCGCCAGATGCCCGAGACGGCGGCGGCGCTGATCGTGGCGCTGACCGGCTGGGGCCAGGACGAAGACAAGCGCCGCGCCATCGCCGCGGGCTTCGACCACCACCTCACCAAGCCGGTCGACCCGGAAGGCCTGCTCGCGGTGCTCGAAACGCATCGGCGGCGCGTGGAAGCGGACTGAGCTACGCTGCGCCGATCGCCCTGAAGGAGTCTCCCCATGGCAGCCAGCTCACCCGACGGCGCACTCGATGTCGCCATCGTGCCGCGCACCCGCGATCTCGGCGACGGCTTCGAGGTGCGCCGCGCCCTGCCTTCGGTGCAGCGGCGCATGGTCGGTCCCTTCGTGTTCCTCGATGCGATGGGGCCCACGGTCTTCGCGCCGGGTCGCGGCCTCGATGTGCGCCCGCACCCGCACATCGGCCTGGCGACGGTGACCTACCTGACGAGCGGCGAGATCGTCCACCGCGACAGCGTGGGCAGCGTGCAGGCCATCCGCCCGGGCGACGTGAACTGGATGACCGCGGGGCGCGGCATCGTGCACTCCGAGCGCACCGGCGATGCCTTGCGGGCCGCGGGCTCGCGCCTGGCGGGCCTGCAATGCTGGGTGGCGCTGCCGCGGCGCGACGAGGAAGCCGAGCCGGGCTTCGTGCACGTGCCCGCGAACGATCTGCCGGTGGTGGAGGGCGAGGGCGCGACCGCGCGCATCGTCGCCGGCGAATTCTTCGGCCGCCGCTCGCCGGTGCCGACGCTGTCGCCGCTGTTCTACGTCGACGTGCAGCTCGCGCCCGGCGCTCGGCTGGACGTGCCCGCGGCCTACGCCGAGCAGGCGCTGTACCTCGTCGAGGGCCGGCTCGACCTGGGCCGCGACGGGGTCTTCGAGCCCGGTCAGCTGCTGGTGCTCAAGCCCGGGGCCACGCTGACCTTGTCCGCTGCGGGCGACACGCCGGTGCGCCTGATGCTGCTGGGCGGGGAGCCCATGGACGGGCCGCGCTACCTGAGCTGGAACTTCGTGGCCAGCTCGGCCGAGCGCATCGCGCAGGCGGCGGAAGATTGGCGCCAGCAGCGCTTTCCGAAGGTGCCCGGGGAGACCGAGTTCATCCCCATGCCCGACCTCCCCGGCAAGCCCGTCCACTACCCGTAGCCCGGGTGCAACCCGGGGATCGTCCGTCACGCCGAACCCCGGGTTGCACCCGGGCTACGTTATGATTTACGTTTACGTAAACGTCAATTGCCCATGAAGGCCGCCGACCCCGACTTCGCCGCCCGCGTGCAGGCCTCCTTCGATCGCCAGGCTGCGATGCACACGCTGGGCGCGACGCTCGAGAGTGTCGAGCCCGGTCACGTGGTCGTCGCCATGGGCCACCAGGCGGCCCTCACCCAGCAGCACGGCTTCCTGCACGCCGGCATGCTCGCCGCCGCGCTCGACTCGGCCTGCGGCTATGCCGCGTTTTCACTGATGCCGGCCGATGCGGCCGTGCTGACCATCGAATTCAAGATCAACCTGCTCGCCCCGGCACGCGGGCCGCGCTTTCGCATGGAAGGCCGCGTCGCCAAGCCCGGCCGCACGATCAGCGTCGTCGACGGCCGCGCCGTGCAGCTCGCCGAGGACGGCAGCGAACAGCTCATCGCCACCATGACCGCCACCGTGATGACGGTGCACGGCCGCGACGGCGTCCACCACTGACCAGGAGACACGCATGAACCTTCCGGGCCTCGACTTCCAGCTCGGCGACGACATCGACGCGCTGCGCGACGCCGTGCGCGGCTTCGCGCAGGCCGAGATCGCGCCGCGCGCCGCGCAGATCGACGAGAGCGACCAGTTCCCCATGGACCTGTGGCGCAAGATGGGCGAGCTCGGCGTGCTGGGCGTGACCGTGGCCGAGGAGTACGGCGGCGCGAACATGGGCTACCTGGCCCACATGGTCGCGATGGAGGAGATCTCGCGCGCCTCGGCGTCGGTGGGACTGAGCTACGGCGCGCACAGCAACCTGTGCGTGAACCAGATCAAGCGCAACGGCAGCGAGGCGCAGCGGCGCAAGTACCTGCCCAAGCTCATCAGCGGCGAGCACGTCGGCGCGCTGGCGATGAGCGAGCCGGGTGCCGGCTCCGACGTCATCTCGATGAAGCTCAAGGCCGAGGACAAGGGCGGCGTCTACCTGCTCAACGGCAGCAAGATGTGGATCACCAACGGCCCCGACGCCGACACCCTGGTGGTCTATGCCAAGACCGAGCCCGAGCTGGGCGCGCGCGGCGTCACCGCCTTCATCGTCGAGAAGGGCATGAAGGGCTTCTCGATCGCACAGAAGCTCGACAAGCTGGGCATGCGCGGCAGCCACACCGGCGAGCTGGTGTTCCAGGACGTCGAGGTGCCGGCGCAGAACGTGCTGGGCTCGCTCAACGGCGGCGCGAAGGTGCTGATGAGCGGGCTCGACTACGAGCGCGCGGTGCTGGCGGCCGGGCCGATCGGGATCATGCAGGCGGTGATGGACAACGTCGTGCCCTACATCCACGACCGCAAGCAGTTCGGCCAGAGCATCGGCGAGTTCCAGCTCATCCAGGGCAAGGTGGCCGACATGTACACCGTGCTGCAGGCGGCGCGGGCGTTCTGCTACACGGTGGGCAAGAACCTGGACATGCTGGGCAGCGAGCATGTGCGGCAGGTGCGAAAGGATTGCGCGAGCGTGATCCTGTGGTGCGCGGAGAAGGCGACCTGGATGGCCGGCGAAGGGATTCAGGTGTTCGGCGGCAACGGGTACATCAACGAGTACCCGCTGGGGCGGCTGTGGCGCGACGCGAAGCTGTACGAGATCGGGGCGGGGACGAGCGAGATCCGACGGATGCTGATCGGGCGGGAGCTGTTCGCCGAAACGATGTGAGGGTTTCCGTAGGGTGGGCTTCAGCCCACCACCGCGTGGGCTGAAGCCCACCCTACGAAATCAGGCGAAGGGCGAGGCCGGCAGATCCCGCCTCAGCGCCGCCCACACCCGATCCGCCGTCAACGGCATCTGGATGCGCTCCGCATCCCTCCCCAGCCCTACGTGATCGAGCGCATCGATCACCGCATTGACCACGCACGGCGTCGCCCCGATCGTCCCCAGCTCACCGACGCCCTTCACCCCCAGCGGATTGGTCAGGCACGGCACCGAGGTGTCGAACTCCGTCTCGAACATGCAGCTCACGTCGGCGCGCGGCACGGCGTAGTCCATCAGGCTGCCGGTGAGCATCTGGCCGCTCTCGGCGTCGTACACCACCCGCTCGCACAAGGCCTGGCCGATGCCTTGCACGGCGCCGCCTTCCACTTGACCGCGCGCGATCACCGGATTGACCACGCGGCCGATGTCGTTGACCGAGCTGTAGCGCACGATCTCCACCGTGCCGGTGTCGGGATCGATCTCGACCTCGCACACATGGCAGGCGTTGGGCCAGGTCGGCCCGCCCGCGGCCGTCTTGGCGTCGATGAAGATGCGCTCGCCGGGCTGGCGCGCGGCCAGCTCGAACAGGTCGATGCCGACGTCGGTGCCGGCGACGCGGAAGCGCCCCGCCGCGTACTCGATGTCACCCGCCGACGCTTCGAGCGCATCGGCGGCCAGCCCCTTCGCATGGTCGACCGTGCGCTCCGACGCCACCTTCACCGCCGACCCGCCGGTGAACAGCGAGCGCGAGCCGGCGCTGCCGAAGCCGTTGGCGCGGTCGGTGTCGCCTTGCAGGATGCGGATGCGCTCGATGGGCACGCCGAACACGTCGACCGCGAGCTGGGCGTAGCTGGTGGCGATGCCCTGGCCCATGGCCTGGGTGGCGGAATGGATCTCGATCGTGCCGTCGGCGCGCACGTTGACGCCGACCTTCTCCTCCAGCGCATTGCCCCCCGTCCACTCGAGGAAGCTGGCGATGCCGCGACCGCGCAGGCGGCCCTGGGCCTGCGAGAGCTCGCGGCGCGCGGCAAAGCCGTTCCAGTCGGCCAGTGCGAGCCCGCGGTCGAGGATCTGCTCGAACCGGCCGCTGTCGTAGACCTGCGCCATCGCGCTGGTGTAGGGCATCTGCTCGGGGCGGATCATGTTGCGCCGGCGCAGCTGCGCCGGATCGACCTGCATCTCGCGTGCGGCGGCATCGAACAGGCGCTCGATGAGGTAGATCGCCTCGGGCCGGCCCGCGCCGCGGTAGGCGCTGGTCGGCGCGGTGTGGGTCAGCACCGCCTTGAACTGCAGGTCGATGGTGCGGATGTCGTAGATGCTGGTCGACACCCACGGCCCCACCAGCAGCTGGATCGCCACGCCGGCGTTGGTGCCGTACGCGCCGACGTTGCCCAGCGTGCGCACGCGCAGCGCCAGCACCTTGCCGGCGGCGTCGAGCGCGAGCTCGGCGCGGCTCACGGTGTCGCGGCCGTGGTAGGCCGCGGTGAATTCGTCGACGCGGTCGGCCTGCCACTTGACCGGGCGCTTCAGCGCACGCGCCGCCCAGGCGATGACGATGTCCTCGGGGAAGATGCCCGTCTTCATGCCGAAGCCGCCGCCGACGTCGCCCACCGTGACCCGCACCTGGTCCTTGCGCAGCCCGGGGATGGCATCGCACAACGAGCCGAGCACGCCGGTGGGCATCTGGCTGCTCATGCGCAGGGTGAGCCGGCTGTCGGCGGGATCGACCCACGCGAGCACGCTGCGCGGCTCGAGCGGGGTGGGGGCGACGCGCTGGTTGACGACATCCAGCGACACGGTGTGCGCCGCCCGGGCGAAGGCCTGCTGGGTGGCGGCCGGGTCGCCATGGTGCATCTCGGCCGCGACGTTGTCCGGCGCCTGGGGCCACACGACCGGCGCGCCGGCGGCGATGGCACGCACCGGGTCGACCACCGCCGGCAGGTCTTCGTAGTCGACGAAGACGGCTTCGGCGGCATCGCGCGCGGCTTCGCGCGTCTCGGCGACCACCGCGGCCACCGGCTCCCCGACGAAGCGCACGAACTCGTGAGCCAGGGCGCGCTGCGGCGGGCCGGCGCCGTCGCTGCCGTCGGCGCGCTTGAAGCCCTGCACGGTGGGAATGGGCTTGACGCCCGCCTGGGCCAGCTCGGCCCCGGTGTAGACCGCCAGCACGCCGGGCACGGCCGTCGCGCCGGAGACGTCGACCGAGGCGATGCGCGCATGCGCGTGCGGCGAGCGCACGAAGGCGATGTGGGTCTGCCCGGCCCGGGTCAGGTCGCCGGCGAACTCGCCGCGTCCGGCCAGCAGCGCCGCATCCTCGACGCGCCGGACTGCCTTGCCACTGCCGAATCGACCGGCGTCGAACTGAGCGCTCATCGGGGTGTCTCCTGGGTGAGGGGGCATCCTACACAGGCATCGAAAAGACGGCAGGCGTGGGCTTCGGTATCATTGACGTTTACGTAAACGTCAATTCGCCCGCCGCCACGACCCGCCTGCGTACACTTTCGACAGCCCCATTGCCGCAGCGCCGCCCATGACCACCAGTCTGCAAGAACTGCTCGCCAGCAACCGCCATTGGGCGAAGAAGGTCGAGGCCCGCAGCCCGGGCTTCTTCACCGGGCTGCTGCAGCAGCAAGCCCCCCAGTACCTGTGGATCGGCTGCGCCGACAGCCGCGTGCCGGCCAACGAGCTGGTCGACCTCGCGCCGGGCGAGCTGTTCGTGCACCGCAACGTGGCCAACGTGGTCGTCCACTCGGACCTCAACTGCCTGTCGGTGATCCAGTTCGCCACCGAGCTGCTGAAGATCAAGCACATCATCGTCGTCGGCCATTCCAACTGCGGCGGCGTCAACGCGGCGCTGAACGACCGGCGCATCGGCCTGGCCGACAACTGGATCCGCCACGTGCAGGACGTGCGCAACCGCCACCAGGCCTGGCTCGACACGGTCGACGAGAGCCGCCGCGTCGACGCGCTGGTCGAGCTCAACGTCGTCGAGCAGGCGCTGAACGTCTGCCAGACCACCATCGTGCAGGACGCGTGGCAGCGCGGGCAGGAGCTGGTGGTGCACGGCTGGGTCTACGGCCTGCACAACGGACTGCTCGAAGACCTGGCGATGACGGCGACCGGCCCGGCCGACGTCATGGATGCCTACGAGAAGGCGCTGGCCGCGGTGCGCGCCCGCTACGGCCGGTGATGCCATGCGCGGCAACACCGTCTTCCCGAAGGCGCTGAGCGACAGCCACGCCTTCGACATCGCGCAGGCCATGCTGGACGGCTTCAACCGCCACTACCGCCTGTTCCAGGAGACCAGCGCCGCCGCCAAGGAGCGCTTCGAGGCGGCCGACTGGCACGGCCAGCAGCGCGCCCAGCGCGAGCGCATCGAGTTCTACGACAAGCGCGTCGACGAGGGCGCCGAGCGCCTGCAGAGCGAGTTCGACGCCGGCGCCCTGTCGATGGACGTGTGGCAGCAGGTCAAGCTGCACTACATCGGCCTGCTCACCAACCACCACCAGCCCGAGTGCGCCGAGACCTTCTTCAACTCGGTGACCACGAAGATCCTGCACCGCAGCTACTTCAACAACGACTTCATCTTCGTGCGGCCGGCGGTGTCGACCGAGTACATCGAGAACGACGAGCCCGCCTCGCTGCCGACCTATCGCGCCTACTACCCGACCAAGGACACGCTGCGCGAGTGCTGGGTGCGCATCATCAGCAACTTCCAGCTGCAGCGGCCCTTCGAGGACCTGGACCGCGACGTCGAGCACGTGCTCGCGGCTGTGCTCGCGCAGCTCGGCGACTTCCGCCCGCGCGCCAACTTCCAGGTCCAGGTGCTGGCCAGCCTGTTCTTCCGCAACAAGGGCGCGTATGTCGTCGGCAAGGTGATCAACGGCTTCTCGGAGCTGCCGTTCGCGCTGCCGATCCTGCACACCACCCAGGGCAAGCTCACGGTCGACGCGGCCTTGTTCGGCGAGGACGACCTGCAGATGCTGTTCAGCTTCGCGCGGGCCTACTTCATGGTCAACATGGAGGTGCCCTCGGCCTACGTGCAGTTCCTGCGCTCGATGATGCCGCGCAAGCCGCGCTCCGAGATCTACAGCGCGCTGGGCCTGCAGAAGCAGGGCAAGAACCTGTTCTACCGCGACTTCCTCTACCACCTGCGCCACTCCAGCGACAAGTTCCGCATCGCGCCCGGCATCAAGGGCATGGTGATGCTGGTGTTCGACCTGCCGTCCTTCCCGTTCGTCTTCAAGGTCATCAAGGACTTCTTCCCGCCGCAGAAGGAGACCACGCGCGAGATCATCAAGAGCAAGTACCTGCTGGTGAAGACCCACGACCGCGTGGGCCGCATGGCCGACACGCTGGAATACTCCAACGTCGCCTTTCCGCGCGCGCGCTTCGAGGACGAGCTGGTCGCCGAGCTGCAGCACTTCTGCGACAGCCTGGTCGAGGAAGACGGCGACGACCTGGTGCTCAAGCACCTGTACATCGAGCGGCGCATGGTGCCGCTGAACATCTACCTGCAAGACGCCACCCGCGAGCAGATCGAGCGCGCCGTCATCGAGTACGGCAACGCCATCAAGGACCTGGTCGCGGCCAACATCTTCCCGGGCGACATGCTGTTCAAGAACTTCGGCGTCACCCGCCACGGCAAGATCGTCTTCTACGACTACGACGAGATCGAGTACCTCACCGAGTGCAACTTCCGGCGCGTGCCGGCGGCGCGCAACGAGGAGGAAGAGATGTCGGGCGAGGTCTGGTACCGCGTCGGCCCCAAGGACGTCTTTCCCGAGACCTTCGGGCCCTTCCTGCTGGGCAATCCGACCATCCGCGAGGTCTTCACCCGGCACCACGCCGACCTGCTGGACGCCGCCTTCTGGCAAAGCCACAAGGAGCGCATCCTCGCCGGCCATGTGCATGATGTTTTCCCCTACGAAGCCGCCAAGCGCTTCAAGCACCAGAGGCGCTTGCGCGAGGCACGCGCCGCCCTGACTTCCGTCTGACCGTTCGTTGCAAGGAGCTCGCCATGTCCCACGACCCCATCGTCATCGTCTCGGCCGCCCGCACGCCCATCGGCGGGCTGCTGGGCGACCTCTCGTCGCTCGCGGCCCACCAGCTGGGCGCCATCGCGGTCAAGGCCGCGGTCGAACGCGCCGGCATCACCGGCGACGCGGTCAACGAGGTGCTGCTGGGCAACTGCCTGATGGCCGGCCAGGGCCAGGCGCCGGCGCGCCAGGCCGCGCTGGGCGCGGGCCTGCCGCAGTCGGCCGGCGCGGTCACGCTGTCGAAGATGTGCGGCTCGGGCATGCGCGCCATGATGTTCGGCCACGACATGCTGCGCGCCGAGAGCGCCGACATCGTCGTCGCCGGCGGCATGGAGAGCATGACCAACGCGCCCCACCTCACCTTCGCGCGCAAGGGCGTCAAGTACGGCATGACCGCGCTGTACGACCACATGGCCATCGACGGCCTCGAAGACGCCTACGAGAAGCTGCCCAACGGCGGCGGCAAGGCCATGGGCGTGTTCGCCGAGGAGTGCGTCTCCAAGTACCAGTTCACCCGCGAGGCCATGGACCAGTTCGCCATCGCGTCCACCCAGCGCAGCAAGAAGGCCAACGAGGACGGCAGCTTCGACTGGGAGATGGCGCCGGTCACGCTGGCCGGCAAGGCGGGCGACACGGTGGTCAAGTTCGACGAGCAGCCCTTCAAGGCCAAGCTCGACAAGATCCCCGGGCTGAAGCCGGCGTTCAAGAAAGACGGCGGCATCACCGCCGCTACCTCGTCGAGCATCTCCGACGGCGCGGCGGCGCTGGTGCTGATGCGCGAGTCGACCGCGAAGAAGCTGGGCGTGAAGCCGCTCGCGCGCATCCTCGCGCACAGCGTGCACGCGCAGGCGCCCAACTGGTTCACCACCGCGCCGGTCGGGGCCATCGACAAGGTGCTGAAGAAGACGGGCTGGGCGGCCAAGGACGTCGACCTGTGGGAAGTCAACGAGGCCTTCGCCGCGGTGACCATGGCGGCGATGGCCGAGTTCAAGCTGCCGCACGAGATCGTCAACGTGAACGGCGGCGCCTGCGCGCTGGGCCACCCGATCGGCGCGAGCGGCGCGCGCATCGTCGTCACGCTGCTGGGGGCGCTGCGCAAGCGCGGGCTGAAGAAGGGCGTGGCCGCGCTGTGCATCGGCGGCGGCGAAGCCACCGCGATGGCGTTGGAACTGGCCTAGAACCTCTGTGGCTGTTCGCGGGGTGGGCCGAAGCCCACCCTGCGAATACAGCGGATACCGACACATGCTGCTCTCCGAAGACCACCGCGCCGTGCAGGACGCCGTGCGCGCCTACGTGCAGGACCACGTCGTGCCCAACGCCGCGCAGTGGGACCGCGACTGCCACTTCCCGAAGGCCGAGCTGCGCGGCCTGGCCGAGCTCGGCTGCTACGGCGTGGCCGTGCCGACCGAGTGGGACGGCGCCGGGCTGGACTACCTCAGCCTCGCGCTCATCCTCGAGGAGATCGCCGCCGGCGACGGCGCCACCTCCACCGTGGTCAGCGTCAACAACTGCCCGGTCTGCTCCATCCTCATGGCCTGGGCGAGCGACGCGCAGAAGGAGCGCTGGCTCAAGCCGCTGGCGCGCGGCGAGATGCTCGGCGCCTTCTGCCTCACCGAGCCGCACGTGGGCTCGCAGGCCGACGGGCTGCGCACGACGGCGGTGAAGGACGGCGACCACTACGTGCTCAACGGCGTCAAGCAGTTCATCACCAGCGGCAAGAACGGCAATGTGGCCATCGTGATGGCGGTGACCGACAAGGCGGCCGGGAAGAAGGGGATCAGCGCCTTCGTCGTGCCCACCTCCACGCCCGGCTACATCGTCGCGCGGCTGGAGGACAAGATGGGCCAGCACGCCAGCGACACCGCGCAGATCCTGTTCGAGAACTGCCGCATTCCGGCCGACCACCTGCTGGGCGAGGAGGGCCAGGGCCTGAAGATCGCGCTGTCGGGGCTGGAGGGCGGGCGCATCGGCATCGCCGCGCAAAGCGTGGGCATGGCGCGCGCGGCCTTCGAGGCGGCGCTGGCCTACAGCAAGGAGCGCGTCGCCTTCGGCAAGCCCATCTTCGAGCACCAGGCGGTGCAGTTCCGCCTCGGCGAGATGGCGATGAAGATCGAGGCGGCGCGCCAGCTCATCCACCACGCCGCCAGCCTGAAGGACGCCGGCCTGCCTTGCCTGAAGGAAGCCGCCATGGCCAAGCTGTTCGCCAGCGAGATGGCCGAGGCGGTGTGCAGCGCCGCCATCCAGATCCACGGCGGCTACGGCTACGTGAGCGACTTCCCGGTCGAGCGCATCTACCGCGACGTGCGGGTGTGCCAGATCTACGAAGGCACCAGCGACGTCCAGAAGATCCTGATCGGAAGGGCGCTGGCGTAGCCCGGGTGCAACCCGGGGTGCATCGGGGCAGGTCGCAACCCGGGTTGCACCCGGGCTACCTGCCGAACTAATCTTCCGCCATGCCCGCGAGCATCGACTTCTACTTCGACTTCTCCTCGCCGTACTCGTACATCGCGTCCGAGTGGATCGAGGCGCTGGCCGCGCGCCACGGCCGCACGGTCCACTGGAAGGCGATCCTGGTGGGCGCGACCTTCCAGGCTACCGGGCTGAAGAGTCCGCTCGACCATCCCATCAAGCGCGAGTATTCGCTGCATGACTTCGAGCGCTCAGCGCGCTTTGCCGGCGTGCCGCTCAAGATACCGAACAAGTTCCCTGTCCCGACGCAGAACGCGGCGCGCGTGTTCTGGTGGCTGCACGACAAGGAGCCGGCCACCGCCAGCCACTGGGCCCGGCACTGCCTGCGCGCCTGCTTCGCTCGCGGCGCCGACTTGAGCGACGTGTCCGCGCTGCAAGGCCTGGCCGCCGAGTTCGGCCTTGATCCGGCCCAGGCCCAAGCCGTCTGGACCGACCCCGCCTGGAAGGCGCGCCTCAAGGCCGTCAATGACGCCGCCATCACCGCCGGCGTCTTCGGCGCGCCGTTCTTCGTCATCGACAACGAGCCGTTCTGGGGCAACGACCGCCGCCCGCAGATCGAGCGCTGGCTCGAGAAGGGACCCTTCTGATGAAAAAAACCGCCAAGGCCCTGGTCGACGAGGCCATGGAGCTCATCACCACCTACACCCCCGAGCAGGCCAGGGCGCTGCACGGCGATCCCGGCGTGCAGTTCGTCGACGTGCGCGACGTGCGAGAGCTCGAGCGCGAAGGCGTGATTCCCGGCGCCATCCATGCGCCGCGCGGGATGCTGGAGTTCTGGGTCGACCCCGAGTCGCCCTACCACCGCGAGGAGTTCGCCAAGGACAAGGAATTCGTGCTCTTCTGCGCCGCCGGATGGCGCTCGGCGCTGGCCACCCGCACGCTGATGGACATGGGCCTGGCGCGGGTCGCGCACATCGGCGGCGGCTTCACCGCCTGGAAAGAGGCCGGCGGCGAGGTGGCGGCCAAGCCGGCCCGGAAGGCGCAGGGCTGAGGCGATGGACCTGCTGCCCTTCCTGCGCACGCAGGTGCGTGCCAACCGGCTCGCCAACCACCGGCTGCATGCGGCCATGGCCACGCTGTCGCGGGCGGACCTCCATGCGGCGCGGACCAGCTTCTTCCCCAGCCTGGCCGAGACGCTCAACCACATCCTGTCGGTCGACCGCTACTACCTCGCCGCGCTGCACGGCGACGCCGGCATGGTGGCGCAATGGGAGGCCTTCCGGCCCTGCGACACGCTGGACGAACTGGCGCCGGCGCAGGCGCGTTGCGACCAGCGCTTCATCGACCTGGTGGAATCGCTGTCGGCGTCCCAGCTCGACGAGGTGATCGCGCTCGACCGTGGCGACTGGGTGCAGCGCGAGCGGCGTGGTCACGTGATCGCGCATCTCGTCAATCACCAGGTGCATCACCGCGGCCAGGTGCACGCGATGCTGGCAGGCACGGCGGTCAAGCCGCCGCAGCTGGATGAATTCCTGATGCCCAGCGAAGCGAACCTGCGCGTCGCCGACATGGCGGCCCTGGGTTGGACCGAGGCGGATGTGTTCGGTTGAGTGCGCGCTCAGCCGGCGATGGCCTGCGCGAAGGTGACCAGCGCGATGGCGCAGGCGGCGAAGACCACCAGCACCCAGTTCGGCAGGAAGCCGTGCGGCGCGTGGATGTGGCGGTGACGAGGTTTGTCAGTCATGTGTGCTCCGGCGTCAGAACCGGCTGCCCCCCTGGCAGCGCGGCCGGTCGGAAGGCATGGCTTCGGACCGCTAGCGGGCTGAAAAGCGAGCTTCATGCCAGAAGCGGGCTCATTCGGCGTCGGCGTCGAACAGATCGGGTTCGCCGTGCAGTCGTGCGCGTTCGATGGTCAACAGGCGCAGCTTGGTCCGCAACCCGCCCGGGGCCGAGAAGCCGCCGGCGCGTCCGCCCGCCGCCATCACCCGGTGGCAGGGCACGATGATCGCGAAGGGGTTGCGGCCCAGCGCCTGGCCGACGGCCCGTGCCGCGCCCGGCTCGCCCAGCCGGTCGGCAAGCTCGCCGTAGGTGCGGGTCTGGCCGGGCGGGATGGTCCGCGCCAACTCATAGACGCGGCGGTGAAAGTCGGGCAGGCCGTCCATGTCCAGCGCCACATGGACCAGGTCGACCGGTGTGCCCGACAGCAAGGCGGTGATGTCGGCGATGGCGCGCGCCACATCCGGCGGCGGCGACTGCTCGATCGCCTGCCCAAAGCGCCGCGCCAGGTGGACGCGGGTGCGCGACTCGTCGGCGCCCGGCAGGTGCAGGCCCAGCACGCCGCGCGCGCTCCAGGCGATGCCGCAGGGGCCGATGGCCGTCGGGAAAAGGCAAAAACCGGGTGGCGCCATGGGCGGTCCATGCTACCCCTGACGGCCGGCTGTAACAGTTACCGACAATCCGCAAGATTGCAGACAAAACCGAGGCAACTGGAAGCGTTTGCAAGCGCCGCTTCCCTCTGGCGGCGCATGCTGCACCTCGGTGGGTCTGCGCCTTGCTATTCCGCCCTTCGCGAACCACGACGCGAAGCCCGCGGCCCATGCACCACGACATCGTCGTTCTGCTAGACGAGGACCACGGCCGGCTCAAGGAACTGAGCCGGCAGGTTCGCGCCTGCCCGCACCCGGCCAAGGCCCTCAACCGCTTCGACGAGTTCGCGCTGGTCCTGGGCGGCCACGTGAATGCCGTGCGCAAGGTGGTGTACCCCGGCCTCAAGGCCATCGGCTGGAAGGACGTGAGCTCGGTGCTCCTGCTGGGCCATGTCAAGCTCACCCGCCAGTTTGCCGAGCTGCTGACCCTGCGCAAGCCCAGCGGCGTCTTCGCCGAGGGGCTGAACGACCTGCTCGATGCGACCGGGCACGTCATCGAGCGCGAACGGCGCGACCTGCTGCCGCTGCTGCGCGATCACCTGACGCCGGCGGTGCGGGTGGCGATGGCGGTCGACGCGGCGCAGTACCTGGCGCATCTCGAGCGGCCACTGCAGCGCCCGGTCGGCCTGCGTGACTGGGTCCTGGAAGCGCGCCTGCTTCTGGGCGGCCCGGCCGGCGTGGAGCCACCCACGAGCGAAGCCGCCGGCTGAGCCCATCGAACGCATGGTGCGTCGCACCATGCCTTTCCTCTGCGAGTTTGTCTTTCTTGACATGGTCCGGCTGCGCCACTATAAGAATAAACATTCTTGACGCAGACAAAATAGAACAAACATTCCAAGTTCATTTCCGGCACCCACCCGTGTCAGAGGAGACAAACCCATGGGCCACGCTCGCATGACGCCGCGCCTCGCGCCCGCGTTGCTCGGCGCCTTTGCCATCCTGTCGCCGACCCCCGCGCATCCGGCCGGGCCGGGCCTGCCCAACCTCAGCTACAGCAGCGCCGAAGTCTTCAAGCCGCTGTCCGTCATCAAGAGCAACGTGAGCGGCGCCGCACGCGGCCACGGCACGGTGCAGATGGTCGACGGCTACCTGTTCGTGCCCTTCGGCGTCGACTCGGGCCATCCGGGCGGCGGCTTCTCCTTCTATGACATCTCGAACCCGCGCAGCCCGGTCAAGGTCTCGCAGGTCAACAACAGCGGGCTGCGCGAGCCGCACGGCTTCGGCTTCAGCAACAGCTACCCCGGCCGCTACCTGGTGATGCAGGCGGTCACCGGCATCCAGTTCTGGGACATCACCAACCCGCTCGCGCCATCGCAGCTGAAGGCGCTCGCGCTGCCGGGCATCAAGGAATCCGACTACAACGAAGGCGCCTGGTGGACCTTCTGGCAGGCGCCCTACGTCTACGTTGGGGGCTCCAGCAACGGCCTGCTCATCGTCGACGCCACCGACCCGCGCAACCCGGTCTACCTGAAGACCATTACCACGCCGTTTCGCATCGGGCCGGTGTTCGCGGTGGGCAACCTGCTGGTGACGATGTCGATGGACCGTGCCGGCATCCTCACCTACGACATCAGCGACCCGGCCAATCCCAAGCTGCTGGCCAACAGCAACGGCAGCGGCGGGCAGTACAGCGGCATCGTCAACGGCGAGCGCCTGGTCACCGCCGGCACCGACAACAAGCTGCGTGTCTACAACATCAGCAACCCCGGCAGCATCAGCCAGCTCGTCGCTTCGCCGGACGTGGGCGCCAAGGGCGGCTACGTGTCCATCCAGGACGGCTTCGCCCATGCCGGCTTCTCGACGAAGTACGCCAAGATCAACCTGTCGACCGGCGCGATCGTCGGCACCGGCACGTCGGGCATCAGCGGCCGCGACGAGGACTTCGGCACGGTGCTGGGCAACCTGGTGATGGTGGGCGACGACCACGCCGTCGGCAGCGCGCTGATGCCGCACCAGACCGCGCCCGACACCACGGGGCCCTCGGTCAACATGGTGTCGCCCAAGGCGAACTCCACCAACCAGAGCGTGAAGAGCCGCATCGGCATCACGCTGACCGACCAGGTCGACCTGCGCACCGTCAACAGCAGCACCTTCGTCGTGCGGCCGCTCGGCGGCAGCGCGCTGGCCGGCAAGTACAGCGGCCAGTCGGGCATCCTCAACTTCTGGCCCGACCAGGCGCTGGCGGCCGGAACGACCTACGAGGTCATCGTGCCGGCCGGCGGACTGCGCGACGACGCCGGCAATGCGGTGCCCACCACCTTCAGCTCGCGATTCACCACCGGCGGCACCGCGCCCGGCGTCGACTGCACGCTGGCCGCCGAGCGCACGCCCGCGCTCATCGGCAGCAGCGTGGGCTTCAGCCCGGCCAGCGCCAGCGGCAGCAGCCTCCAGTATTCGTGGAACTTCGGCGACGGCAACGGCACGGCGTTCTCGAGCACGCCCACGGCCAGCCATGCCTACGCCGGCCCCGGCCACTACTCGGTGATCCTCACCGTGCGCAGCGGCACGCAGACCGACACCTGCGACGCGATCCAGACCGTGCACACCCCGCTCACCGCGGTGGCGCCCCGGTCGTCCAGCACCATCGCCTACGACGCCGGCCGCAACCGCGTGTTCGTCGTCAACTCCGACACGAACACCGTCACGGCCATCAACGCGGCCAGCAACACCAAGCTGTTCGAGCAGCCGGTGGGCGAGAACCCGCAGACGCTGGCCCAGGCGCCGGACGGTCGCATCTGGGTGGCCAACCACGGCGCCGGCACGATCAGCATCCTCAACCCCGACACCGGCGCAGTGGCGCAGACGCTGACCACCGGCTCCGGCACCAAGCCCTTCGGCGTGGTGTTCAGCCCCGACGCGCGCGCCGCCTACGTCAGCCTGCAAGGCACCGGCACGCTGCTCAAGCTCAACCCGAGCACGGGCGCGACGCAAGGCACGGTGGTGGTCGGACCGACCCCGCGCGGCATCGCCGTCAGCGGCGACTCGCAGCGCATCCTGGTGACGCGCTACATCTCGCCGGTCGATCGCGGCCAGGTGACCGAAGTGAGCGCGGCCAGCTTCAGCGTCGCGCGCGGCTTCTCGCTCGCGTTCGACGACTCGCCCGACACCGAGTCGAGCGGGCGCGGCGTGCCGAACTTCATCAGCTCGATCACGATCCAGCCCGACGGCAAGCGGGCCTGGGTGCCGTCGAAGAAGGACAACACCGCGCGCGGCCTGTTCCGCGACGGCCTGGCGCTGACCTTCGAGAGCACGGTGCGCACCATCGTCTCGCAGCTCGACCTCGAGGCGAACACCGAGGCGCTGGTCGACCGGCTCGACATCAACGACCGCGACATGGCGAACTTCGTGCTCTTCACGCCGATCGGCGACTTCGCCTTCGTGTCGACGCAGGGCACCAACACCATCGAGATCCTCGACGCCACCACGCGCGCCACGCGGGCCGGCATCGACGCCGTCGGCCGGGCGCCGCGCGGCGCGGTGATCTCGTCGGGCGGGCGGCTGTACGTGCAGAACTTCATGTCGCGCACGGTCAGCGTCTACGACGTCAACGGCATCCTGAAGTCGAACGGCCAGCCCATCGTCAAGGAGGCCGACATCGCGACCGTGGCCGGCGAGACCCTGTCGGCGCAGGTGCTCAGCGGCAAGAAGGTCTTCTACAACGCGGCCGACCGGCGCATGAACCTCGACAAGTACATCAGCTGCGCCAGCTGCCACCAGGACGGCGGGCAGGACGGCCGGGTGATGGACTTCACCGACCGGGGCGAAGGCCTGCGCAACACCGTCACGCTCGCCGGGCGCCGGGGGACCGGCCAGGGACGGGTCCACTGGACGGCGAACTTCGACGAGATCCAGGATTTCGAGCACGACATCCGCGGCCCGTTCCGGGGCCTGGGCTTCCTGACCGATGCCCAGTTCAACACCGGCACGCGCAACCAGCCGCTGGGCGATCCGAAGGCAGGCTTGAGCACCGACCTCGACGCGATGGCCGCCTACGTCTCGTCGCTGGGCGCGGTGGGCAGGAGCCCGTTCCGCAATGCCGACGGGTCGATGACCGCCGACGCCGTCGCCGGCCAGGCGATCTTCCAGGGATCGGGCGGCTGCACCGGCTGCCACGGCGGGCCCGACTTCACCGACAGCGCCGCCGGCGTGCTCCACGACGTCGGCACGATCAAGCCATCGTCGGGCAAGCGCCTGGGCCAGACCCTCACCGGCCTGGACACGCCCACGCTCAAGGGCGTGTGGGAGACCGGTCCGTACCTGCACGACGGCTCGGCGGCGACCCTGCTGGACGTGCTCACCACGGCCAATGCCGGCAATCGCCACGGCAACACCGCCGGGCTCACGCCCACCCAGCTGCAGCAGCTGGTCGCCTACCTGCAGCAGCTGGACGACAGCAGCGGCGCGACGCCGGGGCTGGTGATCAGCGCGCTGTCGCCCAAGGACACGGCCAACGCGCCCGACTGGTCGCTGCAGGGCAACCTGCAGGTCGGCAACACCGTCTACGGCGACCGGACCTTCACCTTCACCGCGATCCCGGCCGGCCTGCTGGGGTCGCAGTGGATCCGCACGGCCAACGACTCGAAGACCTTCACCGGCAACCCGACGGTCACCTTCAACATCAGCGTGGCGGCCGACGTGCACGTCGCGCTCAACAACGGCGGGGCGGTGCCGTCGTGGGTGGATTCGAGCTGGACCAACACCGCGACCAGCATCACCACGCGCGAGAGCTCGACCACCACGCGGACCTACACCGTCTATCGCAAGCGCTTCAACGCCGGGACGGTGTCGCTCGGGCCGTGGAACAGCACCTCGAGCATGTACACCGTGATCGTGAAGTAGAGGCATCCGTAGCCCGGGTGCAACCCGGGGGCTCCGACAGTCGCAGGGCATGCGGTGGTTGGAGCGTCCCGGGTTGCACCCGGGCTACGACGTGGCCGCGCGCCGCACCACCGCCAGACACAGGGCGAGCCACCCCATGCCCAGCAGCGCTCCCGCCAGCACGTCGCTCGCGTGGTGCGCGCCCAGCACGAGCCGGCTCGCCGCCACGGTGGTCACGGCCAGGACGGCGCAGGCGACGATGGCGATGCGCCATCCCAGGTCCGTCACGCGGGCCAGGAGCAGCGCGGCCGCGACGCCGTACAACAGGGTCGAGTTCGCGACGTGCCCGCTCGGGAAGCTGTAGTCGGTGGTGCCGGTCCAGTCGATCGGCGTGTCGGGCCTGGCGCGCTGCACGCTGTGCTTGACGAGGTGATTGAGCGTGGCGCCACCCAGCACAGTGACGAGCACGGTCGCGGCATCGAGGAAGCGGCGGCGCCACAGCAGCACAAGCGCGATGGCGAAGGTGGCCGCGACGATGCTGCGCGGTCCGTGCAGTCCAGACACGCCGGCCATGAAGGCCGTGATCCCGGGGCCGGCGTTGGCCTGCACCCAGCCGCCGATCGCGCGGTCGACGGCCACCAGGGCGTCGACGATGGCCATGGCTCAGCCGGCCGGCGCGTCGTTGGCCATGGTCTCGCCCAGCCGGATCGCGCGGTCCGGCGCCCACTTCGGATTGAAGACCAGGTCGCCGCGCGGAAACAGCATCACGACGGTCGAGCCGAGCTGGAAGCGGCCCATCTCCTCGCCTTGCTTCAGGGTGATGGCGCGGTCGTCGTAGCGCCACTCGCGCACCTCGCGGCTGCGCGGCGGCGTGACCACGCCGTGCCAGACGGTGGCGACGCTGCCGACGATGGTCGCGCCGACCAGCACCAGCACGAAGGGACCTCGCGCGGTCTCGAACACGCACACCACGCGCTCGTTGCGCGCGAACAGGCCCGGGATGCCGCGCGCGGTCGGCGGGTTGACCGAGAACAGCGCACCCGGCACGTGGATCATGCGGGTCAGCCGCCCGTCGCACGGCATGTGGATGCGGTGGTAGTCCTTGGGCGCGAGGTACAGCGTCGCGAAACTGCCGTGGTCGAACTGCGTGGCCAGGGCCTCGTCGCCGCCGACCAGTTGCACCGCGAGGTAGTGGTGGCCCTTGGCCTGCAGGATCTTGTTGTGGTCCATGTCGCCGAAGCGGCTGATCGCGCCGTCGACGGGGCAGATCAGGTCGGCCTGGGCGAGCGGCCGCGCGCCGGGCTTCAGCGCCCGGGTGAAGAACTCGTTGAACGTGGGGTAGCTCGCGATGTCCGGATTGGCGGCCTCGGCCATGTTCACGCCGTACTTCTTGACGAACCAGCGGATCGCCGCCGTGGTCATCGCGCCTCCGCGGGCCGAGGCGGCCTTGCCGGCGAGCGCGGTCATGGCCTGCTTGGGCAGGATGTACTGGGGCAGGACGGCGAGGCGGTCGGACATGGGTGAAGTGCGCGAAAAGGAGCCGGCATCGTAGCCCGGGTGCAACCCGGGGTGCGGCCTCCGCGGTTGCACCCCGGGTTGCACCCGGGCTACGAGCGAAACCCGCTCGGCGACTTCCCCGTCCATGCCTTGAACGCCCGCGCGAAGCTCTTCTCGTTGCCGAAGCCCACCGCCAGCGCCACCTGCTTCACCGAGCGCGACGTGCGCCGCAGCAGATCGATCGCCTGCTCGCGCCGCACCTCGTCCTTCAGCGGCTGAAGCGCCGCGCCCTCGTCGCGCAGCTGCCGGTGCAGGGTGCGGGTGGAAACATTCAAGGCCGCAGCCAGCGCGTCGGCGCTGCCGAACTCGCCGGCATGGCCGCGCAGCAGCTCGCGCACCCGCTGCACCAGCAGCCGGTCGCGGCGGTACTGCAGCACGGTGAGCGGCAGCGCGCGCTGCAGCATCGTGCGCAGCGCGGCCTCGTCGCGGCGCAGCGGCATGGCGAGGTACTGCGCATCGAAGGCGAAGCCGGTGTGCGCGGCGTCGAAGTACACCGGGCCCGGGAACAGCAGCGGGTAGACGTCGCGGTGCGGCGGTGCCGCATACGCGAAGTCGGCCTGGGCCAGCGGGATGCGCGAGTCGACCGCCCAGCAGGCGAAGCCGTGCAGGAAGCGCAGGCTGGTGACGAGGCAGAACTCGCGCATCGGCCCCAGGCGCCGGTGCTCCGCGATGCTCACGCGGGCGAGATCGCCCTGCACCGCGAGCTGCAGCACGATGTCGTCGGTGAGCAGGCGCTGGTGCCGGCACCAGCGCTTGATCGCCACGCCCAGGTCGGGCGCGGTGATTGAGGCGCGGCACAGCATGCCGTAGCTGCCCCAGGGCAGCTTGCGCGAGAACCAGCCCAGTGCCTCGTCGTCGAGCTCTCGCATGGCGGCGCCGGAGATCGCTTCCATCTGGGCGGCAGTGATGCGTGCGTCCGGCTTGCGCAGCTGCACTGGCGTGATTTGTGCCTCCCGCAGGGCCTGCGACGGGTCCATGCCGTACTTCTCGTAGCCCAGGACGATCGCCCGCACGAAGGCCATTGGTGTGGCGGCGATGCGCTCGGGGCGCAAGGGCAGGGCAGGACGGACGCTGGGCATGGCGTGGCAGGATTTGCAACCAGTGTGGCACGATCCGCGGCCCCGCCTGCCCTATGCTGCGCGAGGGTCCGGGCGCGGCTATGCTGCCCTTCGCCGGACCGTCGCTTCGAGGAGACGAACCCCATGCCCGTGCTCGCGTCAAGGCTCAACCCGCGCACCGAGGACTTCAAGGCCAATGCCGCGGCGATGCGCGCCCTGGTCGACGACCTGAACGCGCGCCTGGCGACCATCGCCCAAGGCGGCGGCGACGGGCCCCGCGCCAAGCACGTCGCACGCGGCAAGCTGCTGCCGCGCGACCGCGTCGAGATGCTGCTCGACCCCGACACGCCCTTCCTCGAGCTCGCGCCGCTGGCCGCGCTCGACATGTACGGCAACGACGCGCCCGGCGCCGGCCTGATCGCCGGCGTGGGCCGCGTGGCCGGCGTCGACTGCATGATCGTGTGCAACGACGCCACCGTGAAGGGCGGCACCTACTATCCGATGACGGTGAAGAAGCACCTGCGCGCGCAAGAGATCGCGCAGCAGAACCGCCTGCCCTGCATCTACCTGGTCGACAGCGGGGGCGCCAACCTGCCCAACCAGGACGAGGTGTTCCCCGACCGCGACCACTTCGGCCGCATCTTCTTCAACCAGGCGCAGATGAGCGCCCAGGGCATCCCGCAGATCGCGGTGGTGATGGGCTCGTGCACCGCGGGCGGCGCCTACATGCCGGCGATGAGCGACGAGTCCATCATCGTGAAGAACCAGGGCACCATCTTCCTGGCCGGCCCGCCGCTGGTGAAGGCGGCCATCGGCGAGGTGGTGAGCGCCGAGGACCTGGGCGGCGGCGACGTGCACACCCGACTGTCGGGCGTGGCCGACCACCTGGCGCAGAACGACACCCATGCGCTCGCGCTCGCGCGCACTGCGGTGGCCCACCTCAACTGGACCAAGGACATGCCGCTGCGCTCGATCGAGCCGCGTGCGCCGCTGTTCCAGGCCGAGGAGCTGCACGGCATCATCCCGACCGACACCCGCAAGCCCTTCGACGTGCGCGAGATCATCGCCCGCATCGTCGACGGCAGCGAGTTCGAGGAGTTCAAGGCGCGCTACGGCACCACGCTGGTCACCGGCTTCGCGCACCTCGAGGGCATGCCGGTGGGCATCGTCGCCAACAACGGCGTGCTGTTCTCCGAGTCGGCGCAAAAGGGGGCGCACTTCATCGAGCTGTGCTGCCAGCGCAAGGTGCCGCTGGTGTTCCTGCAGAACATCACCGGCTTCATGGTCGGCCGGAAGTACGAGAGCGAGGGCATCGCCAAGCACGGCGCCAAGATGGTGACGGCGGTGTCCACCGCCAACGTGCCCAAGTTCACGGTGATCATCGGCGGCAGCTTCGGCGCCGGCAACTACGGCATGTGCGGCCGCGCGTATTCGCCGCGCTTCCTGTGGATGTGGCCGAACGCGCGCATCTCGGTGATGGGCGGCGAGCAGGCCGCCAGCGTGCTCGCCACGGTGCGGCGCGACGGCATCGAGGCCAAGGGCGGCTCGTGGAGCGGCGAGGAGGAGGCGGCGTTCAAGAAGCCCATCCTCGACCAGTTCGAGCGCCAGGCGCATCCGTACTACGCCAGCGCACGCCTGTGGGACGACGGCGTCATCGACCCGGCCGACACGCGCCGCGTGCTGGCGCTGGCGATCTCGGCCAGCCTGAACGCGCCGATTCCCGACGCGAAGTTCGGCGTGTTCCGCATGTGAGGCGCGGGCATGAAGCGCTACTTCGCCCTGCTTGCCCGCTACAACGTGTGGGCCACGGGAAAGCTGTTCGAGCACGTCGACGCGCTGCCCGAGGCCGACTACCGGCGCGACTGCGGGCTGTTCTTCAAGAGCGTGCACGGCACGCTCAACCACCTGCTGGTCGGCGAGCACCTGGTCTGGTACCCGCGCTTCGCCGAGGGCGTGTCGAACCGGCGCGCGCTGAACGAGGAGGTCGAGACCGATCGCCTGCGCCTGCGCGATGCGCTCATTGCCAAGGCCGAGCGCTGGCTGCCGCTGATCGAGTCGTGGGACGACACGCGCTTCGACGGGCGCCTGGACTACACCACGACCAAGGGCGTGCCGCAGTCGCTGCCCTTCGCCGCCACGCTGGGCCATGTGTTCAACCACGGCACCCACCATCGCGGACAGGTCACCGCGGCGATCACCGCCATGGGACATCCCTGTCCGGAGATCGACCTCGTGTGGATGCTGCAGCAGGAAGGGCGCGCGTGATGTCCGCCCGCGTCGCCGCTGCGCACTTTCTCACGTGGCCCGCGCCGCCATCGCTTCGTGCAGTGGTCGCGCGCTGCCCCAGTCCCTACGATGACGAACGTTCGTCGACCCGGAGGGTGGGGCATGGAGATGAAGAACAAGGCGGCCTCATGGCGCTGCCTCATGGCGTCGATGCTGCTGGCGCTGGCCGGCTGTGCCGGCACGGTCAAGCAGGACGCGCGCTTCAACGGCGACGTGAGCAGCATCGAGGGGCTGGGCAAGGTGGTGGCACGCATGTCGCCGGCGGCGATCAAGCAGCAGGCCGACAACCCGCAGTTCAGCCGCGACGAGCTCGCCACCTACCTGTACCGCAAGCTGGAGAGCAAGGGCCTGATCGCGGGCGCGGCGACCCACCACGTCGACATCGTCGTGACCGACATCCGGGTCCGCTCGGCGGCCGCGGCGGTCATGTTGGGCCTGCTGGCCGGCGAGGACCGGGTGACCGGCACGGTGCGCGTGATGGATCCGTCCGGCAAGCCGCTGCGCAGCTTCGAGATCAAGGCGAGCTATGCGCTGGGCGGCTGGGGCGGCGGCCAGGACAGCATGCGGATGAACTGGATGTACGACAAATTCTCCGAGCTGGCGCTGACCGAGCTCGAGAAGATCGTCGCGATGCCGGGGTCGGGGTCGCGCTCGCAGACCACGGTGCTGGCGCCCGGTGCGTCGGCCACGCCGGCGGTGGTGCTGGCACCCAGGACGAACAGCAGCGTGACCACGCTGGCGCCCACGCCGGCCGCTGCGCCGGCACCGGTGTCGGCACCGGTGGTCGTGCCCGACGTCGCGTCGCTGCCCACCACGGGCAACCTCGAGGACGTGGAGGCCGTGCCGGTCGGCGAGAAGGGGCGCGAGGCCTATCGCCAGTGGCTCACCTGGAAGACGCCGCGTGTCTTCGTGGTGGCCGACGGCCAGCGCTGGAACTACGCCCGCGGCACCACACCGGCCGATCCGATGCAGCCGCGCGACCCGGTGGAGCGCGCGCTGAAGTTCTGCCAGGACAAGGGCCACACCGGCTGCACGCTGTACGCGGTCGACTTCCGCGTCGTCTACCCGAAGCCGGCGTCCACCGCGCAACGCTGATCGAGGCTCGCCGTCATGACGGGCCAGGAGGCTCGCCATGACGCTCGAGATCCTGCGGCCCTCGGCCCACGTGGCCCAGGTCTGGCTCAACCGTCCCGACGTGCGCAACGCCTTCAACGAAGGCGTGATCCGCGAGATGACCGAGGCCTTCCAGGCGCTGGCCGCCGATGCGGCGCTGCGCGTGGTCGTGCTGGGCGGGCGCGGCAAGGCCTTCTGCGCCGGCGCCGACCTCGGCTGGATGCGCGCCATGGCCGACTACAGCTGGGAGCAGAACCGCGCCGATGCGCAGGCGCTGGCCGACATGCTGTGGGCCATCTACCGCTGCCCCGTGCCGGTGATCGGCCGCATCCACGGCGACTGCTACGCCGGCGGCGTGGGCCTGGCGTCGGTGTGCGACATCCTCGTTGCCGCCGACGTCGCGAGCTTCTGCCTGAGCGAAGCCCGCCTGGGCCTGCTGCCGGCCACGATCGGTCCCTACGTCGTGCGTGCGCTGGGCGAGCAGGCCTCGCGCCGCTTCTTCGTGACGGCCGAGCGCTTCGGCGCCGTGCAGGCGCAGGCGCTGGGCTTCGTGCATGCGGTGTGCGCCCTCGACGAGCTCGATGCCAAGGTCGACGAGCTCGTGGCCACGCTGGTCGCCAACGGCCCGATGGCGGTGCGTGCCTGCAAGCGCCTGGTGCAGGACGTCGCGCACCGGACTATCGATGGCGCGCTGCGCGAAGACACGGCGCGCCGCATCGCCGACATCCGCGCCAGCGACGAAGGCAAGGAAGGCGTCCAGTCCTTTCTCCACAAGCGCCCCCCGGCCTGGCTGCCATGAACCTCGACACGCCCCAATTGCTGGCCATCGCGGCCGCCCTGGGCTGGGCGAGCGGGCTGCGCCTGTACGCGGTGGTCTTCCTCACCGGCATGGCGGGCTTCATGGGCTGGGTCGACCTGCCCGCGGGGCTCAAGCTGCTCCAGCATCCCGCGGTGCTGGCGGCCAGCGGGCTGATGCTGTCCATCGAGTTCTTCGCCGACAAGATTCCCGGCGTCGACACCCTGTGGGACCTCCTGCACACGGTGGTGCGCATCCCCGCCGGCGCGGCCCTGGCCGCGGCGGTGTTCAGCGCCGACCAGACCACCTGGGCGATGGTCGCCGCCTTGCTCGGCGGCACGCTCGCGGCGACCAGCCATGTCGCCAAGGCCACCACCCGCGCGGCGGTCAACACCTCGCCGGAGCCCTTCTCCAATGTGGCCATGTCGCTGCTCGGCGACGGCGTGGTGCCGGTGGCCCTGTGGCTGTCCTGGACCCATCCGTTGGTGTTCGCAGCGCTGCTGCTGCTGACGGTCGTGCTGATGGTCGTGCTGATCGTCGTGCTGGCGAAGTTCCTGAGGGCGCTGCTGCGCCGGTTCTCGGGCCGGCCCGCAGACGCGCCGGCGCCGAGGTGAAGAAAAGGACGAGGTCCCCGATGTTCGACAAGATCCTGATTGCCAACCGTGGCGAGATCGCCTGCCGGGTCGCCGCCACGGCGCGTCGCCTGGGCATCCGCACCGTCGCCGTCTATTCCGATGCCGACGCGCAGGCCAAGCATGTGCGCGCCTGCGACGAGGCGGTGCACATCGGCGGGCCGTCGCCGCGCGACAGCTACCTGCGCGCCGAGCGCATCATCGAGGCGGCCCGCGCGACCGGCGCGCAGGCCGTCCATCCGGGCTACGGCTTCCTCAGCGAGAACGAGGAATTCGCCCAGGCCTGCGCCGATGCGGGGCTGGTGTTCATCGGGCCGCCGCCGTCGGCGATCAAGGCCATGGGCCTGAAGGCCGAGTCCAAGCAGCTGATGGAGAAGGCGCGCGTGCCGCTGGTGCCGGGCTACCACGGTGCCAACCAGGATCCCGAGCTGCTGCGCCGCGAGGCCGATCGCATCGGCTATCCGGTGCTGATCAAGGCCAGCGCGGGCGGCGGCGGCAAGGGCATGCGCGCGGTGAGCGCGGCCGCCGACTTCGACGCCGCGCTCGCCTCGTGCAAGCGCGAGGCGATCAACAGCTTCGGCGACGACGCGGTGCTCATCGAGCGCTACGTCACGCGGCCGCGCCACGTCGAGATCCAGGTCTTCGGCGACACCCAGGGCAACGTGGTCTACCTGTTCGAGCGCGACTGCTCGGTGCAGCGGCGCCACCAGAAGGTGCTCGAGGAAGCGCCGGCCCCCGGCCTGAGCGAGGAGCGCCGGCGCGAGATGGGCGAGGCGGCGGTGGCCGCGGCCAAGGCGGTCGGCTACGTGGGCGCCGGCACGGTCGAGTTCATCGCCGAGCCCGCCGACGGCGGCGACCTGCGCTTCTACTTCATGGAGATGAACACCCGGCTGCAGGTCGAGCACCCGGTCACCGAAGCGATCACCGGCCTCGACCTGGTGGAGTGGCAGCTGCGCGTGGCCAGCGGCGAGCCGCTGCCGCTGAAGCAATCGGAGCTGCGCCGCCACGGCCATGCCATCGAGGCGCGGCTGTGCGCCGAGAACCCCGACGCCAACTTCCTGCCCGCGACCGGCACGCTGGAGGTGTTCCGCACGCCCGCCGCGGCCGAGTTCGAGCGTGCCGACGTGCGCCTGGACGCCGGCGTGCGAGAGGGCGACGCCATCACGCCGTACTACGACTCGATGATCGCCAAGCTCGTCGTGTGGGGCGCCGACCGCGCGCAGGCGCTGGCCCGGCTCGACGCGGCGCTGGCGCAGACGCACATCGTGGGCCTGCACACGAACGTCGCCTTCCTGCGCCGGGCGGCGGCCAGCCGATCGTTCGCCCGGGCCGACCTCGACACCGCGCTGATCGAGCGCGAGCGTGCCGTCCTGTTCGACGCGCCGCCGCTGGCCATCGAGGTCGCCGCGGCCGGCGTGGTGGCGCACGCGCTGGCGAGCGAGCGGGCGCTGGAAGACCGCGACCCCTGGTCACGCCGCGACGGCTGGCGCATGCATGGCGCCGCGCTGCGCCGCTTCGACCTGGAGGTGCAGGGCCGCCATCACGTGGCGACGCTGCAGCGCAGCCACGGCGGCAGCATGACGCTCGCCGTGGGCGACGCGCGCTGGCCCTTCGCGGCGCGCGCCATGGGCGGCGAGCGCCACGACGTGACGCTGGGCGAGCATCGCCATGTGCTGGCGGTGTACGCCACCGGCGAGCGGGTGAGCGTGTTCGGCCGCGACGGCGCGGCGACGGTGCAGGAGTTCGACCCCATCGCCCACGCCGCCGACGGCGCGGCCGAGGGCGGCCGCCTCACCGCGCCCATGCCGGGGCGCGTCATCGCCTTCCTCGCGAAGGTGGGCGACAGCGTCAAGCTGGGACAGCCGCTGGCGGTGATGGAGGCGATGAAGATGGAGCACACCATCAGCGCGCCGCGCGACGGGACGGTGGCGGAGCTGCTTTACGCGGTGGGCGACCAGGTGGCCGAAGGAGGCGAGCTCCTGCGGCTCGCGGCGGCGTGATGTCAGCGCTTCTTCGCGCGCAGCCAGCTGACGGGCTTCATCCACCCCGGCGATGCGGCCTCGCGCGGGGGCTCGCCGAGCTCGGGCGGCTGCGAGACGCCGAAGCCCGAGGTGTTGCCGGCCCAGGCGGTTTCCTGGGGGGCGTGGCCGGGCCGCTCGTCGGCGAGGGCGCCGGCGCGTTCGTACTGGCGCGCCAAGGTCATGAGCTCGCGGTCGCCCGAGCCTTCGCAGACCCACAAGATCTCGCGCGCTTCGGCGTCGTTCTTGAGCATGCTGGCGACGTCGACGCCTTCGCCGAGATGGCGCAGCAAGGCGAAGTGGATGCGTGTCGCGACGCGAAGGCGGGTATTGGCGTCCAAGCGGAATTCCTCGGGGAGTTCGGCTATGTTCTTCTTCGGTCCTGCCCTCGGCCACCCCTAGTTGCATGGGGTCCGAGCAGGTATTCGAGCAAAGTGAGACTTTTGTCATGACTGTCACTGTCGAGCGCGTGAAGCTGGTGGACGTGGGCCCGCGCGACGGCCTGCAGAACGAGAAGCAGCCCGTCGATGCGGCGCACAAGATCGAGCTGGTGCACCGGCTGCAGGCGGCGGGCCTGCGTGAGATCGAGGTCACCAGCTACGTGAGCCCGAAGTGGGTGCCGCAGATGGCCGACAACGCGCAAGTGATGGCGGGCATCCGCCGCGAAGCGGGCGTGCGCTATTCGGTGCTCACGCCCAACCTGAAGGGCCTGGAAGCGGCGCTGGCCGCACCGCGCGAACAGTGGCCCGACGAGATCGTGGTGTTCGGCGCCGCCAGCGAGGCCTTCAGCCAGCGCAACATCAATTGCAGCATCGAGGAGAGCATCGAGCGCTTCCGGCCGGTGGTCGCGGCGGCGCAGGCGCAGGGCATCAAGGTCCGCTGCGCCATCTCCTGCGCGCTCGGCTGTCCGTACCAGGGCGAGGTCACGCCCGACGAGGTGGAGCGGGTCGTGCGGCTGATGAAGGGCATCAGGGTCGACCATTGCGGCGTCGCCGACACCATCGGGGTGGGGACGCCGCGGCGCGTGCAGGCGGCGATGGAGCGCGCGCTCGAGCACTACCCGCTCGCCGAGGTGAGCGGCCATTTCCACGACACCTACGGCCAGGCGCTGGCCAACATCTACGCCTGCCTGGAGCTGGGCGTGTCGACCTTCGACGCGAGCATCGCCGGGCTGGGCGGCTGCCCCTACGCGAAGGGCGCGACGGGCAACGTCGCCACCGAGGACGTGGTCTACCTGCTGGACGGGCTGGGCATCGACACCGGCATCGACATGGCCCGGCTGGTCGATGCCGGCGCCTACATCTCCGAGGTGCTCGGCCGCGCGCCGGCATCGCGCGCGGCGCGCGCGCTGCTGGCCAAGCGCTGAACGCATGGCACGCAACGCCGATCCCGGCGCTCCCCAGGAGACCGTCACGCTCGCGATGGTGGCCGAGGCCGCGGGCGTGTCTCCCAGCACGGTGTCGCGCATCCTCACCGGCCACGCGCGCGTGAGCGACGCCAAGCGCAAGTCGGTCGAGGAAGCCATCGCCCGCCTGGACTACCAG
This sequence comes from Piscinibacter sp., assembly GCA_036377015.1. Lineage (GTDB taxonomy): Bacteria > Pseudomonadota > Gammaproteobacteria > Burkholderiales > Burkholderiaceae_C > Albitalea. Next base: position 169,199 of record DASUZE010000110.1, on the reverse strand, counting down.
CCCAACGTGCTGGCGCGCGGCCTCGCGCAGGGCCGCACGCTGAGCATCGGCGTGCTCTCGCAGGACATCGACAGCCCGTTCTACGGCCAGGCGCTGCGCGGCATCGAGGACGCGCTGGCCGGCACCGGCATGGTGCCGCTGTTCGTCAGCGGACACTGGAACGTGCAGGACGAAACCGATCGCATGACGCACCTGCTGAGCCGCCGCGTCGACGGAATCGTCGTGCTCACCGGCCGGCTCACCGACGAGCAGATCCGCGAGTACGCGCGGCGCGTACCCATCGTGGTCACCGGGCGCAACCTCAAGGGCCACAACATCGCGAGCATGCGGGTCGACAACTTCAAGGGCGCCCATCGCGCGACGCGCCACCTGATCGAGCTGGGCCACAAGCGCATCGCCCACATCGCCGGCCCGCAGGACCAGTCCGACTCGGTGGAGCGCCTGAAGGGCTACCGCGCGGCGCTCGAGGAGGCCGGCCTGGCCTTCGATTCCAAGCTGGTCGCCTACGCCGACTTCCACGAGCCCAGCGGCGTGCTGGCGATCAACCAGCTGCTGGAGGCGCGCCAGTCGTTCAGCGCGGTGTTCGCCTGCAACGACCAGACCGCCTACGGCGCGCGGCTGGCGCTCTACCAGCGCAACATCCGCGTGCCCGAAGAGGTGTCGTTGATCGGCTTCGACGACCTGCCCGGCTCGCGCTTCACGATTCCGCCGCTGTCGACCATCCACCAGCCGGTCTACGAGCTGGGCCAGACGGCGGCACGCGTGCTGCTCAAGATGATCGAAGGCGGCAGGAGCCGCGTCACCCTGCCCGAGCCGCAGCTGGTGGCGCGCGAATCGACCCGGCGCAGGGAGGCACGATGAGCGCACAGCGCCCCGAAGGATTCCAACTCGTGGCCCGCGCGCTGTCCGAGGCCGGCCATCCGCATGCGCCGGTCTTCCTCGACGCGGCCGTGCGCACCTCGCAGGAAGCGGCCGACGCGCTGGGCATCGAGGTCGGGCAGATCGCCAAGAGCGTGATCTTCCGCCGCAAGAGCGACGATGCGGCGGTGCTGGTCGTGACCTCCGGCGACAAGCGCGTCGACGAGAAGAAGGTCGCGGCGATCGTCGGTGCGGTGGGCCGCGCGGATGCCGACTTCGTGAAGGCACGCACAGGTTTTTCGATCGGCGGCGTCGCGCCGGTGGCGCATGCGAGCGAGCCCGTCACGCTGATCGACCGCGAGCTGTTCCGCTTCGGCGAGATCTGGGCCGCCGCGGGGCATCCCAACGGCGTGTTCAAGCTCGATCCGAAGCAACTGGTGGAGCTGACCGGCGCACCGGTCGCCGACGTGGTGTTGTGATGGCCGATCCGGTTGCACCTGTCCCGAGCCCCTGCAACAGCGTGTGCCGCATGAACCCGTCCACCGGCTTGTGCGAAGGCTGCTTTCGCACACTCGACGAGATCGCGGCGTGGTCGCGGCTGGACGACGACGAGAAGCGCGCGGTCTGGCAGCGCTTGGCCCAGCGGCGACAGGAGTCAGCGGCATGAAGCAGCTCAGGTTCTACTTCGACGTCATCTCGCCCTTCGCCTACCTCGCCTTCGAGCGCTTGCCGCAGGCCCTGGAGGGCCTGTCGCACAGCGTGGCCTACGAGCCGGTGCTCTTCGCCGGCATGCTCGCGCATTGGGGACAGAAGGGACCGGCGGAGATCGAGCCCAAGCGGGCCTGGACCTTTCGCCACGTGCACTGGATCGCGCACCGGCACCGCGTGGCCATGCACACGCCGGCCCAGCATCCGTTCAACCCATTGGCCCTCCTGCGACTGGCCATCGCCTGCGCGCCCGAGGGGCGCACGCCCAGCCGCCATGTGTGCGAGCAGGTGTTCCGCCATGCGTGGTGCGGCGGCGGCGACGCCAACGATCCGGATCGGCTGCGTGCGCTGCGCGCACAGCTGGCGCCGCAGCGCGATCCCGATTCGACCGAGGTCAAGCAGGCGCTGAAGGATGCGACCGGCCGCGCTATCGCCCACGGCGCGTTCGGCGTGCCGACCATCGAAGTCGATGGCCGGCTGTTCTGGGGTGTCGATTCGCTCGAGATGGTGGCTGCTTACCTTCGCGGCGACCCCTGGTTCGATGGTCCCGCATGGGAAGCGGCCGCGCTGGCGCCGCCCGGTGTGCAGCGCAAGACTCAGGGCAATCCCTGAGGCGGGTTCACCCTGAACTTCTCACATCGAGAAACGCCGCTTCAGGGTTCCCACCGAGTTTGTCAGCCAGCGTTCAGCGTCGCGTCAGGGCAGGGTCAGAGCACACGCCGAATATCGATGCCATGCACCACCAGGGGGTGGTGCTCCCTCCACAGGAGACATTCCGCATGGCAACGTCAATGGGAAGCGCCGCCGCCAGGCCGGTCGCGAAGACCGCCGCGCCGATGACCAAGGAAGAGAAGAAGGTCATCTTCGCCTCTTCGCTCGGCACGGTGTTCGAGTGGTACGACTTCTACCTCTACGGCACGCTGGCCGCGATCATCGGCAAGCAGTTCTTCTCCAACCTCGACCCGAGCTCGCAGGTCATCTTCTCGCTGCTGGCATTCGCCGCCGGCTTCATCGTGCGTCCGTTCGGCGCACTGGTGTTCGGCCGCCTGGGCGACATGATCGGGCGCAAGTACACCTTCCTGGTCACCATCCTGATCATGGGCCTGTCGACCTTCGTGGTCGGCCTCTTGCCGAGCTATGCCTCCATCGGCATCGCCGCGCCGGTCATCCTGATCGGCCTGCGCCTGCTGCAGGGCCTGGCGCTGGGCGGCGAGTACGGCGGTGCCGCCACCTACGTGGCCGAGCACGCGCCGCACGGCAAGCGCGGTGCCTACACCTCGTGGATCCAGACCACCGCGACGCTGGGCCTGTTCCTGTCGCTGCTGGTCATCCTCGGCACCCGCACCTACCTCGGCGAGGCGGCGTTCGCCGACTGGGGCTGGCGCATTCCGTTCCTGGTCTCGATCTTCCTGCTGGCCATCAGCGTGTGGATCCGGCTGTCGATGAACGAGTCGCCCGCCTTCAAGAAGATGAAGGAAGAGGGCAAGACCTCCAAGGCCCCGCTGTCCGAGTCGTTCGGCCAGTGGAAGAACCTGAAGATCGTGATCCTGGCGCTGGTCGGCCTGACCATGGGCCAGGCGGTCGTCTGGTACACGGGCCAGTTCTACGCGCTGTTCTTCCTGACCGGCGCGCTCAAGGTCGACGGCGCCACCGCCAACATCCTGATCGCGTTCTCGCTGATCATCGGCACGCCGTTCTTCATCGTGTTCGGCTCCCTGTCGGACAAGATCGGCCGCAAGCCCATCATCATGGCCGGCTGCCTGATCGCCGCGCTGACCTACTTCCCGCTGTTCAAGGCGCTGACCGAGACCGCCAACCCCGAGCTCGCCGCCGCCCAGGCGAAGAACAAGGTGGTGGTGTTGGCCGACCCGGCACGCTGCTCGTTCCAGTTCAACCCGACCGGCGTCGCCAAGTTCACCAGCTCGTGCGACGTGGCCAAGCAGGTGCTGGCCGGCCGCTCGGTGAGCTACGAGAACGAAGCCGCGCCCACCGGCACCGTCGCGCAGATCAAGATCGGCGACAAGGTCATCCCGGGCTTCGAGTCGAAGGGCCTCGCGCCTGACGAGCTGAAGAAGCAGGACGCCGCGTTCAAGGCCGCCATCGGCACGGCGCTGAAGGAGGCCGGCTATCCCGACAAGGCCAAGCCGATCACCTTCATGAGCGGCCAGTGGTGGACGCTGGTCGCCATCCTGACGCTGATGGTGATCTACGTGACGATGGTGTATGGCCCGATCGCCGCGATGCTGGTCGAGCTGTTCCCGACGCGCATCCGCTACACCTCGATGAGCCTGCCGTACCACATCGGCAACGGCTGGTTCGGCGGCCTGCTGCCGGCGACCGGCCTGGCCATCGTGGCGCAGACGGGCAACATGTACAACGGCCTGTGGTATCCGATCATCTTCGCCAGCATCACCTTCGTGATCGGCATGCTGTTCGTCAAGGAAACCAAGGACGTCAACATCTACGCCAACGACTGACGCCATGTGGAAGCTTGCCCTTGGCTTTGTGATCTTCGCCGGACTGGCCCTGTTCATGCTCTCCAAGGGCGGCAGTTCAGTCGACATGAGCGGAGAGAAGCACGGGATTGAAGCGCCGCACGCGGCATCGGCTGCGTCGAAGTAAAGGCCTTCAGTCCCCCCAGCCGGCCGGTCGCTGACCGCGCCGGCTTTTTCTTTGTAGCCCGGGTGCAACCCGGGACGTGCGATCGCGTCACGTCCCGGGTTGCACCCGGACTACGTCCTCGTCTTGCAGCGCACGCAAGCACGCCAGGCACAGACACCCCACATACCGCTCGCGCAGCTGCGCCAGGGTGGAAGCATCCAGCCGCACCGTCGTGCAGGCACAGGGCGCAGCATCCCTCATCCCGCAATGGAATGCGCCGCCGCAGCGCGCGCACACGTCGTCCCCGGAAGTCATGTCGTCGGTGATGTCGTGAAAGCCCCAGTATGGCCGCACGATCGAAAGCCGTTACGCTCGATGCCACGATGGCCTGCCGGCGACCCCGCGGGCCGATCCTCACCCAGCGCGCGACACGATCGTGCGCGGAGCCGACACCGATGAGCGCGCAACAACCGCTTCGTCTGCACGTGCCCGAGCCCACCGGGCGGCCGGGCTGCCAGACCGACTTCTCCTACCTGCGTGTCTCGCGCGCCGGCGAAGTCCGCCGACCGCCGACCGACAGCACCCCCGCCGATACCGCCGACCTCGCCACCACGCTGGTGCGGGTGCTCGACGAGGACGGCCGCGCCGTCGGCCCCTGGGACCCGCAGGCCGATCCGCAGCTGCTGCGCCGCGGCCTGCGCGCCATGATGAAGACGCGCATCTTCGACGCCCGCATGCTGATCGCGCAGCGCCAGAAGAAGATCTCGTTCTACATGCAGTGCCTGGGCGAGGAAGCCATCGCCTGCGCCCATGCGCTGGCGCTGCACCACGGCGACATGTGCTTTCCCACCTACCGCCAGCAGGGCCTGCTGCTCACGCGAGACGACGTGCCCATGGTGGAGATGATCTGCCAGCTCATGTCCAACGAGCGCGATCCGCTGAAGGGCCGCCAGCTGCCCGTGATGTACTCGTACAAGCGCGCCGGCTTCTTCAGCATCTCGGGCAACCTCGCGACCCAGTTCATCCAGGCGGTGGGCTGGGCGATGGCCTCGGCGATCAAGGGCGACACCCGCATCGCCTCGGCCTGGATCGGCGACGGCGCGACCGCCGAGGCCGACTTCCACACCGCGCTCACCTTCGCCCACGTGTACCGCGCGCCGGTCATCCTCAACGTGGTCAACAACCAGTGGGCCATCTCGACCTTCCAGGCGATCGCGGGCGGCGAGGCCACCACCTTCGCCGGGCGCGGCGTGGGCTGCGGCATCGCCTCGCTGCGGGTCGACGGCAACGACTTCCTCGCAGTGCTGGCGGCCTCGCGCTGGGCTGCCGAGCGCGCGCGCAGCAACCTCGGGCCGACGCTGATCGAGTGGGTGACCTATCGCGCGGGCGCCCACTCCACCTCCGACGACCCGTCGAAATACCGGCCGGCCGACGACTGGACGCGCTTTCCGCTCGGCGATCCGATCGCGCGGCTGCGGCAGCACCTGGTCGGCATCAATGCCTGGTCGGACGAGGAGCAGGCGCGCGTGCAGGCCGAGCTGGAGACCGAGATCGCCGCCGCGCAGAAGGAGGCCGAGCGCCACGGCACCCTGGCCGAGGGGCACATCCCGCCGATCGAATCGATGTTCGAGGACGTCTACAAGGACATGCCGGCGCATCTGCACGAGCAGCTGCGCCAGGTGAGAGGCTGAACGATGCTGACCAAGACCGACATGGAACGCGCCGAGACCGCCTCGGGCAGGACCGTCCCGATGACGATGATCCAGGCGCTGCGCTCCGCCATGGACGTGATGCTGGAGCGCGACCCCGACGTGGTGGTCTTCGGCCAGGACGTGGGCTACTTCGGCGGCGTGTTCCGCTGCACCGAGGGCCTGCAGGCCAAGTACGGCGCGTCGCGTGTGTTCGATGCGCCCATCTCAGAAGGCGGCATCGTGGGCGCCGCCGTGGGCATGGGCGCGTACGGGCTGCGTCCGGTGGTCGAGATCCAGTTCGCCGACTACTTCTATCCGGCGTCGGACCAGATCGTCTCGGAGGCGGCGCGCTTGCGCTACCGCTCGGTCGGCGACTTCACCGCGCCCATCACCGTGCGCATGCCCTGCGGCGGCGGCATCTACGGCGGGCAGACCCACAGCCAGAGCCCGGAGGCGCTGTTCACGCACGTCTGCGGCATCCGCACCGTGATGCCGTCGAATCCGCGCGATGCCAAGGGGCTGCTGATCGCGTCCATCGAGAACGACGACCCGGTGATCTTCCTGGAGCCCAAGCGGCTGTACAACGGGCCCTTCGACGGCCACCACGACCGGCCGGTGGTGCCGTGGGCCAAGCATCCACTGGGCGAGGTGCCCGAAGGCCACTACGCCCTGCCGCTGGACTCGGCCTCGGTGTTCCGCCCCGGCAAGGACGTGACCGTGCTCGCCTACGGGACCATGGTGTGGGTGTCGGAGGCGGCCGCCAACGAGTGCGGCGTCGACGCCGAGATCATCGACCTGCGCAGCCTGTGGCCGCTGGACCTCGACACCATCGTGCGCTCGGTCAAGAAGACGCGCCGCTGCGTGGTCGTGCACGAGGCGACGCGCACCAGCGGCTTCGGCGCCGAGCTGGTGTCGCTGGTGCAGGAGCATTGCTTCTATCACCTGGAAGCGCCGATCGAGCGCGTGACGGGCTGGGACACGCCGTATCCGCATGCGCTGGAGTGGGCCTATTTCCCCGGGCCCGATCGTGTCGGTGTCGCGCTCAAGCGCGCGATGGAAAACTGATGGGCCAGCACATCATCAAGATGCCCGACATCGGCGAGGGCATCGCCGAAGTGGAGCTGGTCGGCTGGCATGTGAAGCCCGGCGACGAGGTCGTCGAGGACCAGACGCTCGCCGACGTAATGACCGACAAGGCCAACGTCGAGATCCCGTCCCCGGTGAAAGGGCGCGTGCTGGCGCTGGGCGGCGAGGTGGGGCAGACGCTGGCGGTCGGGTCGGAGCTGATCCGCATCGAGGTGGAAGGCGCAGGCAATGTGCGCGGCGAGGCCAAGCCCGCCGCAGCGCCGCCCCCGCGCGAGGCGATGCGCGAGGTGCAGGCGCCGCCGCCGGTCGAACGACCCGCGCCCGTCGCCGAGGACGATCGTCCCATCGCGTCGCCGGCCTTGCGCCGTCGGGCGTGGGAGCTCGGCGTCGAGTTGAAGGACGTGAAAGCGAGCGGCGCCGGTGGACGCATCCTCCAGGCCGATCTCGACGCACACGTCGCGACCCCCGGCTTCACCCGAAGCCCGGGTGCAACCCGGGACCGCACCACCCCCCGCACCGACGAAGAACAAATCCGCGTCATCGGCCTGCGCCGCAAGATCGCCCAGAAGATGCAGGAGGCCAAGCGCCGCATCCCGCACTTCACCTACGTCGAGGAAGTCGACGTCACCGAGCTGGAGGCGCTGCGCGTCCGGCTGAACGAGCGCTTCGGCGCCGAGCGTCCGCGCCTGACGCTGCTGCCCTTCCTGATCCGCGCCACCGTCGCGGCATTGCGCGACTTCCCGATGATCAATGCACGCTTCGACGACGAGGCCGGCGTGGTGACGCGCCACGGCGCGGTGCACGTGGGCATCGCGACGCAGACCGAGGCGGGCCTGCTGGTGCCGGTGCTGCGCCATGCCGAGTCGCGCGACCTCTGGGACAGCGCCGCCGAGGTCGCGCGCCTGGCCGACACCGCCCGCACGGGACGCGCCACGCGCGACGAGCTGAGCGGCTCCACCATCACCATCACCAGCCTGGGCGCGTTGGGCGGCATCGTCACCACGCCGGTGATCAACCACCCCGAGGTCGCGATCGTGGGGATCAACCGCATCGTCGAGCGGCCGGTGTGGCGCGGCGGCGCGGTGGTGGGCCGCAAGATGATGAACCTGTCGTCGTCCTTCGACCACCGGGTGGTCGACGGCATGCAGGCGGCCGAATTCGTGCAGGCGCTGCGCGGGATGCTGGAGGCACCCGCGATGTTGTTCGTGGAGTAGGCGCGCGCGGTCAGCCGCGCAGGAACTTCATCGCCTCGTGGATCGCGAAGCCGCTCAGGCCGAGGAACACGAGGAACACGATCACGATGCCCTTGAAGCCGAAGCCCGATCCCTTGGCCCGGCGCGCGGCGCGCGCGTTGAGGTCGGACGGCAGGTGGTAGCCCGAGAGCACGGAGTAGCCGGTGGATTGCTGGAACTCGCTCGGACGTTCGTCGTGCGGCTCGTTGTCCCACCCGTAGACATGCGGTTTCTTTGGACCCATGTCCGGATTGTTCAATCACGGGCCGTTCGACGGAAGCCCGTGATTGAGGGGCCGCCCCTGGCTCTAGGGGCGCCGGCGGGCCAGCAGGCCGCAGGCCGCGGCCAGGGCCAGCAGCCAAGGCAGGCCCCATGCGCCGCCGCCCGTGTCGGTGGCGGGCGGCGCCGGGGTGGGGGAGGCCACGGTGCCGCTCAAGGCGACCGTCCGCTCGAAGGTCGTCGGCGACGCGCCCTGGCGCAGGGTGAAGCGCAGCGAGGCAGTGACCGGTGCGGTGTCCAGCGGCGAGAAGGTGAGCGCCAGCGCGCACGACTGGGCCGGGGTGATCACGACGTTGTCGCAGACCATGGTGCGCGAGAAGCGGGCGGCGCCAGTGCCGACGATGTCGATGCTCACCACCGTCAGGCTCTCGGCCGTCGCGACGGCGTGGTGCAGCTCGACGTTTTGTGCGAGCGTGATCGACGGCGCGCTGGTGGCGATGAAGTCGAGCTGGCTGTCGCTCGCCGGCACGGTCTTGGGCGTGTCGGCGATGTAGGCCGCGATGTCGCGCGCCTGCTGTTGCGTCAGCTGGGCGAACTGGTTCATCGGCGGCTGGTTCTGCACCGCCTGCGAGAAGCGCGTCATCGCGGTGTCGAAGGAGATGTCGGCCCAGGGGCTGCCGCCGATCTTGTTGCGGCGGTTCTCGACCGTCAGGTGGCAGCTGGTGCACGGCCCGGTCAGGTTCTGCAGGCCCGAGGCATCGAGCGTGTCCTCGAACAGTTCGCGGCCCGCCAGCGGGTCGTCGTCGGCCCATGCGCCGGCGGCGAAGGACAAGGCGATGAACAACGCGGCGGCGCCGCGGATCGATGCGATGGGCATGGGTCGGACGGCGCAGGGGCCGGAGCTGGTCCAGCCGCGATTTCATCCCGGGGAAGCGCTGCTTGTCGAGCGACCTGTAGCCCGGGTGCAACCCGGGGGCCGCCGGCGCGAACGTCGCACCCCGGGTTGCACCCGGGCTACGCCCCGAACACGTTCCGATATTTCTCGCGGAGCAGGTTCTTCTGCACCTTGCCCATGGTGTTGCGCGGCAGCTCGTCGACCACGAAGCACTGCTTCGGCACCTTGAACGCCGCGATCTTCGCCTTGAGCCCCGCCACGAGCGCAGACGGCTCGGGCGCGGCGTCGGCCTTGCCCACCACCACCGCCACCACCCCTTCGCCGAAGTCCGGATGCAGCACGCCGATCACCGCGCTCTCGGCCACGCCCGGCATCTCGTTCAGGTAGCCCTCGATCTCGGCCGGATAGACGTTGTAGCCGCCGGTGATGATGAGGTCCTTGCTGCGCCCGACGATGACGACGTAGCCGCGCTCGTCGAACTTGCCGACGTCGCCGGTCCTGAACCAGCCGTCGTCGGTGAACTCCTCGCGGGTCTTGTCGGGCATGCGCCAGTAGCCGTGGAACACGTTCGGCCCCTTCACTTCGATGCCGCCGATCTCGCCGCGCGGCGCGAGCTGTCCCTTGTCGTCGCGCACGCGCACGCCCACGCCGGGCAGCGGGAAGCCCACGGTGCCGCCGCGCCGCTGGCCGTCCTTGGGGTCGACCGGGTTGGACGTGAGCATCACCGTCTCGCTCATGCCGTAGCGCTCGACGATGGTGTGCCCGCTGCGCTCGCGAAAGGCCTCGAAGGTCTCGATCAGCAGGGGCGCCGAGCCGCTGATGAACAGCCGCATCGCGCGGCAGCGCTCGCGCGTGAACGCGGGCTCGCCGAGCAGGCGCACGTACATCGTGGGCACGCCCATGAACAGCGTGGCCTCGGGCAGCCGCTCGGCCACCGCGCGCGGCGCGAACTTGCCGAACCACAGCATCTTGCTGCCGTTGAGCAGCGCGCCGTGCGAGGCCACGAACAGGCCGTGGACGTGAAAGATGGGCAGGGCGTGGATGAGCACGTCGCCCGTGCGCCAGCCCCAGTACGACTTCAGCGTGCGTGCATTCGACAGCAGGTTGCCGTGGCTGAGCATGGCGCCCTTGCTGCGGCCGGTCGTCCCGCTGGTGTAGAGGATGGCCGCCAGGTCGTCGCTGCCGCGCTCGGCCGGCGTGTGCTCGTCGGCCTGCACCGCGGCGCGCTCGAGCAGGCTGCCCGTTCGGTCGTCGTTCAGCGTGAAGACATGGCGCGTGCCCGCCTTGAACGCGATCCGGCTGATCCAGGAGAAGTTCTTGCCGGTGCACACCACCACGCTGGGCTCGGCATTGCCGATGAAGTACTCGATCTCGTTCGTCTGGTAGGCGGTGTTCAGCGGCAGGTACACGAAGCCCGCGCGCAGCACCGCCAGGTACAGCATCAGCGCCTCGACCGACTTCTCGGTCTGCACGGCAATGCGCGCGCCGGCCGGCAGCTCCAGCCATTGCAGCAGGTTGGCGATGCGCGCGGTGGCGCGGTCGAGGTCGCGCCAGGTGTAGTACAGGCGCTCGCCGTCGGCGGTCTCGATGGCGGTGGCGTCCAGGTCGGCGGGGAAGGCGTCGCGCAGGGCGACGAACAGGTTGTCGTTGCTCATGGGATGTTCAACCGCGCTGGAATCGCGGCGGTCGCTTCTCGATGAAGGCGGTGATGCCCTCGCGGTGGTCGGCATGGTCGGCGTAGGCGAAGTGCGCGCGGCGCTGGTCGGCGGTGGGGCCGCCTTCGGCGATCTGCCGCAGCGTCTGCTTGTTCAGCCGCGCGGCCGTGGGCGAGAGTTGCGCCAGGCGCTCGGCGCGCCGTTGCACCACCGAGGCGACATGGTCGTCCGCCACCACCTCGTGCACCAGCCCGCCGCGCAGCGCGGCATCCGCATCGAGCAGGCGGGCCTCGAGCAGCATCTCGCGCAGGACCGGTGCGGCGACCACCCGGGCGAGGATCTGCAGCTCGCCCGGCGCCATCGGAAAGCCCAGCTTGGCGATGGGCGCGCCGAAGCGGCTGGCCTCGCCGCAAATGCGGATGTCGCAGCAGGCGGCCACCTCCAGCCCGCCGCCGATGCAGGCGCCCTCGATCTGCGCGAAGCTGGGGATGTCGCAGGCCAGCATGGCGTGCAGGGCCGGCGCGACGACCTCCTCGTGGAAGTCGCGCAGGCTGGCCTCGTCGAAGCGGAAGCCGGCGAACTCGACGATGTCGCCGCCCGACGCGAACTGGCCGTCGGCCCCGCACACGATCATCGCATGCGGCGCGTCGGCGAGCGCCAGGGCCTGCAGCCGCTCGAACACCGCGCGCAGCTCGCGCCACATGGCGATGTCGATGGCATTGAGCTTGTCCGGGTTGGACAAGGTGACGCGGGCCCAGTCGCCCATCGGCTCGAAGTGGATGTGGCCGGCCATGTCCGGTCAGGCCTTCCGCCGGGCCGCCCCAAGGGAGGCCTGCGCCCCCTCGGGGGGCAGGAGCGAAGCGACGTGGGGGCTCATGATCGCTAGTCCAGCTTGGCTCCGGAACTCTTCACGACCTCGGCCCAGCGCCGCACCTCGCTGGTCACGAACTTGCCGAAGGCATCGCCGTACAGGTTGGGCGTCTCGGCCCCGAGGCTGGTCCATGCGCCTTGCAGCTCGGGCGTCGTGAAGGCCTTGGTCATCTCCGCCTGCATCTGCGCGACGATCTCCTTCGGCGTTCCCTTGGGTGCCCACATGCCGTACCAGGTCGAGACCTGGTAGGCCGGCACGCCCGCTTCGGCCGAGGTCGGGACGTCGGCAAAGCCCGGGGCCCGCTTGCCCGACGCGACCGCCAGCGCCTTGATGCGGCCGCTCTTGATGTGGTTGGCCGACGAGCCCAGGCCGTCGAACATCATGTCGACCTGCCCGCCGATGAGATCCTGCAGCGCCGGTCCCGCGCCGCGGTAGGGGATGTGGGTGATGAAGGTCTTGGTCTGCAGCTTGAACAGCTCGCCGGCGAGGTGATGCGAGGTGCCGTTGCCCGCCGAGCCGTAGTTCAGGCGCCCGGGGTTCTTGCGCACCATCTCGAGCAGGCCCTTGAGGTCGCTGACCGGCACGCGCGTCGGGTTGACCACGATGACCTGCGGCACGCTCGCGATCAGGCCCACCGGGATGAAGTCGGTCTCGAGGTTGTAGTCGAGCTTGGGGTACATCGCCGGCGCGATGGTGTGGTGCACCGCGCCCATGAAGAAGGTGTAGCCGTCGGCCGGGGCCTTGGACGCGATGGTCGCGCCCACCGTGCCGCCGGCGCCGCCGCGGTTGTCGACGATGACCTGCTTGCCGATCTGGCGGCTCAGCATCGCGGTGAGCGGCCGCGCGAACGCGTCGGTGCCGCCCCCGCTGGGAAAGGGCACCACCAGCGTCACCGGCTTGGTCGGCCACGCGCCCTGGGCGCGCGCGAAGGGCAGGGCCAGCGCGGCCGCGCCGGCGGCGCCGGCCCGCAGGCACCAGCGTCGCGAACGTGAAGAGGCGAGAGGGTCGTACTGCATGCTTGTCTCCGTCATGTCATTGTGGAAGTCGGTCACAGCAATGATGCCAACGCACGCGAATGCGCGACCTCGCCGTGGGTGAATTTCTCGTGGTGCGCCTCGACCTTCTGCAGGTCGTAGAGGTAGTTGACCATCAGGCCGAGGGACTGCTTCACGCCCTTGGCCGACAGGTCGGCCAGCGGGTTCAGCCGCTCCAGCCGCGCGCCGTTGTCGAGGTGGAAGCGCGCCACCGGGTCGCCGCTGGCCACGGGCGACTGCAGCGCCAGGTAGAAGGCGGCGAGCCGGGTCAGCGGCTGCATCGCGGCATCGGGCAGGGCGCGCAGGACCGCGGCGCTGCTCCAGCGATCGAGGTCGCCGCCGCTGGCCATGGCGACGGCATCGCGCGCCTCGGCCAGGCGCTCCTGGCGCGACTTCGACAGGCCGTCGATCACCGCGCCGGCGCGCACCCAGCGTGCGAAGCCGGGGATCGGCGACAGGGTGCAGAAGGTGCGCAGCTGCGGCAGCTCGCGCTGCAGCTCGTCGGCCACCCGCTTGATCAGGAAGTTGCCCAGCGACACGCCCTTGAGGCCGGGCTGGCAGTTGCTGATCGAATAGAACGCGGCCACCTTGAACTGGTCGGGCTTGAGCGGCGTCGAGGCCTTGTCGATCAGCGGCGCGATCGCGCCCGGCATCTGCGGCAACAGCGCCACCTCCACGAAGATCAGCGGCTCGGCCGGCAGCTGCGGGTGGAAGAACGCGAAGCAGCGGCGGTCGGGCTGCAGGCGGCGGCGCAGGTCGTCCCAGCCGTCGATCTCGTGCACCGCCTCGTGGCGGATGATCTGCTCGAGCAGCTGCGCCGGCGAGTTCCAGTCCACGCGCTGCAGCTGCAGGAAGCCGGGGTTGAACCAGCTCGACAGCAGGTGCAGGAAGTCGGCCTCGAGCGCCTGCAGCTCGGGCTGGCGCGCGACCCGCGTCAGCAGCGCGCGCCGCATCGCCACGATGCTCGACGTGCCGCCCGGCAGGCGGTTGATGCGCCGCAGGAGCTCCTGGCGCGGCGGCTCGGCCACGTGAGTGAGGCGGGCGAGGTTGCTCGCATTCGGCTCGCGCGCATAGGCCTGGGCGCCTAGCAGCACGGCCTGCGGATCGGGGCTGAAGTCGCGCGACAGGCGCTCGAAGAAGCTCGCCTGCTGGTCGTCGGGCAGGGCGCCGAAGCGCGCCACCAGGTCGCGCGCGATCGCCACGCTGTTCGCCTCGCCGCGCTCGGACAGCAGCCGCTTGCAGTCGATCAGCAGCCCGCGCAGCGCGCGGTCGTGGCCGGCCTGGCGGGCCACCGTCTTCAGGCCTTCAAGCATGTTGGGTACTCCGTTGGGATTGCTCGTGGGCACGCAGCGCCTTCAGGGCGGCCAGTTGCGCCATCAGATGGTCGTGCATGACGCGCTCGGCGCGCGCTGCATCGCCCTGATCGAACGCCGCGATCAGTGCGCGGTGCTCCTCGATCGATTCCTCGATGCGCCCCGGCCAGTTGAGCTGGCGGCCGCGCAGCAGGCGCAGGAACTTGCGCAGGTCGTTGGTCGCGCGGTCCAGCCAGCGGTTGGCGGCCAGCGCCTGGACCTTGGTATGGAACTCGTGGTTGGCGCGGTAGTAGCCGTCGACGTTCTTCGCCGCCGCATGCTTTTCCAGCACGTCGTGCAGCTTGCGCAACTGCTTGAGCTCGGCGGGCGTCGCCTTGCGCACGGCCTCGAAGGCGCAGCGGCCTTCGAGCAGCGCCATCACGGGGAACAGCTCGTCGGCATCGTCCTCCGACAACTCGGTGACGCGGCAGCCCTGACGCGGCACGAGCGTGACCAGGCCCTCCGCGGCCAGCACCTTGAGCGCCTCGCGCAGCGGGGTGCGGCTGATCTGCCAGTCGTTGGCCAGTGCCAACTCGTCGATCCACTGGCCGGGCGCGAGCTGACGCTCGAACACCATGGTGCGCAGGCGGGCGGCGACTTCCTCGTGGAGGGAGGCGGGGCGCAGCGGGGTGGGGTCGACCATGAATGGGACTCTATAACCAATAATTCATAATTACAAGAAATGAGAGGCCATCCCCGGGTTTCACCCGGGCTACGGGAAACCCGGGACTCGTTCCTCTGCCCCGGCGCTACAGTGTCCGGCAACCAGACATGGAGCCCTGCCCATGCAAGAACACCAGGAGACCGCGGCGCCTCTTCCCGCCGATGGCGACGCCATCCTCAAGCTCGCCGCCCGGAGCATGTTCGACACCCTCGCCCAGACGGCGATGGGCATGCTGGTGGTCGACCGCAGCCACCGCATCGTCTGGATCAGCGAGGGCTACAAGCGCTTCCTGCCGGCGCTCGGCCACGAGGAGTCCGACTTCGTCGGTCGGCGCGTCGAGGAAGTCGTGCCCAACACGCTGATGGCGCAGGTCATCGACAGCGGCCAGCCCATCCTGGTGGACCTGCTCACCAACCAGGCCGGCACCTTCCTGGTCAGCCGGCTGCCGCTGCGCAACGACGCCGGCGAAGTCATCGGCGCGATGGGCATGGTGCTGCTCGACCATCCCGAGACCACCATGCAGCCGCTGATCGCCAAGTTCAGCCGCCTGCAGCGCGAGCTCGACGACGCCCGCCAGCAGCTGGCCGCGCAGCGACGTCCCAAGCACACCGTGGCCAGCTTCATCGGCGCGAGCCCGGTGGCGATGGAAGTGAAGCGCCAGGCGCGCCGCGTCGCCCAGACCGACAGCACGGTGCTGCTGCTGGGCGAGACCGGGACCGGCAAGGAGCTGCTGGCCCACGCCATCCATGCCGCCAGCGCGCGCGCCGCGCGGCCCTTCGTGGGCGTGAACATCGCCGCCGTGCCCGACACCCTGCTCGAGGCCGAGTTCTTCGGCGTGGCCGCCGGCGCCTACACCGGCGCCGACCGCAAGGGCCGCGACGGCAAGTTCAAGCTGGCCGACGGCGGCACGCTGTTCCTCGACGAGATCGGCGACATGCCGCTGGCGCTGCAGGCCAAGCTGCTGCGCGTGCTGCAGGAACAGGAGGTCGAGCCGCTGGGCAGCAACCAGGTGCAGCGGGTCGACGTGCGCATCATCGCCGCGACCAGCTGCGACCTGCCCGCGATGGTGGATGCCGGCAGCTTCCGCGCCGACCTGTACTACCGGCTCAACGTCCTGCCCATCCGCCTGCCGGCGCTGCGCGAGCGCATGGCCGACCTGGAGGCGCTGGTCGAAGCGCTGGCCGACGACATCGCGCGGCGCAGCGGCCTGCCGCACAAGGGACTGAACGCCGACGCGCTGGAGCTGCTGGCGCGTCACGCCTGGCCGGGCAACATCCGCGAGCTGCGCAACGTGCTCGAGCAGGCGACGCTGATGACCGACGACCTGGTGCTCACGGTGGCGCACTTCGCGCCGCTGCTGCCGGCGTCTGTGCGGGCCGTGGCGGCAGCCGCGGTTTCGGTGCCGCCGGTCCCGATCGCGCCGCCGGCGGAGGAGCCCGCCGAGGCGCCGCCCGCCGCGAGCAGCGCTTTCACGCCGCTGCCGCAGGCGATCGCCGAGCTCGAAGCGCGCGCCATCCGCGACGCGCTCGCGGCCACCGGCGGCAACAAGCTCGCGGCCTCGCGGCTGCTGGGGATCTCGCGGGCCACGCTGTACGAGAAGCTGCCCTTGCTGAAAGCATGAAGGACGCGTCCCGGGTTGCACCCGGGCTACGGCACGAGTGGGGTCACGTCCCTTCGCCCTGCCGCAGGTGCATCTCCACGAATCGCCGGATCGCGCCCGACTCGAACCCCTGCGCCATCCGATCGAGCTTGTCCGCGAACGGCCGGTAGCGCGAATCCATCTCCGCGATCTGCGCCGCATGCTGCCGGATCTCGCGCATGTTGCCCATCATCGCGAGGTGGTGCAGCGCCTGCATGTGCTCGCGCGGCGGCAGCACCATCGAGCCCGGCGCGGGCTTCTCGTCCTCGGCCTCGTAGACCCAGCTCAGCTGCAGCAGCGCCGCCATGTGGCGCAGCAGCTCGTCGAAGTCGATCGGCTTGTGCAGGAAGGCGTCGGCGCCCGCGGCGAAGCTGCGGTCGCGGTCGTTCTGCGAGGCGCTGGCCGAGATCGCGATGATGGGCACGCCGCGCACGTCGGGGTCCTGGCGCAGCCGGCGCGTCGCCTCCAGCCCGCTCATCACGGGCATCACGTTGTCCATCAGGATCAGGTCGGGCCTCATGGTGCGCGCCAGCTCGACGCCGGCCTCGCCGTCCACCGCCTCGCCGACGGTGAAGTCGAGCGGGCGCAGGTAGTCGCCGATGAGGGCGCGGTTCTCCAGGACGTCGTCGACCACCAGTACCCGCTTGCGCGGGCCGCGGTAGCCGGCCACCGCGCGCTGGCGCGGCGTGTCCACGGCCTCGGTGGGCAGCACGCCCACGAGCACCTCGAACACGAAGCGCGACCCCTGTCCCGGTTCGCTCTCGACGGCGATGTCGCCGCCCATCGAGCGCACCAGCTCGCGGCTGATTGCCAGGCCCAGCCCGGTGCCGCCGGCGCGACGGTGCGCGTCGGAGAGCTGCTCGAAGGGATGGAACAGGCGCGGCAGGAACTCGGGCGCGATGCCGATGCCGCTGTCGGACACCTCGAAGCGCAGCAGGCAGTCGGTCCAGCCCGGCGCGGCGTGAACCTGCAGGCGGACCTCGCCGCGGTCGGTGAACTTCACCGCATTGCTCAGCAGGTTGAGCAGCACCTGGCGCAGGCGCTTGGCGTCGACCCGGACCACCTCGGGCATCTGCGGCGAGGCCTCGAAGCGGAACAGCAGGTCCTTCTGCTCGGCCTTGACCCGCACGATGTCGGCGACCACGCGCAGCAGCCCGGGCAGGTGGACCTGCGTGGGCTCCAGCTCCAGGCGGCCGGCTTCGATGCGGGCGAGGTCGAGGATGTCGTTGATCAGCGTGAGCAGGTGCTGTCCGCTCTGCTCGATGGTGTCCAGGCCCAGCAGCAGGCGGTCGCGCGGCACGTTCTCGCGCTGCAGGATCTGCGCATAGCCGAGGATGGCGTTCAGCGGCGTGCGCAGCTCATGGCTCATCTTCGCGAGGAACTCGCTCTTGGCCCGGTTGGCCACCTCGGCGCGCTCCTTGGCGATCACCAATTCGGCGTTGGCCCGCTGCAGCTCCTCGTCGGCCCGCTTGAAGGCGCTGCGGTCCTCGGCGATCCAGATCGTGCCCTCGTGGGGGTCGGCCAGGTTCTGCACGTAGCCGATCAGGTTGACCCAGAAGTCGCTGCCGTCACGCCGGCGCATGAACAGCTCGGTGTGGAAGGGCAGGCCGCGCGACAGCAGAGGCGCCGCCACGGCGCCCAGCGAGTCGTACTCCTCGTCGCTGCGGTACATGATGCGCGCCGACTGGCCCACGGCCTCGTCGCCGTCGAAGCCGCACATCTCGGCCAGGCGCGGGTTGTAGCGCAGGATGCGGCGGTCGCGGGTGAAGATGATGCCCACCGGCGCGTTGCGCATCAGCGCTTCCATCTGGCGCAGGGTCTGGTGCAGCACCTCCTGCGTCTGCTTGGCGACCTGGATGTCTTCGACGATCCAGACCGTGCCCGTGTCGGTGCGCGTCGGGTCGACCGCCTTGCCGTAGATGCGGCACCACACGGGGCGGCCGTCGCGCCGCTTGAACAGCCATTCCGCCTGGAACGACTGGCCGGCGGCCAGCGGCGGCCCCGCCTCGCGGCTGATGCGCTCGAAGCTTTGCGCGTCGGGGTAGATGGCAATGCTGGGCTCGCCGACCAGCGCCTCGGCGCTCGGATAGCCGAAGATCTCGGCGGCGGCGCGGTTGCAGTGCAAGATGGCGCGGTTGCGGGTGAACACGATGCCCACCGATGCGTTCTCGACAATGGCCACGAGCTCGTCGCTGGTCTTCTTCAGCGCCTCCTCGGCGCGCTTGCGCTCGGAGTGGTCCTCGATGAGCCAGATCGTGCCTTCGCGCGGGTTGTCCTGGTTCTGCACGTAGCCGATCAGGCTGGCCCACAGGTCGCTGCCGTCCTGTCGGCGCATGTACAGCTCGGTCGAGAAGGGCAGGCTTTGCGACAGCAGCGGCCCCGCCTCGCGGCCCAGGGCCTCGTACTCGTCGTCGTTGCGGTAGATGGCGCGCCCCGGCATGCCCACGCCTTCGTCGCCGTGGAAGCCGAACATCTCGCGGAACTTGGGGTTGTAGCCGGTGATGCGCCGGTCGCGCGACAGCACGATGCCCACCGGCGCGTTCTGCATGATCGCGCCCAGCATGGCGGTGACTTCGCGCAGTGCCTGCTGCGTGGACACGCCCGTGTCGCCCGTGCCTGCGCCGGGCGGGGAAGTCGTCTCGTGTTTGTCCACCGTTGGATGCCCCGGCGACAGCTTCGCAGAGATCGCCGGCGGCCGGTATGGGGGCAGTCGCTAGCTGTCGGCCTGGCAGACGTGACCGATTGCCCGACATCACGAGATTCGGGTTTGCCCCGAGGGTTCACGGCGCGGCGTCCGGATTCCCGACATCTTTGCGTGCCGCGGCCGCGATTCCAAGGGTTTGCACCGAGGTTTGCCAATGGCATGCCGCTTGCGATTCGCGCCTGTTCATTCCTCAGGAGACAAGACCCATGACGCTCTCTTCCCGTCGCCTGGTGCTCGCGGCGCTGGCCGCGGCCGCCGCGATCCCGACGCTGGCCTTCGCGCAGGCCAAGGAGATCCGCATCGCCCACGTCTACAGCAAGACCGGACCGCTCGAGGCCTACGGCAAGCAGACCCAGGCCGGCCTGATGCTGGGTCTGGAATACGCCACCCAGGGCACGATGACGGTGGCCGGCAAGAAGCTGGTCGTCATCGAGAAGGACGACCAGGGCAAGCCCGACGTGGGCAAGTCGCTGCTGGCCACGGCCTACGGCGACGACAAGGCCGACATCGCCGTCGGGCCCTCGTCGTCGGGCGTCGCGCTCGCGCTGCTGCCGGTGGCCGAGGAATACAAGAAGGTCCTGCTGGTCGAGCCCGCCGTCGCCGACGCCATCACCGGCGACAAGTGGAACCGCTACATCTTCCGCACCGGGCGCAACAGCTCGCAGGACGCCATCTCGAACGCCGTGGCGCTCGACCAGCCCGGCGTGAGCATCGCCACCATGGCCCAGGACTACGCCTTCGGGCGCGACGGCGTGAAGGCCTTCAAGGACGCGCTGAAGAACGCCAAGGTCGTCCACGAGGAGTACCTGCCGCAGGCCACCACCGACTTCACCGCGGGCGCGCAGCGGCTGTTCGATGCGTTGAAGGACAAGCCGGGCCGCAAGGTGATCTTCATCGTGTGGGCGGGCGCGGCCAACCCGTTCAAGATCGCCGACCTGCAGCCCGAGCGCTTCGGCATCGAGCTGGCCAGCGGCGGCAACATCCTGCCGCAGCTGGCCAACTACAAGGTCGCCCCGGGCATGCAGGGCGCGGCCTACTACTACTACGAGATCCCCAAGAACCCGGCCAACCAGTGGCTGGTGACCGAGCACCAGAAGCGCTTCAACGCGCCGCCCGACTTCTTCACCGCGGGCGGCATGTCGGCGGCGATGGCGCTGGTGGAGGCGTTGAAGAAGACCAACGGCGACACCGGCAGCGACAAGCTCATCGCCACCATGGAAGGCATGAGCTTCGACACGCCCAAGGGCAAGATGACCTTCCGCAAGGAAGACCACCAGGCGATGCAGTCGATGTACCACTTCAAGATCAAGGTCGATCCCAAGGTGGCGTGGGCCGTTCCGGAGCTGGTGCGCGAGATCAAGCCCGAAGAGATGAACGTGCCGATCCGCAATACACGCCCTTGAAGTCGTAGCCCGGGTGCAACCCGGGACGCGCCCACCGGCGCAGACAGGAGACAAGACATGCAGTACCGGCAATGGAGAGCCGGGTTCGTCGCGGCGTTCGCGGGCCTCGTGCTCGCGGCGGCGCAGGCGGCCCCGCTGCCGCAGCTCGTCATCGATCCGGCCGAGACCACGGTGTCCGGCCTGTCCTCGGGTGGCTACATGGCGGTCCAGTTGCACGTGGCGTTTTCCGCGACCTTCCGCAAGGGCGCCGGCGTCGTCGCGGGCGGGCCGTTCTATTGCGCCGAGGGCTCGGTGGTCAACGCGACGGGCCGCTGCATGAAGCACGACAGCGCGATTCCGGTGGCGAGCCTGGTGAGCACGACGAAGAGCTGGGCCTCCAGCGGCTTCATCGATCCGGTGTCCAACCTCGCCGGCTCGAAGCTGTATCTCTTCTCCGGCACCCTCGACAGCGCCGTCACGCCGCCGGTGATGAACGACCTGCAGGCCTACTACCAGAGCTTCGTGCCGACCGCCAGCACCGTCGTGAAGAAGGACCTCGCGGCCGAGCACGCCTTCGTCACCGACGACTACGGCAACGCCTGCAGCACCAAGGCGCCGCCCTACATCAGCGACTGCAACTTCGACCTCGCCGGCGCGCTGCTGGCCCAGCTCTACGGTCCGCTGGCCGCGCGCAACGACGGCACGCTCAGCGGAAGCTTCACCGAGTTCGACCAGTCCCCCTACGTGAGCGGCCACGGCATGGCGGCCACCGGCTGGATCTACGTGCCGCAGGCCTGCGCCGCCGGCGCGAGCTGCCGGCTGCACGTGGCCCTGCACGGCTGCAAGCAGAACACCGCCGACGTCGGCCAGCAGTTCATCCGCAACACCGGCTACAACCGCTGGGCCGACGCCAACCGCATCGTGGTGCTGTACCCGCAGACCAGCCAGCTCGCCACCAACAGCTGCTGGGACTGGTGGGGCTACGACAGCGTCAACTACGCGAAGAAGAGCGGGCCGCAGATGGCCGCCGTCAAGGCCATGGTCGACCGCGTGCAAAGCGGCACGCCGCCGTCGTCGCTGCCGGCGCCCACCGGCGTGGGCACCTCGGGCGCGACCGCCAACAGCATGGTCATCGCCTGGTCGTCGGTGAATGGGGCGAGCGGCTACAACGTCTATCGCGGCGGGACCAAGGCGAACGGCGCGGTGGTGGCCGTCACGCAATTCACCGACACCGGCTTGTCGCCCGGCACCACCTACAGCTGGACGGTGAAGGCCGTAGACGCGAACGGCGCCGAAAGCCCGGCGTCGGCGCCGGCCTCCGGCACGACCACCGGCAGCGCGGCGGTGTGCTTCACGTCATCGAACTACGTGCACACGACCGCGGGCCGTGCGCACCAGAGCGGCGGCTATGCGTACGCGAACGGCTCGAACCAGAACATGGGACTTTGGAACACCTTCGTCACGACGACGCTGAAGCGCACCGCCACGAACTACTACGTGATCGGCACCTGCCCCTGACATGCTCGAAACCAAGAACCTCACCATCCGCTTCGGCGGCCACGTGGCGGTGGACCATGTGAGCTGCGCGTTTCGTCCCGGCACGCTCACCGCGATCGTGGGTCCCAACGGCGCGGGCAAGACGACCTACTTCAACCTGATCTCGGGCCAGCTGCGCGCGAGCGAAGGCTCGGTGCATCTGGACGGCGCCGACATCACCCGCGAGACCGCGTCGGCACGCACCCACCGCGGACTCGGCCGCGCCTTCCAGCTCACCCAGCTGTTCCCCAACCTGCCGGTGGTCGAGAACGTGCGGCTCGCCGTGCAGTCGCGCCGCCACGAAGGGCTCAACCTGTGGTCGGTGTGGCTGGACCACCGCAACACGCTGGAGCGCGCCCATGCGCTGGTCGAGCGCGTCAAGCTCGGCGACCGCGCCCAGGTGCCGGCCAGCAGCCTGCCGCACGGCGACCAGCGCAAGCTGGAGGTGGCGATGCTGATGGCGTTGGAGCCCGCGGTGTACATGTTCGACGAGCCCACCGCTGGCATGAGCGTGGACGACGTGCCGGTCATCCTCGACCTCATCCGCGAGCTCAAGTCGCAGGCCGACAAGACCATCCTGCTGGTCGAGCACAAGATGGACGTGGTGCGCGAGCTGGCCGATCGCATCATCGTGCTGCACAACGGGCAGCTGGTGGCGGACGGGGATCCGGCGGAGGTGATCGCGTCGCCCGTCGTTCAAAACGCCTACCTCGGCATCACGACCGCGGAGGCCGTATGAGCAACGATGCGCTCTTGCGCCTCGACGGCGTGCACACCCACATCGGCGCGTACCACATCCTGCACGGCGTCGACTTCGAGGTGCCCGCCGGCCAGGTCACCATGCTGCTGGGCCGCAACGGCGCCGGCAAGACGACCACGCTGCGCACGATCATGGGCCTGTGGCAGGCCTCGCGCGGTCAGGTGAGCTTCGACGGCCAGCCCATCCAGCGCCGCAGTACGCCCGACATCGCCCAGCTCGGCATCGCCTACGTCCCCGAGAGCATGGGCATCTTCAGCGACCTGAGCGTGCGCGAGAACCTGCTGCTCGCCGCGCGCGGCGCACGCCACGTCGACGACATCGACACCCGGCGGCTCGAGTGGCTGTTCGGCCTCTTCCCCGCGATCCGCAAGTTCTGGCTCTACCCGGCCGGCAAGCTGTCGGGCGGGCAGAAGCAGATGCTCGCGATCTGCCGCGCGATGGTCGAGCCGCGGCGGCTCCTGCTGATCGACGAGCCGAGCAAGGGCCTGGCGCCGGCCATCGTGCAGAACCTCATCGCCGCGCTGCGCGAGCTCAAGGCCACGCAGACCACCGTGCTGCTGGTCGAGCAGAACTTCGCCATGGCGCGTGCGCTCGGCGACCGCGTCGCGGTGATGGACGACGGCCGCGTGGTGCACCGCGGCCGCATGGCCGAGCTGGTCGAGGACGAGGGCCTGCAGCACCGGCTGCTGGGGCTGTCGCTGGGGGCGCATCAATGAACACGGTCGCTGCCACGCTGCCCGCCAGCACGGCCATTCCGAAGGCGGCGTTCGACTGGACGCCGATGGCGCTGGTGCCCGTCCTCGCGCTGCTCGCCTGGCCCTTCGTCGGCGCCACGCCCACCTGGTTCACGCTCACCGTGGCCGGCCTGGCAATGGGCATGATCGTTTTCATCATCGCCTCCGGCCTCACGCTGGTGTTCGGCCTGATGGACGTGCTGAACTTCGGCCACGGCGTGTTCATCGCACTGGGCGCCTTCGTCGCGATGAGCGTGCTCGGCGCGATGGGCGACTGGACCGGGTCGCAAAGCCTGTGGCGCAACCTCGTCGCCGTGCTGCCCGCGGCGCTGGCCGCGATGGCCGTCGCCGGCGCGGTCGGCTGGGCCTTCGAGCGCGTGCTGGTGCGGCCGGTCTACGGCCAGCACCTCAAGCAGATCCTCATCACCATGGGCGGGATGATCATCGGCGAAGAGGTCATCAAGATGGTCTGGGGGCCCGGCCCACAGCCGCTGCCGCTGCCCAACGCGCTGCGCGGCGCGCTGATCTTCGGGGATGCGGCGGTGGAGAAGTTCCGCCTGCTCGCGGTGGTGATCGGCGCGGTGGTGCTCGCCGGCATGCTGTTCACGCTCAACCGCACCAAGCTCGGCCTGCTCATCCGCGCCGGCGTGCAGGACCGCGAGATGGTCGAGAGCCTGGGCTACCGCATCCGGCGCCTGTTCGTCGGCGTGTTCGTCGCCGGCTCCGCGCTGGCCGGACTGGGCGGCTGCCTGTGGGGCCTGTACCAGCAAGGCGTCGTGCCGCAGATCGGCGCGCAGGTCAACGTGCTCATCTTCATCGTCATCATCATCGGCGGCCTGGGCTCGACGCTGGGCTGCTTCGTCGGTGCGCTGCTGGTGGGCCTGATGGCCAACTACACCGGCTTCCTGCTGCCGCAGGTGGCGATGTTCTCCAACATCGGGCTCATGGTCGTGGTGCTGCTGTGGCGGCCGCAGGGCCTGTACCCGGTCGCCAATCGATAGGGCGCCCGCCATGCTGAACCGACTCCTGTCCCACGACCTGCCGCGCAATCGCTGGCTGGCGCTGATGCTGGTCGTCATCGTGCTGGGCCTGGCCCTGACGCCCTTCGTCTTCCCCGGCACCAAGGCGCTCAACGTCGCGGCCAAGGTGCTGGTCTTCATCGTGCTCGTGGCGAGCTTCGACCTGCTGCTGGGCTACACCGGCATCGTGAGCTTCGCCCACACGATGTTCTTCGGCATCGGCGCCTACGGCATCGCGATCGCCAGCACGCGGCTGGGACCGGGCTGGGGCGCGGTGGTGCTGGGCGTGGTGGCGGCGCTCGCCGTGTCGCTGCTGCTGTCGCTGCTGATCGGGCTGTTCAGCCTGCGGGTCAAGGCGATCTTCTTCGCGATGATCACCTTGGCCGTGGCGTCAGCCTTCCTCACCCTGGCGTCGCAACTGTCGGCCTTCACCGGCGGCGAGGACGGCCTGAACTTCAAGGTGCCCGAGGCGCTGCAGCCGGGCACGCGCTACCTCGAAGAGCCGTTCCTCGGCGCCTCGATCGACGGCCGCTTCGCCAGCTACTACCTGCTGTTCTTCGCTGCACTCGTGCTCGTGCTGGTGATGCTGCGCATCGTCAACTCGCCCTTCGGCCGCGTGCTGCAGGCGATCCGCGAGAACGACTTCCGCGCCGAGGCCATCGGCTATCGCACGGTGGTGTACCGCACCCTGAGCAACGTGCTGTCGGCGCTGTTCGCCACCCTGGCCGGCTGCCTGCTGGCGCTCTGGCTGCGCTACAACGGGCCGGACACCTCGCTCAGCTTCGAGATCATGCTGGACATCCTGCTGATCGTCGTGATCGGCGGCATGGGCACGATCTACGGCGCGGTGGTCGGCGGGGTGCTGTTCCTGCTCGCGCAAAGCTACCTGCAGGACCTGATGAAGCTCGGCGCCTCGGCCGTCGAGGGCGTGCCCCTGCTGGCGCCGTTGATCTCGCCCGACCGCTGGCTGCTGTGGCTGGGCATCTTGTTCGTGCTGTCGGTCTACCACTTCCCCAGCGGCGTGGTGGGGCGGCTGCGCGCGGCAGCCACAACGAACACCACGAGGAGAACTGCGCGATGAAGACATGGAGCAAGGTGGCCGCGTTGATCGCGGCCGGGGGCTTGGCGGCGTGCGGCGGCGGCGGCACGATGGATGCGCCGGCGACGGACGGCAAGGCGACCATCCAGGCGGCCCCGTCGGTCCAGGACGCAAGCTCTCACGACCCCGGCCCGCGGGGCCTGTTCAACCGCCTGCCCGCCTTCGTCAACGGCGAGGTGCGGGTGGCCGAGTTCGACGGCCAGGGCGACGACCTGCTCACGGCCGGCCTGGGCAAGACCGGTCTGGCGGGGGCGCTGCCGGCCTACGCCAATCCGCTCGCCCCGACGGCCGCCGAGCTGCGCCGCGCCGCCATCTACAACAGCTACCGCGCCATCGTCGACATGACCGCGGCCGGCGGCTACGGCACGCTGTACGGCCCCAACGTGGCGGCCGACGGCACGGTGACCGCCAGCGAAGGCAAGGTCGCCGGCACCGAGTTCCTCGCCTTCAGCCGCGGTGCCGAGGGCACGGCGGGCGAGCCGCAGAACGTCGTCCTGCTGGTCCAGGTGCCGGCGAGCTTCGATCCGCGCCATGCCTGCATCGTCACCGCCACCTCGTCGGGCTCGCGCGGCGTCTACGGCGCCATCAGCACCGGCGAGTGGGGCCTGAAGCGCGGCTGCGCGGTGGCCTACACCGACAAGGGCACCGGCAGCGCGCCGCACGACCTGGTGAACGACACCGTGCCGCTGATCGACGGCTCGCGCACCCCGTCTGTCCTGGCCGGCGACTTGGCGCAGTTCCGCGCGCCGCTCACCGACACGCAGCGCATCGCCTTCAACGCGGCCACGCCCAACCGCTTCGCCTTCAAGCATGCGCACTCGCAGCGCAACCCCGAGAAGGACTGGGGTCGCTTCACGCTGCAGGCGGTCGAGCTCGCCTACTGGGCGCTCAACGAGCGCTACGGCCTGGCCCTGCCGCACGGGCTGAAGCTGCGCACCCTGCGGCCGGAGAACACGCTGGTCATCGCCTCGAGCATTTCCAACGGTGGCGGCGCGGCCATCGCGGCGGCCGAGCAGGATCGCGAGCGCCTGATCGATGGCGTGGCGGTGTCGGAGCCAGCGGTGGAGCTGCCCGAGCAGCCCGGCGTCGTGATCCGCCGCGGTGCGACCGTGCAGGCGACGACCGCCAAGACGCTCTACGACTTCACCACCCACGCCAACCTGTTCCAGAGCTGCGCCGCACTGTCGCCGCAACTGGCCGGCTCACCCGGCGCGCTCTTCGTCGTCGCGGCTTTCGCGGCCAACCGCTGCGCTTCGTTGCGCGCCAAGGGACTGCTCACCACCGACACCACGGCGGCCCAGGCCGACGAAGCCCTGGCGGCACTGGCGGCCTATGGCTGGGAGCCGGACTCGGCGGTGCTGCATGCATCGCTCGCGGCCTTCGAGGTGGCGCCGGCGGTGAGCGTGACCTTCGCCAACGCGCTCGCGCGCGCCAGCGTGGCCGACTCGCTGTGCGGCTACAGCTTCGCCGCGACGACCGCCGCCTTCACCGTCGGCACGCTCGACCCGCTGCTGCTCGCGCCGATGGCCGCGACCGGCAACGGCGTGCCGCCGTCGTCGGGGGTGCAGCTCATCAACAACCTGAGCCCCGGCCTCGCGCTGCGCGACCTGGTCTCGTTCTCGCCGTCCACGCTCAAGCAGGACTTCAACCTCGACGGCGCGCTGTGCCTGCGCGGGCTGCTCACGGGCACCGGTCCGCAGGCCCTCGCGCTCCAGCAGGGCCTGGCCGAGACGCGTCGCAGCGGCGACCTGAACCGCAAGCCCACGCTCATCGTGCACGGCCGCGCCGACGCGCTGCTGCCGGTGAACCACACCTCGCGTCCCTACACGGCGCTCAACAAGCGCGTCGAAGGGCATCGCAGCCAGCTGTCGTACATCGAGGTGACGAACGCGCAGCACTTCGACGGCTTCATCGGGCTGCCCACGCTGCTGCCGGGCTACGACACGCGCTTCGTGCCGCTGCACGTCTACCTGAACCGCGCGCTCGACGCCATGTACGAGCACCTGCGCCACGGCCGTCCGCTGCCGCCCAGCCAGGTGGTGCACACCGTGCCGCGCGGCGGCACGCCGGGCGCGGCGCCGGCCATCACCGGGGCCAACGTCCCGCCGATCGCGCTGCACCCCGCGGCTGCCGACGCGATCACGTTCCAGGGCAACACCTTGACGGTGCCGGACTGACATGGACTCACGGTATCTGCTTTGCGAGGGCCGCGAGCTCCACTACACCGAGTGGGGCGCGCAGCACGACGAGACGGTGATCGCCTGGCACGGCCTGGCGCGCACCTGCCGCGACATGGACGACATCGCCCTGCACCTCGCACAGCGCTACCGAGTGATCTGTCCCGACACCCTGGGACGCGGCCTCAGCCAATGGAGCCCCGAGCCCGAGCGCGAATACTGCCTGGCCTTCTACGTGAAGCTGGCGGAGTCGCTGGTCAACCAGCTCGGGCTGGAGCGCTTCCATTGGCTGGGCACCTCGATGGGCGGGGCCATTGGCACGCTGGCGGCGGCAAGCCGGCTGCGCGGGCGCATCCGCCGGCTGGTGCTCAACGACAACGGCCCGCAGCTCGCCGATGCCGCCATCGAGCGCATCCGCAGCTACGCCGGCAGCCCGGCGGCCTTCGCGACGGTGGGCGAGCTGGAGCAGTACTTCCGCACGATCTACAAGCCCTACGGCTGGCTGAGCGACGTGCAGTGGCGGCGCCTGACGGAAACATCGACCCGCCGCCTGCCCGACGGCCGCGTCACGCCGCACTACGACCCCGCGATGGTGATGCAGTTCACCCACCACCGCGACGACTACCTGCTGTGGGACGCCTGGGACAGCCTGGACCTGCCGGTGCTGTGCCTGCGGGGCGAAAGCTCCGACCTGCTGCTCGCCGAGACGGCCGACGCCATGCGCCAGAGGGGGCCGCGGGCGGTGGTGATCGAGATCGCGGATTGCGGCCATGCGCCGGCGTTGAACACGCCGGCGCAGTACGCGTTGGTGGAGCGGTTCCTCGCGGGAGCGTGACGGGAACCCCGGGTTGCACCCGGGAGCTCAACCTTCGCGCAAAGACGGCAGCCACCTCGACAGCTCGCGCCGAAGCGTGTCCAGCATGATGGGCTTGCTCAGGAACCCATCCATCCCCGCCGACTTCGACTTCTGCGCATCGCTCTCCAGCGCATGCGCTGTCAACGCGACGATCGGAAAGTACGGCAGCAACCCGTCGTACTGCAGCGCCCGCAGCCGCCGTGTCGCCTCGAAGCCGTCCATGCCGGGCATCTGCAG
Organism: Piscinibacter sp.; assembly: GCA_036377015.1. Lineage (GTDB taxonomy): Bacteria > Pseudomonadota > Gammaproteobacteria > Burkholderiales > Burkholderiaceae_C > Albitalea. The sequence goes on along the minus strand of DASUZE010000110.1, from coordinate 140,190 downwards.
GTCCATCAGCACCAGCGCGGGCGCTTCGCGCAGGCAGGCGGCCAGAGCGTCTTCGCCGCTTTCCACCACGCGCGCCGGCACGCCCAGGGCGCGCAGGAACTCGTCGCCGATCAGCCGGTTCACCTCGTTGTCCTCGACCAGCAGCACCGGGCCGACGGGCGCGCACTCGGCGGTGTCGGGCGCCGGCTGCGGCAAGGCCAGCAGCCGCTGGCCGCCCGTCAGCAGCTTGAGGTCGCGCGGCGTCAGCGGCAGCAGCATCAGCGGAATGCGCAGGTCGCGGGCCATTCGCTCGAAGCGCGCGTCGAGCCAGTCGACGCGCACCAGCAGCGCGATGTCGGTGTCAGGCAGGGCGCTGCGCAGCGAGTGCAGGTCGCTGTCGGCGTCCAGCGTGTGCTCGGCGATCATGAGCAGGCCGGGCTGCCGCGCCGGCGGCAGCGTGCGCGCCTGCACGATGGCCTCGGGCACGCCGGCGAAGACGACCGAGCTCCAGCCCAGCCGTGCCAGTCGCTCCTGCATCAGCTTCGCCGGCAGCTCACGGCGATAGACCAGCCAGGCATGGCCCGGACCGGGATCGGGGAGCGGCCTGGGGTCGGGCAGGGCGCGCAGCGGCAGCGTCAGGGTGAAGGTCGCGCCGGCGCCGGGCGCGCTCTCGGCGGCGATGTCGCCCCCCATCGCCTGGGCCAGCCCGCGGGCGATCGACAGCCCCAGGCCGGTGCCGCCGTGGCGCCGCGTCGCGCTCGTGTCGCCTTGCTCGAAGGCATCGAACAGGCGCTCCAGCTCGTCGGGTGCGATGCCGGGGCCGCTGTCCTCGACGCGCAACGTCGCCACGCAGCCGTCGCCGTCGGTGAGCCGCACCTGCGCGCTCAGCTTGACATGGCCGCGCTCGGTGAACTTGGCGGCATTGCCGATCAGGTTGGTCAGCACCTGGCGCAACCGCGGCGCGTCGCCGCGCACCCAGGTGATGTCGCCGAGATAGTCGAACTGCATCGACAGGCCCTTGGCGCGCACCAGCGGCACCACCGTGCGCATCGCTTCGGCCATGGCGTCGGGCAGGTCGAAGGGCTCGTCGTTGATGGGCAGGCGCTCGGCCTCGATGCGGGAGAAGTCGAGCACGTTGTTGATGAGCTGCAGCAGGGCCTGCCCCGACTGCAGCGAGACCTCGAGGTAGCGCCGCTCCGCGGGGGACTGGGTGACCCGCAGCGCAAGCTCCGTCAGCCCGAGGATGCCGTTCAGCGGCGTGCGGATCTCGTGGCTCATGTGGGCCAGGAAGCGCGACTTCGCGTCGTTGGCGGCGTCGGCGGCGCGGCGTTCGTGCTCGGCCTGCGCCAGCGCGGCGCTCAGGCTGGCGGTGCGGTCCTGCACCAGCTGCTCCAGGCGCAGGCGCTGCTGCTCCAGCGCGATCAGGGCTTCCTTCTCGGGCGTGACATCGGTCACCGCGCCGCTGATGAGCTCGGGCTGGCCGTCATCGCCGACCCACACCTGCCCGCGCCCGCGCAGCCAGCGCCAGCGGTCGTGCCGGTCGCGAAAGCGGCCCTCGTAGAAGAAGCTGCCGCAGGTGCGGATGGCCTCCTCGTAGTGGGCCAGGAAGTTCTCGCGGTCGTCGGGGTGCAGGCGCGCGTTGACGATGTCGCGGTCGTTCGGCAGCTCCTCGATCGTGAAGCCCAGCAGCTCGCGAAAGCTCGGCGAATACCAGCTGACGTTGGTGCGCAGGTTGCGCTCCCAGAAGCCGTCGCGCGAGCCGATCAGCGCCCGCTCCATGCGGCTCACGCGGGCGGCGTCCGCGGCGGCGTCGTGGCCGTCGAAGTGAGGCCGGTTGCTGCGATCGTGTTCGCCTGCGTCCATCCGGCCACGACTCTATCGCTGCCCACGCGCGGCCGGCACAAGGAAAAACGTGCAAAGCGCCACACCCGGAATGAAGGGGTGGTGGCGTGCCCTCCACATCGGCGAGAACAATTCCGCGCGTGCGCCGATCTCGTTGTGTCCAGCTGTTCCAAGCCCGGGTGGCAATCGATAGTCTTGCGTCACTCCGCGAATGCGCGCATGAAGTTCGTTGTGTTGCCGCTTCGGGGGAAACGATGAAGTAGGCAACCAACGAAATCGAAAGGCCTGTCATGCCCTCCATTCGCGTTCACTCCCTGTTGGCCGCACTCGGCCTCGCCGTCATCGGCAACGCCGCGCTGGCCGCCACGCCGCTGGTCAAGGCCGTCGAGGCCAAGCCCCTGCCTGCGGTGCAGGCGCCCGCGCTGGCCCGCGGGGCGGTGCTCACCGACCTCGGCAGCGCCTTCATCGAAGGCGATCGAATCGGCAGCGTGCATGCCGGCACCAACTGCAACGCCTCGGTCGAACGCGGCTGGAGCGAGCTCATCCGCCAGCGCGTCGACGCCGAGATCAGCCAGGCGTTCCGCGACGAGCTGGGCCGCACCCAGTCGTTTCGCACGGCGCCCGCCGGCATGGGCGCGCCGCTCACCGTGCAAGCCTTCCTGAACGACATGGACGTCGAGGTCTGCGGCGCCGGCGCCGGTGCGTGGAAGGGCGGCTTCTACGTGCAGGTGGGCTGGCAGATCGTCTCGCCCGAGGGCAAGGTGATCTACCGCGCGTCGACCGAGGGCTCGTTCCTGCAGCCCTCGGCGCAACGCGTGAGCACGGCCTCGGGGCTGCGCCAGGCGGTGGGGGTGGCGGTGCGCAACCTGCTGGCCGACCGCCGCTTCACTGCGCTGCTCGAGGAGCAGGGCAGCCAGCGCCGCGTGGCGCTGGCCGACCCGATCTGAGGACTTACTTGGCGGTGCTGGCCACACCCGTGTCGGCCGTGCCGACCGTGGTGCGCTGCGCGGTGGCGGGGCCGGAGGCCTCCCACTGCTTGGCCAGGTCGAGCAGCTTCTCGAAGGCGGTGCCTTCGTTCAGCAGCGCAGCCTTGGTCTTCGAGTCGAGCGGCTGCTCGATGCCGAACTCGTCGCGCGGCATGGTGTCTTCACGCACCGCCTTCAGCACCCGCTTGATCTCCGACGCGGCGTGCATGGGCGTCTGCAGCAGCACCAGCTTCTTCATGCCGTCCGGGTTGTTCGGCACGTGGCACTGGAAGCACTGGCCCTCGCGCAGCTTGAGCGCCAGGTTCTTGTAGGCCACGTCGAGCTTGCCGATGTACGGGTTGTCGGCACGCAGCATGCCGTCGAACACCGTGGAGGCGGGCTGGGTGCGGCCCTGGGCATCGGTCCACATCCACTTGCCGTCGAAGGCGGCCTGCGTGACGTGGGTGTTGACCTGGATCGGCGGGTTGCTGCCATGCACGGTGAACTGCGCCAGCTTGATCTTGTCGGCCTTGGGGTCCCACCACAGGATGATCTCCCTGGCCCCTTCGTACATCGACCACTTGTCGGCTTCATGCCAGAACGGGTACGGGAACTGTCCCGGCGCCAGCCGGTTGCGGAACGCCGTCTGCAGGCGCACCTCGTACAGGCTCTCGCGCTCCGACCATGCGACGGTGTGCTTGCCGTTGAACATGAACAGCGGCACGTACATGTTGGACAGCACGTCGGGGCCGAACTGCGTGAGCTTGGTGTCCTTCAGGGCCACCTTGGGGTCCTTCTGGCGGCCCCACAGCACGAAGGGCTGCAGGCTGCGCTTGAACTGAGAGTCCTGGTAGAGGCCTCGTCGACACGCGTCGAAGGCAACCTGGTCGGCCGGGTCGGCCGCCGGGCACAACCGCGCCATGTCGGCAGCGAGCGTGGCAGCCGCCTTCTCGACACGCAATCGCACATCGTCGCCAGGAGCGGTCGACGCCGATGCGGCGCCGGCCATGGCGACGGCCCACCAGGCCAGGATGCCGGTTCTAACGAGCCTTTGAAGCTTCATGGGTTGACTCTCTGAGGTGGTGTGGTTATGGACTTCTGCCTCGCCGGCCTCCGAAACAACTTACCGGCGCGCAGTGCTGCGGGAAAACGCTGCGAGACCGTGCGGCGCTGCGCCGCACGACGTTCAACCGATGATCCGACCGTTGCGGTCGATTGCCACGACGTCGACGAAGCGCGAGCCGTGCGGGCTTTGGGGCGTGAAGCGCGCCCGGTAGCCGCCCAGGTCGACGTTGAGGTCGGAGAGCGCGTCCTTGAAGCGGCCGCGGCTGATGGCGCCGCCCTTCGTCGCGAGCCGCGCCGCCTCGACCGCCACGCGGCCGGCGATGTAGCCCTCGAGGCTGGTGAAGCCCATGCGCGCGCCGCCGCCCATCGCGGCCAGGTCTTCCTGGCAGCGCTTGACGACCGCCGCCGCGACCGCGTTCGGACGCGGCACGACCTGGCTCATGATGATGCTCTGGCCCTTGCCGGCCATGTCGTCGATGAGCTCCTGGCCGGCGAAGGACGAGGAGAAGTAGAAGCCCGGGTACTTGGCCGCGGCCATCTTGTCGACGATGGCCGAGACGGGTCCCGCGTTGGTGGTGAACAGCACGCAGTCGAGGCGGGCGGCGAGCAGCTTCTCGACCTCGGCATCGAAGGACTTGGCGTTGCGGTCGATGGGCACCGACACCGTGAGCTTGAGACCGACCGCGTCGAGCGCCGCGGTCATGGCGGCGGCATTGGCCGGCGAGGTGTCCTTCAGGTACACGTAGCCGACGCGCTGCATGTTGAAGTCCTTGACGTAGGAAATCATGCGGCGGTATTCGTCGGCGTAGCCGGCGCGCACGTGGTAGGCCATGGTGGCCTTCTCGCTGCGCACGCCCATGTTGCCGCTGGCGGTGCCCAGCATGACGATCTTCGCTTCCTCGACCAGCGGCAGGCAGCCCTCGGCGCCGGCGCCGCTGGTCAGGCCGATGATGGCGGTGACGCCCTGGTCGATGAGGGTCTTGACGTTGGCCTTGCAGCGGTCCTTGCTGCCGCCGTCGTCGAGCGACACCAGCTCGAAGCGCGGGCCCTTGGGATCGGCCTTGGAGGCGGCGGCGAAGGCGGCGGCGATGCCGTCGCGGACGTCCTTGCCGTAGCCCGCCTGGCCGCCGGAGAGTGAGGCCGACTGGCCGAATTTGATGACAGCTTGCTGTGCCCAGACAGCGGGGACCAATCCGGCGGCGAAAAGCGCCGAACCCCCCAACACCAGGTCTCTTCGATTCACGTTCACTCCCTGTCGGCCGGTCGTTGCAACCAGCCGGCGATTTCATATCAGCGGGTCCCCGTGATGCGGGATCCGCCGCCCAACGGCGAGGTGCGACATCATTGAGGTCACACTCTTGCGCGCGCGGACAATACCGGGTTTTCGTGAATCGTAACTGAAGTAGTTACAACCGATTGCAATTGCCTTCGGCCTTCGCTGATGGAGTTCTCGGTTCAGCGCTGTCTCTGACAAATAGCGTCCCGGCGTCCTAGCGCCGGAACTTGCCGTCGGGGCCGATGATGGACAAGTCGGCGTAGTCCAGCCCGCTGTGATCAGCCGGACCGTAGGTCACTTCGAGCCCGCCGATGTCCACCTTGCGGAACCCTTCCAGCGCCTGCTGCAGCTTGGCCCGCGTCGGGTTCGGACCGGCGCGGCGCAGGCCTTCGACCAGCACCTTCGCGCCGGCGTAGCCCTCCAGCATGGCGGGCGTCACGTCGCCCGAGCCCTTCTTCTGCGCCAGGTCGGCCGCCTCCTTCACGATGGGCGCCGACAGCGAGCGCTCGTACGGGAAGATCTGCGTGACGATGGTGCCGCGGGCGTAGTCGCCCATCTGCTTGATGAAGCCGCCGGAGGCGTTGTTCGACACGGTCACGATCTGCGCCCGAGAGCCGGCCTCGCGGATCACCTTGGTGCCGTCGGACACCGCGCCGGCCGAGCCGATCAGGAACACCGCCTGGGCGTCGGCATCCTTCAGCTTCTTCGAGATTTCCTTGAAGTCGGGCTTGGTGCGGTCGAACTTCTCGACGAACAGCGGCTGCAGGTGGGCCTTCTCGTAGCCCTTGCGTGCGCCGGTGGCGCAGTCGGCGCCGAACGAGTCGTCGACATGGACCAGCGCGATGCGCGACAGGCCGATGGTCGCGAGGTGGGTCACCGCCTTCTCGGCCTCGCGCTGGTAGGTCGCGCGCACGTTGAAGATCCACGGATGGACCGGCTTGTGCAGCACCATCGCGCCGGTGGACGGCGCCACCAGCGGCACCTTGTACTGGTCGAGCAGCGGTCGGATCGCCTCGGTGTGCGGCGTGCCGCGGTTGAGGAACAGCGCGATCGCGTTCTTCTCGGTGATCAGCTGGCGCGCGTTCTCGGCCGCCAGCTTGGGATCGAACTTGTCGTCCAGCGAGATCAGCTCGATGCGCTGGCCGTTCACCCCGCCCTGGCTGTTGACGTGGTCGATGTAGAGCCTGGCGCCTTCGGTGTTCTCCTTGACGCCGGAGGCGACCGGGCCGGTGAAGCCGGAGGTCTGGCCGATCACGAGGTCGGCCTGGGCCGCGCCGGTGGCGAGCAGCGCGAACGCGGCGAGGCAAAGGGCACGGGAATGAACTGCGAACGAGGTCATCGGTTGTCTCCTTGGGAGCCCGGGAGTCTGAAGCGCCTCGGGCGGTCGCACGCCGCGGCCGACGCGAAGTGTTCTCCTGTCGTGCAGTCGTCGCATTGTGGAAAACCGCGGAAAAAAGACCGCACATCCGCCCAAAGCCCGGCCGCGTGCAGGATTCACGCCCCTCTCTAGAATGTTCGGCTTCCTTCGACGGACCCCCACCCCATGACCTCCGGCAGTTCGGCCGGGCTCATCCGCATCCGCGGTGCCCGCCAGCACAACCTCAAGAACCTCGACCTGGACATCCGCACCGGCGAGATGACGGTGGTGACGGGGCCGAGCGGCTCGGGCAAGTCCAGCCTGGTGTTCGACACGCTGTATGCCGAAGGCCAGCGCCGTTATGTCGAGACCTTCAGCGCCTACGCGCGGCAGTTCCTCGACCGCATGGATCGCCCGGCGGTGGACCGCGTCGACGGCGTGCCGCCGGCCATCGCCATCGACCAGACCAACCCGGTGCGCACCTCGCGCTCGACGGTCGGCACGATGACCGAGCTCAACGACCACCTGAAGCTGCTGTACGCGCGTGCGGCCGAGCTGTTCGATCGCCAGACCGCCAAGCGGGTGCGCCATGACTCGCCGGAGACCATCTTCGGCGAGCTGATGGAGCGTACGGCCGAAGTCGACCCGCGCCTGGTCGTCACCTTCCCGGTCGAGCTGCCGGCCAGCGCGACGGCCGAGGAGGTCGAGCAGTGGCTCGCTGCCAGCGGCTTCACCCGCGTCCAGGCCGAGCGCGAGGTCGCCTCGCCCACCGGGCCGCGCAAGGTGCTCGACGTGGTCGCCGATCGCTTTCGCATCCAGGGCACCGAGAAGGTCCGCGCGATCGAAGCCATCGAGGTCGCGCTCAAGCGCGGCAGCGGCCGGGTCAACGTCTACGTGCTCGCGGAGGAAGGCGAGCCTGCGCTGTGGCGCTTTTCCACCGGCCTGCACTGCCCCGACAGCGACATCCGCTATGCCGATCCTCAGCCGGCGCTGTTCTCCTTCAACTCGGCCATGGGCGCCTGCGACACCTGCCGCGGCTTCGGCCGGGTGATCGGGGTCGACTACGGCCTGGTCATCCCCGACCACCGCAAGACCCTGCGCGCCGGCGCCATCAAGCCGATGCAGACGCCGGCCTGGAAGGAGTGCCAGGACGACCTCATGAAGTACGGCGGCGAGGCGGGCATTCCGCGCGACACGCCCTGGTCGCAGCTCACCGACGCCCAGCGCCACTGGGTGGTCCACGGCTCGCCGCACTGGAACGGCAACTGGAACAAGCAGTGGTACGGCGTCAAGCGGTTCTTCGAGTACCTCGAGTCCAAGGCCTACAAGATGCACATCCGCGTGCTCTTGTCGAAGTACCGCAGCTACACCCCTTGCGAGGCCTGCGGCGGTGCGCGGCTGAAGACCGAGGCGCTGCTGTGGCGGCTGGGGTCGAAGCCCGATGCGGACGCCGTGCTGCCCGCTGCCAGGCGCTTCATGCCGGTGGGCGTGGCGTGGAGCCGCGAGCAGCTCGAGTCGCTGCCGGGGCTCACGGTGCACGACCTGATGCTGATGCCGATGGACCGCATCCGGCGCTTCTTCGATGGCCTGAGCCTGCCCAGCACGATGCTGGACGAAGCGCTCAAGCTGCTGCTCGACGAGATCCGCACGCGCCTCAAGTATTTGTGCGACGTCGGGCTGGGCTATCTGACCCTCGACCGGCAGAGCCGCACCCTGAGCGGCGGCGAGGTGCAGCGCATCAACCTCACCACCGCGCTCGGCACCTCGCTGGTCAACACGATGTTCGTGCTCGACGAGCCCAGCATCGGCCTGCACCCGCGCGACATGAACCGCATCGTCGAGGCCATGCACCGCCTGCGCGACGCCGGCAACACGCTGGTGGTGGTGGAGCACGACCCCGCGGTCATGCTGGCCGCCGACCGCCTGATCGACATGGGCCCCGGCCCCGGCGAGCGCGGCGGCAGCATCGTCTTCGACGGCACGCCCGAGGCCATCCGCGGCGCCGACACGCTGACCGGCGCCTACCTCGGCGCGCGCAAGCATGTCGGCATGGGCATCAAGCGCATGGTCACCGAGGCCACGCCGCGGCTGATCGTGTCGGGCGTGCGCGAGCACAACCTGAAGAACGTCGCCATCGAGTTCCCTCTGCACCACCTGGTGTGCGTGACCGGCGTCTCGGGCTCGGGCAAGAGCACGCTGATGCAGGACGTGCTGTACCCCGCGCTGGCGCGCCATTTCGGCAAGCCGACCGAGTCGCCCGGCCAGCATGAGCAGCTGATGGGCGCCGACTGGCTCACCGACGCCGTCTTCGTCGACCAGTCGCCCATCGGCAAGACCGCGCGTTCCAATCCGGCCAGCTACGTCGGCGCCTTCGACGAGATCCGCAAGCTCTTCGCCGAGGCGCCGCTGGCGATCCAGCGCGGCTACGGCGCCGGCATGTTCAGCTTCAACGCCGGCGACGGCCGCTGCCCGACCTGCGGCGGCTCGGGCTTCGAGCATGTCGAGATGCAGTTCCTGTCCGACGTGTACCTGCGCTGCCCCGATTGCGACGGCCGCCGCTACCGCCCCGAGATCCTCGACGTGAAGATCGACCGCCGCATGCCCGGCGAGGTGATCCGCGACCTCTCGGTGGCCGACGTGCTGGAGCTCACCGTCAGCGAGGCGGTCCAGCTCTTCGCCAACGACCGCGACGTGGCCCGCGTGCTGCAGCCCATCGTCGATGTCGGCCTCGAGTACGTGAAGCTGGGCCAGCCGGTGCCGACGCTGTCGGGCGGCGAGGCGCAGCGCCTGAAGCTCGCCGGCTTCCTGGCCGAGGCGGCCGGCAACGGCAGCGCCAGCCGCCAGCCGCTGGCGCGCAAGGGCACGCTGTTCATGTTCGACGAGCCCACCACCGGCCTGCACTTCGACGACATCGCCAAGCTGATGCGCGCCTTCCGCAAGCTGCTCGACGCGGGGCATTCGCTGATCGTCATCGAGCACAACCTCGACGTGATCCGCGCCTCCGACTGGCTGATCGACCTCGGGCCCGAAGGCGGCGAGGCGGGCGGCGAGCTGGTGTGCGTCGGCACGCCGGAAGAGGTCAAGCGCCATCCCACCTCGCACACCGGCAAGGCGCTGGCCGACTACGACCGCGCGCTGGGCCTGAACGGCCAGGCGGTCGAGGAGGGCCGCTCGCTGCAGAGCCTGGTCAAGCAGTCGCGCGATGAGCGGCGCGCCAGCGAGGAAGTGATCCGCATCGTCAATGCGCGAGAGCACAACCTGAAGTCGCTCGACGTGAGCATCCCGCGCGGCCAGTTCAGCGTGATCACCGGCGTGTCGGGCTCGGGCAAGAGCACGCTGGCCTTCGACATCCTGTTCAACGAAGGGCAGCGGCGCTACCTCGAGTCGCTCAACGCCTATGCGCGCAGCATCGTGCAGCCGGCGGGCCGGCCGGAGGTGGATGCGGTGTACGGCATCCCGCCCACCGTGGCCATCGAGCAGCGGCTGTCGCGCGGCGGGCGCAAGAGCACGGTCGCGACCACCACCGAGGTGTGGCACTTCCTGCGCCTGCTCTACGTCAAGCTGGGGCTGCAGCATTGCGTGAACGACGGCGCGCCGGTCAAGCCGCAAAGCGCCGAGAGCATCGCGGCGCAGCTGCTGCGCGACCATCGCGGCCAGCACGTGGGGCTGCTCGCGCCGCTGGTGGTCAACCGCAAGGGCGTCTACACCGACCTCGCCAAATGGGCCAAGGCCCGCGGCCACAGCCACCTGCGCGTGGACGGCGAGTTCCTCAAGGTCGACCCCTGGCCGCGCCTGGACCGCTTCAAGGAGCACACCCTGGAGCTGCCGGTGGGCGACATCGTGGTCAGCCCCGACACCGAGGCCGAGCTGCGCGCCCTGCTCGCGAAGGCGCTGGACCTGGGCAAGGGCGTGATGCACCTGCTCGCGCCGCTGGACGGCCTGAAGGGCGCCATGCTCACCGACGGCCCGACGGCGCACATCGGCGCGGTCAAGGTCTTCTCCACCAAGCGCGCCTGCCCGGTCTGCGGCACCAGCTACCCCGAGCTGGACCCGCGCATGTTCAGCTACAACAGCAAGCACGGCTGGTGCACCACCTGCGTCGGGACCGGCCTGGCCCTCACGCGCGAGCAGCGCAAGGCCTACGACGACTCGGTGCGCGACAGCGACGACAAGGGCCGCGAGCAGAGCTTCCCGTCGGAGGAGATGGAGGTCGAGGGCGTGGTCGACGAGCCTTGCCCCGACTGCGCCGGCACTCGCCTCAACCCGATCTCGCGCGGCGTGACCTTCGAGGGCCACTCCATCGCCTGGATCGCGCAGTGGTCGGTGGGCGACGCGCGCAAGTGGGTCGAGTCGCTGCAGCTGTCGGGCCGCGACGCCGACATCGCGCGCGACGTCATCACCGAGATCCACAGCCGGCTCGAGTTCCTGGAAGAGGTGGGCCTGGGCTACCTCACGCTGGACCGCGCCGCGCCCACGCTGAGCGGCGGCGAGGCGCAGCGCATCCGGCTGGCCGCGCAGCTGGGCAGCAACCTGCAGGGCGTGTGCTACGTGCTCGACGAGCCGACCATCGGGCTGCATCCGCGCGACAACCAGATCCTGCTCGACGCGCTCCACAAGCTGGGTGACAAGGGCAACACGCTGGTGGTGGTCGAGCACGACGAGGACACCATCCGCCGCGCCGACCACATCATCGACATCGGTCCCGGCGCGGGGAAGCGAGGCGGCACGCTGGTGGCGCAAGGCACGGCGTCGGAGCTGGCGTCGCATCCGGCGTCGGTCACCGGCCGCTTCCTCGCCATGCCGCTGGTGCATCCGCTGCAGAACCGGCGCGAGGTCGATGCCGACACGCCGCGCCTGTCAATGCTCGCCGCGTCGCTGCACAACCTGCAGCAGATCGATGTCGAGGTGCCGCTGAAGCGGCTGGTGGCCATCACCGGCGTGAGCGGCTCGGGCAAGTCCACGCTCGCCCGCGACGTGCTGCTGGCCAACCTGCAGTTCATCAACAGCCGCGGCGGCAAGCCCCGCTGGCAAGGCTGCGACCGCATCGAAGGCTGGCAGCAGATCGACCGCGTGCTCGAAGTCGACCAGACGCCGATCGGCAAGACGCCGCGCTCCTGCCCCGCCACTTACATCGGCTTCTGGGACACCATCCGCAAGCTGTTCGCCGACACGCTCGAAGCCAAGGCGCGCGGCTATGCGCCGGCGCGCTTCTCCTTCAACACCGGCGAGGGACGCTGCCCCACCTGCGAGGGCCAGGGCGTGCGCACCATCGAGATGAGCTTCCTGCCCGACGTGAAGGTGCCCTGCGACGTCTGCCATGGCCAGCGCTTCAACCCCGAGACGCTGGCGGTGAGCTGGCGCGGCAAGAGCATCGGCGACGTGCTGCGCATGGAGGTCGACGAGGCGGTCGAGTTCTTCGCCTCCATGCCCAACATCTCCTACCCGCTGCAGCTGCTCAAGGACGTGGGCCTGGGTTATCTCACGCTGGGTCAGCCCTCGCCGACGCTGTCGGGCGGCGAGGCGCAGCGCATCAAGCTGGTCACCGAGCTGACGAAGGTGCGCGACGACGTCACCCGGCGCGGCAACAAGGCGCCGCACACGCTGTACGTGCTCGACGAGCCGACGGTGGGCTTGCACATGGCCGACGTCGAGAAGCTCATCCGCGTGCTGCACCGGCTGGTCGACGGCGGCCACAGCGTGGTCGTCATCGAGCACGACCTCGACGTGATCGCCGAGGCCGACTGGGTGATCGACCTGGGCCCGGAAGGCGGCGTGCGCGGCGGCACGGTGGTGGCCGAAACCACGCCGGAAGCGCTGGTGCGCTGCGCCGCCAGCCACACCGGCGCGGCGCTGCGGCCGGTGCTGGCGCGCAGCCGTCCGGCCGAGGCGCGGCTGCGGGCTTGACCCCCGCGTCCCGGGTTGCACCCGGGCTACCGGATCGGGGGATGCCCTCGGCCGGCCGGCCGTGGTCGAATCGCGGCTCATTCCGCCGGAGGGGCCCCCATGACTGGTCAAAGCCGCAAGCCGTACGACCCGGAGGCCTACTGGGCCGAGCGCTACAGCACCATCGACCTGACCAAGTCGGGCCACATCGACCTGCCGGTCGACTACAACCGCTGGCTCTATCGACGCAAGAAGGAGCGGCTGATGCAGCTCCTGCAGCGCACCGGCTTCGACGTGCGCGGTGCGTCGGTGCTCGACGTCGCGTCCGGCACCGGCGTGTACGTGGAAGCCTGGAAGGCGCAGGGCGTGCAGCGCCTGGTGGGCATCGACATCAGCGCCGCCGCCACGCAGGCCTTGCAGGCGCGCTTCCCCGAATACGCGTTCCACAAGCGCGACCTGGCCCAGCCGGGCCTGGCCGGCGTGGTCGGTTCCGGCTTCAGCCTGGTCACCGCCATCGACATGCTCTATCACATCGTCGACGACGCGAGCTTCCCGGTCGCGCTGGCCAACCTGCACGACACGCTGGCGCCCGGCGGCCACTTCGCCATCCACGACGTCTTCATGCACGGGCGCGAGCTCGACTTCGGCTACATCAAGCTGCGCACCCTGGCGCGCTACACCGAGTCGCTGCAAGCGGCCGGCTTCGAGATCGTGGCGCGCCGGCCCACCTTCTTCGTGTCGGTGCAAGGCCACGACCACGCCTCGGCCTGGTCGGCAGGGCTGGCCAACGGGCTCTGGGACCGGGTGCAAAGCCGCCTCATCCCGCGCTTTCCCGACGGCATGGGGCGGCTCGCGTACTGGATCGACCGCGGCCTGGGCGCCGTGCTCGACGAAGGCCCGTCGTTCGAGATGATGATCTGCCGCCGGCCGGCGCGCTGAAGGCGCATCAGGGCTTGCCAGAGGACCCGGCCGCGCGCGCCAGGCGGATGATGCGCACGCCAGGTCCTGGAGTCCGCGCATGCAGCTCAATCCGTCGAACCCGGCCGCCGCCAATCCGGCCCGGCCCGACAAGATCGTGAGCGCCGCCGAGGCGGTGCGTCTCATCCACGACGGCGACACCGTGGCCACCGGCGGCTTCGTCGGCATCGGCTTCGCCGAGGGGATCGCGGTGGCGCTGGAGGCGCGCTTCCTCGCCACGCAGGCCGAATCGGGCACCGGCTCGCCGCGCGAGCTGACGCTGGTCTATGCCGCCGGACAGGGCGACGGCAAGCTGCGCGGCCTCAACCACTTCGGCCACGCCGGCCTCGTCAAGCGGGTGATCGGCGGCCACTGGGGCCTGGTGCCGCACTTGCAGGCGCTGGCGGTGCGCGGCGAGATCGAGGCCTACAACCTGCCGCAGGGCGTCATCTCGCACCTCTTTCGCGACATCGCGGCCGGCAAGCCGGGCACGCTCAGCCGCGTCGGCCTGGACACCTTCGTCGATCCGCGCCATGGCGGCGGCAAGGTCAACAGCCGCACCGAGGAGAACCTGGTCCGGCTGATGGAGATCGACGGCGAGGAGGTGCTGTTCTACAAGGCCTTCCCCATCCAGGTGGGCATCATCCGCGCCACCACCGCCGACCCGGACGGCAACCTCACGATGGAGCGCGAGGCCCTCACGCTGGAAGCGCTGGCCATCGCGATGGCGGCGCACAACAGCGGCGGCATCGTGATCGCCCAGGTGGAGCGCATCGCGGAGCGCGGCTCGTTGAACCCGCGCGAGGTCAAGGTGCCCGGCGTGCTGGTCGATTGCGTGGTGGTGGCGGAGAAGGCGGAGCATCACATGCAGACCTTCGCGACGCCGTACAGCGCCGCGTTCGCGGGGGAGTTCCGCGTCCCGATCGACACGCTGCCGGCGCTGCCGCTGTCGGAGCGCAAGGTGATCGCGCGCCGCGCGGCGCGCGAGCTGCGGCGCAACGCGGTGGTCAACCTGGGCATCGGCATGCCCGAGGGCGTGGCCGACGTCGCGGCCGAGGAGCGCATCATCGACCTGCTGACGCTGACGGCCGAGCCGGGCGTGATCGGCGGCATCCCGGCCAGCGGGCTGAACTTCGGCGCGGCGGTCAACACCCAGGCGATCGTCGACCAGCCGAGCCAGTTCGACTTCTACGACGGCGGCGGGCTGGACCTGGCGGTGCTGGGGCTGGCCCAGGTCGACATGCACGGCAACCTCAATGTGAGCAAGTTCGGACCGCGGCTGGCCGGGGCCGGCGGCTTCATCAACATCAGCCAGAACGCGAAGGCGGTGGTGTTCGTCGGCACGTTCACCGCCTGCGACCTGTGCACCCGCGTCGAGGACGGGCGGCTGGCGATCACGAGCGAAGGCACGATGCGCAAGTTCGTGCGCGAGGTCGAGCACCGCACCTTCAGCGGCGAGCTGGCGCGCCGGCGCGGCCAGCCGGTGCTGTACGTCACCGAGCGCTGCGTGTTCCGGCTCGGCGCGCAGGGCCTGGAGCTGATCGAGATCGCGCCGGGCGTCGACCTGGAGCGGCACATCCTGCAGCAGATGGACTTCGTTCCGGAGATCAGCCCGCAGCTGCGGCTGATGGACGCGGCGCTGTTCGGCGAGGCGAGCATGAACCTGCGCGAGCGCATGCTGGAGCGGCCGCTCGCCGATCGCATCGAGCTCGATGCGGCGCGCGGCCTGCTGTTCATCGACTTCGAAGGGCTGGCGGTGGACCGCGAGGACCGCATCGTCGACATCGAGGCCGAGGTCGAACGGCGTGTCGCGCCGTTGGGGCGGCGGGTGCAGGTCGTCGTCAACTACGACCACTTCAGCATCCGGGCGGAGCTGATGGATGCGTACTCGGCGATGGTGCAGCGGCTGACGCAGCGCTACTACGACAAGGTGACGCGCTATGCGGCGAACAGCTTCCTGAAAGCGCGCCTGGCGTGATCTACGTAGCCCGGGTGCAACCCGGGATCACCACCGTTGCTTGATGCGCCACCCGAGCAGCACCGCGATGACGCCCGCGTACACCGCCACCTCCGCGAAGTTGTTCTTCGCCGCCCGCATCCAGAAGAAGTGCAGCAGCCCCAGCAGCACGATGGCGTACACCGCCTTGTGAATCGTCTGCCAGCGCTTCGCGCCCAGCCACTTGATGGCCCGGTTGAACGAGGTCGCCGCCAACGGGATCATCAGCAGGAAGGCGGTGAAGCCGACCAGTGCGAAGGGCCGCTTGGGAATGTCCTTCACGATTGCGTCGAGCTCGAAGCCCATGTCCAGCCACGAATACGAGAGGAAGTGCAGTACCACGTAGAAGAAGGTGAACAGCCCCAGCATGCGGCGAAACCGCGCCAGCGCCGGCTGTGCCGTCCACTGCCGCAAGGGCGTGACGGCCAGGGTGATGCACAGGAAGCGCAAGGTCCAGTCGCCGGTCGATCGAATGAGCGCCTCCGCCGGATTGGCGCCCAGCGTGTTGGCCCAGGCGCCGTGGAACAGCCACGCGAACGGCAGCAGGCACAGCACGAACAGCAGCGGCTTGGCGGCCGGATGCAGCAGCAGCGGTCTGGCGCGCGGGGCAGGAGCGGCGGACTTCAGCACGGCCGACATGATGCCGCTCAGAAGTTCTTGACCAGGTCCATGCCGGCGTACAGCTGCCCGACCTGGGCTTCGTAGCCGTTGAACATCAGCGTCGGGCGCTTCTTCTGGAACAGGCCGTCCTCGCCGATGCGGCGCTCGGTCGCCTGGCTCCAGCGCGGGTGGTCGACCTTGGGGTTCACGTTCGAGTAGAAGCCGTACTCCTGCGGGCCCGCGACGACCCAGCTGGTGCGCGGCTCCTTCTCGACGAAGCGGATCTTGACGATGGACTTGCCGCTCTTGAAGCCGTACTTCCAGGGCACGACCGCCCGCACCGGCGCGCCGTTCTGGTTGGGCAGGACCTCGCCGTACAGCCCGAAGCCGAGCAGCGCGAGCGGGTGCATGGCCTCGTCCATGCGCAAGCCCTCGACGTACGGCCAGTCGAGCACGCGCGACGTGACGTAGGGCATGCTCTTGGCATCGGCCAAGGTGACGAACTCGACGTACTTCGCGTTGCCCGTGGGCTCCACGCGCTTGATCAGCTCCGACAGCGAATAGCCGACCCACGGAATCACCATCGACCAGCCTTCGACGCAGCGCAAGCGGTAGATGCGCTCTTCCTGCGGTGCGAGCTTCAGGAGCTCGTCGATGTCGAACACCTTGGGCTTCTTCACCTCGCCCTCGACCGCCACGGTCCAGGGCCGCGTCTTGAGCCGCCCGGCGTTGTGCGCCGGATCCGTCTTGTCGGTGCCGAACTCGTAGAAGTTGTTGTAGCTCGTCACGTCGTTGTAGGGCGTGGGCTTTTCCATGGTGATCGAACCGGCCACGCCGCTCTTCGCGCCGGCCAGCGGCGCGAGCTTGTTGGGACGCGCAGCCTGGGCCAGTGCCTCGCGGCCCGCCCAGGCGGCCAGGGTGCTGCCCGCGACGCCGGCGGCGACCTGCTTGAGCAGCACGCGCCGCCCTTCATAGACCGCGCGCGGCGTGATCTCGGTCGAGGGAAGCGCGAAGCCGCGGTCTTTCAGGAAATGCATGGCGTGGTTCCAGCGGGGGATGCCGGTCTGTCGCTGCGGCGCCCGGCTTCTTACACCGGGTCCTCAGGGCGGCAGGCCGCCGAAGTTGGTGTCGTCGATCACCGTGTTGAACTCGGTCTCCGAGAACAGGCGCAGCGAGTTCTGCGAGACCCGCTCGCGGAAGCTCTTGCGGGCGAACAGCTTGGCCTGCGCCTCGCCCGGCAGGTCGGTGATGTTGATGATGTTCTTGACGATGAGCGTGTCGATCACGTCCTCGATCACCCGCACGAAGTCGGCGTCGAGCCTGTCGAACTGGCTGTTGCCCGAAGGAGCCTGGCCGATGAACGCCAGGAGATCGGGATGGCCGGTGGGCAGGAATTCCATCCCCTCGTCGCCCCGGCGGTGCAGGCTTTCGATCTGGCGGTCGGGGCCTCGGCGGATGTACGGCATGGGGCGTGGCAAGAGCGTGGATTCACTTGACTATAGCCGGGCCGGTGTGCCGCCTGCCGCGGCAATGCCATCCCGACAGGAACATCTTCACGCCGGCCACCCGGACCCCGTTCGCACCATGGAAAAAGGCCGGTGCTGGACCGGCCTTCGGGAGGGGGTTGGGGTTTCAGCGCAGGCCAGCGATGTAGTCGGCGACCGCCGCGATTTCCTTGTTGGACATCTGCGCCGTGATGCCCGCCATGACCAGGCTGTTCTTGCGGGCGCCGTCGCGGAAGGCGGTGAGCTGGGCGTTGCTGTAGTCAGCGTGCTGGCCGGCCAGGCGCGGGTACTGCGCCGGGATGCCGGAGCCCTTCGGGCCATGGCAGCCGGCGCAGGCCGGGATGTTGCGGTCGGCCAGGCCGCCGCGGTAGATCTTCTCGCCCAGGCTCACGTTGTCCTTGCTCTTGGCGAAGCCCGGCTTGGCCTGCTTGCTGCCGTAGAAGGCCGCCACGTTCTTCATGTCCTGCTCCGAGAGCTGCGACGCAAAGCCCTTCATCACGGCGCTCTGGCGCTTGTCGTCCTTGAACTCGGTGAGCTGCTTGACCATGTACTCCGGATGCTGCCCCTGCAGGATGGGGTTGGCGGGGCTGCCGCGCGAGCCGTCGTTGGTGTGGCAGGCGACGCAGACCTCGTTCGACTTGGCCTGGCCCTTGGCCAGGTCCGGCTTCGCTGCCGCGGGCGCGTCGGCGGCCGATGCCAGGGAAACGAGCGTGGCCATCAGCAGGCCGGACAGCGAAAGGGCAGCAGACTTCATGTCGGGTCGCGTTTTCTCGGGTGCAAAACCCGGAGATTTTACAATGAGCGCTTTGGGCGTCTTCATGACCGATCGAAGAGTGTCTGCGGAGAGCGCCGCCGGCGAGGAAAAGACGGCGCTCGCCTGGACGCACACCGCGCGCTTTCTCACCACCGCCAGCGAGCTGCACCAGCTGCCGCCCACCGAGCTGCCCGAGATCGCCTTCGTCGGCCGCTCCAATGCCGGCAAGTCGACCGCCATCAACACGCTGACCCAGCAAAAGCGCCTGGCCTTCGCCTCCAAGACGCCGGGCCGCACGCAGCACATCAACCTGTTCGAGCTCGGCCCCAAGACGTCGCCCGACGCGCTGTTCGCCGACCTGCCCGGCTATGGCTACGCCGCGGTCGCTCGCGGCGCCAAGCTGCGCTGGCAGAAGGTCATGGCCGATTACCTCGAGGTGCGGCGCAGCCTGGCCGGCGTGGTGCTGCTGGTCGATGCGCGGCTGGGCTTCACCGAGCTCGACCGCCAGCTGCTCGACTTCATCGCGCCGCGCGTGGGCAACGGCGCGGTCAAGCTGCTGGTGCTGCTGACCAAGGCCGACAAGCTCAACCGCAAGGAGGCGCGCGACAAGCTCTCGGAAGTGCAGGCGCTGCTCGGCGACATGGCCACCGAGGAGGCCGACGTCGGCGTCGCGCTGTTTTCCGCGCTCGACAAGACCGGCGTCGGCGACGCGGCCACGGTGCTGCACGGCTGGACGCGCTGAGACCATGGTCGAGACCTTCATCGCCGAGCTGCCCCACGGCATCCGCCTGTCCTGTCGCGCGGCCGGGCCGCAGGGCGCGCCGGTGCTGGTCTTCCTGCACGGCTTCCCCGAGGCGGCGTTCATCTGGGACGAGCTGCTCGCGCACTTCGCGCCGCGCTATCGCTGCATCGCGCCCAACCTGCGCGGCTACGAAGACTCGTCGGCGCCCGAGGACGTGGCCGACTACCGTCCCAAGCTGCTCGTCGCCGACATCGCGGCGCTCATCGACCAGTGCGGCGCGCCGGTCGAGGCCCTGGTGGCCCACGACTGGGGCGGGGCGGTGGCCTGGAACGTCGCCGTCCAGCATCCGCAACGCCTCCAGCGGCTGGTGATCGTCAACTCGCCGCACCCCGGCACCTTCTTGCGCGAGCTGCAGCACAACCCCGCGCAACAGGCGGCCAGCGCCTACATGAACTTCCTGCGCCGCCCCGACGCCGAGCGGCTGCTGGCCGAGAACGACTTCGCGCGGCTGTGGGGCTTTATGCGCGGGCCGGGCGGGGCCTCGTCAGCGCACTGGCCCGCGTGGCTCGGCGAGCCGGTGCGAGCGCAATACCTCGCCGTCTGGCGTCGCGGCCTGCGCGGCCCGGTCCACTACTACCGCGCCTCGCCGCTGCACCCACCGACCGCCGAAGACCCATCGCTGATGCAGCTGCAGCTGCCGCCCCAAGCCGTCACGGTCCGGGTCCCGACTCACGTGGTCTGGGGCGAAGCCGACAGCGCGCTCCTGCCCGGCCTGCTCGACGGCCTCGAGGAATTCGTGCCGCAGCTGACGATGGCGCGCATCCCCGGCGCCACCCACTGGGTGATCCACGAGCAGCCGGCGCGCGTCGCGCAGGAAATCGAGGTGGCGCTGGCGGCGCCTCAGACCACCACGTAGCAGCGGCCAAGCAGGCGCGCCGCCGAGCGCATGTGCTCGTGCAGGCACGGGAAGAGTTCAGAGGCCGACTCGCTGGCGTAGATGCGTCGGGCGCGGCGCTCGGGCGAGTAGTCGACGTTGACGAGGCACGAGGCCGCCCCGCTGGAGTACTCGAACAGTTCGGGGTTGATGAGCCGCACCACCCATCCGTCAGACGACTCCACGACCCCGTCTCCGACCCGCATCAGTTCGCTGTCCGTCATGGCAACACCTTTGACGTCCCCGTGTCCGAGTTCGCAGTCTAGGTCGCCAGTGCGCGAATGCCACCCCTAGAGACGCTGGTGCCCCACGAGTCAGGGGCGGGACTGACCCGCATCACGCGGGCAGGGTCAGCTTTCGCATCAGTGCGTCGACTGCACGCTGGACCAGCGACACGTCGTCCAGCGGCTTCATCAGTCCCTCGGCACAGAGCCGCTCGAGCGCGCGCCGCGTGATCGAGTGCGGATGCGCAGGATCGGTGCCGGCGAACAGGAAGTACTCGCCGCGCACGCTTCGCCACAGCAGCTGCACGCGTGTCCAGCGGCCCTGCAGGAACAGGTGCTGCCGGTCGCCGGGCAGCAGCGCGTCCACGCTCGACGCCGGATCGTCGCGCGACCCCGCGGCCGCCGGCAGTATTTCGGCGGGGACCGTCTCCATCGACGACAGGTCGACCAGCGAATCGCTGAACGGCGGGCGGCTCGGCGCTTCCCAGGCGGTCTCGTCGCGCATGCGCTGGACGATCTCGTGAGGCGTGAGCTCGCCCTCGGCGGGCGCGGCGGTCTTGCCGGGCCGCAGCGCCTCGGTGTGCACCGACATCAGCTCGTCGAGGATGGGCTGCTGCTCGCCGGACGGCAGGCCGATCAGGGTCATGCCGTCGCGCAGCTGCTGCAGCAGGCCGGGCAGCATCGCGAGCAGCCGCTTTCGGCTTTGCGGGTGATCGGGCAGGCGCAGGCTCCACAGCAGGTCGTCGGTGGCACGCAGGTACGCAAGCGTGGGCTCGGCCTTCTCGCCGTGCGCGTGCATCGTGTGCGCCAGCACCCGGGCCCAGGTGCCGGTGACGAAGCGGCGCACCCCGGGCGTGCTGCGGATGGCCGCCATCTGCTCGGTCAGCATGTGCGAAAGCTGGCGTTCCAGCGCCTCGCGCTGCTCCATGCCGCCGAGCGCGTCGATGGCAGGCTGGGCGCGACGCTGCTGCTCGCGCAGCTGTTCGTGCAGGAAGGCGTCCAGGCGCGCCAGGCTCTGCCGGTACAGCAAGGCATCCTGCACCGGGGCACGCGCCAGCTCCTCGGCCAGCGTGTCGCAGAAGGCCAGCAGCGTGGCCCAGCGCGGATCGGTGGTCTGGGTGTAGGTCTCGGCGACGCTGCCGATGCGGTTGAGCAGGCGCCATACCGGATGGTCGTGCTGTGCGAGCATGGTGGCGTCGGCCAGTGCGACCCGCAGCGCCGACACCTGCAGCCGGGCCATCACGGTGCGAAAGGCCGGCGGCAGCCGCGGGTCGGACAGCACGGCCTCGAACAGGCGCGACAGCAGCTCCACGACCTGGCGATCGACGGTCTCGGCGGTGCTGGCCATCAGCGCGTCGCGGTGCTGGCGCAGCTGCGGCGCGGGCGCCGGGCCAGCCCCCGGCGTCGCGCTCGCCCGCTGGAGCAGCGCCTCGAGGCGGGTCAGGGCGTCTTCGAAGGCCGGGTTGGGCCCGTCCACCGTGCGGGCGCGCGGCACCGGCGCGTCGGCGGCGGCGCCGGGCATGCTGGCGAGCAGGCCTTCCAGGGCGCCGGGGCGGGTCACGTCGAGCGTGAGCTCGCGCTCGACCTGCGGTCCGGGGGCCAGCACGACGGTTCGGTACACGCTGGGCTCGACGCCCTGCGCCTCCAGCCGGGTGCAGGCGGCGGCCCAGGCGTGCTTGAGCTGGCCCGACATCACGCCGGCGGCGGTGCGCAGCAGCAGGCCGCGCAGCGCGGCCGATTCGGTGACGGCACCGGTCGCGGTCCACAGCGCGCGCGCATAGGCGAGGGGCCGCAGCGGGTTGGTCTCGGCGACGACATGCTGGTGGCCGGCCAGGGTCGACACGAAGGTCTGCAGCTCGCGCAGCTCCCAGTCGGCCGAGCCGGCGATGAGCTGGGCGGCGCCCGAGATCTCGATGTCGGCCTCGACCCGCGTCTCGTCCATCAGCTCCAGGCCGCGTTTGGCCGGCACAGGTGCCGACGCAGCCTCGGTGCCATGGAGATCGGCCAGCACGCCGGTGCGCAAGGCCTCGGCAAAGGCCTGGGCGAATGCGGGCTTGTGGCGCGGCAGGGCCTGGACCAGCTCGTGATGCTGTTCCCGCTCCGCCTGGCTCAGCATGCCTTCGCGGGGCTGCTGCAACTGTGCGAGCGTGAGGTCGGCGGTGGTCTCGGCCAGCGCGGCAGCGCGGGACAGCTCGTCCTCGACGAAGCGCTGGAGCGAGGCGGTGACGGCCATCGCGCGATTATGTGGTTCGACGTGCCGGGCGGGCATCCGGTGCGACACGCACACCTCGGCCGGGCGTTGCGCCGGCGCCAATGAAAAAGGGCTGCCGAAGCAGCCCTTTCGATGTCGGCGCAGGCCGGACTTACATGTCCATGCCCATGCCGCCCATGCCACCCATGCCGCCGGGCATGCCGCCCGCGGGTGCCTCGTCCTTGGGCGCCTCGGCGACCATGGCTTCGGTGGTGAGCATCAGCGAGGCGACCGACGCGGCGTTCTGCAGCGCGGTGCGCGTGACCTTGGTGGGATCCAGGATGCCCATCTCGATCATGTCGCCGTAGGTGTCGTTGGCGGCATTGAAGCCGTAGTTGCCCTTGCCGGCCAGCACGGCGTTGACGACCACGCTCGGCTCGCCGCCGGCATTGGCGACGATCTCGCGCAGCGGCGACTCGACCGCCTTGAGCACCAGCTTGACGCCGGCGTCCTGGTCGGGGTTGTCGCCCTTGATGTCGCCGGCAGCCTGGCGTGCGCGCAGCAGGGCCACGCCACCACCAGCCACCACGCCTTCTTCGACCGCCGCACGCGTGGCGTGCAGGGCGTCTTCGACGCGGGCCTTCTTTTCCTTCATCTCGACTTCGGTGGCGGCACCGACCTTGATCACCGCCACGCCGCCGGCCAGCTTGGCCACGCGCTCTTGCAGCTTCTCGCGGTCGTAGTCGCTGGTCGCTTCCTCGATCTGCACGCGGATCTGCTTGACGCGCGACTCGATGTCGGCTGCGGCGCCGGCGCCGTCGATGAGGGTGGTGTTTTCCTTGCCCACCTCGACGCGCTTGGCCTGGCCCAGGTCAGCCAGCGACACCTTCTCGAGCGTCAGGCCGACCTCTTCCGAGATCACCTTGCCGCCGGTCAGGATGGCGATGTCTTCGAGCATGGCCTTGCGGCGGTCGCCGAAGCCCGGCGCCTTGACGGCGACGACCTTCAGGATCCCGCGGATGGTGTTGACCACCAGCGTGGCCAGCGCCTCGCCTTCGACTTCCTCGGCGACGATCAGCAGCGGACGGCCCGACTTGGCCACCTGCTCCAGCGTGGGCAGCAGGTCGCGGATGTTGCTGATCTTCTTGTCGTACAGCAGGACGAACGGGTTCTCGAGAACCGCCGACTGCTTTTCCGGGTTGTTGATGAAGTAGGGCGAGAGGTAGCCGCGGTCGAACTGCATGCCTTCGACGACGTCGAGCTCGTTGGCCAGCGACTTGCCGTCTTCGACGGTGATGACGCCTTCCTTGCCGACCTTGTCCATCGCCTCGGCAATGATCTGGCCGATCGATTCGTCGCTGTTGGCGGAGATCGAGCCGACCTGCGAGATTTCCTTGCTGGTGGTGGTGGGCTTGGACTGCTTCTTGAGCTGCTCGACCAGCACCGTGACGGCCTTGTCGATGCCGCGCTTCAGGTCCATCGGGTTCATGCCGGCGGCCACGTACTTCATGCCTTCGCGCACGATGGCCTGGGCCAGCACGGTGGCGGTGGTGGTGCCGTCACCGGCGTTGTCGCTGGTCTTGGAAGCGACTTCCTTGACCATTTGCGCGCCCATGTTCTGGAGCTTGTCCTTGAGCTCGATTTCCTTGGCGACCGACACGCCGTCCTTGGTCACCGTGGGGGCGCCGAACGAGCGCTCGAGCACCACGTTGCGGCCCTTGGGGCCGAGGGTGACCTTGACCGCGTTGGCCAGGATGTTCACGCCTTCGATCATGCGAGCGCGTGCTTCGCCGCCGAAGACAACGTCTTTTGCTGCCATGTCTTTTCTCCGAAATTCAGGGGTTCAGTGGTCTTGAGAGAGGGCCGGGCGGCTTACTTCTCGACGACGGCGAACAGGTCTTCCTCGCGCATCACCAGCAGCTCGTCGCCGTCGACCTTGACGGTCTGGCCGCTGTACTTGCCGAACAGCACGCGGTCACCGACCTTGATGTTCAGCTGCACGAAGTCGCCCTTGTCGTTGCGCTTGCCCGGACCAACGGCCAGCACCTCGCCCTGGTCGGGCTTCTCGGCGGCGTTGTCGGGGATCACGATGCCCGAAGCGGTCTTGGTTTCTTGTTCCAGGCGCTTGACGATCACGCGATCGTGCAACGGACGAAGTTTCA
The DNA here is from genome assembly GCA_036377015.1 of Piscinibacter sp. GTDB lineage: Bacteria > Pseudomonadota > Gammaproteobacteria > Burkholderiales > Burkholderiaceae_C > Albitalea. The sequence continues at coordinate 115,758 of DASUZE010000110.1, read as the reverse complement.
TAGCATCTCCTTGATATCTCACACAGAGTTCTGCGGGACCGAACGAGTGTTAGTGCTCATTCACGTTCGGCAGGCGGCGGGGCTGAGCGGCCCTGAACCGTTGTTAGCACTCAGTGTTGCAGAGTGCTAGCAGGGCGAATTATAGGGTTGGCCATCGGCGTTTCAAGAGCGGCGGGTGGCAGGAGGGAGATGTTTCCCCCGACGGGCCGCGTGGGCGGCTCACTGCGGCGGGGACGGCTCGTCGTCGTCGGCGTCGGCCGAGGTGGACGGCGCCGGAACCCGGTAGCTCTCGGTGGCCCAGCCGCCGAAATCAACGTTCTTGCAACGCTCGCTGCAGAACGGCCGGTAGGGGTTCTCCGGGGCGTAGACGCTCTTTCCACCGCAGGTGGGGCACTTCACGATGCGCCGGGCGGTGGCCGTCATGGTGCCGCCTCCTTCAGGCGCACAAGGTCAGCTCGAAAGCCGTGTCGGCGCTGCTGGGCTTGAGCCGGCCGTCGGCGTCCTGGCGCATGAGTCGCACCGAGGCCATCAGGCGGTGGCCGCTGATTTCGGGCACCAGGGCGTCGTTGCCGTTCAGGCGCACGCGCATGAGCTGGTAGGTCTTTCCGGCCGGCAGGCTCTGCTGGTACTGCCCGGCCTGGGCGACCACCTTGTGCGGCACGCCCGAATCGCGCAGCAGGCCCAGCAGCACGTTCAGCGCCTCGGCCAGGGGCATGAGGCTGGCGATCCACTGCAGCAGATCGGCGCGACGGCGCTGCGGCTCGAGCTTCTGCCAGGCGTGGTAGGCCGGGAGATCGAACTCGCAGGTGCCGCCCGGGATGCTGATGCGGCTGCGGATGCTCATCAGCCATTCGTTGGCCGTGAGCGCATGTCCGGCCTTGCCGGGCAGCTGGTTGAGCGCGTTGAACGCGTGATCGATCCTGCCGATGATCTCGTCGAGCGCCTGTTCCGAGATCGACGGGTTGCCGCGATAGCCGGCGAGCTGGGACTTGTGACGCTCCAGGTCTTTCAGCAGGTCGGACTTGAGATCGGCGCGCGAGGCGACGTCCATGATCTCGAAGATGGTCGCAAGCGCGTAGTGATGGTCGACCGCGGTCTCGCGGGGCATGAGCTGACCGAGCCGGTCGAACAGGTGCTCGAGCCGCAGCATGGTGCGGATGCTCTCGTTGAACGGGTACTCGTAGAGAACCAACTGCGACTTCCTCGGTCAGGCGCGGAATCCGCGGCACGCGTTGCGCGCGCCGCATCGGCATCGATCCCGGATTGTTTCACAGGGTTCCGCGCGCGACGCCGGCGGGGTCGCACCACGTCGACCAGAGTGTGTCGATCTGCATCTCCAAGTCGGCCAGCGAGATGCCGTCGTTGTGGATCACCGCATCGGCGGCCGCCAGCCGGGCTGCGCGCGAGGCCTGCTGGGCGATGACGGCGCGCACCATGTCGGGCGACCAGCCGGCGCGCGTGACCACGCGCTCGACTTGCGTCGCCTCGCTGCAATCGACCACCAGCACCCGGTCGACGCGCGCGCGCCAGCGGCCGGACTCGACCAGCAGCGGAACGTCGAACAGGATCACCCGCGCCTGCGCCGCGCCGGCCTCGCGTTCGGTCTCGAGGGCGATCAGCGGATGCAGGATCGCTTCCAGGCGACGCCGCGCCTGGGGATCGGCGAAGGCCAGGCCGCGCATGCGCTCGCGGTCCAGCGCGCCGGTGGCATCGATGAGCGCGTCGCCGAATTCGGCCCGGATCGCGGGGATGGCCGCGCCGCCCGGCTGTGTGAGCCGGCGCGCGAGCGCATCGCTGTCGACGACCGCGGCGCCGCGTGCGGCGAGCATGCCTGCGACGGTGCTCTTGCCGCTGCCGATCCCACCGGTCAGTCCGATGCGCCACGCGGCGTGGGCGGCCACGAACGGCTCCGTTCAGGCCCAGCCGAGCCAGCCCAGCACGCGTTGGGGGCCGGCGAGCATGACGACGATGGCGGAGCCGGCCAGAAACGGCCCGAACGGCACGTAGCGTCCCTCGCGAAGCGCCCCGCTGGCCTTCATGGCGATGCCCACGACGGCACCGATGACCGAGGCGCCCAGGACGATGGGCAGGACCATCGCCAGGCCCAGCCAGGCACCCAGCGCCGCCAGCAGCTTGAAATCGCCGTAGCCCATGCCTTCCTTGCCGGTGGCCTTCTTGAAGATCCAGTAGACCGTCCACAGCGAGAGGTAGCCGGCCACCGCGCCCCACAGCGCGCTCTTCAAGGGAATTGTCCAGCCGAGGCCGGCCGCCACCAGGCCGGCCCACAACAGCGGCAGGGTCAGGTTGTCGGGCAGCAGCGTGGTGTCCCAGTCGATGCCGGCGAGCGCGACCAGCGTGGCCACGAAGCCGCACCACAGCAGCGTGGTCGGGTGGTCCCCGAAGCGCAAGGCGGAGGCCACGAACAACGCCCCGGTGAGCAGTTCGACCAGGGGGTAGCGCGTCGAGATGCGGGTGCGGCAGGCGGAGCAGCGTCCGCCGAGACGCAGCCAGCTCAGCAGCGGGATGTTCTCGTGCCAGGCGATCGCGTGGCCGCAGGCCGGACAGCGCGACGCCGGTGTCGACAGCGTGATCGCCGGCGGCTCGTCGATCTTCACGCCCAGCATCTCGGCGCTGTCGAGCTTCCAGCCGCGCTCCAGCATCTGCGGGAGGCGGTGGATGACGACATTCAGGAAGCTGCCGATGCAAAGGCCCAGCAGGCCCAGCATCCAGGGTGACAGCAGGACTTGCCCGACCTCCGGGGTCACACCACGGAGCCGAGCTTGAAGATCGGCAAGTACATGGAGACGACGATGCCGCCGATGAGCGTGCCCAGGATCACGATGATGAACGGCTCCATCAGACTGGACAGGCCCTTCACCGCCTCGTCGACCTCGTCCTCGTAGAACTCGGCCGCCTTGCCCAGCATCTGATCGAGCGAACCCGACTCCTCGCCGATGGCGCACATCTGCAGGACCATGACCGGGAACACGCCGGTCGTCTGCATGGAGGTGGTCAGCGCGCTACCGGTGGAGACGTCTTTCTGGATCTGCTCGGTGGCCTCGACGAAGACAGCGTTGCCCGAGGCGCCACCGACGGAGTCGAGAGCCTCGACCAGCGGCACGCCGGCGGCGAACATGGTCGAGAGCGTGCGCGTCCAGCGCGCCACGGCCGACTTGTTGACGAGGTCGCCGAACACCGGAACGCGCAGCAGCAGGCGGTCCATCGCCTTCTGCATCTTCTCGGAGCGCCGCCACGACTGGATGAAGAAGTAGGTGCCGCCGATCAGGAAGCCGAAGATGGCCCACCAGTACTTGACGAAGAACTCCGACATCGCGATGACGGCCAATGTCGGTGCCGGCAGGTCGGCGCCGAAGGACTTGAAGACGTCCTTGAATGCGGGGATCACGAAGATCATGATCACCGCAAGCACCACGAACGCGACCAACAGCACGGCGACCGGGTAGATCATTGCCGACTTGATCTTGTTCTTGATCGCCATCGTCTTTTCCTGGTAGAGCGCCAGGCGATCGAGCAGCGTCTCCAGGATGCCGCCGGCCTCGCCGGCTTCCACCAGGTTGCAGTACAGCGCGTCGAAGTACAGCGGGTGCTTGCGAAAGGCCGCCGACAGGCTGGTGCCGGTTTCGACGTCGCTGCGGATGTCGGTGAGCAGGCGCGTGACCTTCGGGTTGGTGCTGCCGCGGGCGACGATGTCGAACGACTGGATCAGCGGCACGCCGGCGCGCATCATCGTGGCCAGCTGGCGGGTGAAGATCGCGATGTCCTTCTGCTTGATCGCGCGGCCGCCGCTCAGGCGGCGCTTCTTCACCTTGGTCGTGAGAATGCCCTGACGGCGCAGGCTCGCACTGACCATGGCCTCGCCGCCGGCGCGCATCTCGCCGCGGACGATCTTGCCGTTCTTGTCCTTGCCTTCCCATTCGAAGACAATTTCCCTGATGTTTTGCTTTGCGGCCAGTGCAGTCGCCATAGTGCCTCCGAGGATGTGGCTCCTCGTCTGAAATTGTCGCGTGATTCGATTGCCGTCACTCGTTGGTGACCGCAATCACTTCCTCAAGTGTTGTGACGCCGGCACGCACCTTGATGAGCCCCGACTGACGCAGGTCGCGCACGCCTTCGCGTTGCGCCTGAGCCGAGATGTCCATGGCGGTGCCTTCGGACAGGATGATGCGCTGGATGTCCTCGCTGATCGGCATGACCTGGTAGATGCCGACGCGCCCCTTGTAGCCGTTGCTGCACGACGAGCAGCCCACGGCGCGATACGGGTGCCAGGTGCCGTCGAGAGCGCTTTCGCTGAAGCCGGCGCGCAGCATCGCTTCGCGTGGGTAGTCGGCCGGCGCCTTGCAGTTCTCGCAGAGCTTGCGGCCCAGGCGCTGGGCGGTGATGAGCAGCACGCTCGACGCGATGTTGAACGGCGCCACGCCCATGTTCAGCAGCCGCGTGAGGGTCGTTGGCGCATCGTTGGTGTGCAGCGTCGACATCACCATGTGGCCGGTCTGTGCCGCCTTGATCGCGATGTCGGCGGTTTCGAGGTCGCGGATTTCGCCGACCATGATCACGTCGGGATCCTGGCGCAGGAAGGACTTGAGCGCGGCAGCGAAGGTCAGCCCCGCCTTGTCGTTGACATTGACCTGGTTGATGCCCGGCAGGTTGATTTCAGCCGGGTCCTCGACGGTCGAGATGTTGACGCCTGGCTGGTTGAGGATGTTCAGGCAGGTATACAGCGACACCGTCTTGCCCGAACCGGTCGGGCCGGTCACCAGGATCATGCCGTATGGCCGCTGGATCGCCGCCATGAGGCGATCCTTCTCGATCTTTTCATAGCCGAGCGCATCGATGCCCAGCTTGGCGCTCGACGGATCCAGGATGCGGATCACGATCTTTTCGCCGAACAGCGTGGGCAGTGTGCTGACGCGGAAGTCGATCGCCTTGCTGCCGAACTTGAGCTTCATGCGGCCGTCTTGCGGCACGCGCTTCTCGGCGATGTCGAGCCGGGAGATGACCTTGATGCGCGAAGCCAGCTTGTCCTTGATCGCAATCGGCGGCTGGGTGATCTCGCGCAGTTCGCCGTCGACGCGAAACCGCACCCGATAGTGGTATTCGTAGGGCTCGAAGTGCAGGTCGGAGGCGCGTGCGTTGATCGCGTCGATCAGCATCTTCTGCAGGAAGCGCACGACCGGCGCGTCCTCGACTTCGGTCGATGCGGTATCGGGTGCCTCCTGCGCGGTGACGTCGTCGGTGACGTCGAACTCGAAGTCGGCCGATGCCATCGATTCGAGCGCTTCCGCTGCGCTCGCGCCGGTGGCCTCGAGCATCTTGGTGAGCTTGTCGTGCTCGACGATGACCCATTCCGGCGTCATCTGGGTCGCGAACTTGATGCGCTCGACGGCTTCCTGGTCGGTGGGGTCGGACCCGCCGATGAACAGGCGGTTGCCGCGCTTGCCGAGGACGACGACCTGGTACTGTGCGGCGAGCTTGCCATCGATGATGTTGCGCGGCAGCTTCTGCGAATCGACCGCGTTGAGGTCCAGCAGCGGCAAGGCCAGCGCGCCCGACAGCGTATGGGCCAGGTCCGAAGGTGTCACTGCGCCGGCGGCGAGCACCGACGCCAGGAAGCTGGTCTTCTTCTCCTTGGCGCTCTTGACCAGGTCCTCGGCGGTCTTCGCGCTCAGACGTCCGGCATGGACGAGGACACGGGCGACGCCGGACAAGCTGGACTGCGGGGTGTCGGTGGTGGTTTCCATGGCTCAGTGCGACTTGCCGGCGCAGGACGCGACGAGACTCGCCAATCCGAGGGGCTGGCGCAGCATGCGGGCAAGGGTGAAAACACGCTGGGCGCAGAGCGGGCCGGCAGCGGAAGTTCGGGACACTGAGCGTTCACTCCACGACGACAACCCGGGGATGATCGCCGAATCGTCAGATGGTGTAAATCGCGGGGATACGCGCAACTGCCAACAATTCACGGCGACTTTCCACGCACCCTTGAAGCGCAAGCACGCAGGCCAGCAGAAACAAAGTGCAAGGGTGTCGGGAAGGCTGGTCGGGGTGAGAGGATTCGAACCTCCGGCCTCTACGTCCCGAACGTAGCGCTCTACCAGGCTAAGCTACACCCCGATGTGGACGACGCCGCGAACGCCGCGTCGTTGATTGGTGAACCCTAGAACGAGCGGTCCACTGATCGAACACAGAATTCTAGCAGAGCTTCGCGGCTCGCCGACTCGGGAATGAGCCGAAGCGCCTTGCGTGCCTTGTCGGCTTCAGCGCGCGCGGCGTCACGCGTCGCCCCGATCGCGCCGGTGTGGCGCACGATCTCGACGATCTCCGCCAGCCGCGCGACTTCGCCCTGTTCGATCGCGTGGCGAATCAGCTCGCGTTCCTGCGCGCTGCCGCGCTCCATCGCAACCAGCAGAGGCAGGGTGGGCTTGCCCTCGCGCAGGTCGTCGCCGACGTTCTTGCCGAGCTCGTGGGTCGAGCCTTCGTAGTCCAGCAGGTCGTCGATCAGCTGAAATGCCGTTCCGAGCGAGCGGCCGTAGTCGGCGCAGGCCTCCTCGACGTCGTGCGCGGCGTCGGCGAGGACTGCACCGAGCCTCGCGCTGGCCTCGAACAGCTTGGCCGTCTTGAAGCGGATCACACGCAGGTAGTCATCGACCGCGATGTCGGGGTCATGCATGTTCATCAGCTGCAGGACCTCGCCTTCGGCGATGACGTTGGTGGCGTCTGCCAGGACCTCGAGCACCCGCATGCGGTTCACCGAGACCATCATCTGGAAGGCGCGCGAATAGACGAAGTCGCCCACCAGCACGCTGGCGGCGTTGCCGAACAGCGCGTTGGCCGTTTCGCGGCCGCGCCGCAACGCGGACTCGTCGACCACGTCGTCGTGGAGCAAGGTGGCGGTGTGGATGAACTCGACCGTGGCGGCCAGCTCGAAGCGCTCCGGCCCGGCGAAGCCGAGGGCCTTGGAGAACAGCAGCACCAGCATCGGGCGGATGCGCTTGCCGCCGGCGCTGATGATGTAGTGGGCGATCTGATTGATGAGCGCGACATCCGAGGCCAGCCGGCGCTGGATGACCGCGTCGACCGCCTTCATGTCGGCGGCCATGAGGGACGCCGCGCCGGATGTCGGCGCGATGGTGGCGGCGGGGACGCTGGGCTCGGATGACACGGGCGGATTATAGGAATGCGTCGAGCGACGCCCGGCGCGCCACCGGCCGCGGATCCGCCCGGACCCCCCGGCAGGGCTGAATCGGCCCGCTCGTAGTACAATCGCGGGCTCTGCACCAAACGCAGGGCAAGCTTGCTCGTCGAGTGGGTTCGACAAGGCAGGCAGGTTTCATCGAAAGGGCTGATATGTACGCGGTCATAAAAACCGGCGGCAAGCAATACAAGGTTGCCGCAGGCGAAAAGATCAAGGTAGAACAGATTGCTGCGGACGTCGGCCAAGAGATCACGATCGACCAGGTGTTGGCTGTCGGAAACGGCGCCGATCTGAAGGTCGGGACTCCCTTGGTGTCGGGCGCCATCGTCAAGGCCACGGTCGTGGCCCACGGCAGGCATGACAAGGTGCGCATCTTCAAGATGCGCCGTCGCAAGCATTACCAGAAGCGACAGGGTCATCGCCAGAACTTCACTGAGATCGAAATCAGTGCGGTGAACGCCTGAGCCAACGTCAAGGAGATCTGAACCATGGCACAGAAAAAAGGCGGCGGTTCCACCCGGAACGGCCGTGATTCCCAGCCGAAGATGCTCGGCGTGAAGGTGTTCGGCGGCCAGGCCGTGCCGGCCGGCTCGATCATCGTTCGCCAGCGCGGAACCCGGTTCCACGCCGGCGCCAACGTGGGCATCGGGCGCGACCACACGCTGTTCGCGCTGGTCGACGGCGTGGTGGACTACGCCACCAAGGGCCCGTTGAACCGCCAGACGGTGAGCGTCAAGGCGCTGTAAGCCGCCCGCGCGTCGCCGAACAAGCCCCGGTCCGCCGGGGCTTGTCGTTTGTGACGCTGCATTACCATCGAACGCACCACGGTCACTTTCCCGGACAAGACCATGAGCAAGAGCGGCATCGTCCTCGTCGTCATCGGCGCACTCCTCCTGGCCCAGAACTTCGGCGTGCTCGAGTTCGGCTGGCTGCGTCAGTGGTGGCCGGCCATCCTGATCGTGCTGGGCATCTGGTCGATCATCAATCACAAGCCCGGCGACAAGACATCGTCGGGCAGCGACAAATCACAATCATGAAGTTCGTCGACGAGGCCACCATCGACGTCGTCGCCGGCAACGGCGGCAACGGCTGCATGAGCTTTCGTCGCGAGAAGTTCATCCCCTTCGGCGGCCCCAACGGCGGCGATGGCGGGCGCGGCGGCAGCGTCTATGCCGTGGGCGATCGCAACCTGAACACGCTGATCGACTATCGCTACGCGCGCCGTCATGAGGCGCGCAACGGTGAGAACGGGCGCGGCTCCGACCAGTTCGGCGCCGCCGCCGACGACATCGTGCTGCGCATGCCGATGGGCACCATCGTCACCGACCTCGACAGCGGGCAGGTGATCGCCGAGTTGCTGGTCCCGGACGAGAAGGTGCTGCTGGCCAAGGGCGGCGACGGCGGCTTCGGCAACATGCACTTCAAGACCAGCACCAACCGGGCGCCGCGCCAGAAGACGCCCGGCTGGCCCGGCGAGCAGCGCAAGCTCAAGCTGGAGCTGCGCGTGCTCGCCGACGTCGGCCTGCTGGGCATGCCCAACGCCGGCAAGTCGACCTTGATCGCCGCGATTTCCAATGCACGGCCCAAGATCGCCGACTATCCCTTCACGACCCTGCACCCCAACCTCGGCGTGGTGCGGGTCGGTCCGGAGCAGAGCTTCGTCGTGGCCGACATCCCGGGCCTGATCGAAGGCGCCGCCGAGGGCGCGGGACTTGGCCATCTCTTCCTGCGCCATCTGCAGCGCACGCATCTGTTGCTGCACCTGGTCGACTTCGCGCCCTTCGACGACACCGTCGATCCGGTCGCGCAGGCCCAGGCCATCGTGGGCGAGCTGCGCAAGTACGACGAATCGCTCTACCAGAAGCCGCGCTGGCTGGTCCTGAACAAGCTCGACATGGTGCCCGCCGACGAACGCGACAAGCGCGTCAAGGACTTCCTCAAGCGGCTCAAGTGGAAGGGCCCGGTGTTCCAGATCTCGGCCCTGACGCGCGAAGGCTGCGAACCGCTGGTCAAGGCGATCTACCAGCACGTCGCCACCTTGCGCAACGTGGTGCCCGAGGACCCGGATCCGCGCTTCGATCCGCTGGTCGAGGGAGCGTCGCCACCATGAGCGACGCGCTGCGCAACGCCCGGCGCATCGTCGTCAAGGTGGGTTCCAGCCTCGTCACGAACGACGGCCGCGGCGTCGATGCGCAGGCCGTGGGCACCTGGTGCCGCCAGATGGCTGCGCTGGCTGCGCAGGGGTGCGAAGTCGTCATGGTGTCCAGCGGCGCGATCGCCGAGGGCATGAAGCGCCTGGGCTGGGCGGCGCGACCCAAGGAGGTCCACGAGCTGCAGGCCGCGGCGGCGGTGGGGCAGATGGGCTTGGCTCAGATCTACGAATCGAAGCTGCGCGAGCACGGCATGGGCAGCGCACAGGTGCTGCTCACGCACGCGGACCTGGCCGACCGCGAGCGCTACCTGAACGCGCGCTCGACGCTGCTCACCTTGCTGCGCCTGAAGGTCATTCCCGTCATCAACGAGAACGACACCGTCGTCAATGACGAGATCAAGGTCGGCGACAACGACACGCTGGGTGCGCTGGTCGCCAACCTCGTCGAGGCCGACGCGCTGGTGATCCTCACCGACCAGAAGGGCCTGTACTCGGCCGACCCGCGACGCGACCCGGCGGCGCGCTTCATCCACGAAGCGCCGGCCGGCGCACCCGAGCTCGAGCAGATGGCCGGGGGCGCGGGCTCCAGCATCGGCAAAGGCGGCATGATCACCAAGGTGCTCGCCGCCAAGCGTGCCGCCCGCAGCGGAGCCACCACCGTGATCGCGTGGGGCCGCGAGCCCGACGTGTTGCTGCGGCTGGCCGCGGGCGAGGCGATCGGCACCGCTCTCATCGCCGCGACCCCGAAGCTCGCTGCGCGCAAGCAATGGATGGCCGATCACCTGCAACTGCGCGGCGCCGTCATCGTCGACGACGGCGCCCTGGCCAAGCTGCGCGACGGCGGCAAGAGCCTGCTGCCGATCGGCATGGTCGAGGTCAAGGGCGACTTCCATCGCGGCGATGTGATCGCCGTGAGAAGCGCCGCGGGCCAGGAGATCGCCCGCGGCCTCGCGAACTACTCGAGCAGCGAGGCGCGGCTGATCGCTCGCAAGCCGTCGAGCGAATTCGAGCGGCTGCTCGGCTTCAGCGCCGAGCCGGAGATGATCCACCGGGACAACCTGGTGCTCACCTGAGCACCGCGGACCTCAGCCCGGCGGCGCCTTGGGCTCTTCGGCCGGCGGCAACGGTGCCGGCTCGGTGGCGTGTCCGTCGTGACGGGACGGCCGACCGTCATGCTCCTCGTCGCGGTGATGCGGCCGCATGCCCGAACGCAGGTAGCGGTTGTGATGACTGCCGCGCGGCAGGAAGCGCGCAAGCTCGGTGAGCGCCATCTGGTACACGTCGCGCTTGAACTCGATCACCACTTCGAGCGGGACCCAGTATTCGTTCCAGCGCCAGGCGTCGAACTCGGGATGATCGGTGGCGCGCAGGTTCATGTCGTTGTCGCGACCGACCAGCTGCAACAGGAACCAGATCTGCTTTTGCCCGCGGTAGTGGCCGCGCGCGTCTCGGCGGATGAAGTGATCGGGGACCTCGTAGCGCAGCCAGTCGCGCGTGCGCGCGATGATCCGCACATGCTCCTGCGACAGCCCCACCTCTTCGTGGAGCTCGCGGTACATCGCCTGCTCGGGCGTCTCGCCGTACTTGATGCCCCCTTGCGGGAACTGCCAGGAATGAGTGCGGATCCGTTTGCCCCAGAACACCTGGTTCTTCTGGTTGAGCAGGATGATGCCGACGTTGGGTCTGAACCCTTCACGGTCGAGCATAATCAACCCCAAAATTCTCGTTGAAAAGATTATTGCACCGGCATGACGGGACGCAACCCCTTGGGTTTCCCTCACTCCCGCCGCGTGATCCCTCCCCCCGCGTGCCCGAATGAAAGCCTCCCAGTTCTTCATTTCCACCCTCAAGGAAGCCCCCGCCGATGCCGAGGTCGTGAGCCACCAGCTGATGATGCGCGCCGGCTTCATCAAGCGCCTGGGCGCCGGCATCTACAGCTACATGCCGATGGGACTGCGCGTCATCCGCAAGGTCGAGGGGATCGTGCGCGACGAGATGAACCGCGCCGGCGCCATCGAGCTGCTGATGCCGGTGGTCCAGCCGGCCGAGCTGTGGCAAGAGACCGGGCGCTTCGAAAAGATGGGTCCCGAGCTGCTGCGCGTGAAAGACCGGCACGAGCGCGACTTCATCATCCAGCCGACCAGCGAAGAGGTCATCACCGACATCGCGCGCCAGGAGCTGCGCAGCTACCGCGCGCTGCCGAAAAACTTCTATCACATCCAGACCAAGTTCCGCGACGAGCGCCGGCCGCGCTTCGGCGTGATGCGTGGCCGCGAGTTCACGATGAAGGACGCGTACTCCTTCGACCGTGACGTCGAGTCCGCCGGCAAGAGCTACCAGGCGATGTACGCGGCGTACGTGCGCATCTTCGAGCGCATGGGCCTGCAGTTCCGCGCCGTCGCGGCCGACACCGGCGCGATCGGCGGCGACCGCTCGCACGAGTTCCAGGTCATCGCCGACACCGGCGAAGACGCGATCGTCTACTGCCCCGGCTCCGACTACGCCGCCAACATGGAGCTGGCCGAGGCGCTGCCGCTCATCGCGACGCGCGCCGCTGCGTCGAAGCCGATGCACAAGACGCCCACGCCCGGCAAGGCCACCTGCGAGGACGTCGCCGCGCTGCTGGGCGTGCCCCTTGCGACCACGGTGAAGTCGCTGGTCCTCGCCACCGACGAGAAGAATGCCGCCGGCGATGTCGTCAAGAGCACCGTCTGGCTGCTGCTCGTGCGCGGCGATCACGCCCTCAACGAGGTCAAGGCCGGCAAGCTGGCCGGCCTGAAAGACGGCTACCGCTTCGCCACCGTGGCCGAGATCGAGGACCACTTCGGCTGCAAGCCGGGCTACCTGGGCCCCATCGGCACCCGCAAGCCGGTGCGCGTCGTTGCCGACCGCACGGTGGCCGCCATGAGTGACTTCATCTGCGGGGCGAACGAGGCCGACTTCCACATCACCGGCGTGAACTGGGGCCGCGACCTGCCCGAGCCCGATCTCGTGGCCGACATCCGCAACGTCGTCGAGGGCGATCCCTCGCCCGACGGCAAGGGCGTGCTCGCGATCCAGCGCGGCATCGAGGTCGGCCATGTGTTCTTCCTCGGCACGAAGTACTCCAAGGACATGAATGCCAGCTACCTCGACGAGAACGGCAAGCCGCAGCTCATGCAGATGGGCTGCTACGGCATCGGCATCACCCGCATCGTCGGCGCGGCCATCGAGCAGAACCACGACGAGCGCGGCATCGTCTGGCCGGACGCGCTGGCGCCATTCACCGTCGTGATCTGCCCCATCGGCTACGACCGCTCGGCCGAGGTCAAGGCCGCGGCCGACCGCGTGCACGATGCCTTGCAGGCCCACGGCATCGACGTGATGCTCGACGATCGCGGCGAGCGCCCGGGCGCGATGTTCGCCGACTGGGAACTGATCGGGGTGCCGCACCGTGTCGTGCTGTCCGATCGAGGCTTGAAGGACGGCAAGGTCGAATACCAGGGCCGGCGTGATGCGCAGGCCACGCCGGTCCCGGTGGCCGACGTCGAGGCTTTCGTGAAGGGCAAGCTGTCGGCATGAGCGTGCGTCTCTCCCGCCACGGGAGAGCCAGGCGTGGGCTCGGCGTGGCGGCAATCGGCGCCCTGGTGGGCTTGGCGATCCCGCGTCGGGCCGACGCCGGCGCCCAGGTCGAAGAACCTTTGGCCGACGCCGTGAGAGGCGCCCTGGCGGCGGCCATCGCCAACAGCGCGCCGCCCAAGCCCGCGTTCGACAGCACCGACAGCCGCCTGGCCTACCTTCGCTGGCTGGGCGAGATGAGCAACCGCCTGAAGAAGCGCAAGGCCGACCATGTCACGCGGGTCGAATTCCTCGAGACGGTCTGGTACGAGAGCAAGCGCGCGGGGCTCGAGCCGGCGCTGGTGCTCGGCCTGATCCAGGTCGAAAGCGGCTTTCGCAAGTACGCCATCAGCAGCGCCGGCGCGCGCGGCTACATGCAGGTCATGCCCTTCTGGACGCGGCTGATCGGCGGCGGCGACGTGCTCGCCTTGTTCCACATGCAGACCAACCTGCGCTTCGGCTGCGTGATCCTGCGCCACTACCTCGACATCGAGCGCGGCGACCTGTTCATGGCGCTCGGCCGCTACAACGGCAGCCGCGGCAAGCCCGAGTACCCGAATCTCGTTTTCGGCGCCCGCAAGGCCTGGGACTACCAGCCGGGCTGATGCCGCTACAGGCCGCTCCAGGCCTTGGGAATCGCGGCCTCGACGCCGATCAGCGCGAGCACGCGCTCCACCGTGTCGCCGACCAGCTCGTCGATGCTCTGCGGCCGGTGGTAGAACGCGGGCAGCGGCGGAAAGATCACGCCACCCATCTCGGTCACGGTCGTCATGTTGCGCAGATGGGCCAGGTTGAACGGCGTCTCGCGCACCATGAGCACCAGGCGCCGGCGCTCCTTGAGCGTGACGTCGGCCGCGCGCGTGAGCAGGTTGTCGGACAGGCCGTGCGCAACCGCCGCGAGCGTCTTCATCGAGCAGGGCACGATCACCATCGCGTCGGTGGCGAAGGAGCCGCTCGCGATGGCGGCGCCGACGTCCGACGGGCTGTAGGCGACGTCGGCGAGCTCTTCCAGTCTCTTGCGGTCCAGCCCGAGCTCATGGTGCACGTTGAGAACGCCGGCAGCGCTCACCACCAGATGCGTTTCCCGCTTGGCGGCGCGCAGCCGCTCCAGCAGGCGCACGGCATAGACGGCTCCCGTGGCGCCGGTGACGCCGACGATCACCCGCGACATGTCAGGCTTCGGCGCCCAGCAGTTGCTGCAGCTCGCCGGCCTGGTACATCTCCATCATGATGTCGGAGCCGCCGACGAACTCGCCGTTCACGTAGAGCTGGGGGATGGTCGGCCAGTTGGCGTAGGACTTGATGCCCTGGCGCACTTCCTCGTCCTCCAGCACGTTGAAGGTCTGGAGGTCGTTGACGCCGCAGGCCTTGAGGATCTGCACGGCGCGGCCGGAGAAGCCGCACATCGGGAACTGCGCCGTGCCCTTCATGAAGAGCACCACGCGGTTGGATTTGACGAGGTCGTCGATGCGTTGCTGAACGTCGCTCATGGTCGAAAGGCCCCGCGAGGGGGCCGAAGGAATCAGACAACCGAGCTTATACGACAGACCCGAAGAAGGCTGCCTGCATGCGGTCTTGGGCGTCGACGCTAGAAGGAATACGACACGCCCACCTGCACCAGCGGCGACAGCCGCATGTCGCGCAGCACGTCGTCCAGGCTCTGGTTGCCGCTGAACACCCGGCCGAGCTTGACGGCCGAGCTCGGGCTGAGCGCCATCAGGCCGAGGTCGGCGCTGAAGCCCCAGCCGCTGCGCGGCGACAGCCCGGTGTAGCCCACGCCCACGTAGGGCACGGCGCCGGAGTCGGGCGGCGCGTCCGCCGGCGACACCAGTCCGTAGCCGCCGAGGCTGCGGCGATCGACGCTGAATGCGCGCCCACCCAGGCCGGCGCCGGGTCCGGTCGACAGCAGCGTGGCCGCGCGCGAGCCCAGGAACAGGCCGCTGGTGGCGCGAAAGCCGCCGCTGCTGCCCAGGCGCGGCAAGGAACGGGTGAAGTAGTAGTCACCCAGCACGCTGGCTCCGCTCAGCGAGCTGCTGTCGACGTTCATCGGATCGGCGCGCAGCGGCGCCGCCGTCGTGCCCAGTGACAAGCGCCCTTGCCAGCGCGGCCAAGGGGTCTCCTTGGGCGGAATCAAGCCATCGCCCTGAACCGCCCAGACGCTGGCGGCGGCATTGAGTGCCACCGCTGCGACCACCATCCAGTGTGCAGATCGCATGACGAGCTCCCAACAGATGCTGTGCTTTGCGAAGGGGGCTGGGGTCTTTCCAACCCTCGCTTTCATGCTACGCCGGCGGCCCTGTTTTGTGTGCCGATTTCGACGCGTCATCCCTTGCTCGTGGGACGCTGTGACGTAATTGGCACGAATCGGCGTCCGCGCCTTGCGGCGTCGGCGCCACAGCCTGCGCCTCAGGGCACGCGTGGTGCCCGCGCGCCGCTGCAGCGCGCGATGCCGGCGAGGTCGTGACGCGACTGCACCGCCTCGAAGCCGGCGTCGCGCAGCAGAGCCTGCACCGCCGCGGATTGATCGTGGCCGTGCTCGAGCAGCAGCCAGCCGCCGGGCTCCAGGTGATCGGCGGCGCCGGCGACGATGGCGCGAATGGCGTCCAGGCCGTCAGGCCCGGCGCGCAAGGCCATCTGGGGCTCATGCTGCAGCGCCGCGAGATGGTGATCGTCGTCGGCCACATAAGGCGGATTGGACAAGGCGAGGTGGAAGCGCCGGCGGCCGATGCCGTCCCACCAGTGGCTTGGCAGCCACTCCACGGCCAGTGCCAGCCGCTGGCCGTTGAGTCGGGCGACGGCCAGCGCATCCGGGCTGGCGTCGAGCGCGCAGACGCGAGCCCGCGGGCAGGCCTGCGCCACCGCCAGCGCGATGGCGCCGCTGCCGGTGCCCAGGTCGACGACCTGCGGGGCATCGAGCGGTGCCAGCGGCGCGGCGTTCAGCAGCTCCAGCGCCCACGCCACCAGCGTCTCGGTGTCCGGCCGCGGCACCAGCACGCGATCATCGACCGCCAGCAAGAGCCCGCGAAACTCCTTCTCGCCGACGATGTAGGCGAGCGGCTCGCCACGGGCACGACGCTCGACCGCCGCCGCGAAGGCCGCCGACTGCGGCGGCGTCAGGACATGGTCGTCATGGGCGAGCAGCCAGGCGCGCGGGCGGCCGAGCCCCTGCGCGAGCAGCAACTGCGCGTCGAGCCGATCGACGCCGCGACGCCGCGCCTGCGTCAGGGCGTCGCCGACGGTGGTCACGACAGGACCTCGCCGCTCTCGAGCGCCGCCAGCTGCTCGGCCGCGCGGGCGGCCTCGAGCGCGGCGATCACCTCGTCGAGATCGCCGTCGAGGATGAACTGGAGCTTGTACAGCGTCAGGTTGATGCGGTGGTCGGTCAGCCGGCCCTGCGGGAAGTTGTAGGTCCGGATGCGATCGCTGCGGTCGCCGCTGCCGATCAGGCCCTTGCGCGTGGCAGCTTCGCGCGCCGCCCGCTCGCTGCGGTCCTTCTCGCGCAGGCGCGCCGCCAGCACCGCCATCGCCTTGGCCTTGTTGCGATGCTGCGAGCGGTCGTCCTGGCATTCGGCCACGATGCCGGTGGGCAGGTGGGTGATGCGGATCGCGCTGTCGGTCTTGTTGACGTGCTGGCCGCCGGCGCCGCTGGCGCGGAAGGTGTCGATGCGCAGCTCGGCCGGATTGAGCTGCACCTCCTCGGCTTCGTCGGGCTCGGGCAGCACGGCGACGGTGCAGGCGCTGGTATGGATGCGGCCCTGCGTCTCGGTGGCCGGCACGCGCTGCACCCGATGTCCGCCCGACTCGAACTTCAGCCGCCCGTAGACGCTCTCGCCCTCGATGCGGAACACGACTTCCTTGTAGCCGCCCAGGTCCGACACGCTCTCCGACATCACCTCGGTGCGCCAGCCGTGTCGCTCGGCATGGCGCAGGTACATGCGGGCCAGGTCGGCGGCGAACAGGGCCGACTCGTCGCCGCCGGTGCCGGCGCGGATCTCGAGGAAGGCGTTGCGCGCGTCGTCGGGATCGCGCGGCAGCAAGGCCGTCTGCAGCTCCAGGTGCAGGCGCTCGACGTCGGCCTGCGCGGCGCCGATCTCCTCTTCGGCCATCTCGGCCATGTCGGGGTCGGCCAGCATTTCGCGGGCGCCGGCCAGGTCGCGCTCGCGTTGTTCGAAGCGGCGAAAGCGCCCGACCACGTCGGAGACTTCCGCATGCTCGCGCGTCAGCTCGCGAAAGCGCTTCATGTCGGAGGCGATGGACGGATCCGACAAGGTCGCGTCGAGCTCGGCCAGGCGCAGTCCGAGGCGTTGGAATTGTTGGCGCAGCGAGTCTTTCATTCGGGTGCTCGGTGGGGGGCTGGGAACACCGCGGGGATGGCCACGCGAGAGCTCACCGCCCGATGGGGCGGTGGCGGCGCTAACCTTGGTTGTCGCTGGGGTGGCGCGAGGAGTTGCGCAGGAACAGGCGCGACACGGTCTGTGCCAGCTGGCTGCGCTGCTCGCCGTCGGCGGCATGCAGCTCGGCCAGTGCGCCGTGCAGCATCTTCTGGGTGAGGCCGCGCGACAGCGCCTCCAGCACGGTCTCGATGTCGGCGCCCTTGGCCAGCAGCTTGCGCGCGCGCGCGATCTCGGCGCCGCGCCAGTCGTCGGCCTGTGCGTTGAGGGCCTGGATCAGCGGCACCGTGCCGCGCTGGTCGAGCCAGTGCACGAAGCCCTGGACGCCGGTTTCGATGATGGCCTCGGCCTGCTCGACGGCGGCCTGGCGCTTCTCGCCGGCCGTCTGGACCAGCGCCGAGAGATCGTCGACGGTGTAGAGATAGACATCGCGCAGGCGGGCGACTTCGGGCTCGATGTCGCGCGGCACGGCCAGGTCGACCATGAACATCGGGCGATGCCGGCGCGTCTTCAGCGCCCGCTCGACCGCGCCCAGGCCGATGATGGGCAGCGAGCTGGCGGTGCAGGAAACCACCACGTCGAACTCGGCCAGGCGCTGGGGCAGGTCGGCCAGTCGCAGCGCCTCGGCGCCGAAGCGGCCGGCGAGCTTCTCGCCGCGCTCCAGCGTGCGGTTCGCCACCGCCAGCGCCCGCGGCGTGCGGGCCGCGAAGTGCGTGGCGACCAGCTCGATCATTTCGCCCGCGCCGACGAACAGCACCTTCAGCGTGCGCAGGTCTTCGAACAGCTGCGAGGCCAGCCGCACCGATGCGGCGGCCATGCTGATGGAGTGCGCGCCGATCTCGGTCGACGTGCGCACCTCCTTGGCCACGGCGAAGGAGCGCTGGAACATCTGGTGCAGGGTGGTGCCCAGCGTGCCGGCGCTGTCGGCCTCGCGCACCGCCTGCTTCATCTGGCCGAGGATCTGCGGCTCGCCCAGCACCATGGAATCGAGCCCGCTGGCCACCCGGAAGGCATGGCGCGCCGCGGCGCCGCCCTGGAGCACGTAGGCGTGGTCGCGGAGCGTGTTCGAGCCCACGCCGCCGACATCGGCCAGCCAGTCGACCGCCGGCGCCACCAGCGCGCCGGCCTGGCCGGGCTCGCCGGCGATATACAACTCGGTGCGGTTGCAGGTGGAGACCAGCGCGACCTCGGGCGCGCGCTGCACCCGCTCGCGAAACGCCATCAGCGCCGGGACGAGCTGCTCGTTCGTGAACGCGAAGCGGCCGCGCAGATCCAGGGGCGCGGTGGCGTGGTTCAGTCCGAGGGCCAGGACACTCATGCCACGATTATAAAATTCGTTGCTATTCAAGGACTTGAGCGTCGCTCAAAGACCCGTGACGGTTTCGACTCCATTCGGACCCGGATCCCTTTCACTTCCAGCCCTTCCCGTGGACGTTCTCGGCGGCCTCTGGCACCTGCTCAACTTCTTCGCACCCGCGCTCGGCATCGCGCTGTTCGCCTCGGCCATGGCCAAGCTGCTGTGGCGCAGCGCGCTGCAGGGCGTGCCCTGGCTGCGGATGGCGCTATGGTCGGCAGGCTGGGCGATCGCCGCCTCGGTCGGCGGGCTGCTGTACTTCGGGCGCGACGGCAAGATGGCCACCTACGCCGCGATGGTCCTGGCGTGCGCGTTCAGCCTGTGGTGGCGCGGCTTCGGCCCGGGCCGGCGCTGACGCCGGCGGCGATCGTCCGAACAGCGCGGCGATCGGCCCGCTCCAGGCTGCATCGGTGGTGACAGCGCCGTCGCAAAGTCGCGGCTAGCCTCGGGCGATGGTTCGCCCTTCACGTTTTCCATCCGCATGAGCACCCGCGCCCGGCTCAACCTCTACCTTGCGATCACCTTCGTGATCGTGTTTTGCATCAGCTCGGCCGTGCTGTACCGCTCGCTGATCGACGGCGCGATGACGCAGGTGCGGCGCGACTCCATGCTGCAGATGGAAATGGCGCTGGCGGTGCGCAAGTACACGATGGAAGACATCCGCCCGCTGCTGCCGCCGGGCGGCGAGGTGCTGCATCCGCAAACCATCCCGGCCTACGCCGCCAACCGCACCATGGCGCTGCTCGAGGCCGAGCGGCCGCTTTACCGCTACGCCGAGGTGGCGCTCAACCCCACCAACCCCGCCAACCGCGCCAACGGCTGGCAGATCGAGGCGATCAACGCCTTCCGAGCCGAGCCCGACCGGCACGAGCTGGTGCACATCACCGACAGCCCCGCCGGCGAGATGCTGCACGTGGCGCGCCCGGTGCGACCGACGGCGGACTGCGTCGCCTGCCATGGCTCGGCGGCCAGCGCGCCGGCCGGCCTGCGCCAGCGCTACGGGCAGGCCGCCAGCTTCGGCTGGAAGGTCGGCGACACGGTCGGCGCCCAGATCGTCTCGGTGCCTGCGGCTCAGGCGCTCGCCGACGCACGCCAGACCTGGTGGCGGCACGTGGGTGCGTCGCTGGTCGTGTTCGCTGCCCTGTTCATCGTGCTCAACCGCATCCTCAGCCGCACGGTGATCGCGCCGATCGAGACGCGCAGCAGCACCTGGCGCGAGCTGGCGACCAAGGACGTGCTCACCGGCGCGCGCAACCGGCGCAGCTTCGAGGAGGAAGGGCGGGCGCTGATCGCCGCGTGCGCCGACAGCGGGGCCTCGTTGTCGCTGGTCGCACTGGACATCGACCACTTCAAGCGCGTGAACGACTGCTTCGGCCACGACGTAGGCGACGCGGTGCTGAAGGAGTTCGCGCTGCGCGTGCTGCAGGCCTCGAAGCGGCGCGACTGCCTGTACCGCGTGGGCGGCGAGGAGTTCGCGATGCTGCTGCCGCACACCGACCTCGACGCCGCGGTGGCCTTCGCCGAAGTGCTGCGCCGCCTGTTCGAGGCCACGCCTTTCAGCGGCGCCGGACGCCTGTCGGCCAGCTTCGGCGTCGCCGCGCTGCTGCCGGGCGACACGCTCGGCACGCTGATGAAGCGCGCCGACCGCGCGCTCTACGAGGCCAAGGGCGCCGGTCGCAACCGGGTGATCAGCCTGACCACCTGAGTGCCGGGCCCCTCAGGCCGCGGCGCTCTCGCGCACCGGCACTTCGGCGCGCAGCGAATGCGCATAGGCCTCGGTGATGGTGACGTCGACCAACTGGCCGATCAGCCTGGCCGGTCCCTTGAAGTTCACGATGCGGTTGCACTCGGTGCGGCCCATCAGCTCGCTCGCGTCGCGCCGCGACGGCCCCTCGACCAGGATGCGCTGCACGCTGCCCACGCGCGAGGCGCTGATGCGCTGTGCGTTGGCCTCGATCACGCCTTGCAGGTGCTGCAGCCGCTGCAGCTTGACCTCGTGCGGCGTGTCGTCGTGCAGGGCCGCGGCCGGCGTGCCGGGACGCGGGCTGAACACGAAGCTGAAGCTCGCATCGAAGCCGATGTCGTCGATCAGCTTCATGGTCCGGGCGAAGTCGTCGTCGGTCTCGCCGGGGAAGCCGACGATGAAGTCGGTCGACAGGCTGATGTCGGGACGGATCGCGCGCAGCTTGCGCACCGTGCTCTTGTATTCCATCGCGGTGTAGCCGCGCTTCATCGCCATCAGGATGCGGTCGCTGCCGTGCTGGACCGGCAGGTGCAGGTGATTCACCAGTTGCGGCACCTTGGCGTAGACGTCGATCAGCCGCTGCGTGAACTCGTTCGGGTGGCTGGTGGTGTAGCGGATGCGCTCGATGCCGGGGATGCCGGCGACGTATTCGATCAGCAGCGCGAAGTCGGCGATTTCGGGGCTGTCGCCCATCGCGCCGCGATACGCGTTGACGTTCTGGCCGAGGAGGGTCACTTCCTTCACGCCCTGGTCGGCCAGGCCGGCGACCTCGACCAGCACGTCGTCGAAGGGCCGCGAGACCTCCTCGCCACGGGTGTAGGGCACGACGCAGTAGCTGCAGTACTTGGAGCAGCCTTCCATGATGGAGACGAAGGCGGTCGCGCCCTCGACGCGTGCCGGCGGCAGGTGGTCGAACTTCTCGATCTCGGGGAAGCTGATGTCGACCTGCGGGCGCTGCTGCTCGCGCCGGCGCGCGAGCAGGTCGGGCAGGCGGTGCAGGGTCTGCGGCCCGAACACCACGTCGACGTACGGTGCGCGCTCGATGATGGCCGCGCCCTCCTGGCTGGCGACGCAGCCGCCGACGCCGATCATCACGCCCTTGGCCTTGAGGTGCTTGACCCGGCCGAGGTCGCTGAAGACCTTTTCCTGCGCCTTCTCGCGCACCGAGCAGGTGTTGAACAGGATCAGGTCGGCCTGCTCGACATCGGAGGTCGGCTCGTAGCCGTCGGCCGCTTGCATCACGTCGGCCATCTTGTCCGAGTCGTACTCGTTCATCTGGCAGCCGAAGGTCTTGATGAAGACTTTCTTCGTCATGACCGCCTCCTCAGGGCTTGGTCCAGACCTGGGCGACCGGGTCGAAGCTCCAGGCTTGCGCCTCGGCGGGGGACGTGGGCCAGGGCTTCTTCGCCGCCTCTTGCGGAGTGAGGATCCACACGTCCTTGATCAGGCCCTGCATGTCGACCGTGTAGTGCACCAGCAGCTTCTGGCCCAGCAGCGTGCCGGACATCTGCAGCATGTTGTCCTGGCCGCGGATGCGCAGGCCTGGCGCCAGGCCCACGGACTTTCCATTCAGCGCGGCCTCGGTCGGGCTGGCGACGACCAGGGCGCCGCGCAACGCGTTTTGCGGAAAGCCGCGCTGCTGCGCGGCGGCGGGGGCGACGAGGCAGACGGCCGTGACGGCGGCCAAGGCACAGCGGTACATGGTGTTGATCCAGTGGCTGTTGATGGAGGGAACGACAAAGAGCAAAACGGCTCCATCCCGGAGCCGTTTTTGATGATTCTGGTGGCGCTTCAGGGACTCGAACCCCGGACCTGCGGATTATGATTCCGTCGCTCTAACCGACTGAGCTAAAGCGCCTGAGCCCGTGATTATATCGTGGCACGTCGGCTGCCCCGTCCTCCTGCTCTCTTCACTCGACAGCGCGCACCTGCATGTTCAGCTTCTTCAAGAAAAAGAATCCCGCCGACACGGCGGCCGCACCGGCCGAGCCTGAGTCGCCCGAGCGCGGATGGCGCGAGAAGCTGGGCTTCGGTGCCCCTGCGGCGGCGCCGGAGCCGGCCGCGGTTCCGGTCGAGCCCGCACCCTTGCCCTCGCTCTCTCCGGTCAGCGAGCCCGTGCCGGTCGAACGCGGCACCTGGCTGGCCAAGTTGCGAACGGGGCTTCGCAAGACCGGGTCGAGCATCGCGCAAGTCTTCACCGGCACCCAGATCGACGACGCGCTGTACGAGGAGCTCGAAGGCGCGTTGCTGATGGCCGATGCCGGCGTCAAGGCGACGGCCTTCCTGCTCGACGACCTCAAGCGCCGCGTGAAAGAAGCCCGCGCCACCGAGCCGGCGGCCGTCAAGGCGCTGCTCGCCGATGCGATCACCGAGCTCCTGCGTCCGCTCGAAAAGCAGCTCACCATCGGCGAAGCCACCCCGACCGTGATGATGGTGGTGGGCGTCAACGGTGCGGGCAAGACCACCAGCATCGGCAAGCTCACGCGCCACCTCGCCGAGGGCGGCGAGAAGGTGCTGCTGGCCGCGGCCGACACCTTCCGCGCCGCGGCGCGCGAGCAGCTCGCCGTGTGGGCCGGCCGCACCAACGTCGAGATCGTGAGCCAGGAAGGCGGCGATCCCTCGGCGGTGACCTTCGATGCCGTGGTCGCCGGCAAGGCACGCGGCCGCGACGTGGTGATCGCCGACACCGCCGGCCGCCTGCCGACCCAGCTTCACCTGATGGAAGAGCTGAAGAAGATCCGGCGCACCATCGCAAAGGCGCAAGACGGCGCGCCCCACGAGGTGCTGCTGGTCGTCGACGGCAACACCGGCCAGAACGCGCTGGCGCAGGTCAGGGCCTTCGACGACGCGCTGGCGCTCACCGGCCTGGTGGTGACCAAGCTCGACGGCACGGCCAAGGGCGGCGTGCTCGCGGCCATCGCGCGCGAGCGGCCGGTGCCGGTTTACTTCATCGGGGTGGGCGAGAAGCTGGAAGACCTGGAAACCTTCGACGCCCGCGAGTTCGCCAACGCACTGCTGGCCTGAGCCGCCGCCGCGGTCAGTGGCCGGGCCGCGTCTTGGTGTCCTTGCCGTTCTTGGCAGGCGAGGTCCCTTGCAAGGGCACGGCGCCGCTTTCGAGGTCGTCGAACCATGTCGACGGAGGCGGCTCGCGAAGCTCGCCGGCCTCGGTGCTCTGCCCGTCGGCGGGCATGCGGCCCGGCAGCGAGCGCAGGGTGGGGGCGACGGCCAGCTCCGGCTCGGCATCGCCCGGCAGGATGGCTTCACGCGCCGCCTGAGCCGAAGGCAGCCCGCCGGCGGCCCACAGGTGCACGGGGATCTGGGCCGACTTGAGCACACGCATCATGCGTTCGCGCCGGCGGTGGGCGCGGCTGCTGGGCAGGTCGTCCTCGGCCTGGATCTCGACCACCGCGACGACCTGCGAATGCCGGTCGCAGATCACGAGGTCGACATTGATCTGGCCCACCCGACGCAGCCACTCGGCGTAGGAGTTGCGCGTGGGCACCTTGATGAACCGCTGCAGCGGCACCTGGGCCAGGATCATGTGCGCCGGAAGCGCCGCGCGCAGCAGGTCGTAGGCCTGGCGCTCTGCGGTGGTCAGCACCCGTGTGGCCTGGGGCGGCCAGCCGGTGAGCGTATCGAGGTTGTCGGACGAATGGGAGCCACTGGCGCGGCCGCCGCGCAAGCGAAGCGCCCACCAGACGATCACGAGCGCGACGACGAGAAAGACAACGAGGAGGGTGGTGGTCAAGGCAAGCTGGGGCAAGTAGCCAACATACAAACATATCCGGCCCGTCCAGGCCGGTCAATGAGAAGCACCGAGCGCTCGCGCGCGCTGCGCACTAGCGCGGACCCGGAAATCCTTTCATTCCGCCCATGCGCTTCATGAGCTTCATCATGCCGCCGCCCTTCATCTTCTTCATCATGTCGCGCATCTGGTCGAACTGATTGAGCAGGCGGTTCACCTCCTGCACCTGCACGCCGGCACCGGCCGCGATGCGGCGCTTGCGCGTCGCCTTGATGAGCTCGGGCTTGCGCCGCTCCAGCGGCGTCATGGAGCAGATGATGCCTTCCATGCGGCGCACGTCGCGCTCGGCCTTGTCCATGTCCATCGCGCCGGCCTTGGCGGTCATCTGCGAGGGCAGCTTGTCCATGAGGCCTGACAAGCCGCCCATCTTCTTCATTTGTGAAATCTGTGACAGGAAGTCATTCAGGTCGAAGGCATTGCCCGACTTGACCTTCTCGGCCAGCTTGGCCGCCGCCGCCATGTCGACGCCCTTGGTGACCTCCTCGACCAGCGCGACGATGTCGCCCATGCCGAGGATGCGTCCGGCGTGGCGCTCGGCGTCGAACACCTCGAGGCCGTCGATCTTCTCGCTCACGCCGGCGAACTTGATGGGGGCGCCGGTGATCTGGCGCACCGACAGCGCCGCGCCGCCGCGCGAGTCGCCGTCCATCTTGGTGAGCACGATGCCGGTCAGCGGCAGCGCCTCCTTGAAGGCCTTGGCGGTGTTGATCGCGTCCTGGCCCTGCATGGCGTCGACGACGAACAGCGTCTCGACGGGCTTGAGCGCGCCGTGCAGGTCGGCGATCTCCTTCATCAGCGCTTCGTCGATCGCCAGGCGGCCGGCGGTGTCGACGAGCAGCACGTCGAAGTAGTGGCGCCGCGCATGGTCAAGCGCCGCGTTGGCGATGGCCACGGGCTGGTCGTTGGCATGCGACGGAAACCACTCGGCGCCGGCTTGGCGCGTGACCGTCTTGAGCTGCTCGATCGCGGCCGGGCGGTACACGTCGGCGGACACGGTGAGCACCTTCTTCTTGCGCTTCTCGATCAGGTGCTTGGCCAGCTTGGCCGTCGTCGTGGTCTTGCCGGCGCCTTGCAAGCCGGCCATGAGGATCACCGCGGGCGGCTGCGCGACCAGGTTGATGTCGGACACGCCTTCGCCCATGGTCGCGGCGAGCTCGCGGTTGACGATGCCCACCAGCGCCTGGCCGGGCGACAGCGAGCCCACCACCTCGGCGCCCAGCGCCTTTTCCTTGACCCGCGCGACGAAGTCACGCACCACCGGCAGCGCGACGTCGGCCTCGAGCAGCGCCATGCGCACTTCGCGCAGCATGTCCTGCACATTGGACTCGGTGATGCGGGCCTGGCCGCGCATCGTCTTGACGAGGCGGCTCAACCGGTCGGTGAGGGTGGATGCCATGTTGATTTGCGGCCCGTGGGAATGGTGTGCAGCGAGGCCGCCGCGCGGGGTCGCGAAAGTACACTCTGCGGATGATTCTATCTTTCGGGGCGGTGTCGCCCTGGCTCTTGCCGGGCGTGCTGGCGCTGGTCGCCTATGCGGTAGCCGCGCTGCTGCCCCAGCGTGCCGCCAACGCCGTGCGTGCGGTGCTGATGGCCGCCTGGCTGGCCCACGCGGCCGCAATCTGGATCGACACCTCCGGCGCCGGCGCATCCGCCACCGGCGCCCGCTTCGGCTTCGCGCCCGCCCTGTCGGTGACCCTGTGGCTGGTGATCGCCGTCTACCTCATCGAGAGTCGTTCGCTGCCCCTCGCCGGTGTGCGCCGCGGCCTGGCTGTGCTCGGCGCGACGGCGGTGGCGCTGGCATTGTCGTTTCCGGGCGAGCTGCGGCCGCACTTGCTGTCGCGCTGGGAGCCGCTGCACTGGGTGACCGGCATCGCCACCTACGGGCTGTTCGGCGCCGCCGTGCTCCACGCCGTCCTGCTCAATCGCGCCGACAAGCAGATGCGCCGCGCACCCCAGCTGGCGGCCGCACAGTCGGGCGCCTTCGGCATGCCGGTCATGCGCCTGGAGCGCCTGACCTTCCGCTTCGTGGCGGCCGGCTTCGCCGTGCTGACGGCAACCCTCGTGCTCGGGTGGTGGTTCGCGAGTCCCTGGCACTGGGACCACAAGAAGGTGTTCTCCATGCTGTCCTGGGGCGTCTTCGCCGCCTTGCTGGCCGGCCGCCAGGCCTTCGGATGGCGCGGGCGCAAGGCCACCGGGTGGCTGTATGCCGGCACCGGCCTGCTGCTGCTCGCCTACGTCGGCTCGCGCTTCGTGTTCGAGGTCGTGCTTCACCGCGCGCCGCCGGTCTGATCCGATGAAATACCTGCTCGTCCTCCTGATCGTGCTCGCGGTGCTTTGGCTCGCGCGCAGCAGCCGGCGGCCCTTGCCGCCGCGACCCGACCCGCGCCAGGACCCGGCGCCTGATCGGCAGCAGGCGATCGTCGCCTGCGCGCACTGCGGACTGCACCTGCCGCGCGACGAGGCGCTGCCCGGACGCGGCGGCGTGTTCTGCGGCGAGGCGCACCGCACCGAATACGAGAAAGCGCATCCCACGGCATGAGCCCCGCCCGGCCGCCCGAAGGGGCTCGCACCGCAACGCGCAGCGTGGAGGTTATCCAATGAGCGCGACATCGGCACCCGCGAACGAGCGTCGCCGCACGGAGCGACGGGCCAAGCGGCGGCCGGATCCTCCCGAGGAGTCCTGGTTCGGCGCGCTGGGCGTCGGCGACGACACCCAGATCTCCGACGGCATGGACGAGGCCGAGTCGCGCTACGACGCCGGCCTGGCAGCGGCGGCGGCCACGCCCGACTCGCGCTTCATCTCGCGCCAGGCGCGCCGGCTGGTGAGTGCCAAGCAGACCGCCTTCGATCGCATCTACCGCGTGTTTCTCGGCGCGCGGGCCGCGCTGGGGCTGGCGCTCATCCTGACCGTCACCCTGGCGGGCGTGTTCGGCGGCCGCGCGAGCTTCCCGGTCGCGGCCATCAGCGTCGGCTACGCGGCCTTCGCCCTCGGCATGTGGCTGCTGCCGCGCTTCAACCAGGTCCAGCCGCACGAGCTGGCCCGGCTCGGCGGACGGCAATGGATCGCCACCATCGGCATCGACATCGTCTGCTTCACCACGCTGCACTTGCTGTCGCCGGCGTCGAGCTTCAACTACGTCGCCCTGCTGGTGCTGCCGGTGCTGATGGCCGGCGTGCTCACGCCGCGGGTGCAGGCGCTGGCCACCGCGGCGGGCGTGGCGCTGTCGCTGCTGGGCATCGCCTGGCTGGCGGCGCTGCGCGGCGGTGAAGCGACCACGCTGATGACGCAGACCGGCCTGGCCGGCAGCGGCCTGTTCGTCATCACCGTGCTCGCCGGCGAGCTGGCGGGGCGGCTGGCGCGCGAGGAGCTCACCGCCAAGGGCAGCCTCGAGCTGGCGCGCCAGCAGGCCCAGCTCAACCGCCTGGTGATCGAGGAGATGCAGGACGGCGTGCTGGTCGTCGACCGGCGCGGTCGGGTGCGTGCGGCCAACCCGGCGGCGCGGCGCCTGCTGGCGCCCAGTGGCATGTGCCGCCCGGCGCCTTTCCAGCTGCGCGGCGTGGAGGCCTGGAACGCGCTGGTGAAGACCGTGGAGCGCGCCTTCGTCGACGCGGTCTGGCCCGAGGCGGGTCGCGACGTGGTGCTCGAATTCGAGCCCGGCGAGACGCGCACGCTGCGGGTGCGCATCCGCTTCACGCGCCGCCACGAGTCGCAGGCCAGCGAGGAGTTCTGCGTCCTGCTGCTCGAGGACGTTCGCAACATGCAGGCCCGCACCCGCCAGGAAAAGCTCGCGGCGATGGGACGCGTGTCGGCCGGCATCGCCCACGAGATCCGCAATCCGCTGGCCGCCATCGCGCAGGCCAACGCGCTGCTGTCAGAAGACGTGACCTCGCCGTCGCAGCGCCAGCTCACGCAGATGGTCAGCGACAACGTCGAGCGGCTCAAGCGCATCGTCGACGATGTGATGGAGGTCGCTCCGGGCACCGTCGTCGACGCCGGCGTGATCGATGCCGGCGCCCAGGTGGCGGCCGCGTGCACCGGCTGGGCCCAGGGCGCAGGGATCTCGCTGGGCGACCGCAGCGCGGTGCGCGTGGACCTGCCCAACGAACCCCTGGGCGCGGTGTTCGATCCCGATCACCTTCGGCGCGTGCTCATCAACCTGCTCGACAACGGCTACCGGCATTCGAGCAAGCAGCCGGGTTCGGTCCAGGTGCGTCTGGCCTCGCCCGATGAATCGACCCTGCGCCTGAGCGTGGCGAGCGACGGCCAGCCCATCCCGCCCGATGTCGAACGTTACCTGTTCGAACCCTTCTTCTCCACGCGCAGCCGCGGCACGGGGCTGGGCCTGTATATTTGCAGAGAGCTGTGCGAGCGGTACGGCGCCAGCATCGACTACCGCCTGCGCACCCCCGGCGACCCGACGCGAAACGAGTTCAACGTCGTGATGCGCCGCAAGGCCCTTGCGCAGGCCGACGCTCCACTTCTGACCTGAACCGAGCCGACACGACACCGATGTCATCCCCGTCCCATTTCAGCCTGCTGGTCGTCGACGACGAGCCGGACCTGCGCACGCTCTACGAACTGACGCTGCTGCGCGAGGGCTACGACATCGAGACCGCCGGCTCGGTCGAGGAAGCGCTGCTGCATCTGAAGGACCGCACCTACAGCGCGGTCATCACCGACATGCGCCTGCCCGACGGCACCGGCCTGGACCTGCTGCGCCGACTCGAGGAAAGCGGCCGGCGCGAGAAGGCCATCGTCATCACCGCCTATGGCTCGGCCGAGAACGCGGTCGAGGCGTTGAAGGCCGGCGCCTACGACTACCTCACCAAGCCGGTCGACCTGAAGCAGTTCCGCTCCGTCGTCGCTTCGGCGCTGGGACGCGCGCCTTCCACCGTGCCGACCATGGTGCCCTCGAGCCTGCCCTCCGAGAGCGAGATCGGCCAGCCTGCCCTGACGCCGCGGCCGGCGCGGCCCGTCGTCGCGCCGCCGCCGGCGGCGCCGGTGTCGCAAGCGCTCGCGCGCATGGCCGGCGGCTCGATGGCCATGCAAGAGGTGCGCACACTGGTCGAGAAGGTCGCGCGCAGCATGGCGCCGGTGCTGGTGCACGGCGAGTCCGGCACCGGCAAGGAGCTCGTTGCGCGCGCCATCCACGAGGTCAGTCCGCGCAACGGCCAGCCCTTCGTCGCCGTCAACTGCAGCGCCATCCCCGAGCAGCTGCTCGAGGCCGAGTTCTTCGGCTATCGCAAGGGCGCGTTCACGGGTGCCAACGAGGACCGCGAGGGCTTCTTCCAGGCCGCCAACGGCGGCACGCTGTTCCTCGACGAGATCGGCGACCTGCCGCTGTCGATGCAGTCCAAGCTGCTGCGCGCGATCCAGGAGCGCTCGGTGCGGCCGGTCGGCGCTGTGAGCGAGCAGGCGGTCAACGTGCGGCTGCTGAGCGCCACCCACAAGGACCTCGGCGCCGAGGTGATCGCCGGCCGCTTCCGCCAGGACCTGTACTACCGCCTCAACGTCATCCAGATCCGCGTGCCGCCGCTGCGCGAGCGGCTCGAGGACCTGCAGTCCATCAGCGAGCGCGTGCTCGAGCGCATCGCGCGCGACGCCAACGTGTCGCCGCCGCCGCGCCTGACGCGCGACGCGCTGGTGCACCTGGCGCGCTATCCCTTCCCGGGCAACGTGCGCGAGCTCGAGAACCTGCTGCACCGCGCCGTCGCCTTGTCGGGCGACGAGGCGATCGACGTGTTCGACCTCGGCCTGCCCGAGACGGTGTTCACCGACAGCGCCGCGCAAGAGCTCGACCTCATCACCGAGAACACGCGCATCGATCCGTCGGTGTTCGCACCCGATCCGCCCCCGCCGCCGCCCACCGTCGCACCCTTGCCCAACGATCTCGCCGCCTACCTCGACGAGGTCGAGCGCGACATCCTGCTGCGCGCGCTGGAGCGCCATCGCTTCAATCGAACCGCGGCCGGCGCGAGCCTGGGCCTGTCGCTGCGCCAGATGCGCTACCGCATGGCGCGCCTGGGCGTGAGCGTCGGCGGCGACAGCTTCGATGTTGACCGCGGCGGGTCCTGACGCCGCCGCCTGGGACGGTGGCTGGTGGCGCGGCGCGCGCCGCTGCGAATCGCCCAACTTCGGTCCCCGGCCGGCGGGCACGTCAATCGACCTCGCGCTGATCCATTCGATCTGCCTGCCGCCGGGCGTCTACGGCGGCGATGCGGTCGAGCGCCTGTTCACCAACCGGCTCGACTTCGACGCGCATCCATACTTCCGGCGCATCCGCGGGCTGCGGGTCTCGTCGCACTTCTTCATCGACCGCGCCGGGGCGCTGAGGCAATTCGTGTCGTGCGACGAGCGAGCCTGGCACGCGGGCAGCTCGACGTGGCAGGGACGCGACAACTGCAACGACTTCTCCATCGGCATCGAGCTCGAAGGTCTGGAAGGCACGCGCTTCGAACCGCCGCAATACGACGCGCTCGTGCCGCTGCTCAGGGCGATCGCGGGGCGCTATCCCATCAGTCACGTGGCGGGTCATGAGCACGTGGCGCCGGGCCGCAAGCACGACCCCGGCGCGGCCTTCGAGTGGCCTGCGCTGCAAGCCGCCCTGCAGTGGCCGGCGGCGCAATTCCCGGCGCTGGGCTGAGCGCTTTGCCGCGGCGGCGATGCCGCAACGACCCCGATGGCGACGCGACATCGCACACTTGGGTATGAGTGCTTCTCCGGATAGGGTACGCTATAGGTAGTGTTTAGAGTGCTGCCGGTGCCCCAGATGTAGTGTCCGAGCGATCCGAGTCATCCACGTGCACTCCACCGAATCTCCACAGCTTTTTCCACAGTCGATGGCCCACCCTGCCGATCGGGAACGCCAGACGCGATGCCCGCTGCGTCGCAGCCAGAACCACAAATCGAACCATTCGCCGCGCCTTCGCGCCCTGACGGGCGCCAGGGCGATCACGCGCATTCACTGAAGGACCCGCCATGCAAACCGCAGTTTCCCGTTCGTCGCCTTCCACGCCTGCCTCGGCTGCCGATGAGCCCTCGGCCGTGGCGGCCTCGGCCTACCAGGGCTACCAGATCATCCGGCGCAACGGCGCCGTGGTCTCGTTCGAGCCGAACAAGATCGCCGTGGCATTGATGAAGGCCTTCCTGGCGGTGCACGGCACGCAGGGCGCGGCCTCGGCCAGCGTGCGCGAAACGGTCGACGGCCTGACCGAGACGGTGGTGCGCGCGCTGCTGCGCTCGCGTCCGGGCGGCGGCACCTTTCACATCGAGGACGTGCAAGACCAGGTCGAGCTCGGCCTGATGCGCGGCGGCCACCACGAGGTCGCCCGCGCCTACGTGCTGTACCGCGAGCGCCGTTCGCAGGAGCGCGCCAAGCAAGGCCAGGCGCCGATGGCTGCCGAGCCCGCGTTGCACGTCGTCGATCGCGGTCAGCGCGTGCCGCTCGACCTGCGGCGCCTGCAGACGCTGATCGAATCGGCCTGCGAAGGCCTGGGCGCCGACGTCAAGCCCGACCCCATCCTGGCCGAGACCAAGCGCAATCTCTACGGCGGCGTGCCCATCGAGGAAGTGCACAAGGCCGCCATCCTGGCCGCCCGCACCCTGATCGAGAAGGATCCCGGCTACACCCGCGCCACCGCGCGGCTGCTGCTGCACACCATCCGCAAGGAGATCCTCGGCGAGGAAGTGCTGCAGCAGGACATGCAGGCCCGCTACGGCGAGTACTTCCCCGCCTTCATCAAGAAGGGCGTGCAGGCGGAGCTGCTCGACGAGAAGCTGCTGCAGTACGACATGGCCAAGCTGGGCGCCGCGCTCAAGGCCGAGCGCGACCTGCAATTCGACTACCTCGGCCTGCAAACCCTGTACGACCGCTACTTCCTGCACGTGAACGACGTGCGCATCGAGATGCCGCAGGCTTTCTACATGCGCGTCGCGATGGGCCTGGCCCTCAACGAGATCGACCGCGAGGCGCGGGCGATCGAGTTCTATGAAGTGCTGTCGACCTTCGACTTCATGAGCTCCACGCCGACGCTGTTCAACTCGGGCACGCATCGCTCGCAGCTGTCGAGCTGCTACCTGACCACGGTGGCCGACGACCTCGACGGCATCTACGAGGCGCTCAAGGAGAACGCGCTGCTGTCCAAGTTCGCCGGCGGCCTGGGCAACGACTGGACCAACGTGCGCGCGCTCGGCTCGCACATCAAGGGCACCAACGGCAAGAGCCAGGGCGTGGTGCCCTTCCTGAAGGTCGTCAACGACACCGCGGTGGCGGTCAACCAGGGCGGCAAACGCAAGGGCGCCGTCTGCGCCTACCTGGAGAGCTGGCACCTCGACATCGAGGAGTTCCTCGAGCTGCGCAAGAACACCGGCGACGACCGGCGCCGCACCCACGACATGAACACCGCGAACTGGATTCCCGACCTGTTCATGAAGCGGGTGATGGAAGGCGGCGACTGGACGCTGTTCTCGCCCTCGACCTGCCCCGACCTGCACGACAAGTTCGGCCAGGCCTTCGAGCAGGCCTACGTCGGCTACGAAGACAAGGTCGCCCGCGGCGAGATCAAGCTGTTCAAGAAGATGGCGGCCAAGGACCTGTGGCGCAAGATGCTCTCGATGCTGTTCGAGACCGGCCATCCCTGGATCACCTTCAAGGACGCCTGCAACGTGCGATCGCCCCAGCAGCACGTGGGCGTCGTGCACTCCAGCAACCTGTGCACCGAGATCACGCTGAACACCAGCGACACCGAGATCGCGGTGTGCAACCTCGGCTCCGTCAACCTGGTCCACCACGTCAAGGACGGCCAGATCGACCACGCCAAGCTGAAGAAGACGGTGGCGACGGCGATGCGCATGCTCGACAACGTCATCGACATCAACTACTACGCCGTCAAGAAGGCGCGCGACTCCAACCTCAAGCACCGTCCGGTCGGCCTGGGCATCATGGGGTTCCAGGACTCGCTGCACGAGCTGCGCATCCCCTACGCCTCGCAAGAGGCGGTGGAGTTCGCGGACCGCTCGATGGAAGCCGTGTGCTACCACGCCTACTGGGCATCGACCGAGCTGGCGCAGGAGCGCGGCCGCTACTCCAGCTACCGCGGCTCGCTGTGGGACCGCGGCATCCTGCCGATGGACTCGCTGGACCTGCTGGCCCAGCAGCGCGGCGGCTATGTCGACGTCGACCGCAGCGCCGCCATGGACTGGGACGCCCTGCGCCAGCGCATCCAGCAGCACGGCATGCGCAACTCCAACTGCGTGGCCATCGCGCCGACGGCGACCATCTCCAACATCATCGGCGTGTCGGCGTCGATCGAGCCCTCGTTCGGCAACCTGTCGGTCAAGTCCAACCTGTCGGGCGAGTTCACCGTCATCAACGAGTACCTGGTGCGCGACCTCAAGAAGCTCGGGCTCTGGGACGACGTGATGGTGATGGACCTCAAGCACTTCGACGGCTCCCTGCGCCGCATCGACCGCGTGCCCGAGGAGCTCAAGCAGCTGTACGCCACCGCCTTCGAGGTCGAGACGGAGTGGCTGGTCGAAGCCGCGTCGCGCCGCCAGAAGTGGATCGACCAGGCGCAGTCGCTCAACATCTACATGGCCGGCGCGTCGGGCAAGAAGCTCGACGAGACCTACAAGCTCGCCTGGACGCGCGGCCTGAAGACCACCTACTACCTGCGCACGATCGGCGCTACGCATGCCGAGAAATCGACGGTGAAGGCAGGCAGCATGAACTCGGTGGCGAGCGGCGGCGGCATGAGCGCACTCGATGCGGCGGCGGCCGCGGCGCGCTCCCAGGTGGCAGCGGCGAGCGGCGATCCGGCGACCGACATCAAGTTCTGCGCGATCGACGATCCGACCTGCGAAGCGTGTCAGTGATCAACGACCCGCGATGCATCGCGCGACGCTCGCTGCGCAGCAGCCGGTGATCCACGCGATGCATCGATGCAATCAAGCAACATCGAACAACCGCGAAGCGCGTCCAATGTCAAGAAACGCTTGGTGTTTCGACGCAACACTCCGATAATTCGAACGCACAGGAAACTCACCATGTTGGTTTGGGAAGAAGAAGTCAGTCCCTCGACATCGAACACATCAACCGCGCCGAGCCATTCGCCTCAAGCGCGTGCGGTCCATCCGTCTCCGAAGCTGGCGCCTGTGCCCGACGAGACCCCCGCACCCATCTCGGCACCGCAGGCGACCAAGGTCGAAGCGTCCAGCACGCGTCGCGTCAACGCGGCCGACAAGCGCATCATCAACGGTCAGACCGACGTCAATCAGCTGGTGCCGTTCAAGTACAAGTGGGCCTGGGAGAAGTACCTCGCCACGTGCTCCAACCACTGGATGCCGCAAGAGATCAACATGTCGCGCGACATCGCGACCTGGAAGGATCCGAACGGCCTGTCCGACGACGAGCGGCGCATCATCAAGCGCAACCTCGGCTTCTTCGTGACGGCCGATTCGCTGGCCGCCAACAACATCGTGCTGGGCACCTACCGCCACATCACGGCGCCCGAGTGCCGCCAGTTCCTGCTGCGCCAGGCCTTCGAAGAAGCGATCCACACCCACGCCTATCAGTACATCGTGGAGTCGCTGGGCCTGAACGAGAGCGAGATCTTCAACGCCTACCACGAGGTGTCATCGATCCGCGACAAGGACGAGTTCCTGGTCCCGTTCATCGACGCCATCATGGATCCCAACTTCCGCACCGGCACGCCGGAGAACGATCGCACGCTGCTCAAGAGCCTGATCGTCTTCGCCTGCCTGATGGAAGGCCTGTTCTTCTACGTCGGCTTCACCCAGATCCTGGCGCTCGGCCGCCAGAACAAGATGACGGGCGCGGCCGAGCAGTACCAATACATTCTTCGCGACGAGTCGATGCACTGCAATTTCGGCATCGACCTCATCAACCAGATCAAGCTCGAGAACCCGCACCTCTGGACGGCCGAGTTCAAGGCCGAGATCAAGGCGCTGTTCATGAAGGCGGTCGAGCTCGAGTACCGCTACGCCGAGGACACCATGCCACGCGGCGTGCTCGGGCTGAACGCCTCGATGTTCAAGGGCTACCTGCGCTACATCGCCAACCGGCGTGCCACGCAGATCGGTTTGGAAGAGCTCTTCCCGAACGAGGAAAACCCGTTCCCGTGGATGAGCGAGATGATCGACCTGAAAAAGGAGCGAAATTTCTTCGAGACGCGCGTCATCGAATACCAATCCGGTGGCGCGCTGTCTTGGGACTAGAGGCCTGACGCGGCTTTGCGCGCAGGCCTGAACGTGAGAGATCAAGATTCGCGGATCGTGATGTGCCGACACAGAAGCGGCGTACGCGATTCGCATCCTGATTCATCGTATCGAGGCGACTGCTGTCATTTCGGCAGCAGCCAGACCTTCGGACGGTGAATAGCCGATTGGCAGCGGATCTGCCGGTGCCAATCGGTGCTTTTGCAACTTGATCAAGGAGAATGTAATGGCAACTGCGAAGAAAGCTGCGGCGAAGAAACCCGCCGCGAAGAAGTCCGCTGCGAAGAAGTCGCCGGCCAAGAAGGCCGCCGCGAAGAAGTCGCCGGCCAAGAAGGCTGCTCCGAAGAAGGCCGCTGCAAAGCGTCCGGCTGCGAAGAAGTCGGCAGCGAAGAAGAGCCCGGCGAAGAAGTCGGCAGCGAAGAAGTCGGCAGCGAAGAAGCCCGCAGCGAAGAAGTCCGCTGCGAAGCGTCCGGCTGCGAAGAAGTCCGCAGCGAAAAAGGCCGCCCCCAAGAAGGCTGCTGCGAAGAAGTCGGCTGCGAAGCGTCCGGCTGCGAAGAAGGCTGCTGCGAAGAAAGCGCCGGCCGCTCCTGCGGCCCCTGCCCCTGCGAAACCCGCAGCAGCTCCCGCAGCCAAGACGGCTCTCAGCCCGCAAGCTGCATGGCCTTTCCCGACGGGCAACAAGCCCTGAGCGAAGAGTCCTCAGCAAAAACCCGGCCTCGGCCGGGTTTTTTTTTGATCGCGGGCAACTGAGATGAGCAAGCCGTCCCCGTGGCCTTGCGTCCGTGCGACAAGCGACGGCGTGGTGCTCGATGTCAGCGTCGTGCCGGGTGCCAAGCGCACCGAAGTCGTGGGCCTGCACGATGGCGCGTTGCGCATTCGCCTGTCGGCGCCGCCCGTCGAAGGACGTGCCAACGAGGCGCTCGTCGCCTGGCTGGCCGAGCAGCTGGAATGCCCTCGGCGCGACGTCGAGCTGCTGCGCGGCGCCTCGTCGCGGCGAAAGCAAATCGCTGTGCGTGTTTTGCTGGACCAGGTGCAAGCCTGGCTCGGGCGACAGTTGCCCGCGGCCTGAGCCTCACATCGGCAGCGTGTCGGCGAAGCCGTTGTTCGGCGCCGCTTTGGAAGCGCTCGCCGTCTCCGGCGCGGCCGCGACCGGCGCGGGTGCGGCTCGAGCCCGCTGGCTGCCCAGCTGCGACGACGTCACCGCCATCGCTCGCCGCGCTTCCGACAGCTCGCGCTGAAGCTTCTCGATCTGCTTGCGCGTCTGTGCGGTCTGCTGAGCGCCGAACTCGATCTTGCGCTCCAGCTTGTGGTGACGCTGCACCCACGCCGCGATCTGCCGCCGGTACCACCAGCGAGCAAGCACCCATGCCACCAGTGCCGACGCAGGGGCGGCGAGCAGGGCGGACAGCAGCGGGGACTCCATGATCACCGGCATATCGGCCGGTTTCCGCCAAACTGAAGGGCGGTTTCAGCCGGCGAGCACGGACGGGTCGATGCGGTGGTTCTGCCCGCCGCGGCAGGCGATCTTGAGCGCGCCGATGCGGTTGCCCAGGGCGATGCAGCGCTCCAGCGGCCAGCCGCGCTCGAGCCCGAAGAGCAGGGCGCCGCGGAACGCGTCGCCGCAGCCGGTCGGATCGACCACCTCGGTGGCCGCCACGCCGGGCACGTGGGTGCGCACGCCCTGCTGCCACAGGTCGCAGCCCGCGGCGCCGAGTGTCACGATGACGCCCTTCAGGTGCGAGCGCGACAGCGACTCCAGGGTCTCGCCGGTCCGGTCGCACAGCATGCGGGCCTCGTAGTCGTTGACCGCCACCCAGCTCGCCTGCGCGACGAAGCGCTTGAGCTCGGCGCCGTCGAACATGGGCAGGCCCTGGCCCGGATCGAAGACGAACGGGACGCCGGCTGCAGCGAGTTGCTCGGCATGCTGCAGCATCGCGTCGCGCCCGTCCGGCGCGATGATGGCCACGGCGATGCCGCCGCGCGCCGGCACCGGCCGCAGGTGGGCCGACTGCATCGCGCCGGGATGGAAGGCGGTGATCTGGTTGTTGTCGACGTCGGTGATGATGATGGCCTGCGCCGTGTAACTGTCGGCCACGACGTGCACATGCTCCGTGCTCGCCTTCCACGACTGCAGCCGCTGCACGTATTCCTGCCCGTCGGCGCCGACGGCCGCGAGCACCAGCGGCTCGCCGCCCAGCTGCGCCAGCGTGTAGGCGATGTTGCCCGCGCAGCCGCCGAACTCGCGGCGCAGCGTCGGTACCAGGAAGGACACATTGAGGATGTGAACCTGCTCGGGAAGGATCTGCTGCGCGAAGCGGCCCGGGAAGGTCGTGATGGTGTCGAAGGCGAGGGATCCGCAAATCAGTGCCGACATGGGGCGCTCCGAAATCGTGTGAGTGAAAAGGTCAGGGGTAGAACACTTCGACGGTGTAGCCCGAGACGCGGGGATTGCCGGCGCTCAGCAGGACCTGCAGCGCGGTCTCGCTGCCCGGCGGCACCACCGCCGTGGTCGCGCGGAAATCCGCGGGGCTGAGCGCGCGCCGGGCGACCAGCTGTCCGGCGCTGTCGGTCAAGGTCAGGTCGATCGACGGCATGCTCACAGGCACCGAGCCGCGGTTGCGCAGGGTGATCGACAGCCGGAAGGTGTCGGTGCCCGCTGCGGCCGGCGCGAGCGCGGTGTTCTCGACGCTGATGTCCTCGATGCGGCGCGGCGCATCCAGGCGGCATCCGGCGAACTCGCACCAGCCCGCGAGCGTGGGACGCAGCGCCGGATGCCGTGCGGCAAGGCCGTCGCGGAAATGGTGGCCGACCTGGATCGTGAGCATGCCCAGCAGCAGCAGCACGGCCAGCGTCAGGCCCACGCGCACGCGAGGCGAGCGCCAGCGCGCCTGCGCATCGGCCGCACGCACGAAGGTCGGCGCGTCGGGATCCACCGAGGCCTTGAACGCCGGCGGCATGACCTCTTCCTCGTCTTCCTCGAAGCGTGCATCGGCGAAGTCGGTGCGATCGCGCTCGGCCACCGCCTCGGCGGGCGTGCGCTCGACGTCTTCCTGCTCGGGGCGGAAGAAGCGCGACGCGATGCGATCCTCTTCGTCCAGGTCGGCGGCCGTGCGGGCGAAGCCCTCGTCGCGCCGCGACGTTCCTGCCTGACCCGGCTGCCATGGCGGCGGCGACTCGCGCTCGAGGTCGAACAGGCCTTCGAGCGCGTTGAACACCTCGTCGCAGCGTCCGCAGCGCACCCAGCCCTCGGACACCTTGAGCTGATCCTGCACCACGCGGAAGATCGTGCCGCAGGCGATGCAGCGGGTCGCCATGCTCATGGCGGCGGGTCCTTGTGCGCGGTCATCAGGATCCAGCCGTCCTCGTGGTCGGCGACCTCCAGGGTGCACCACGGCGCATACGCCTGCTCGAGCTCGTCGGCCTGCCGCTCCAGGATGCCGGCCAGCACCAGGTCGCCGCCCGGGGCCACGAGGCCGCACAGCAGGGGCGCGAGCAGCTTGAGCGGCGTCGCCAGGATGTTGGCCAGCACCAGCGCATAGGCCCCCGAGGCGGCATCGGGCAAGGCGGCGTTGAGCGCCACGCCGTTGGCGATCGCGTTGGACCGCGTGGACTCGACCGCGGCCGGGTCGATGTCCACCGCGTCGATGCCGCAGGCGCCGTGCAGCGCGGCGCCGATCGCGAGGATGCCGGAGCCGCAGCCGTAGTCGAGCACGCGCTGCCACGTCGAGGCGCGCTGCGGCGCATGGCGGGCGATCCAGCGCAGGCACATGCGCGTCGTCGGATGGGTGCCGGTGCCGAAGGCCAGGCCCGGGTCGAGCCGGATCACCCGAGTGGCCGCCGCGGGCGCCTCATGCCAGCTCGGCACGATCCAGAAGCTGGGCGTGATGTCGACCGGCGCGAACTGCGACTGGGTGAGCCGCACCCAGTCCTGATCGGGGACCGCGGCCAGCGCCTGCACATGGACCTGGCCCGCCCAGTCCTGCGAGAGCAGCAGGGTGGCGGCCTCG
The DNA here is from genome assembly GCA_036377015.1 of Piscinibacter sp. Taxonomy (GTDB): domain Bacteria; phylum Pseudomonadota; class Gammaproteobacteria; order Burkholderiales; family Burkholderiaceae_C; genus Albitalea. The sequence goes on along the minus strand of DASUZE010000110.1, from coordinate 76,262 downwards.
GTCGCCTCCTCTTCGCTGGCGAACAGCGCCCGCAGCACCGAGCGCTGCCAGCCGCCGCGCGGCGCGGGCAGGCCGGGCTCGCCGAACAGCGCATGCTCGGCGCCGGTGTCGGCATCGGCGTCTTCCACCGACACCGACAGCGCGCCCAGCTCGAAGCTCAGCGCGTCGGACACCGTCTCGACGCTGTCCTCCGGGGCCAGCAGCAGCAACTCAACCATGCGCAATTGTTCAGCGAAAAGGATCGGCATCAAGCGGCCGCCGCGGATCCGGCTCCGCCGGTCCGCTGTCGGCGCCCCCTGGGGGGAGCGCCGAAGGCGCTTCGGGGGGTCAACGTTTGTGCTTGCCCATCCAGCCTTCGAGATAGTGAATGCTGGTGCCACCCTCGGCGAACTTCGGGTCGACCATCAGCTCGCGGTGCAGCGGGATGTTGGTCAGGATGCCCTCGACGACCGTCTCCGACAGCGCGATGCGCATGCGCGCCAGCGCCTGTTCGCGGGTGTCGCCGTGGACGATGATCTTGCCGATCATCGAGTCGTAGTTGGGCGGCACGAAGTAGTTCGTGTAGGCATGGGAGTCGACCCGCACGCCGGGGCCGCCGGGCGGGTGCCACATCGTGATGCGGCCGGGCGAGGGCGTGAACTTGTACGGGTCCTCGGCGTTGATGCGGCACTCGAGCGCGTGGCCGCGCATCTGGATCTGGCGCTGGGCGAAGGGCAGCTTCTCGCCGGCCGCCACCCGGATCTGCATCTGCACGATGTCGATGCCGGTCACCAGCTCCGTCACCGGATGCTCGACCTGCACCCGGGTGTTCATCTCGATGAAGTAGAACTCGCCGTCCTCGAACAGGAACTCGAAGGTGCCTGCGCCGCGATAGCCTATGCGCTTGCACGCGGCGGCGCAGCGCTCGCCGATGCGCTCGATGACCCGGCGCGACACGCCCGGCGCCGGCGCCTCCTCGATGATCTTCTGGTGGCGGCGCTGCATGGAACAGTCGCGCTCGCCCAGCCAGACCGCGTTCTTGTGCTGGTCGGCCAGCACCTGGATCTCGATGTGGCGCGGGTTCTCGAGGAACTTCTCCATGTAGACCGCGGAGTTGCCGAAGGCGGCGCCGGCCTCGGCCCGGGTCGTCTGCACGGCGTGGATCAGCGCGGCCTCGGTGTGCACCACCCGCATGCCCCGCCCGCCGCCGCCGCCGGCGGCCTTGATGATCACCGGGTAGCCGATGGTGCGGGCGATCTTGATGATCTCCTTCGGGTCCTCGGGCAGCGCGCCCTCGGAGCCCGGCACGCAGGGCACGCCCGACTTGATCATCGCCTGCTTGGCCGCGACCTTGTCGCCCATGGTCCGGATCGCGTCGGGCGTCGGGCCGATGAAGGTGAAGCCGCTGCGCTCGACCCGCTCGGCGAAGTCGGCGTTCTCGGACAGGAAGCCGTAGCCCGGGTGGATGGCCTCGGCGTCGGTCACCTCGGCGGTCGAGATGATGGCCGGCATGTTGAGGTAGCTCTGCGCCGACGGGGCGGGGCCGATGCACACCGCCTCGTCGGCCAGCTTCACGTACTTGGCGTCGCGGTCCGCTTCGGAATAGACGACGACCGACTTGACGCCCAACTCGCGGCACGCACGCTGGATACGCAGGGCGATTTCGCCTCGGTTGGCGATCAGTATCTTCTTGAACATCGAGCCGGTCTCACTCGATGATGAACAAGGGCTGTCCGAACTCCACCGCCTGGCCGTTCTCGCACAGGATCTGGGTGACCTTGCCGCTCTTGTCGGCCTCGATCTCGTTCATGATCTTCATCGCTTCGATGATGCAGATCGGCTCGCCCTCCTTGATCTGCGAGCCGACCTCGACGAAGGCCTTGGCGCCGGGGCTGGACGAGCGATAGAAGGTGCCGACCATGGGCGACTTGACCGCATGCCCCGCCGGCACCGCCGGCTCGGCCGCTGCCGCGGCGGCCGGGGCCGTTCCATTGGCGAGCGGCGCCGCCGCCACCGGCGCGGCCATGGTGAGCGCCGGCATGGCCACCGGCTGCACCGCGCCGGCAGGCTCGGACTTGACGATGCGCACCTTGCCGTCGGCCTCGGTGATCTCGAGCTCCGAAATGTTCGACTCCGACACGAGGTCGATCAGTGTCTTCAGCTTGCGAAGGTCCATGAGAGCTCCAACAATCGTTTTAGTGTTCGAGGCGGATGGCGGGGCATCTGCCTTCGGGCGCTCGGCGGCAGTGGCCGGCTTTTGTCGCGATAGCGGTGGATACAGCGTCGATTTGCTGCGAGGTGTCGGCAGGGGTTGGTCATTGGGCGGTACCCCGGGGGCCCGCGCAAAGTGCCTGCGCGCTTTCAGAAACCGGCGAACTTTACGCGCATTGGAGGCTGTTGCAGCCACTTGCGGCGAATTAAACCGCTTGACAAATTGAAACCGCTTGGGTCAGCGGTTGGACTCCAACCGGGCCGCCCAGGCGTCGAGGTGAGACGCCTGGAGCGCCCCCAGATGGCGTTCCAGCAAGCGCCCTTGCCGATCGAACACCACGCTGAACGGAAGCCCGCCGCCTGCGTTGCCCAGCCGCCGGCTCAGCTCGATGCCGTCCAGGCCGGCCAGTCCGATCGAAAACGAGACCGGAACGCGCGCCAGGAACTCGCGCACCGGCTCGGCGCCGTCGACCGCCAAGCCCACCACCCGCCAGCCGCTGGCCTGGCGCTCGCGCTGGAAGCGGTCGAGCATGGGCATTTCCTTGACGCACGGTGCGCACCAGGTCGCCCAGAAATTGAGCAGAACGGCTTGGCCCCGCATGGAGGCCAGCGCCAACCTGCCGCCGTCCGGCCGGTCGAAGCTCATGTCCCAGAGACCGGGCGGCGCGTCGACCGGCTCGGCGCCGCGGCGCAGCGACCAGGCGATGCCGGTGGCCGCCGCCGCGACGCCCACGCCACCCGCCAGCCAGGTGCGGCGATTCATGGGTCGAGCAGCGCACGCACCGCGGCAAGATCGCCGCGCTGGGACCGGCCGCGCGAATCCGGCTTCAGGGCGCCCCGCAGGTCGTCGTGGTCCAGCACGGTCAGGTGCACCGTGACCATCTCGCCCAGCTCGGTGCTGCGGCTGGCCACGCTGAGCACGTCGACCGGGTCGGCACGTGGGCCGGGCAGGCTGCCGACTTCGTAGTCCACGCCCATGTCGATGAGGGCCAGCTCGGCCGATTTGGAGTCGTCGCAGTACAGCTGCAGGTGCACGCTGTTGAGCCGGGTGGCGGTCCCGCGCCAGACCGCGCCGGTCAGGTGAGGCCGGAAGGCCGCCAGCCGGGTCATCCACTGCAGTGCCACCCGGCGCAGGGCGGCCAGCTCGGCCGGCTGCGTGTCGGCGTGGAACAGCGAGAGGTGGGTGCGGACCTCGTCCTCGATCTCCTCGTTGCTGGGCAGCTCGGCCGGCCGGACGCTGCGCCGGGACAGGTCGCGCGCGGCGCGGCGCTTGGCCGGGCCATATTCCATGCCTTCCTCGACCACGAGGCGGGCGGCCGCGGCGGCGATCTCGGCGCTCAGGTCTGACATGCCGACGATTCTAGGGACGCACCCCCGGCCCTCATGGCAACTCGACCGCGCCCATGCGGGCCATCACCGTGCCGGCGCGGCCGGCCACGTAGGCCGAGCCCGGCCGCTTCTCGAAGCGCTTGGGCGCAGGCAGCATGACCGCCAGGCGCGCGGCCGCATAGGGACTGAGCTGCCCGGCGCCCACGTGAAAGTAGTGCCGCGAAGCCGCTTCGGCACCGAACACGCCTTCGCCCCACTCGACGCTGTTCAGGTAGATCTCGAGGATGCGCTGCTTGCCCAGCAGGCTCTCGAGCATGAAGGTGATGGCGAACTCCTGGCCCTTGCGCGCCCAGCTGCGCTCGCTGCCGAGGAAGAGGTTCTTGGCCAGCTGCTGCGTGATGGTCGAGCCGCCGACCACCTTGGGCTGCGCGCGCGCCGCCGGCCTGGATGGCGCCGCTGCCGCCGGCTTGTGCTGCGACTGGCGCGACGCGCGCCGCTCCATCTCGGCGTTGATGCGCGCCACCCGCTCCTCGGCCTTGAGGTTGCGCTCCCAGGCCTTCTCGAGCGCCTCCCACTCGACGCCGCTGTGCTCCGCGAAGCCGGCGTCCTCGGAGGCGATGACCGCGCGCTTGAGTTGCGGCGAGATGCGCTCGTAGGGCACCCACTGCTGGCTCCAGTCGATGTGGTTCTTCTCGACGATGAGGCGCCAGGCTTCGGAGCGCTGGAAGGCCGTGGACTGCGGATCGACCACCGCCATGAGCGCGATCCGCGCCAGGAAGAACAGCTGCAGCCCGAGCAGGCTCACCACCACCAGCGCGACGAAGCGCCACAGCTCGGCCAGCACGCGCGTCATGGGCCAGGCCTCCGCAGGCGCTCCTGCAAGGCGGCCAGGACAGGCGCGGCATCGGGCCGCACGCCGCGCCACACCCAGAATGCTTCCGCGGCCTGCTCGACCAGCATCCCCAGGCCGTCGCGACCGACGGCGCCGTGGGCATCGGCCCACGCGATGAAGTCGCGCGCCGCCGGGCCGTACATCATGTCCAGCACGAGGGCGCCCGGGCGCAGCACCTGCGCGCCGACCGGGCTGGCCTGGCCGCCCATGCTGCTGGCGCTGGCGTTGACGACGATGTCGTAGGCCTGGCCGGCGTCGGTGAGAGGTGCCGCGGCCACCGACACGCCGTGCGCGGCGGCGAGCCCGCGGTGACGATCGAGCAGCGCCTGTGCCTTTTCCGGCGTGCGATTGACGAGCACCAGCTCGGCGGGCCGCGCCTCGATGAGCGGTCCGAGCGCACCGGCCGCCGCGCCGCCCGCGCCGATCATCAGCATCCGCACGCCGGCGAGCGGCCGGCCGGCGTGGCGCTCGATGTCGCGCACCAGGCCGGCGCCGTCGGTGTTGTCGGCGTACCAGCCGTCTGCGTCGAACCGCAAGGTGTTGGCCGCCTGTGCCAGCGCCGCGCGCTCGCTGTGACGCGCGGCGAGCCCGAAGGCCTCGAACTTGAAGGGCACGGTGACGTTGCAGCCGCGTCCGCCTTCGGCCGCGAAGCGCTGCACGGTGGCGGCGAAGGCGTCGATGGGGCACAGCAGCCGGCCGTACGAGAGGTCGTGCCCGGTCGCCTGCGCGAACATCGCATGGATGAAGGGCGACTGGCTGTGCTCGACCGGGTTGCCGGCGACGACGTAGCGATCCATGACGTGCTTCAGGGTCGACCGGGATTGGCGCTCAGCGTGGTCTCCAGGCGCTCGCCGTGGAACTTGAAGCGCGAGGTGATGACCAGCTGGTCGGCTTCGCGGCGCATCGGCTGGGTGAAGTTGCCGAAGGGCGCGGCGGCCTTGACGATGGCGATCGCGCGCTTGTCGAGCATGGGCGTGCCCGAGGGCTGCACGACCTCGGTGTCGACGACGCGCCCGACGGCGTCGACGGTCAGCACCATCATGAGCTCGCCGTACAGGCGCTTGCCGCGGTACTCGGGGAAGTTGCGCGTGCCGCGCTCCTCGATCTTGCGGCGCAGCGCGTCGTAGTAGATGGCGTAGGCCTGCTCCTGCGTCGCGGGGCTGATGTAGCGCTTCTTCGGCCGTGCGTTCTGCTCCTGGATGCGCTTCTCGATCTCGGCGAGCAGCTCCAGGCGCTGGCGTCGCTCCTCCTGCTGGGACTTTTCTTCCTGGGTCGTCGCTTCCTTGCGCGGATCGGGCGCGGGCATCTGCGCGAGCTCGCGGCGCAGCCTGGCCAGGAGCTGCGTCTGCGCTTCCTGCAGCTGCTCGATCTGCCGATGCGACTCCTCGACCGCATTCCCGAGCTCCACCATGGCCGACGGCGGCAGCGGCGAGGTGGCGCGCCCACGCTCGAGCTCGCCGCCGCCGGCGAGCTGCGCTTGCGCGATCGCCTGTGCCTTGACCGGCGCCTCCCGGGAGCGCGTGTTGACCAGAATGACCTCCAGCGGCGTGTCCTCGAACACCCGGTTGAAGCCCTCCGGATCGACGATGCGCACGAACAGCAGCGCCGCGTGCACGGCCACCGACACGCCCAGGGCGATGTGCAGGGCCGACAGCGTGGGGACGGGGTTGCGCCGCATGGTCAGGCCGCGTCGCCGGCGGGGGCTGCGACCGGCTCGGCGTCGCCGTCCTTCACGTCGATCGCGAGCGTGAGCGGCCCGGCGCTGTCGGCGGCTTCCTCGGCTTCGCTTTCGTCGACCACGGCGTCGTCGGCGCTGCGGGCCGCGTCGTCGAGGCGGGCGATCACGTTGGCATGCGCGTCGAGCGTGAGCAGGTCGGTGCCCGTGATGCGCACCCGCACCCGCGCCCCGCGCGGCAGGCTGTCGGCGCCGAGGGCGCGGAACACCAGCGGCAGCGTGTCGGCGCGCACCAGGCCTTCCTTCATCACCGCGGCATCGAGCTCATGGACCTCGTTCTGCGCCAGGTGCTTCAGCGTCCAGTAGCGCTCGATGGCGGACTGGAAGCCGTTGTAGGCGGCATAGGCGGCATCGAAGCCCGAGATGATGGAGAACAGCGCCGCGTCCTTGGGCTTGAACGGCGCGACCAGCGCGGCGGTGCGTCCGTGGCGCGCGCAGGCAATGATCTGCCACTGGTTGACCAGGTCGACGTAGCGCCGCAGCGGCGAGGTCGCCCAGGTGTACTGGGCCACGCCCATGCCGGCGTGCGGCGCGGGCTTGACGCCCATGCGCACCTTGACGCCCGGCGCGAGGCTGGCCTGGCTGCGATAGATGCCGGGCACGCCGCAGTCGGCCAGCCAGGCGCCCCAGGTGCTGTTGGCCAGGATCATGGCCTCGGCGACGATCAGGTCGAGCGGGGCGCCGCGCCGGCGCGTGCCGATCTGCACGCGCTCGTCGCCGCGCGGCTCGCCGCCCGCGTGGCCTTCGAGGCGGAAGGTGTAGTCGGGGCGGTTGAAGGTCTCGGGCTTGCCGCGGGCGATCTCCCGTTTCGCCTTCAAGTGGTTGGCGAGGCGGAACGCGAAGGCCAGCTCGGCGGCGAAGGCGTAGGGCGCCGGCGCTGCGCCGGTGAGCGAGGCTTCGGTGATGACGCTGTCGAGCTGATCGTGGCGCAGGTTGGCGACGATGGGCACGCGCTCGAGCCTGGTCTCGGTCGACTTCGTCTCGAGCGTCGCTTCGTCCAGGGTGACGTAGAGCGACACCGCCGGACACTCGCGGCCTTCGGTCAGCGTGTAGGCCTGGACGACGTCGTCGGGCAGCATCGTCAGCTTGTGGCCCGGCATGTACACCGTCGACAGCCGCTCGCGCGCGACCTTGTCCAGCGCGACGTCGGGGCCGAAAGCCAGGCCCGGCGCGGCGATGTGGACGCCGAACACCACCGTGCCGCTGCCCAGGCCCTGCACCGACAGCGCGTCGTCGATCTCGGTCGTGGCCGAGTCGTCGATCGAGAACGCGGCCGCGGGCGCGAGCGGCAGCGATTCCTTGATGGCCGGTGCGGTGAGCGGCTGAAACCCGGTGCCCTTGGGGAAGTTCTCGAACAGAAAGCGCTTCCAGTGGAACTGGTAGGGCGAGTCGATCGCGCCGGCGGCGGTGAGCAGGTCCAGCGGCGCGCGCTGCGAGCGCTTGGAAGCCTCGACCACCGACTTGTACTCGGGCGCGTTCTTGTCCGGCTTGAACAGGATGCGGTAGAGCTGCTCGCGCACCGGCAACGGACATTGCCCGCTCACCAGTTCGCCGGCCCAGGCGTCGATCTGCGCGGCGATCTGCTTCTTGCGCTCGATGCCCAGCAGGGCGGCCTTGACGATGTCTTCCGGCGCCTTCTTGAACTGGCCCTTGCCGAGGCGGCGGAAGTAGTGGGGCGCCTCGAACAGCCGGAACAGCGCGGCGGCCTGCTGGGTGATGCCGGCGCTGGCGTCGAAGTAGTCGCGCGCCAGGTCGGCGAAGCCGAACTCCTGCTCGGGGGCGAACTCCCAGGCGAGGTCCAGGTCGATGTCGCGCGACAAGGCCTGGGCCGACGAGATCAGCTCGGCGGGGGCGGGCTTGTCGAACTTCAGCAGCACGTTGGCCGCCTTCACCTTCACGCGCTTGCCCGAGTCCAGCTCGATCTGCATCGAGCTGTCGGCTTCGGTCATCACGCGCCCGGCGAGAAACTTCCCGCCGTCTTCGAACAATGCATACATCCGGCGAATTGTCGCCGATGGGCCTGCAGCCGACCGTGTCAGAAGTGGATGCCGCGCATCATCTGCTGCATGGCGATCGCTTCCGGCGACAGCGTGGGCTTGGCGCCCTTGTCGCCCTTGGCGGCGGCGCTGTCGGGGAACATGCGGAAGCTGGTGTTCATCACCACCTGCGCCACCCGCGGCAGCAGCGCGTGCAGCACCTCGCCGGCGATGCCCAGGCGGGTGGCGATGCGCACCGGCTTGAACACGCAGGCGTTGGCGATCATGTCGGCCGCTTCCTCCGGGGCCAGCGTGGGCACGTTGTTGTAGATCTTGGTGGGCGCGATCATCGGCGTGCGCACCAGCGGCATGTTGATCGTCGTGAAGGTGATGCCCTGGTCGGCGTATTCGCTGGAGGCGCAGCGCGTCCAGGCGTCGAGCGCGGCCTTGGAGGCCACATAGGCCGAGAAGCGCGGCGCGTTGGTCAGCACGCCGATCGAGCTGATGTTGACGATGTGGCCCTTGTGCTTGGCGACCATGCCGGGCAGCAGGCCCATGGTGACGCGCAGGCAGCCGAAGTAGTTCAGCTGCATGGTGCGCTCGAAGTCGTGGAAGCGGTCGTAGCTCGACTCGATCGCGCGGCGGATCGAGCGGCCGGCGTTGTTGACCAGGAAGTCGACGCCGCCGTAGGTCTCGGTCAGCCACTCGACCATGTTCCTGCAGCTTTCCTCGTCGGCGATGTCGGCCGAGTAGGTGACGACGGTGGCGTCCTTGCCGGCCTTTTCGAAGATCTCCTTCTTGGCCTCGGCGAGCTTGGCTTCGTCGCGCGCGCAGATGATGGTGACGGCGCCCGCTTCGGCGAACTTGATCGCCGCGGCCAGGCCGATGCCCGACGAGCCGCCCGTCACCAGGACCACCTTGCCCGCCACCGTGCCGCGCAGCGTGCGGTCGATGAAGAGGGCCGGGTCGAGGTGGCGCTCCCAGTAGTCCCAGATCCGCCAGGCGTAGTCCTTGAGGTCGGGGCACTCGATGCCCGAGCCCTTGAGCGCCGCCAGGGTGTCGCGACAGTCGAAGCGCGTCGGGTAGTTGACGAAGGTGAGGATGTCCTCGGGCAGGCCCAGGTCCTTCATCACCGCCTGGCGCACGCGGCGCACCGGCGCCAGCGCCATCAGGCCCTTCTTCACGCTTCGGGGGATGAAGCCGAGCAGGGCCGCGTTGACGAACAGGCTCATCTTGGGCGCGTGCGCGGCCTTGCTGAAGATGTCGAGCACGTCGCCGACCCGGTAACCCTGCGGGTCGACCAGGTGGAAGCACTTCTTGTTGAGGTCGGCCTTGAGGTGGCTGATGTGGTCCAGCGCCGCAACGACGAAGTCGACCGGCACGATGTTGACCCGGCCGCCTTCCAGGCCCACGGCGGGCATCCAGGGCGGCAGGATCTGCCGCATGCGCTGGATCACCTTGAAGAAGTAGTAGGGACCGTCGATCTTGTCCATCTCGCCGGTGGTGGAGTCGCCGACCACCATCGCGGGGCGGTACACCGTCCAGGGCACCTTCGACTCCTTGCGCACGATCTTCTCGCTCTCGTGCTTGGTCATGAAGTACGGGTGGTCCAGGCCCTCGGCCTCTTCGAACATGTCTTCGCGGAACACGCCTTCGTAGAGGCCCGCCGCCGCGATGGAGCTCACGTGATGCAGGTGCCCGGCGTCGATCGCCTTCGCGAACTCGACCGCATTGCGCGTGCCCTCGATGTTGACCTGCACCTGCGACTCTTCGTCGGCCGACAGGTCGTAGACCGCGGCCAGGTGGTAGAGGTGGTCGATCTGGCCCTTGAGGCCCTTCACGTCCTCGGCCGACACGCCCAGCTTCTTGGTGGTGAGGTCGCCGTAGACCGGAATCGCCCGCGTCTTGCTCACGCCCCAGTAGGCGAGCAGGTCCGCCACCTTGCCTTCGCTCTCGGGACGCAGCAGGAAGTACACCGTCGAGCCCCGACGCTCCAGCAAGGTCTTGACGAGGCGTTTGCCGATGAAGCCGGTGGCTCCGGTGACGAAATACTGCATGGTTCCTCCTGGGTGCGCGCGATGAATCCGCGATTCTTGTCCGAAGGCCCGCGGCGCCGACTTCGTCGTTTACCCCAAGCTTTCGGACGGGGGCCGCGAGGTTAGCGCACGAGCCCCGCGGATGCTGCGCCCCATAGAGCCGGCTCACTAAGAAAGTCGCCGTTGCCCCGAGGGGCGACGCCTATAGTCGCCCCAGCCGCTGTGCCCCTCGCAGCGTTCGCGTACAACACACAGGACTCCACACCATGGTCAAGAAGCTCAAGCAAATGGCGGACAAGAAAGCCACCGGCGCCGCTGGTCTGTTGGACAGTGCGCTGGCCGGCACGGTGAAGGACTCGGCCCAGCAGATCTGGCTGGCCGGCCTGGGCGCCTTCTCGAAGGCACAGGCAGAGGGCGGCAAGGTGTTCGAGGCGCTGGTGCGTGAAGGCACGGCGCTGCAGCGCAAGACCCAGGCGGTGGCCGAGGAGAAGATCGGCGAAGTCACCAGCCGCATGAGCAACATGGCCGGCGACGTGAGCTCCAAGGCCGGCCAGCAATGGGACAAGCTCGAGGCGATCTTCGAGGAGCGCACCTCCAAGGCCCTGAGCAAGCTGGGCGTGCCCTCGTCGAAGGACGTGGACGCGCTGATCAAGCGCATCGACGAGCTGAGCGCGCAAGTCGCCAAGCTCTCGAAGGCCGCACCGGCGCGCCCCGCCAAGACGGCCGCGGCCAAGACCAACGGCGTCGCCAAGCCTGCGCCCAAGCGCGCCGCGGCGCGCAAGTCGGCCTGAGCCTCGCGAGACCCACCACCTGAAGGGCGCCGCGGCGCCCTTTTTCACAACCCATGCCCACCACCCCGAAGAAGCCTCGCGTCGCGCTCGCCCTTGCCGGCGGCGGACCGCTGGGCGCGATCTACGAGATCGGCGCGCTGTGCGCCCTCGACGAAGCCCTGGACGGCGTCAGCTTCGCCGACATCGACGCCTACGTGGGCGTGTCCGCCGGCGGCTTCATCGCGGCGGGCCTCGCCAACGGCATGAGTCCGCGCGAGCTGTGCGCCTCGTTCATCGAGAACGCCGGCCCCGAGCACGACATCTTCGAGCCGTCGGTCCTGATCCGCCCGGCCTGGGGCGAAATCGCCAAGCGGCTGGCCGCGCTGCCGGTGCTGGCGGTACAGGCCTCGACGCGCTACCTGTTCGGCCGCCGCTCGCTGTCGAGCGCCTTCGAGCGGCTGGGTCGCGCGCTGCCGGCGGGCCTGTTCTCGAACGCGATGATCGACGTGCAGCTGCGCCGCCAGTTCTCCGTGCCCGGCCGCACCAACGACTTCCGCCAGCTCAGCCGCAAGCTGGTGCTGGTCGCGACCGATCTCGACAGCGGCGATTCGGCGCCCTTCGGCCAGCCCGGCTTCGACCATGTGCCGATCTCCAAGGCGGTGCAGGCGAGCGCCGCGCTGCCGGGCCTGTTCCCGCCGGTGGAGATCGACGGGCACCACTACGTCGACGGCGCGCTCAAGAAGACGCTGCATGCGTCGGTGCTGCTCGAGGAAGACGTCGACCTGCTCATCTGCCTGAATCCGCTCGTGCCTTTCAACGCCAAGCAGGGAGCCGGCGGCGGGCGCATCCCCAAGCTGGTCGACGGCGGGCTGCCGGTGGTGCTGTCGCAGACCTTCCGCACCATGATCCATTCGCGACTGCAGCTCGGCATGAAGGGCTACGAGCGCAGCCATCCCGACACCACCATCGTGCTGTTCGAGCCCGACCAGCACGATGCGGAGATGTTCCTCGCCAACACCTTCAGCTACTCGCAGCGCCGCGGGCTGGCCGAGCATGCCTACCAGCAGACGCGGCGCATGCTGCGCGAGCGGCGTGCCAGCCTCGGTGCGCAGCTGGCGCGGCACGGCGTGACGATCCGCGACGCGGTGCTCGACGACGTGTCCCGCACGCTGGTGAGCAAGCGCCCGCCGCGCTTTGCGCGCAGCCGCTCGGGGCGGGCGCTGCAGCGGCTGGAGCAGGTGCTCGACGACCTCGAGCTCGCGCTGCCGCAGCGTTGATGGTCAGGGGCGCAAGCCGCCCGGAAACGCCCACAGAAGCGCCGCCGTCATGGTGACGTAGCGCGCGAACTTGCCGATCGCCATGTAGAGCACGCAGGGCCAGAACGGCAGCTTGAGCCAGCCCGCGACAGCGCACAGCGGATCGCCCACCAGCGGCAGCCACGACAGCAGGCAGGCCTTGGCCCCGAAGCGCTCCAGCCAGCGCAAGGCACGCGGATGCGCGACGCTGGGGTCGTGGGTCACGCGCTCGTAGGCGCGCTCGGCGCCGTAGCCCATCCACCAGGTGATCGCGCCGCCCGCCGTGTTGCCGGCGGTGGCCACGAGCACGGCGGGCCAGAACAGCTGCGGGTTCAGATAGACCAGTCCGGCCACCGCCGGCTCCGACCCCAGCGGCAGCAGGGTCGCCGACACGAGGGAGACGACGAACACCGTGCTGAGGCCATAGCGCGGCAGGGCCAGCAGTGCCAGCAGCGGCTCGATCCATGCTTCCATCGAACGCATTATGCGAAGGCGGTCGGGTCGTCGCGATCGGGTGGGGTACGCACCGCTATACTGCTGCCTCCTTTTTCAGCACCTGCTCCCCAACGCCCATGAAGATCGGCCACATCGAGCTGCCGAACAGCCTCTTTGTCGCGCCGATGGCGGGGGTGACCGACCGCCCGTTCCGCCAGCTGTGCAAGCGCCTGGGCGCGGGCTATGCGGTCAGCGAGATGGTGACCTCGCGGCGCGACCTGTGGAACAGCCTGAAGACCAGCCGCCGCGCCGACCACGATGGCGAGGTCGCGCCGATCGCGGTGCAGATCGCCGGGACCGACGCGACGATGATGGCCGAGGCCGCGGCCTACAACATCGACCGCGGCGCACAGATCATCGACATCAACATGGGCTGCCCGGCCAAGACGGTGTGCAACAAGTGGGCCGGGTCCGCGCTGATGCAGGACGAGCCGCTCGCGCTCGCCATCGTCGAGGCCGTGGTGGCCGCCTGCGCGCCGCGCAAGGTGCCGGTCACGCTGAAGATGCGCACCGGCTGGTGCGACAGCGAACGCAACGCAGTGACCATCGCGCGTGCCGCCGAAAGTGCCGGCGTCGCGATGGTGACGGTGCACGGCCGCACCCGCGAGCAGGGCTACAAGGGCCGTGCCGAGTACGACACCATCGCGGCGGTGAAGGCCGCCCTGCGCATCCCGGTGGTCGCGAACGGCGACATCGACTCGCCGCACAAGGCGCGCGACGTGCTGCACCTGACCGGCGCCGACGCCGTGATGATCGGCCGCGCCGCACAGGGCCGTCCGTGGATCTTCCGCGAGATCGCGCACTTCCTGGCCACCGGCGAGTCGCTGCCCGCGCCCGAGGTGCGACAGGCCAAGCGCTGGCTGCTCGAGCACCTCGACGACCACTACGGCCTGTACGGCGAATACGCGGGGGTGCGCACCGCCCGCAAGCACATCGGCTGGGCGGTGCGCTCGCTGCCCGGCGGCGAAGCCTTCCGTGCCGAGATGAACCTGCTGGAAACCAGCGACGCGCAGGTGCGCGCCCTGGCCGACTGGTTCGACCGGCTCGCCGATGCGCATCGCCTGCTGCCGCTGTCGTGCGCGGCGGCCAACGACGACTACCTCGAACAACAAGCATGACGAAAAAACACATCGAAGAGTGCATTCGCGACAGCCTGGAGAGTTACTTCAAGGACCTGCGCGGTGTCGAGCCGACGGCCATGTACGAGATGATCCTGAGCGTCGTCGAGAAGCCCCTGCTGGAGGTCGTGATGAAGCACGCCGACGGCAACCAGAGCCGCGCCGCCGAATGGCTCGGCATCAACCGCAACACGCTGCGGCGCAAGCTCGTCGAGCACAAGTTGATCAAGTGAAGCCATGACCCTCACCGCGCTTCTTTCCGTCTCCGACAAGACCGGCGTCCTCGAGCTCGCGCGCGAGCTGCATGGCCTGGGCGTCAAGCTGCTGTCCACCGGCGGCACCGCCAGGCTGCTGGCCGATGCGGGCCTGCCGGTCACCGAGGTGGCCGACCACACCGGCTTTCCCGAGATGCTCGACGGCCGTGTGAAGACGCTGCACCCGAAGATCCACGGCGGCCTGCTCGCGCGGCGCGACCTGCCGGCGCACGTGGCGGCGCTGGAGAAGCACTCGATCGACACCATCGACCTGCTGGTGGTGAATCTCTACCCCTTCGAGGCCACGGTGGCCCGGCCCGGGTGCACGCTGGAAGACGCGATCGAGAACATCGACATCGGCGGGCCGGCGATGGTGCGCTCGGCGGCGAAGAACTGGAAGGACGTCGCGGTGCTGACCGACGCGTCGCAGTACGCGCAGGTGCTGGCCGAGCTGAAGCAGTCGGGTGCCGTGAGCACGGCGACGAAGTTCGCGCTGTCCGTGGCCGCCTTCAATCGCATCTCGAACTACGACGCGGCGATCAGCGACTACCTGTCGTCGCTGCAGCCCGACGGCACGCGCCACGAGTACCCGGCGCAGAGCAACGGCCGCTTCGTCAAGCTGCAGGACCTGCGCTATGGCGAGAACCCCCACCAGAGCGCCGCCTTCTACCGCGACCTGCATCCGGCGCCGGGCTCGCTGGTGACCGCGACGCAGCTGCAGGGCAAGGAGCTCTCCTACAACAACATCGCCGACGCCGACGCGGCCTGGGAGTGCGTGAAGAGCTTCGACACGCCCGCCTGCGTCATCGTCAAGCACGCCAACCCCTGCGGCGTGGCGCTCGGCGCCAGCCCGGCCGAGGCCTACGGCAAGGCCTTCAAGACCGACTCGACCTCGGCCTTCGGCGGCATCATCGCCTTCAACATCGAGCTCGACGCCACCGCCGCCCAGCTCGTCGCCAAGCAGTTCGTCGAGGTCCTGATCGCGCCGTCGTTCACGCCAGAGGCCTTGCTGGTGTTCGCAGCCAAGCCCAACACGCGGGTGCTGCAGATCGCGCTGCCGCCGGGCGGCGCGACGGCCTGGGACCAGGGCCGCAATGCGCAGGATGTGAAGCGCGTGGGCTCGGGCCTGCTCATCCAGACCGCCGACAACCGCGACATCGCTGCGGCCGAGCTGAAGGTCGTGACCAGCGTCAAGCCCACCGACGCGCAGCTGGCCGACCTGCTGTTTGCCTGGAAGGTCGCGAAGTACGTGAAGAGCAACGCCATCGTGTTCTGCGGCGGCGGCATGACGCTGGGCGTCGGGGCGGGGCAGATGAGCCGCATCGACTCGGCGCGCATCGCGAGCATCAAGGCGGAGAACGCGGGGCTCACCTTGAAGGGCTCGGCGGTCGCGAGCGATGCGTTCTTTCCGTTCCGCGATGGGCTCGACGTGGTGTGCGACGCGGGCGCCACATGCGTCATCCAGCCGGGCGGCAGCGTGCGCGACGACGAGGTCATCGCTGCGGCCAACGAGCGCGGAATCGCGATGGTCCTGACCGGCGTGCGCCACTTCCGCCACTGATGTACAGCCCCCCAGTCACTTCGCTCCTGCCCCCGAGGGGCGCCGTCCGGCTTGGGGCGGCCCGGCGCCGGACATGAAACTCGCCGAGGCCGCCGGTCTCCTGCTCTCGTTCCTCGCCCGCCTCATCACCGGCGCCCAGGGCCATTGGTACGGCTGCCCGCCCAAGGCCGAGCAGCGCATCTACTTCGCCAACCACCAGAGCCACTTCGACTGGGTGCTGATCTGGGCGGCGCTGCCCAGCGACCTGCGCAACACCACCCGGCCGATCGCGGCGCGCGACTACTGGACCTCCAGCAAGCTCAAGCACTGGATCACGCGCGAGATCTTCAACGCCATCTACGTGACGCGCCAGCGCACCGATGACCAGGACCCGCTGGAGCCGCTGGCCGAGGCGCTGAAGAACGGCGACTCGCTGGTCATCTTTCCGGAGGGCACGCGCGGCAACAAGGGCGACCCGCAGCCCTTCAAGTCGGGCCTGTACCACCTGGCCGAGCAGTTCCCGCAGGTGCAGCTCATCCCGGCCTGGATCGACAACGTGCAGCGCGTCATGCCCAAGGGCGAGGTCGTGCCGGTGCCCATCCTGTGCTCGGTGACCTTCGGCGCGCCGGTGCAGCTGCAGCCGGGCGAGGACAAGCGCGCCTTCCTCGAGCGTGCGCGCGAGGCCGTGGTCGCGCTGCGGGGCGTGCGCTGATGGGCTGGCTGCGCGAGCTCAGCATCTCCCAGCAGGTCGGCCTGCTGTTCGTCGGGCTGTTCGGCGTGCTGATGCTGGTCACCGCCATCGCGCTCACCCGCACCCTGCGCGACCCTGACGAAGCGCAGCAGGCGATGCACGAGCAGTTCAAGCGCGACCTGAAGGCGGTGTGGTGGGGCGCGGTGCTGTTCTGGATCTCGTGGGCGCTGGGCGCAGTGGTCGCGACCTTGCTGTTCGGCATCGTGTCCTTCGTGGCCTTTCGCGAGTTCATCACCCTCACGCAGACGCGCCGCGCCGACCATCGCAGCCTGCTGCTCGCGTTCTTCCTCGTGCTCCCGCTGCAGTTCGTGCTGGCGGGCGGCCGCCGCTTCGACCTGTTCACGGTGTTCATCCCCGTCTACGTGTTCTTCGCCATCCCGGTGGTGAGCGCCTTCGGCAACGACCCGCAGCGCTTCCTCGAGCGCACCGCCAAGATCCAGTGGGGGATCATGGTCTGCATCTACGGCATGAGCCATGCGCCCGCGCTGCTGCTGATCGACCTGCCGCGTTATGCCGGGCGCGGCGCCTTCCTGGTGTTCTACCTGGTCGTGGTGGTCGCCACGGCGCAGATCGCCCAGGAGCTGGTGAGCCGGCGTCTGCGCCGCCGTCCGGTCGCGCGCGCCATCAGCCGATCCTTCTCGTGGCGGGCCTGGCTGATCGGTTCGGCGGTCGCCGCTTTCGTCGGCGCGCTGCTGTACTGGGCGACGCCGTTCAAGCCCATACCGGCCCTGGTGATGGGGTTCATCGCCGGCGCCACCGGCACGCTGGGCGAGTTCGTGATGAAGGCGCTCAAGCGCGATGCGGGCGTGCGCAGCTGGGGCGGCAAGGCCTCGGTGACCGGTGCGGTGGGCCTGCTGGACCGCGTTGCGCCGCTGTGCTTCGCGGCGCCGGTGTTTTTCCACGCCGTTCGCTGGTACTTCGGGCTCTAATCGGGCGATGCGCATTCTCGGCATCGACCCCGGCCTTCGCACCACCGGCTTCGGCGTGATCGACGCCGACGGTCCGCGCCTGGCCTATGTGGCCAGCGGCACCATCAAGACCGACGCGGTCCACATCGGCCAGCTGCCGGCGCGCCTGAAGGTCATCTTCGACGGGGTGCGCGAGGTCACGGCGCGCTACCAGCCCGGCTGCGCCGCGATGGAGATCGTGTTCGTCAACGTCAACCCGCAATCCACGCTGCTGCTGGGCCAGGCGCGCGGCGCGGCGCTCACGGCGCTGGTGTCCAGCGACCTCGACGTGTCCGAATACACCGCGCTGCAGATGAAGAAGGCCATCGTGGGCCACGGCCAGGCGCGCAAGGAGCAGATCCAGGAGATGGTGATGCGCCTGCTCCAGCTTCCGGGCCTGCCGGGCAAGGACGCGGCCGACGCGCTGGGCCTGGCGATCTGCCACGCCCATGCCGGCGCGTCCTTCGCCGCCCTCGCACGCGGCACGGTGCTGCAGCCACGCGCGCATGCCCAGTACCGGCGCGGCCGGGCCTACTGAACCCACGGTTTCGCAACAACCTGCCGACACATCGTCGGGCGGGTCGGCCCCTACAATTTCTCTCCTCCTCCTCGCCCCACCCGAAAGCCCCCCATGAGCGACTCCGAGCCCCCCGCCCACACCCGCCATCCCGCCTCGCCCGACCTCAGCCATATCGCGCCGCGCGACAAGGCCGAGATCCTGGCCGAGGCGCTGCCCTACATCCGGCGCTTCCACGGCAAGACCATCGTCATCAAGTACGGCGGCAACGCCATGACCGACCCCGCGCTGCAGCTGGATTTCGCGGAAGACGTGGTGCTGCTCAAGCTGGTGGGCATGAACCCGGTGGTGGTGCACGGCGGCGGGCCGCAGATCGACGAGGCGCTGGCCAAGGTCGGCAAGAAGGGCACCTTCATCCAGGGCATGCGCGTCACCGACGAAGAGACGATGGAAGTCGTCGAGTGGGTGCTCGCGGGCCAGGTGCAGCAGGACATCGTGGGCCTGATCAATGTGGCCGGCGGCAAGGCGGTGGGCCTGACGGGGCGCGACGGCGGCCTGATCCGCGCGCGCAAGCTGCGCATGCTCGACAAGAACGATCCGACCAAGGAGCACGACGTCGGCCAGGTCGGTGAGATCGAGTCCATCGACCCCAGCGTGGTCAAGGCGCTGCAGGACGACCAGTTCATCCCGGTCATCTCGCCGCTGGGCTTCGGCAGCCAGAACGAGAACTACAACATCAACGCCGACGTGGTGGCCGGCAAGCTGGCCGAGGTGCTCAAGGCCGAGAAGCTGATGATGCTCACCAACACGCCGGGCGTGCTCGACAAGCAAGGCAACCTGCTCACCAACCTGTCGGCGCGCGAGATCGACGACCTGTTCGCCGACGGCACCATCTCGGGCGGCATGCTGCCCAAGATCTCGTCCGCGCTCGATGCGGCCAAGAACGGCGTGAACACGGTGCACATCATCGACGGCCGCGTGCCGCATGCCATGCTGCTCGAGATCCTCACCGAGCAAGCGTACGGAACCATGATCCGCTCACATTGACGTGAAGTCGTTCTTCTCCTGGAGCGGCGGCAAGGACTCGATGCTGGCGCTGCATCGCGCGCTCGATGCGGGCCATGAGATCCGGGCCCTGCTCGCGATGTTCGACGAGACCGGCGAGCGCTCGCGCTCCCACGCGCTGCCGCCGTCGCTGATGCAGGCCCAGGCCGATGCGCTCGGCATCCCGCTGGTGATGCGCCGGGCGTCGTGGGCGACCTACGAAGCCGTCTTCACCGAGCAGCTGCACGTCTTTTCCGCCCAGGGCATCACCCGGGGTGTGTTCGGCGACATCGACCTGCAACCGCACCGCGACTGGGAAGAAAAAGTCTGCGCGGCCGCCGGCCTGCAGGCCGTGCTGCCGCTGTGGCACGAGCCGCGCCGGGCGCTGGCCGACGAGCTGCTCGCCCTCGGCTATCGGGCGCGGGTGGTGTGCGTCGATGCACGCCACCTCGACGCGAGCTTCTGCGGCCGCGAGTACGACGCCCGCTTCATCGCCGACCTGCCGGCCGCGGTCGACGCCTGCGGCGAGAACGGCGAGTTCCACACCTTCGTGTTCGACGGTCCCCGCTTCGCACAGCCGGTGCGCCACGAACTGGTGAAGATCGTCGAGCATGAGACCCGCTCGCCCGCGCCCGGCCACTTCTTCATCGCGGAGCTGCGTTGAGCCCGCCGCCGGCGCGCACCTGGCTGTTCGACCTGGACAACACGCTGCACGACGCCACCGAGGCGGCGCTGCGGCCGACCAGCCAGGCGATGACGGACTACATCGCTGCTCACCTGCAGCTGCCGCTGGACGAAGCCTCGGCGCTCGGCCGCCACTACTGGCAGCGCTACGGCGCGACGCTGCTCGGGCTTGTGCGCCACCACGACGTCAAGGCCGCGCACTTCCTCGAAGAGACGCATCGCCTGCCGGGCCTGGAGTCGCGGCTGCGCACCAGCGCCCATGACCGGGCGGCCTTGCGGCGCCTGCCGGGGCGCAAGGTCCTGCTGACCAACGCGCCGCGCTCGTATGCCTTGCGGGTGCTCCAGACCTTGCGGCTGGCGAGCTGCTTCGACGCCATCGTGTGCATCGAGGACATGACCATGTTCGGCCAGCACCGGCCCAAGCCCGACGCACGCATGCTGCGGCACGTGGCGGCGCGGCTGAAGACACCGCCCGCGCGCTGCGTGCTGGTCGAGGACACGCTCGCCCACCAGCGCTCGGCGCGGCGGATCGGGATGAAAACGGTCTGGATGCAACGCTACCTTCGTGGCGCAATTCACGCGGATGGCCGCCAGATGAAAGTTGGTGTTCACCCTTGCCCCAAGCCCGCATACGTGTGTGCCAGAATCAAGCGGATACAACCTTTGCGCTCGCTCTGGTGCATTCGAGATGACCTCCCACACTGAGAACCCTTCCGAAGGCATCGCAGGCGACAGCGACGCAAGCGTGGTCCACGCCGGTGGTGGCACGCGCAAGCGGCCCAAGCCCGGCGAGCGGCGCGTGCAGATCCTGCAGACCCTCGCCTCGATGCTCGAGCAGCCCGGCGCCGAGCGCATCACCACCGCCGCCCTGGCCGGCAAGCTCGACGTCTCCGAAGCGGCGCTGTACCGTCACTTCGCCAGCAAGGCGCAGATGTTCGAGGGCCTGATCGAGTTCATCGAGCAGAGCGTGTTCACGCTGGCCAACCAGATCAACGAGCGCGAGGCGCCGGGCACGGTGCAGGCGCAGAAGATCCTCACCGTGCTGTTGCAGTTCGGCGAGAAGAACCCCGGCATGACCCGCGTGATGGTGGGCGACGCCCTGGTGTTCGAGAACGACCGCCTGCTTGCGCGCATGAACCAGTTCTTCGACCGCATCGAATCGCAGCTGCGCCAGAGCCTGCGCGGCGCCGCCGAGGCGAACGGCTCGACCACGCCCACGGTCGATGCGAACGCCCAGGCCTCGGTGCTGACCGCCTTCGCGGTCGGCCGCCTGCAGCGCTACGCCCGCTCGGGCTTCAAGCGCACGCCGACCGAACACCTCGATGCCGCGCTGCGCCTGATGGTGGCCTGATCACCGCCCGGCGCGGCCGAGTCGGGCGTCCCCAGCCCATAAACTCGGCCCATGGCTGATCTCGATTCCCTGATTTCGCGCGCCGAGCGGCTGATGGCGCGGCTGGAGGCGGTGATGCCGCATCCGCTCGCGTCGCCCGACTGGTCGGCATCGGTCGCCTTCCGCTATCGCAAGCGCGCCGGCTCGGGCTGGCTGGACCCGGTCCGGCATGTGGCGACCATTCGCCTGGCCAACCTGCGCGAAGTCGATCCGCAGAAGGAGCGCCTGCTGCGCAACACCGAGCAGTTCGTCGCCGGCCACGGCGCCAACAACGTGCTGCTCACCGGCGCGCGCGGCACCGGCAAGAGCTCGCTGATCAAGGCCTGCCTGAACGAATTCGCGCCGCGCGGGCTGCGCCTGATCGAGGTCGACAAGACCGACCTGATCGACCTGCCCGACATCGTCGACCTGGTGGCCGAGCGGCCCGAGCGCTTCGTCGTGTTCTGCGACGACCTCAGCTTCGACGAAGGCGAGGCCGGCTACAAGGCGCTCAAGTCCATCCTCGACGGGTCGGTCTCGCAGGCCTCGGACAACGTGCTGATCTACGCCACCAGCAACCGGCGCCACCTGCTGCCTGAGTACATGAAGGAGAACCTCACCTACCAGCACACCGAGGACGGCGAAGTGCATCCCGGCGAGGTGGTGGAGGAGAAGATCTCGCTGTCGGAGCGCTTCGGGTTGTGGGTGAGCTTCTACCCGTTCACGCAGGCCGAGTACCTCGCCATCGTGGCCGAATGGCTGCGCCACTTCGGGGTGGCCGACGAGGCGATCGCAGCGGCGCGCCAGGAGTCGCTGGTGTGGGCGCTGGAGCGCGGCTCGCGCTCGGGGCGCGTCGCCTACCAGTTCGCGCGCGACTACAGCGGGAGGCATGCCCCGTGAGCCGTGAGCCGGTGGACGTGGCGGTGGGCGTGCTCATCGACCGCGACGGGCGCTTCTTGCTCACCTCTCGCCCCGAGGGGAAGGTGTATGCGGGCTACTGGGAGTTCCCGGGCGGCAAGCTGGAGGCCGGGGAGTCGGTCGAAGAAGCGCTGCGCCGCGAGCTGCACGAGGAGCTGGGCATCACCATCGGTCATGCCCATCCGTGGAAGGTCGAGATGATGGACTACCCGCACGCCCTGGTGCGGCTGCACTTCTGCAAGGTCTACGAGTGGCGGGGCGAATTCGAGATGCGCGAGCAGCAAGCGATGGCCTGGCAGGGCCTGCCGGTCGAGGTGGTGCCGGTGCTGCCGGGCACGGTGCCGGTGCTGGCGTGGTTCGCCTCGGAACGAGGTTTTGCCGGCCCGACCCACGAAGGGTGAGCGCTACACTGCCCCGATGGATTGGCTGGACGAAGTCAGGTGGGACGCGCAGGGCCTGGTGCCCGTGATCGCGCAGGAAGTCGGCAGCAACGACGTGCTGATGTTCGCCTTCATGAACCGGGAGGCGCTGGCCCGCACGGCCGAGCTCGGCGAGGCGGTGTATTTCAGCCGCTCGCGCAACCGGCTGTGGCACAAGGGCGAGGAGTCCGGCCACATCCAGAAGGTGCACGAGATGCGCCTCGATTGCGACAACGACGTGGTGCTGCTCAAGGTCGAGCAGCAAGGCCACACGCCCGGCATCGCCTGCCACACCGGTCGTCATTCGTGCTTCTTCCAGCTGTACAAGAATGGCGCCTGGCACACGGTCGAGCCGGTGCTCAAGGACCCCGAGCGCATCTACGACAAATGAGCGAGTCATCGAAAGCGTCTGCCGGCGGCAACGACACGCTGGCCCGACTGGCCGAAGTGATCGAGGCGCGCAAGGCCGGCGACCCCGACAAGAGCTACGTCGCGCGACTGTTCCACAAGGGCACCGACGCCATCCTGAAGAAGGTCGGCGAGGAAGCCACCGAGGTGGTGATGGCCGCCAAGGACGGCGACGCGACCAAGCTGGTCCACGAGGTGGCCGATCTCTGGTTCCACTGCATGCTGGCGCTCAGCGCCCTGGGCGTTCGGCCGGCCGATGTGCTGGCCGAGCTGGAGCGGCGCGAGGGCCAGTCGGGGCTCGAGGAATTCGCCGCGCGCAAGATGAAAGGCCGTGAGGGCGAAAAGAGATGAACGACGTCACCAATGTCGAGACCGACCGCGAACGTTCGCTGAAGACCATCGGGCACGTCAGCTACCTGCTGCACCTGATCGTCGCGATCGGCGCTGTCATCCCGGGCGTGCAAGCCAGCGTGATCCTGCTGGTCGTGGCTTTCGTGCTCGACCTGGTCAAGAGAGAAGACGCAGCCGGGACCTGGCAGGAATCCCACTTCCGCTGGCGAATCCGAAGCGTGCTGTGGGCCGGCGGTCTGTACATCCTGACGTCGCCGCTGTTTCTGCTGCTGTTCCTTCCGGGACTGTTCGCCTGGGCGCTCATCTCGATCTGGTTCCTCTACCGCATCGTGCGCGGCTGGTTGAACCTCAGCAACAACGCCCCCATGCCCAGCTGAATGGAGCTTTCGATGAGCCACGATCCCAATTGCATCTTTTGCAAGATCGCCACGGGGCAGATCCCCGGCCGCAAGGCCTACGAAGACGATGAACTTCTCGCCTTCCACGACATCCACCCCTGGGCGCCGGTGCACCTGCTCATCATCCCCAAGGTCCACGTGGCGATGCTCTCGGACGTTCAGCCGGAGCATCAGAGCTGGCTCGGCAAGATGCTGCTGCTCGCGCCGCGCCTCATGAAGGAGCAGGGCGTGAGCAACGGCTTTCGCACCGTCATCAACACCGGGGCCGACGGCGGGCAGGAGGTCTACCACCTGCACATGCACGTCTACGGGGGTCCGCGTCCCTGGCTCAAGGGCTGACCTAGAATTCCCGGTTACGTCGTTAGGAGAAAAGATCATGGGTTCATTCAGCATCTGGCACTGGCTCGTCGTGCTGCTGATCGTGGTGTTGATATTCGGTACGAAGAAGCTCAAGAACATCGGGCAGGACCTCGGTGGCGCCGTCAAGGGCTTCAAGGACGGCATGAAGGACGGCTCTGCCAGCGCGGAGAACACGCCGCCGGCGCAGGTCACGTCCAATCCGGCGAAGTCCGATCCGAACACCGTCGACGTCGAGGCGAAGAACAAGTCCTGAACCTCGCGGCCCGCCTCGCGCGGGCGCGGCTCCCTCCCGCATGATTGACTTCGGCTTCGACAAGATCGCCCTCATCGGTGCGGTGGCGCTCATCGTCATCGGCCCGGAACGGCTGCCGCGCGTCGCGCGCACCGTCGGCCACCTGCTGGGCAAGGCGCAGCGCTACGTGGCCGATGTCAAGGCCGAGGTCAACCGATCGATCGAGCTGGAAGAGCTCAAGAAGATGAAGACCCAGTTCGAAGACGCCGCACGCGACGTCGAGCAGAACGTGTCCAGCGAGATTCGCCAGGCCACCTCCGACCTCGAAAAGGGTTGGGCCGACGAGAACCCGTTGGCCGGGTCGGCCGATCAGCACGGCCTGCTGACGCCGCCGCCGACCTACAAGCACCCGAAGAAGAACTGGCGCCTCAAGCGCGGTGCGATGCCCCAGTGGTACAAGCAGCGCCACGGCATCCGCGCCAAGGCCCAGTCCGGCGCCGCCCGCGTCGCGCGATTTCGGCCGCCGCGCTCGTCCGCATGAGTTCCAACGACGAGCGCGATGAGCTGGAGGGCACCGAGCAGCCTTTCGTCTCGCACCTGATCGAGCTGCGCGATCGGCTGATCCGCGCGCTGATCGCGGTGGGCGTGTGCTTCGGCGTGCTCGCGCTGTGGCCCGGGCCCAGCGGCCTGTACGACCTGCTGGCCGCCCCGCTGGTGGCCAACCTGCCCAAGGGCACGACGCTGATCGCCACCAACGTCATCTCGCCCTTCATCGTGCCGCTGAAGATCACGCTGATGGCGGCCTTCCTGCTGGCCCTGCCGGTGGTGCTCTACCAGGTCTGGGCCTTCGTCGCGCCGGGCCTGTACAGCCACGAGAAGAAGCTCGTGCTGCCGCTGGTGATCTCGAGCACCGTGCTGTTCCTGGTCGGCATCTCGTTCTGCTATTTCTTCGTCTTCGGGCAGGTGTTCAGGTTCATCCAGAGCTTCGCGCCCAAGAGCATCACCGCGGCCCCGGACATCGAGGCCTACCTCAGCTTCGTGCTGACCATGTTCATCGCCTTCGGCGCGACCTTCGAGGTGCCGGTGGTGGTGGTGGTGCTGGCGCGCATGGGGCTGGTCAGCATCGACAAGCTGCGCCAGTTCCGCAGCTACTTCATCGTGCTCGCGTTCATCGTGGCGGCCGTGATCACGCCGCCGGACATCGTCTCGCAGCTCGCGCTGGCGGTGCCGATGTGCCTGCTCTACGAGCTGGGCATCTGGGCGGCGCAGGTGTTCATCAAGCACACCAAGGCGCCCGAGGAAGAGAAGTCCTCGTCCTGATCAGCGCTCGTGGCGCGGCGGGGCCTTGGGCCGCTGCGCGACCGTCACCTTGACCTGCAGCGCCTTGTCGCCGCGCTGCACGGCGATGACGGCCGCCGCGTTCGGCTTGAGCGCCGCCACCGCGGTGAGCAGCTGCGAGGTGTTGGTCACCGGTGTGTCGGCCACCTTGACCACCACGTCGCCCGGCCGGATGCCGCCGGCGCTGGCCGGGCCTTCCTGCAGCACGCCGGTGATGAGCACGCCTTCCTTGATCGGCAGGTTGAAGGTCTCGGCGATCTCGGGGGTGAGGTCGCGCGGCTCGACGCCGATCCAGCCGCGCGTGACCTGGCCGTCCTTGACCAGGCCTTCCATCACCTGGCGTGCGGTGCTCACCGGGATCGCGAAGCCGATGCCCAGGCTGCCGCCGGTGCGCGAATAGATCGCGGTGTTGATGCCCAGCAGGTTGCCGCTGGCGTCGACCAGCGCGCCGCCGGAGTTGCCGGGGTTGATGGCCGCGTCGGTCTGGATGAAGTTCTCGAAGATGTTGATGCCCAGCTGATTGCGGCCCAGCGCGCTCACGATGCCCGAGGTGACGGTCTGCCCGACGCCGAACGGGTTGCCGATGGCCAGCACCACGTCGCCGACCTGCAGGCTGTCGGTGTTGCCGAAGGTGATCACGGGCAGCTTGTCCAGCGTGACCTTGAGCACCGCGATGTCGGTGTCGGGATCGGTGCCGACCACCTTGGCGCGCGAGCGCCGGCCGTCGGACAGCTGCACCTCGATCTCGTCGGCGCCTTCGATCACGTGGTTGTTGGTGAGCAGGTAGCCCTCGGGCGAGACGATGACGCCCGAGCCCAGACCGATCTGCGGCTCGGTCTGCATCTGGCGCGCCCGGTCGCCGAAGAAGAACTGGAACCAGGGATCGTTGCCGTGCGGATTGCGCGGCGGCGCCTTGCTGGCGGTGATGCTCACGACCGCCGGCGTCGCGCGCTTGGCGGCGCCGCTGTAGCTGTTGGGCGCGTTGAGCGCCTCGCCGCGGCCCAGCGCCACCGGCTGCACCGCGTTGATGGAGATGCCCGCCGGCAGGCCCGAGGTCGTGCGGCGCTGCAGCCAGTCGGGCTTGAGCGTTGCGATCACGAACAGCACTGCCACCGCCACGGTGACCGCTTGGGAGAAAATCAGCCAGGTTCTGCGCATGAATGGAATCCGATGGCCTCACGCGACGAGATCGAGTCGTACACGAACACGCTGCTGGAGGTGGGGCGGTTCCGGGATTATGGGCCGAACGGTCTGCAGGTGGAGGGCAAGGCCGAGGTCCGACGCCTCGTGTCGGGCGTCACCGCGAGCCGCGCTTTCATCGAGGCGGCGATCGCCGACCAGGCCGATGCGGTGCTGGTGCACCACGGCCTGTTCTGGCGCGGCCACGATGGCCGCATCACCGGCTGGCTGAAGCAGCGCGTCGAGTTGCTGCTGGCCCACCGGGTCAGCCTGTTCGCCTATCACTTGCCGCTGGATGCGCACCCCGAGCTCGGCAACAACGCCCGCTTCGGCGCACGGCTGGCGCTGGAGGCCGATGCGCGCTTCGGCGAGCAGGACCTGGGCTTCATCGGGTCGCCGCAGGAGCCGCAGGCGCTGGCGGTGCTGGTGGAGCGGCTGCAGCAGCAGCTCGGACGCGGCGCCACGGTGGTGCCGGGCGACGGACGTCCGATCCGCCGCGTCGGCTGGTGCACGGGCGGTGCGCAGGGCTACTTCGAGGCGGCGATCGCGGCCGGCGCCGACGTCTACATCACCGGCGAGATCTCCGAGCCGCAGGCGCACTACGCGCGCGAGACCGGCGTCGCCTTCGTCGCCTGCGGCCACCATGCGAGCGAGCGCTTCGGCGCACCGGCGGTGGCGGCGCACGTGGCGGCGAAGTTCGGGCTCGCGCATCGTTTCATCGACATCGACAACCCGGCGTGACGATGGCGAGCATCACCGTGCTGCCGCTCGCGATCACCCAGGGCGACCCCTGCGGCATCGGACCGGAGATCATCGCCAAGCTGTTTCGCGATCCGGTCGCCGCCGCCGGGTGCTTCGTGGTCGGCGACGTCGGCGTGATGCGGCGCGCGGCGGCGATCACCGGCGGCCTGCTCGCGGTGGCGCGCATCGATTCGCCCGGCGAGCTGGCCCGCGTGCCGCCCGCCTGCGTGCCGGTGTGGCAGGTGCCGGGCCTCGCGCCGGAGCTGGCGGCGCTGCCGCTCGGGCAAGTCGATGCACGCGCCGGCGCGGCCGCCGCACGCTGCATCGAGCACGCCGCCGCGCTGGCCTTGCGCCGCGACATCGCCGCGCTGGTCACGGCGCCGATCCACAAGGAGGCACTCTCGGCCGCCGGGGTGGGCTTCCCGGGCCACACCGAGATGCTGCAGTCGCTGGCGACGGTCGATGGCCGCGTTCCGCCGGTGCGCATGATGCTGGCCAACGACGAGCTGCGCACGGTGCTGGTCACCATCCACCTGTCGCTGCGCCGTGCCATCGATGCCGTCACCTTCGACGCCGTGCTCGAGACCTTGCGCATCGCCCATGCCGCCGCTGCGGGCTGGGGCCAGCCGGCACCTCGCATCGCGGTGGCGGGCCTCAACCCGCACGCCGGCGAGGGCGGCCTGTTCGGCGACGAGGAGATCACCATCATCGCCCCGGCCGTCGCGGCGGCGCGCGCCGAGGGCATCGCCGCGAGCGGCCCGTACGCGCCGGACACCGTGTTCATGCGGGCGCGCGACAGCGCCGGTCATCCGGGCGAGTTCGACATCGTCGTCGCGATGACGCACGACCATGGGCTGATCCCGGTGAAGTACCTGGGCGTCGAGCACGGGGTGAACGTGACCCTCGGCCTGCCCTTCGTGCGCACCAGTCCCGATCACGGGACGGCCTTCGACATCGCGGGCACCGGCCGTGCGGACGAATCGAGCCTGCGCAGCGCCGTGCGAATGGCTCGCCGGCTCGCTGCCGCCTGAGCTTCAGTGCTTGGTGGGCGAGGCCTTCAAGGCCGCGAGCTGGCGCCGTGCGCGGGCGGTGGCGCGCTCCATCAGGTAGGCGTGCTCGACGGCGCGCAGCCGGTTGCTCTCGCACATGCGCGCCAGCATGCGGGCGGTGAGCGAGATGGTCTCCTGGTGCTTGCGCCCGCGCGTGAAGACGAAGAAGTTGCGGCCCGGGCTCACGTAGCTCAGGCGCACCTTCTGCCACTGGTCCTTCAGCAGCATCTGGTAGGCGAAGCCCAGGCGGATGTGGTCCATGAGGCGCGGCCCGTGCGAGGGCTCTGCCGGGTCGGCGGCGACCAGGTCCAGGTTGATGTCGATGCCCACCAGGTCGGACGGCAGGGTGTCGCCCGTCTCGCCGCTGACGGTGTCGGGCATGGGCGAGGTGTCGGCGGCTTCGCCGCTCAGGTCGATGTCGACCTCGCCCGACCAGTCGACGGTGTTCTCCTCGACCAGACCGACGCGCTGGGCCTCGTCGGCGGTGAAGCGCTGCTCGATCTCCTGGGACTCGAAGGTCACCGGCTCGGCCTGCGAGAACTCGTGCGCACCCGGGACGGCGGAGTTGAAGATGCCTTCGAGCTGCTTGGCGAGCAGGTTGTGCTCGAGCTCGGTCATCGGCGGCGCCTTCAGCGACTCGGCGTGCGAGGGCAGCAGCTTGCCGAAGAAGTCCTTCTGGGCGGCATCGGGCCAGCCGATGAGCTTCATGCCCTCGTTCAGGTCCTTCATCAGCGTGGGCAGCTGCATCAGGAAGCGCTTGCGCATCACCGGCGAGCCCTTGGGCTGCACGCTCATGACGAGGTCGCGGCCGACGCTGCGGAAGCGCCGCGACATGTCGGAGTCGGGCCCGTGGCTGCGGATCGCGAGGACCAGGGCCTGGCTCCAGACCTGCGAGGTGAAGTCGCGCAGGTAGTCGGGCATGGCGATCCCGCCCAGCGCCGACGCCAGCTGCAGCATGTAGCGCTGCTGGATGCGCAGCTCGGATTCCTTGCCCTCGAGGACCTTGGCGGCGTCGCTGGTCTTGACGCCTTCCTCGGACTGGCCGGCGATGAAGGCCTCGAGCTCGGTGAGCTTGGCCGAATACAGGTCGAGCTGGTCGAAGTCGCCCTCGACGATCTCCTGGACCAGCCCCTTGACGCGATCCAGGAACTGCTTGCCCGGCCCGTCGTCGAAATCATCAAATGCGCAGGCAAGCGAGGCGATCCGGTTGACGAAGCGGCGGACCGGATGGCGGCGCGAGGAAAAGAAGGTCGAGTCGACCAAGGCAACGCGCAGCACCGGCAGCTGCAGCCGGGCGATCTGGCGCGCCATCTGCGGCGGCACCTTGGGATCGGACAGGATCTGGTCGAACAGGCTGCCGACCACGTCGATCACCATGTGATCGAGCTTGCCGCTGGAGGCCTGGACCAGCTCCTCGCGGTGCGCGCGGATCAGGTTCACGGCCATCAGGCCGGTGAGGTTGTCGCCGTAGCTGCCCGCCGTTGCGCCGGCCGCGTCGGCGCTCGCCAGGGCGCCGATCGCGCCGTGCAGGCCCATCGCGTCGCGTCCGGCCGCCTGCGGCGCGAAGCCGGCCGGCTGCGTGCCGAGGGGCACATCGAGGCCACCGGGACGGCTGGCCAGGAAGGTGAGGCGGCGCAGCAGGGTCATCAGCTGGGCATCGGCCTCGGCGCTCATGCCGCCGCGCACCGACGCGAGCGCGCCGCGCGCGGAGGCGCCCGAACCCGACGCATAGCCTCCCGAGCTGCTGCCCATGCCGGTCGTGTAGCCGCCATAGGGCGCGGGCTGGGTCGGGGCGGCGCCGCGCGTCATTGCGCCCATGCCGGCGCGTGCGGCGTTGCCTGCCAGGCCGTGGCTGGAGATGAAGTCCGAGCCGGACGATCCGGTGAAGTCGCTGGGCTGCGTGCGTGTCGAGTTCAGGCCGTCGCGCATGCTCGCGTAGCCGGAGTTGGCGGTCTGGCCCGGGCCGTGGACCGTCTTGAGGGCGAGGCCGACCGGCTGCACGTTGCGGTTCTGCAGGTCGCGCACGATGGCCTGGTAACACTGCGGCATCGCGCCGGCCATGGCCTGGCCGAACTCGCGCGCGAGCAGCTTGCGGCCGTCGAGGTCGTCGGTCACGGCCTCGATGGCGCGGAAGGTGGCCATGCCGAGGATCTCGGCGCGCAGCGGGTTGCGCTCCTCGTCGGCGCGGCCGATGTTGAGCACCGCGCCCATGTACGCCGCCATCTCGCGCAGCTCCCATTCGCAGGCATGCGAGATCTGCTGGCCGATGCGGTCGGAGTACATGCGCTCCTCGACCTCGTGGTCCTCGACCAGGCTGAGCGTCTCCCAGCTGGCCGCGCCGAGCTTGCGGCGAGGGTCCTGGCGTGGCGAGATCTCGTCCTTGATCTTGTCGATCAGCTGCTTGGCGAAGGACAAGTGGAAGGTGTTCATCTTGCGGCGCAGGTCGATCTGCGCCGCGAGCAGGAGGTCGCGCTCCAGGACGCGGCCGGCCGCCGAGGCCTGCGTGCCGAGGCCGGACGCGACGCGCTCGGCCACCGCCTGGGCGGTGGCCTTCACATGGCCCACGGCCGCCTCCAGGGCGGTGGGCAAGCGCGCGTCGGTCGGGTTCATCGAGAAATGGGCGGCCGCAGCCGTCAACCCCAATCGGACTATCGGGTGATTACAAGTATGGGCCCAAACCGACGCGCGCCAGGCGAGGAACTGCCCGCCCTTTTATCGGTTCTTCAGCGAATCGCGGATTTCGCGCAACAGCTGCACATCCTCCGGCACCGCGGCCGGCGGGGCCGCCGGTTCGTCGCGCTTGAGCCGGTTGATCTGCTTGACCATCAGGAAAATGATGAACGCCAGGATGACGAAGTTGAGCGCCACGGTGAGGAAGTTGCCGTAGGCGAAGACCGCACCGACCTTCTTCGCCTCGGCCAGCGGCAGGCCCAGCGGCTGGCCCGCCAGCGGCAGGTAGTAGCTGGAGAAGTCCAGCCCGCCGAAGATCCGCCCGACGATGGGCATGATCAGGTCGGTGACGATCGAGTCGACGATCTTGCCGAAGGCCGCGCCGATGATCACGCCAACCGCCAGGTCGACGACGTTTCCCTTCATCGCGAACTGCCGAAACTCGCTGGCAAAGCTCATGGCGGGTGCTCCTCGTGGGTGTTGTTGCAATGCAGCGAGACGGCTGCCGGCCGGTCCCGCGCGGCGGCAAGTATTGCGCAGCAAGGCCTCAAGTCAATGCGCACCGTCGCCGGGGCCTTCGCCCCTGGCATGCACCCCGGACCCTCTTGACGCGTCCGTTAGAATTGCGGGTTGCCCCTGAATAGAAAGTCTCTTTCGAGGAACCCCATGAGTGACCAGCCAGTCGATTCCGGCAAGCGCACATGGCTCATCGCGTCGGGATGTGCCGGCGTCGTGGGCGGTGTGGCGGCGGCCGTTCCGTTCGTCGCGTCTTTCGAGCCTTCGGAGCGTGCGCGTGCCGCCGGAGCCCCGGTCGAGGTCGACATCGGCGCGCTGAAGCCGGGCGAGAAGATGACGGTCGAGTGGCGCGGCAAGCCGGTGTGGATCGTGCGTCGCACCAAGGAGCAGCTGGACAACCTGCCCAAGCTCGATCCTTTGCTGGCCGATCCCAAGTCCGAGCGCAAGCCCGACGAGCTGACCCCGCCCTATGCGCGCAACGAGGGCCGCTCGATCAAGCCGGAATACCTGGTCACCGTGGGCATCTGCTCGCACCTCGGCTGCTCGCCCTCCGACAAGTTCCAGGCCGGCCCGCAGCCCTCGCTGCCCGACGACTGGACCGGCGGCTTCCTGTGCCCCTGCCACGGCTCGACCTTCGACATGGCCGGCCGCGTCTTCAAGAACAAGCCCGCCCCCGACAACCTCGAGGTGCCGCCGCACATGTACCTGTCCGACAGCCGTCTGCTGATCGGCGAAGACAAGAAGGCCTGAGGGACATCACATGGCTGACTACAAAGAAGCGCCTCCCAACGCCACGCGCGCCCAGCAGCTGCTGAACTGGGTCGACAACCGGTTCCCGGCCAGCAAGCTGTGGAACGAGCACGTGGGCCAGTACTACGCGCCGAAGAACTTCAACTTCTGGTACATCTTCGGGTCGCTGTCGCTGCTGGTGCTGGTGATCCAGATCGTCACCGGCATCTTCCTCGTGATGCACTACAAGCCCGACGCGAGCCTCGCCTTCGCATCGGTCGAGTACATCATGCGCGACGTGCCCTGGGGCTGGCTCATCCGCTACATGCACTCCACGGGCGCATCGGCGTTCTTCATCGTCGTGTACCTGCACATGTTCCGCGGCCTGCTGTACGGCTCGTACCGCAAGCCGCGCGAGCTGGTGTGGATCTTCGGCTGCGCCATCTTCCTGTGCCTGATGGCGGAAGCCTTCATGGGCTACCTGCTGCCCTGGGGCCAGATGAGCTACTGGGGCGCACAGGTCATCATCAACCTGTTCGCGGCCGTGCCCTTCGTCGGACCCGACCTCGCCATCTGGATCCGCGGCGACTACGTGGTCGGCGACGCCACCCTCAACCGCTTCTTCAGCTTCCACGTGATCGCCGTGCCGCTGGTGCTGCTGGGCCTGGTGGTCGCGCACATCATCGCGCTGCACGAGGTGGGCTCGAACAATCCCGACGGCGTGGAAATCAAGGCCACGAAGGACGCCCAGGGCCGCCCGCTCGACGGCATCCCGTTCCATCCGTACTACACGGTGCACGACATCTTCGGGACCTGCGTGTTCCTGATCGTCTTCACCGCGATCATCTTCTTCGCACCGGAGTTCGGCGGCTACTTCCTCGAGTACAACAACTTCATCCCGGCCGACCCGCTGAAGACGCCCGCGCACATCGCGCCGGTGTGGTACTTCACGCCGTTCTACTCGATGCTGCGCGCGACCACCGACCTGATGATCAACGTGCTGTGCGCGATCGTCGGCCTGGCCGCGATCGGTGCGGTGATCAAGGGCCGCTTCGGCGCCGCCGCCAAGATCGCGATCGTCGTCGGCGCCCTGGTGGGCATCGCCTTGCTCAAGACTTTCGACGCCAAGTTCTGGGGCGTGGTGGTGATGGGCGGCGCGGTGATCATCCTGTTCTTCCTGCCCTGGCTCGATCACAGCAAGGTCAAGTCGATCCGCTATCGCCCGAGCTGGCACAAGTACGTCTACGCCGTCTTCGTCGTGTTCTTCCTCGCGCTGGGCTACCTGGGCGCGCAGCCGCCGTCCGAAGCCGGCAACTACGTGTCGCAGCTGGGCACGCTGATCTACTTCGGCTTCTTCCTGCTGATGCCCTGGTGGAGCCAGTTGGGCGAGTTCAAGCCCGTCCCCGACCGCGTGACCTTCGCGGCCCACTGACGCGAGGCGAAAGACACCCCATGAAGAAACTCCTCCTTTCCCTGCTGCTCGCGCTCGGCTTTGTCGCGAATGCGGTGTCCAGCGAGGGCGGCGCCCCGCTCGACCGCTTCCCGACCGAGAAGCTGTCCGACGTGGGCGCGCTGCAGCGCGGCGCCAAGCTGTTCGTCAACTACTGCCTGAACTGCCACAGCGCCTCGTTCATGCGCTACAACCGCATGCGCGACCTCGACCTCACCGAAGACCAGATCAAGAAGAACCTGGTGTTCGCGAGCGACAAGGTCGGCGACGTGATGAAGGTCTCGCTCGACCCGAAGCACGCCAAGGAATGGTTCGGCGCGGCCCCGCCCGACCTGTCGGTGGTGGCCCGCTCGCGCGCCGCTGCCGGCGACGGCACCGGCGCCGACTACCTCTACACCTACCTGCGCAGCTACTACCGCGACGACACCAAGGCCACCGGCTGGAACAACCTGGTGTTCCCCAGCGTGGCCATGCCGAACGTGCTGTGGGAGCTGCAGGGCCAGCGCGGCGCCAGGTTCGAGGAAGTCAAGGATGCACACGACCCGAGCAAGGTGACGCACCGCTTCGTCGGCTACGAGCAGCTGACCCCGGGCATCCTGAGCACGCAGCAGTTCGACGACAGCGTCGGCGACCTGGTGGCCTACCTGCAGTGGATGGCCGAGCCGGCCCACCGCACCCGCATCCGCCTCGGCGTCTGGGTGCTGCTGTTCCTCGCCGTGTTCACCGTGATTGCCTGGCGTCTGAACGCCAGCTACTGGAAAGACGTGAAGTGATCCTCTGCCGTCCGTGGCCCCGACCCGCCGCGGACACCCCACGCAGTGGCGGGCCCCGCGCGGCCGTCCACTGCGTTCTTGCTTTCTGACCTCCTGACGCTTAAGGAGCCCACGCCCATGATGGTGCTTTACTCCGGAACCACCTGCCCCTACTCGCACCGTTGCCGCTTCGTCCTGTTCGAAAAGGGCATGGACTTCGAGATCCGCGACGTCGACCTGTTCGCCAAGCCGGAAGACATCGCGCTGATGAACCCGTACAACGAGGTTCCCATCCTCGTGGAGCGCGACCTGATCCTGTACGAGTCGCACATCATCAACGAGTACATCGACGAGCGATTCCCGCATCCGCAGCTCATGCCCGGCGACCCGGTCGCGCGAGCGCGCGTGCGCCTCTTCCTGCTCAACTTCGAGAAGGAGCTGTTCGCCCACGTCAACGTGCTCGAGTCGCGAGGCATCAAGCCCACCGACAAGCAGCTGGAAAAGGCGCGTTCGCAGATCCGCGACCGCCTCACCCAGCTCGCGCCCATCTTCCTGAAGAACAAGTACATGCTGGGCGACGACTTCTCCATGCTCGACGTGGCCATCGCGCCGCTGCTGTGGCGCCTGGACTACTACGGCATCGACATGTCGAAGAACGCGGTGCCGCTGCTGAAGTACGCCGAGCGCATCTTCTCGCGTCCGGCCTACATCGAGGCACTGACGCCCTCCGAGAAGGTGATGCGCAAGTAGCAGCGCGACGCCCATGACACAGCCTCCGGCCGCCTCGAACACCGGCACCTCGACACGCCCGTACCTGATCCGGGCGCTGCACGACTGGTGCACCGACAACGGCTTCACGCCGTACATCGCGGTGTTCGTCGACGCGAGCGTGCAGGTGCCCACCGAATACGTGAAGAACAA
Source organism: Piscinibacter sp. (assembly GCA_036377015.1). Lineage (GTDB taxonomy): Bacteria > Pseudomonadota > Gammaproteobacteria > Burkholderiales > Burkholderiaceae_C > Albitalea. The sequence continues at coordinate 40,889 of DASUZE010000110.1, read as the reverse complement.
CGAGATCGTGCTCAACATCGGCTTCGAGGCGACCACCGCGCTCAAGCTGGGCAACGAGCTGATCGAGTTCAAGGCGCGCTTCGGCGGCACCTCGCGCGAGATCATCGTGCCGGTGGACCATGTGATCGCGATCTACGCCCGCGAAAACGGGCAGGGCATGGCCTTCCCTGTGCCCACCGATGCGTCGGCGACGCCATCCGGCGGCGAGCCGTCGCCTGAGGCTCCGGCGGCGGCATCTGCCGGCAAAGGTCCCAAGCTCGCACTCGCCGACGCCGCCCCGGCCCCCGAGGCGCCGCCGGCCGAGCGCGACGACGACAACCCGCCCGAGCCGCCCAGCGGCGGCCGTCCGGCGCTCAAGCGCATCAAGTAGGACCGTATACTGCCCGCCTCCCGGCGCCGGCTTAGCTCAGCTGGTAGAGCACCCGCCTTGTAAGCGGAAGGTCGTCCGTTCGATTCGGACAGCCGGCACCACCCCCCGCCTCAGTGCCCGAACGCGGCTTCCGTATCGCCGGCCCGCTCGCGCGGCACCAGCAGGTAGTCGCACATGGCCGGGCTGATGCGCGGGTCGTAGGCCTCGCGGGGAAACTCGCTCACCCGCTCCACGCCGCTCACGCTGGCCAGCCACTCGCCCTTGACGATGCGATACGCGTCGTAGCGGGCCTCTCCCAGCAGCGCCGTGAGCTCGGCGTTGCGGCGGCCGACGAAGTCGAGCTGGGCCGCGGTGTGCGCATGCAGCACCTCGCAGATCACCCAGGGACGACTGGCGCGAAGAAAGCCGCGCATGCCGCCCAGCACCTCGAGCTCGGCGCCCTCGACGTCGATCTTGACCACGGGGACGCCGGCGAGGTCGAGCCCGGCGGCGATGTCGTCGAACGGCAGCATCGCGATGTACTGCTTGCGCAGGCGCCGCCTGCCCGGCCGCAGCTCCTGCACCATCGATGCCGCACTGTCGGCCTCGCTGTCGGCGATGAAGTCGACCAGCCCGGCGCGCGTCGACAGCGCCACCGGCAGGAGCTCGCACTGCTCGAAGCCGTTGAGGGTGATGAGCTCGTTCACGAACTGGATGCAGAACGGATTCGGCTCGAAGCCCACGTAGCGGCAATGCCGGTCGATGCTGCGCAGCTTCAGCAGCGTCTGGCCGATGTTGACGCCGACGTCGATCAGCCCCGCGCGCGCGGACAGCCGGAACAGGCGCTGAAAGGCGTCGATCATCCATCGCTCGGTCCCCTGCCGGTGGCTGCCGCCGACGCCGCGCAGGATGGGCACGCGAAAAGGCGTGCCGTAGGCATGGGTGGGCATCACCAGGTTGAACGGACGCAGCAGCCGCTTGACGGTTGCCTTGACGCTCATCGAGGCCTCCTGCTCCATCGCCAAAGCGTGCAGCATGCACGGTTCCATGCGAGGGCGAACCACTGTTTCAGTTCGTTAACTCAGTTCGATTGAACCTTGATACGGATTGAGCTAACCTGCCATCCCCGCTCACGCAATCTCTCCTCGAGGCGGGGCCGAAGCTGGCGCAGCTTCGCGGCGACCGACGCGTTGGCCACGAGCAGCGACCAGGCTTCCTCATCCACCGGACCGGCCTTGACATGCCTGGCCAGGGCGGTGGGCAGAAGATCGTGGATCGCGGACAAGCGGGCATTCGAATCCTGCAGCCGTTGTCGCAGATGGGCGAGCGGCGCACTGCGTTGCAAGGCGTCCGCGACAGGAAGCGAGTCGGGAACGAGCTGTTGGGGCTTCGAAGAGGGTGGCTTCGCGTTCACCCCGAGGAGTGTATCGATGCAGGTCTTGATCACCCACGGGCACGTGGGCCAAACACGGATGTTCCGCTTCAACCGCTGGCAGCTGGCCGGTGGGGTGATCGGCATCGTCGTCCTTCTCATGCTGCTCTCGGGCACGGTGTATCACCTCGTGTTCCTGAAGGCGGCGCGTGAAGGCTGGCCGGTGGTCAGCCAGATCGTCAAGCTGGTGGTGCGCGACGAGGTCGCGCAGCGCGAGCGCTTCATGCGCGAGAACCTCGACGCCATGGCGCGGCGGGTCGGCGAGATGCAGGCCAAGATGATCAAGCTCGAGGCCGTGAGCGAGCGGGTGTCCGGCATGGCCGGCGTCAAGCCCGAGGAACTGCAACAGCTCATGACCAAGCCGGCGGCGGCGGCCGGTGGCGGCAAGGGTGGCCCGTTCGTGCCCGCGGCATCGCCGTCGATGGACCAGCTCATGGGCTGGGTCGGCTCCCTCGACGAGCAGGCCGACCAGAGCACCGACCTCTACACCATGATCGAGTCGCGCCTGCTCGAAAAGCGCCTGCTGTCGCTGATGATCCCCAACAGCCGGCCCGTCGAGGGCCCGATCGGCTCCGGCTTCGGCTTCCGTGCCGACCCGTTCTCGGGCCGGGCCGCGCTGCACACCGGCCTGGACTTCCCCGCCGACACCGGCACCACGATCCGGGCGGCGGCCGGCGGGGTGGTGCTGTCCACCGACATGCACCCGCAGTACGGCCACATGGTCGAACTCGACCATGGCCGCGGCCTGGTCACCCGCTATGCCCACACCTCCAAGGTGGTGGTGCGTCCCGGCGACATCGTCAAGCGGGGCCAGCAGATCGCGCTGGTCGGCACGTCCGGACGCTCCACCGGGCCGCACCTGCACTTCGAGGTGCTGGTCGACGGCGTTCCCCAGAACCCGTCCAAGTTCCTCGCGCTCGCCGACGGCGACGTGAGCATCCCCCTCGGCAAGTCGGGCCGCCACGGCGGCGAGCGCTCGGCGTCGGCCGGCAGGTAAAATCGACGGCTTTGCGGTCCCTCGTGGACCGCGCCTGCGCGCCGCATCTGCGCGTCCTTGCGAGTCCTTGCAAGGGTGAGAAGCGGCCGCATATGCCTCGAAGTCTGCCCCGCGTCGGCGTCTTTCCGGACACCGGCGTCCTCGCTCCCCAACCCGACGCCGCATGCTGCCCCGCCTCCTCACCCAAATCTTCGGAAGCCGCAATGAACGCTTGCTGAAGCAGTACCGCCGCGTCGTGCAGCAGGTCAACGAGCTCGAGCCGCAGTTCGAGCGGCTCTCCGACGCCGACCTGAAGGCCAAGACCGACGAGTTCCGCCAACGTCACGCCAAGGGCGAGTCGCTCGCCGCCCTGTTGCCCGAGGCCTTTGCGGCCGTGCGCGAAGGCAGCAAGCGCACCCTGAAGATGCGCCACTTCGACGTGCAGCTGATCGGCGGCATGGCGCTCAACGACGGCAAGATCGCCGAGATGCGCACCGGCGAAGGCAAGACGCTGATGGCCACGCTGCCGGTGTACCTCAATGCGCTCACCGGCAAGGGCGTGCACGTGGTGACGGTCAACGACTACCTCGCCCGCCGCGACGCCGAATGGATGGGCCGGCTGTACAACTTCCTCGGCCTGTCGGTGGGCGTGAACCTGCCGCAGATGCCGCGCGAGGAAAAGCAGGCCGCCTACGCCGCGGACGTCACCTACGGCACCAACAACGAATTCGGCTTCGACTACCTGCGCGACAACATGGTCCACGACACGGCCGATCGCGTCGCGCGCGGCCTGTCCTACGCCATCGTCGACGAGGTCGACTCCATCCTGATCGACGAGGCGCGCACGCCGCTCATCATCAGCGGCCAGGCCGAGGACCACACCGAGCTCTACGTGCGCATCAACGCGGTCGTGCCGCAAATGAAGAAGCAGATCGGCGAGGCCGATCCGCGCACCGGCGAAGGCGTGATCGAGCCGGGCGACTTCACCGTCGACGAGAAGACCCACCAGGTCTACCTGACCGAAGCCGGCCACGAGAACGCCGAGGCGATCCTGTCCAGGGCGGGCCTGCTGGCCGAGGGAGCGAGCCTCTACGACGCGGCCAACATCACGCTGATGCACCACCTGTACGCGGCGCTGCGGGCCAACCACCTGTACCACCGCGACCAGCACTACGTCGTGCAGGACGGCGAGGTCATCATCGTCGACGAGTTCACCGGCCGCCTCATGACCGGCCGCCGCTGGTCCGACGGCCTGCACCAGGCGGTCGAGGCCAAGGAGCGGGTGCAGATCCAGAGCGAGAACCAGACCCTCGCCTCGATCACCTTCCAGAACTACTTCCGCATGTACGGCAAGCTCGCCGGCATGACCGGCACGGCCGACACCGAGGCCTACGAGTTCCAGGAGATCTACGGCCTCGAGACCGTGGTGATCCCGCCCAACAAGCCGACCATCCGCAAGGACGAGCTCGACCTCGTCTACAAGACGGCGCGCGAGAAGTTCGAGGCCGTCACCGACGACATCCGCGACTGCCACGAGCGCGGCCAGCCGGTGCTGGTGGGGACCACCTCGATCGAGAACTCCGAGCTGATCTCGGGGCTGCTGACCAAGGCCAAGCTGCCCCACCAGGTGCTCAACGCCAAGCAGCATGCCAAGGAGGCCGAGATCGTCGCCCAGGCCGGCAGCCCCGGCGTGATCACCATCGCCACCAACATGGCCGGCCGCGGCACCGACATCGTGCTGGGCGGCAACGTCGAGAAGCAGATCCAGTTCATCGACGCCGACCCCGATCTGCCCGACGCCGAGAAGTTGTCCAGGGCCCAGAAGCTGCGCGACGAATGGCAGGGCCTGCACGAGAAGGTCAAGGGCGAGGGCGGCCTGCGCATCATCGCCACCGAGCGCCACGAGTCGCGGCGCATCGACAACCAGCTGCGCGGCCGCTCCGGCCGCCAGGGCGACCCGGGATCCTCGCGCTTCTACCTCTCGCTCGACGATCCGCTGATGCGCATCTTCGCCGGCGACCGCGTGCGAGCCATCATGGAGCGGCTGAAGATGCCCGACGGCGAGGCCATCGAGGCCGGCATCGTCACCCGCAGCATCGAGAGCGCCCAGCGCAAGGTCGAGGCCCGCAACTTCGACATCCGCAAGCAGCTGCTCGAGTACGACGACGTCTCCAACGACCAGCGCAAGGTCATCTACCAGCAGCGCAACGACATCCTCGAGGCCGAGAGCCTGCAGGCGCAGATCGCCAACCTGCGCCAGAGCACCATGGAAGACGTGGTGCGCACCTACGTGGCCTCCGACAGCGTCGAGGAGCAGTGGGACCTCGACGGCCTGCAGAAGACGCTGCGCGAGGAGTGGCAGCTCGACCTGCCGCTCAAGTCGCTGGTCGAGAAGAGCAACACCATCACCGACGACGACATCGTCGAGCAGGTCAGCAAGGCCGCCGACGAGCTGTTCGACGCCAAGGTGCAGCGCGTCGGCCTGGAGCAGTTCACGCCCTTCATGCGCATGATCCTGCTGCAGTCCATCGATTCGCACTGGCGCGAGCACCTGGCGGCGCTCGACTACCTGCGCCAGGGCATCCACCTGCGCGGCTACGCCCAGAAGAACCCCAAGCAGGAATACAAGCGCGAGGCCTTCGAGCTGTTCAGCCAGCTGCTCGATGTCGTCAAGATGGACGTCACCCGCATCCTGATGACGGTGCGCATCCAGTCGCAGGAAGAGGTGGCCCAGGCTGCCGAGGCGATGGAAGAGCGGGCCGAGCAGATCAGCAACGTCACCTACACCCACCCCAACGAAGACGGCAGCGTCTCCCAGGACGAAGACACGCGGCTGGCCGCCATGCCCAAGGTGGGGCGCAACGATCCCTGCCCCTGCGGCAGCGGCAAGAAGTACAAGCTGTGTCACGGCCGGCTCGCCTGAGCCGTCGCTGAACGACCGCAGGCACCAATGCCTGCGGTCCTGTCCGGGCTTTGACCAGCGCCGGCAGCCTCCTCTACCATCGCCGGCATCCCGAATGCGAGCGGCTGCAGAGGAGTTTCATGCAAGCACCCATCGAGGCGGCGATCGAGCCGCCGCTGGCCGGCCCGTCTGCAAAGACGTCGCCGCCCGCCCCGCGTTGCATGCTGTGCGCGAGCGAGACGCGGCTGCGCCTGACCATGCCGCTGGACGCCAAGACCTTCAAGGCGACAGCGCACGGACAGGTCTACGGATGCGAGCGCTGCGCCTTCGGCTTCGTCCATCCCCGGCCGACGCCGGCCCAGACCAGCAGCTTCTACGAGCTCGATGCGTACTACACGCAGGGTGCGTCGCACATGGTCGCCACGCCGCCGCCGGGATGGCTGTCGCGCCTGCGCATGAACCTCGCCTGGCGCGCCGATCGCAGCGAGAGCCTGATCGACGTGATGGAGCAGGGGCTGGCACCGAACAGCGCCGTCGTCGACGTGGGCTGCGGCACCGGGATGCTGCTGCGCCAGCTCGCCGAGCGTGGGCACCACGCGACGGGCGTCGAGCGAGACACGAGCGCGGTGTCGCTGCGCCATCACAAGGTGCGTGTGCTCGAAGGCTCGGCCGAAGCGCTGCCGGCGGCACTCGCGCCGGCGAGCTGCGATGCGCTCGTGTTCTCGCACGTGCTCGAGCACCTGGTCGACCCCATCGCCGCGGTGCGGCGCGCCAGCGCCTTGCTCAAGCCGGGCGGCCTGCTGTTCTGCGAGGTGCCGAACAACGAATCGCTGATCGCCCGGCAGTCGGGCCTGGCCTGGGAGCACCTCGACATCCCGCGCCACATCAACTTCTTCACCGAGCGATCGCTCGCGGCGCTGGTGCAGGACGCCGGCCTGGAGATCCGGCGCGTGTACTTCACCGGCTACTGCCGCTTTTTCGCCGACAGCTACATCGCCACCGAGCAGCGCATCTACGACCGCCTCGCGGCGGTTCCGGGCGGCACCGAGCACAGCGTGCGCAACTCGGCTGCGCAGGCGTGGCGGCTGCTGGCGCGCACGGCCTGGGCCGCGCCGCGCCGCAAGTACGACTCGGTGGGCGTGGTGGCCGCATGGCCCGCCGCGCTGGCCTGATTCATCGTCGCGCCGCAGTTCGCCTTCCTACAATCGCGGGTGGTCTTCCTGCCTGCGAAAGAGCGCCATGCCCGTCAATCTGAAAGCCCCGAATCCGAAGGACCTGCACCCCGTTCCCGGCGTCCGCCTGGGCATCGCGATGGCGGGCGTGCGCAAGGCCAACCGGCGTGACCTGACCGTGGTCAGCCTCGCCGAAGGCTCGCAGGTCGCCGGCGTGTTCACCCGCAACCGCTTCTGCGCCGCGCCGGTGCAGCTGTGCCGCCAGCACCTGGGCGCCAAGGTCGGCGCGCGCGCCATCCTCGTCAACACCGGCAATGCCAACGCCGGCACCGGCGAGGACGGCCTGGTGCGCGCCTTCTCGACCTGCGTGGCGCTGGCGCGCCACCTCGACATCTCGCCCGAGCAGGTGCTGCCCTTCTCGACCGGCGTGATCATGGAAACCCTGCCCAACGACCGCATCGAAGCGGGGCTGCCCGCGGCCATCGCCGACCTCCAGCCCGACCACTGGGCCGCGGCGGCCGAGGCCATCATGACCACCGACACGCTGCCCAAGGCGGCGTCCACCCAGGTGCAGATCGGCGGCAAGACCGTCACGCTGACCGGCATCAGCAAGGGCGCCGGCATGATCCGGCCCAACATGGCGACCATGCTGGGCTTCGTGGCCACCGACGCCGTGATCGCGCCCAACCTCATGCAGTCGCTGGTCCACGAGGCCGCCGACCGCTCGTTCAACCGCATCAGCATCGACGGCGACACCTCCACCAACGACTCCTTCCTGCTGATCGCCACCGGCCAGGCCGGCCACGATCCCATCACGCGCCTCGACTCGGCCGACGGCACGGCCCTGCGCGATGCGCTCATCGCCGTCTCGCAGCAGCTGGCGCAGGCCATCGTGCGCGACGGCGAGGGCGCGACCAAGTTCATCACCGTGCAGGTCGACGGCGGCAAGACCGAGGCGGAGTGCCGCCACGTCGCCTACGCCATCGCGCACTCGCCGTTGGTGAAGACGGCCTTCTTCGCGAGCGACCCCAACCTCGGGCGCATCCTCGCGGCGGTGGGCTATGCGGGCATCGACGACCTGGACCAGACCGGCATCGACCTGTTCCTCGACGAGGTCCATGTCGCCAAGGAAGGCGGCCGGCATCCCGACTACCGCGAGGAAGACGGCCAGCGGGTGATGAAGAAGAGCGAGATCACGGTGAAGGTCGACCTGCACCGCGGCGACGCCAGCACCACGGTCTGGACCTGCGACCTCAGCTACGACTACGTGAAGATCAACGCCGACTACCGTTCGTAGCCCGGGTGCAACCCGGGTTGCACCCGGGCTACAGGCGCAGTGCGCTGCGCAGCAGCCAAGCCGCGGCCGCGGCGGCCAACAGGTGCTTGAGCGTGTGCCCGCTGACGACCGCCAGCTGCTCCAGCACCGCCTGGTCCGCGGTCTCCGACAGCTTGGCCACGGCGTAGAGCGCCAGCACCAGGCACCAGTCGCGCCCTGACACCGCCGGCGCTGCGGTGGCCGGCAAGCGCAGCGCCAGCGCGGCGGGCACCAGCAGCATGGGCAGGAATTGCACGGCAGCGTACAGGCGCAGGTCGCCCTGGCCCTGTCGCTCGCCGATCCACCATGCCAGGACCGAGAAGCTCGCCAGCGCCCATGCCGCGACCAGCACGCCGGGGCGCGACCAGCGCGCATCGACGCGCTCGGCCAGCAGCCCGCACAGCAGGAAGGCGCAAGCCCAGGCGATGGGCAGGCGGTCGAAGGCCAGCGCGTCGTTGCCGGGCGCCCAGTGGTAGGCCGCGGAGCCCAGGCCCGTCGCCAGCAGCGCGAGCGTGAAGCCGAGCCAGGCGCGGTGGCCGGGCCCGCACGCTTCGGCATGCACGCCGCGCCACAGGCCCCAGGCGCCGACGGCGAGGAAGGGCAGGTTGCTCAGCACGTTGGCCGCATTCGGGATGGCGCCCCAGGCGCGCGCGTCGGCGAAGCGGTGGTAGTCGGGCCATTGGGCGATGGGCCCGTGCCACCACAGCCCGGCGGCAGCGACGACGGTGATCAGCAGCAGCCAGGCGGTGCGTGCCGGTGGTGCTGCAAGGCGCAAGACATCCATGCGAATTCCCGTTGAAATGATCGAGGGCGCGATGCTCGTGCGCAAGCGACCGGCCGACAAGCGGCTTGCGCGGCGGGCGCGCGGCGTCCGTCCGGCGGTATCGAAGTCCACCACCGCGCGTCTCCATCGACGGATGGATGTTTCGCGTCTGCGCTTCGCAACGTAGGGGGTCTCGAGGGTTGCGAGCGCGCGGGGCCGGCTGATAGCATGCGCGTCATCCCACACCCCCCGAGCCACCGATGAGCCCGCACGCCCACCCCCTCGATCGCACCGCGTCCTGCGGCGGTCCGGGCCTGCTCGGCGCGCCGTGGCGCGAGTCCTTCGCGGTGTCCGGCGGCTTCGCCGACGGTCCGTACGGGCTCGTGGTGGTCGATTCCTCCCGACGGATGAAGGCAGTCGCCGTCGTTGCAGGCATCACCGGCCACCGTGGTGGCGCAGCGAACGTCCCGTTCGCAGCAGCGATCTAGTCCTCCCAGCGTTCCGCTTCCGACCGAAGTCCGCTGAGAGATCAGCGGAAAAGGCGCATCGTCCACTTTCTCCGCTGCCAGGGTCCACCGACCCGCCAGGGCACCCACCGGTGTCCGCACGAAGAAGTCGATAGAGGAGCAAGAATGAAAACCCGGCTCGAAAGCATTCGAAGAGCCTTGTCCCGGCGGGTGCACCTGGCACCCCACGACCTGCTGCGCGACGCCACCTACCGGCGCCTGTGGAGCTCGATCCTGATCAGCTCGTTCGGCGCCCAGGTCACCATGCTCGCGCTGCCGCTCACGGCCGCCGTGCTGCTGCAGGCCTCGCCGACCCAGATGGGCCTGCTGACGGCGATGGAGATCGTCCCCTTCGTCCTGTTCTCGCTGCCCTCGGGCGTGTGGCTGGACCGGGTGCGCAAGCTGCCGATCTACGTGATCGGCGAGAGCTCGCTGGCGCTGATCGTGGCGAGCGTGCCCTTTGCCTGGTGGATGGGCTGGCTGTCGATGGTCTGGATGTACGTCGTCGGCTTCGTCATCGGCTCGGTCAACACGACCGCCGGCACGGCAGCGCAGATCGTGCTGACGCAGGTGGTGGCGCGCGAGCGCCTGGTCGAGGCGCATGCGAAGAACGCGCTCGCGACGTCCGGCTCGGAGGTCGCAGGCCCGGGCCTGGCCGGTGCGCTGATCAAGCTCGTCGGCGCGCCGCTGGCGCTGCTCATGGACGCGGGGCTGCTGCTGGTGTCGGCCACCATCCTGCGCGGCATCCCGGTCCATGAGGAGCGCAAGGCCTCGGCCACGGCGCACTTCTGGCGCGACCTGTGCGCCGGCGTGCGCTTCGTGCGCAGCCAGCGGCTGCTGGTGTCGCTGGCGATGGCGGTGGGCGTGTGGCAGATGTGCCACCACGCCGCCATCGTGGTGCAGATCCTCTTCGCCACGCGCACGCTGGGCCTGAGCGAGCAGGCGGTGGGCCTGAGCTACATGGGCATGGGCGTGGGCACCATCGTCGCCAGCGTGTACGGCAACCGCATCAGCCGCCGCGTCGGGCCCGGTCCGTGCCTGGTGATCGGCTTCGCCGTCTGCGCGGCCGGCTGGCTGCTGCTCGCGGTGGCGCCCGCCAACGCCTTCGGCGTGGCCGCCTTCGCCCTGATGCTGCTGCTGTTCAGCGCCGGCGCCGTCCTGATCTTCATCAACTTCCTCGGGCTGCGCCAGGCCGTCACGCCGGAGCCCTTGCTGGGCCGCATGACCAGCACCATGCGCTGGCTGATCCTGATCCCGGCCGGCCCCGGGGCGTTGATCGGCGGCTGGCTGGGCGAGCACATCGGCCTGCGTGCGGCATTGGGCTTTGCCGGCGGCAGCGCGCTGCTGCTGGCGCTGCTGGCCTGGCGCCATCCGGTGATCCGCAGCGTGAAGGAACTGCCCAAGCCGGAAAGCGCGGAGGAATGGATCGGCGGCGAAGCCGAGGTGCGACCGCTGTCGGACATGGACCCCGCGATGGATGCGTCCAAAGGAGAACACGATGGACCCCTCGCTGATCGACGTGCCCGAGCGCCTGCACAACGCACGCCTGATCCTGCGCTGTCCGAGGGTGGATGACGCCGCGTCGCTCGACGCCGGGGTGGCCTTCGACGCCCCGGCAGCCCGGCGGGTCGACATGCGCGTGGACGAGAACAGCCTGCCCAGCCCGGGTGGCCGAGCGCGCGGGTGGAGGAGCCGATACCCGCCGGCGCGCGAGATCGCGGTTGAAAAGGGTGGAAGCGCCCGCTATCGTCAATTGTGTGCACCCCTGCAGCGGCCTGTGCGGTCAGATAGGGAGAGCTGCCGTGCTTGTTCAGATGCTGGTCGATTTCAAGAACAGCATGCACCCGGACGTCTTCGCCCGCAGCGAGATCGCGTCATGGGCTGCGCAGCACGTCGACGCGAGCGGCCATGATCCGGCCCGCATCGTCGATGTCGGGCTGGGCGGCGCCGAAGACCTGCTTGCACTGAAGGCCGCGACGCGCAACCGCGAAGTCTCCCTGTATGGCGTCGAGTGCAACCCCACCCGCATCGAGGATGCGCGCTCGCGCGGCATCGAGGTATTTGCGGTCGACATCGAACACGAGCGCATCCCGATACCCGACGCCAGCCTCGACGTCGTGATGGCCAACCATGTCGTCGAGCACCTGAAGGAGCTCTTCTTCTTCTTCTCCGAGGTGTCGCGGGTGTTGCGCCCCGGCGGCATCTGCATCATCGGCTGTCCCAACCTGGGAAGCTGGCACAACCGTCTCGCGCTGCTGTTCGGCGAGGAGCCGCCGTGCATCCGCGTGCTGGGATCGCATGTGCGCGGCATCACCATCCCGGGCTTCAAGCGCTTCATCGAGCACGACGGCTATTTCCGCGTCGAGCGGGTGAAGGGCCGCGCCTTCTACCTCGCGCCCGGCGCGCTGAGCCAAGGGCTGGCGAACCTCTTTCCCGGCCTTGGGGCAGCGGTCCACTTCGTGATGTCGAGGACCGACAAGCCCGGAACGTTCATCGAGGTGCTCGATACCGTCCCGGGCATCCAGGACACGCCTTATTTCAGGGGCGCGGCGCCGACACCGCCGCCCGAGCCGCGCGCCGCCGCATGAGGCGTCAGCAGCGGACCGCGCGGCCACTCGGCGAGAACCGGTCGACCGCGTCCGTGATGAGGCCGTCGATGCCGCTGTCGCAGAGCCAGTGCGCCGGTGCCGGGTCGTTCACCGTGTAGGCGAGCACGCGCATGCCGGCTGCCTGGATGCGGGCCATCGCGGCGCGGTCCAGGATGCCATAGCTGGCGACGGTCGCGACGCAGCCCAGCGCCTGCGCCTCCTCGAACCAGCCGCTGCGCCAGCTGTCCAGCAGCAGCGCGCGCGGCAGCGACGGCTCGGCCGACTGCGCGGCCGCGAGCGCATCGGGATGGAACGAACTGAGCAGCGGCATCACCGGCGCGCCGTGCCACCAGCGCGCCGCCGCCTGTGCGACCACCCGGCCCGTGGCGGCCTCCTCGCCGGGCGTCGGCTTGATTTCGATGTTCAGCGCGAAGCCGTTGCACAGGCAGAAGGCGGCGACCGCCTCGAGGCTCGGGAGGGTCTCGCCGGCATAGGCGCGGCTGTGCCAGGCGCCGGCGTCGATGCGTGACAGCTCGGCCCAGGGCCGCTGCGACGCGGTGCCGCGCTGGGACGTCGTGCGATCGAGCGTGGCGTCGTGCAGCAGGAAGGGCACGCCGTCGGCGCTGAGCTTCACGTCGCATTCGAAGGCCCGATAGCCGTGGCCCGCGCCGACCCGGAACGCCGCCAGGGTGTTCTCCGGCGCCAGCTTGCCGGCCCCGCGGTGGGCGATCCAGAACGGGTACGGCCAGGCTGCCATCACTGCACGCGCTGCGAGGTGCGGGCGTCGAACCAGTGCAGGTGGGCGGGGTCCATGTGCAGCGACACCCGATTGCCGACCTGCGGCGCGGCCCGGGTGCCGTCGATGCGCACGGTGAAGAGCTCGTCGCCGATGCGCCCGTACACCAGGCGCTCGGCGCCCAGCATCTCGATCATCTCGACGCGCAGCGGCCAGCCGCTGTTGCCGCTCTCGGGCGACAGCTCCGCATGCTCGGGCCGCAGGCCGAGGATGAGCTCGCCGTTGCGCGGCGCCGGGCGCGGCAGCGGCAGCGAAGGCCCGACGTTGAACTGCGAGCCGTCGGCCACGCCCTTGAGCAGGTTCATCGGCGGCGAGCCGATGAAGCCGGCGACGAAGGTGGTGGCCGGCCGCAGGTACACCTCTTCCGGCGTGCCGATCTGCTCCATGCGGCCGGCGTTCATCACGATCATGCGCTGCGCCAGCGTCATGGCCTCGACCTGGTCGTGGGTGACGAACAGCGAGGTGACGCCCAGCTCGCGGTGCAGCTTCTGGATCTCCAGCCGTGTCTGGGCGCGCAGCTTGGCGTCGAGGTTGGACAGCGGCTCGTCGAACAGGAAGACCTGCGGCTGGCGCACGATGGCGCGGCCCATGGCGACGCGCTGGCGCTGGCCGCCCGACAGCTCGCGCGGCTTGCGCGCCAGCAGCGCGCCGAGCTCGAGGATGCCCGCCGCCTTGTCGACGCGCGCCTTGATCTCGGGCGTCGGCACCTTCTGGATCTTCAGCCCGTAGGCCATGTTGTCGAACACGCTCATGTGCGGATAGAGCGCGTAGTTCTGGAACACCATGGCGATGTCGCGCTCGGAGGGCTCGACGCGGTTGACCACCCGCTCGGCGATGGCGATCTCGCCGTCGGAGATCTCCTCCAGGCCCGCCACCATGCGCAGCAGCGTCGACTTGCCGCAGCCCGAGGGCCCGACGATGACGACGAACTCGCCGTCGGAGATCTCGGCGTTGACGCCATGGATCACCTGGTTGGCGCTCGGCCCGCGCCCGTAGCGCTTGACGACGTTTCGAATCGAGATTGCACCCATGCCGTCTTTCTATTTCTCGGTGTCGACCAGGCCCTTGACGAACCACTTCTGCATCAGCATGACCACCAGCGCCGGCGGGATCATCGCCAGCATGGCGGTGGCCATGAGCACGTTCCACTCGGTGTACGACTCGCCCGACACCAGCCGCTTGATGCCCATCACCACCGGGTACATGCTCTCGTCGGTGGTGACGAGCAGCGGCCACAAGTACTGGTTCCAGCCGTAGATGAATTGGATGACGAACAGCGCCGCGATCGAGGTGCGCGACAGCGGCAGCAGCACATCCTTGAAGAAGCGCAGGGGGCCGGCGCCGTCGATGCGCGCCGCCTCGGCGAGCTCGTCGGGCACGGTGAGGAAGAACTGGCGGAACAGGAAGGTGGCGGTCGCCGAGGCGATCAGCGGCACGGTGAGCCCGGCGTAGGTGTTGAGCATGCCGAGGTTGGAGACCACGGCATAGGTGGGTCCGATGCGCACCTCCACCGGCAGCATCAGCGTCACGAAGATCATCCAGAAGACGAGGCTGCGGAAGGGAAAGCGGAAGTACACGATCGCGAAGGCCGACAGCAGCGAGATCGCGATCTTGCCGATGGAGATGACCAGCGCGCTCACCAGGCTCACCCACATCATCGGTGCCGCGGCAGGGATGTTGCTGCCGAAGCTGGTCTTGCCGCCGAACAGCGCGGTCTTGTAGCTCTCGACCATGTTCGTGCCGGGCACGATGGTCATCGGCCGGCTGCTCGCGATCTCCTCGGCGGTGTGGGTGGAGCCCACGAACGTGAGCCAGACCGGAAACGCGACGATCAGCACACCGAGCAGCAGCACCAGGTGCGACAGGACCGTCAAGCCGGGGCGGTTCTCGATCATTTCAGTACTGGACTTTCTTCTCGACGAAGCGGAACTGCAGCACCGTGAGCGTGATGACGATGATCATCAGCACCACCGACTGCGCCGCCGAGCCGCCCATGTCGAGCGCCTTGAAGCCGTCGTAGTAGACCTTGTAGACGAGGATAGCGGTGTCCTTGCCCGGCCCGCCTTGCGTGGACGCGTCGACGATGGCGAAGGTCTCGAAGAAGGCGTAGATGACGTTGATGACCAGCAGGAAGAAGGTGGTCGGCGACAGCAGCGGGAACACGATGGTCCAGAAGCGGTGCCAGGGCGACGCGCCGTCGATCGACGCCGCCTCGATCAGCGAGCGCGGGATGGATTGCAGGCCGGCCAGGAAGAACAGGAAGTTGTAGGAGATCTGCTTCCACACGGCGGCCATCACGATCAGCGCCATCGCGTGGTCGGCGTTGAGCAGGTGGTTCCACTCCAGGCCGACCTTCTGCAGCGCGTACGCCACCACGCCCATCGGCGAGGCGAACATGAACAGCCACAGCACGCCGGCCACCGCGGGCGCGACGGCATAAGGCCACACCAGCAGCGTCTTGTAGGCCCGCGCCGCGCGCACCACGCGGTCGGCCATCACGGCCAGCAGCAGCGCGATCGACAGGCCCAGCACCGCGACCAGAATGGAGAACAGCGCCGTCGTCTTGAACGACGCGAGGTAGCTCGCGTCGTTCCACAGGCGCTGGAAGTTCTCCATGCCGACGAACTCGGTGGACGTGCCGAACGCGTCCTGGGTGAGCACGCTCTGGTAGACGGCCTGCGCGGCCGGCCAGAAGAAGAAAACCAGGACGATGGCCATCTGCGGGGCGACCAGCACCCACGGCAGCCACGCCGACTTGAAGCGGACGCGCTTTTCGACGGCCACGCGTCAGCTCAGAGCTTGGCCGACTTCTGGAAGCGTTCCAGCTGCTCGTTGCCGCGCTGGATTGCTGCGTCCAGGCCTTCCTTGGGCTGCTTCTTGCCGTTCCAGACCTGCTCCATCTCCTCGTCGATGATGGTGCGGATCTGAACGAAGTTGCCCAGGCGGATGCCGCGCGACTTGTCGGTGGTCTTGCGGATCATCTGCGTGACCGCCACGTCGGTGCCCGGGTTCTGCTTGTAGAAGCCCGACTTCTCGGTCAGCTCGTACGAGGCCTTGGTGACCGGCAGGTAGCCCGTGCGCTGGTGGCTCTTGGCCGCCACCTCGGGCTTGGACAGGTAGTCGAAGAAGGCGGCGACCGCCTTGTACTCGGCCGGCTTCTTGCCTGACATCACCCACAGCGAGGCGCCGCCGATGACGGTGTTCTGCGGCGCGCCGGTCACGTCGGGGTAGTAGGGCAGGGGCGCGTGGCCGGCGGCGAACTTGGAGTTGCGCTTGATGTTGCCGTACAGCGCCGACGAGCCGGTCATCATCGCGCACTCGCCCGAGACGAAGGTGTTGTCGGCGGCGTTGCCCCGGCCCTTGTAGACGAACAGGCCCTGCTTGGCCATGTTGGCCAGGTTCTCGATGTGGCGCACGTGCAGCGGCGTGTTGAAGGCGAGCCGCGTGTCGGTGCCCCCGAAGCCGTTGTTCTTGGTCGCGTACAGCGTGTTGTGCCACGCCGAGAAGCTCTCGAGCTGCGTCCAGCTCACCCAGCTGGTGGTGAACGGGCACTTGTGGCCGGCCGCCTTCAGCTTGGCCGCGGCCAGCGCCACCTCGGGCCAGGTGGACGGTGCCTTCTCGGGGTCGAGGCCGGCCTGCTTGAAGGCGTCCTTGTTGTAGTGAAAGATGGTCGTCGAGCTGTTGAAGGGGAAGCTCAGCATCTGGCCGTTGGGCGCCGTGTAGTAGCCGGCCACGGCGGGCACGTAGGCGTTCTGGTCGAACTTGAAGCCGCCTTCCTTCATCACCTCGGTCACGGGCTTGATCGCGCCCTTGCTGGCCATCATGGTGGCGGTGCCCACCTCGAACACCTGCAGGATGTGCGGCGCGTTGCCGGCCCGGAAGGCGGCGATGGCCGCGGTCATCGACTCGTCGTAGCTGCCCTTGAAGGTGGGCGTGACCTTGTAGTCCTTCTGGCTGGCGTTGAAGTCCTTGGCGAGGTCGTTGACCCATTCGCCGAGGGCGCCGCCCATCGAATGCCACCATTGCACCTCGACCTGGGCCGAGGCGGGCGCGCTGAAGCCGACGGCGGCCAGGGCGAGCGAAGCGAGAACGAGAGACTTGCTTTTCATGGGTACTCCGTGGGGGTGGACGGGCGGCTCGTGGCCAACCCATCACTGTGCGTCCGTGTCGTGACACGCGTGTTTATGTCGTGGACGCAAGGCCCTGCCAACGGGGATAACCCCGCCGCCGCCCGCTGCGCGCAAGGCCCCGCCGGCCCAGGCGGCATGCGGCCCCGCGGTAAAATCGCGCCTCAAGTGCTGCAGGGCCTGCCATCGCCGGGCCCGTGACCGATGAACGCACCCACCACCCTGAACGAGATCGCCGGCGCCGCCGAGCTGGCCCAAGGCGCCCCCCGCCTGCGCGAGATTCCCTACAACTACACCTCGTTCTCCGACCGCGAGATCGTGATCCGCCTGCTGGGCGCGCGCGCCTGGGAGGTGCTCAACAAGCTGCGCGAAGAGCGCCAGACCGGCCGCTCCGCCCGCATGCTCTACGAGGTGCTGGGCGACATCTGGGTGGTGCAGCGCAACCCCTACCTGCAGGACGACCTGCTCGACAACCCGCGCCGGCGCAAGCTGCTGATCGAGGCCCTTCATCACCGCCTCGACGAGATCGGCAAGCGCCGCACGCCGGGCCTCGACGCGGAACGCGATCGCCACGTCGGCGAGCTGCTGGGCGCGGCCGCCGCCGCGGTCGACAGCTTCGCCGCGCAGTTCGACCAGGTCGCCGACCTGCGCCGGCGCGCCACGCGCGTGCTGGGCCGCCACACCGCCAAGGACAACATCAAGTTCGACGGGCTGAGCCGCGTCTCGCACGTCACCGACGCCACCGACTGGCGCGTCGAGTACCCGTTCGTCGTGCTGATGCCCGACACCGAGGCCGAGATGGCCGGCCTGGTCAAGGCCTGCATCGAGCTGGGCCTGACCATCATCCCGCGCGGCGGCGGCACCGGCTACACCGGCGGCGCCGTGCCGCTGACCTGGAACAGCGCGGTCATCAACACCGAGAAGCTCGAGGCCATGACCGGCGTCGAGATGCTCAGGCTGCCCGGCCTGGACCGCGAGGTCGCCACCATCTGGACCGAGGCGGGCGTGGTCACCCAGCGCGTGGCCGACGCCGCGGAGCGCGCCGGCTATGTCTTCGCCGTGGACCCGACCTCGGCCGAGGCCTCCTGCGTGGGCGGCAACGTGGCGATGAACGCCGGCGGCAAGAAGGCAGTGCTGTGGGGCACGGCGCTCGACAACCTCGCGTCGTGGCGCATGGTCACGCCGCAGGCCAAGTGGCTGGAGGTGATCCGGCTCGACCACAACATGGGCAAGATCCATGACGTGGAGACGGCCAGCTTCGAGCTGCGCCACTTCGACGCCGCGGGCAAGACGCTGGAGAAGACCGAGCGCCTGGACATCCCGGGCCGCATCTTCCGCAAGGAAGGCCTGGGCAAGGACGTCACCGACAAGTTCCTCGCCGGGCTGCCCGGCATCCAGAAGGAAGGCTGCGACGGCCTCATCACCAGCTGCCGCTGGGTGGTCCACAAGATGCCGGCGCACACCCGCACCGTGTGCCTGGAGTTCTTCGGCAACGCCAAGGATGCGGTGCCGTCCATCGTCGAGATCAAGGACTTCATGTTCGCCGAGGCGAAGGACGGCGGGGCCATCCTCGCCGGCCTGGAGCACCTGGACGACCGCTACCTGCGCGCCGTCGGCTATGCCACCAAGAGCAAGCGCGGCACGCTGCCCAAGATGGTCCTGATCGGCGACATCGCCGGGCACGACGCCGACGTGGTGGCGCGCGCCACCAGCGAGGTCATCCGCATCGCCAACAGCCGCGCCGGCGAGGGCTTCATCGCGGTGAGCGCCGAGGCGCGCAAGAAGTTCTGGCTCGACCGCAAGCGCACGGCCGCGATCAGCAAGCACACCAACGCGTTCAAGGTGAACGAGGACGTGGTGATCCCGCTGCCGCGCATGGGCGAGTACACCGAGGGCATTGAGCGTATCAACGTGGAGCTGTCGCTGCGCAACAAGCTCGCCATCGTCGACGCGCTCGAGCAGTTCTTCATGGCCGGCCACCTGCCGCTGGGAAAGACGGACGACGCCAACGAGATTCCCGCCGCCGAGCTGCTCGAAGACCGCGTGCAGCAGGCGCTGGCGCTGCTGCGCGAGGTGCGTGCGCTGTGGCAGTGGACCCTGGCGAACCTCGACCGTCCGATCGCCGACACCGAGATCCCGGCCGATGCCGGCGTGCATGCGCTGTTCAACGACGCCCTGCGCGAGCGCGCCGCCAGCGCCCACCGCAGCGTCTTCTCGCTGGTCCAGGACCACACCTTGCGCGCCTCGTGGAAGACGCAGATCCGCGCGCCGCTGCAATCGATCTTCGCGGGCGCCGCGCTGCGCCCGGTGGTGGAGGCCGCGCAGAAGGTCCACAAGGACGTGCTGCGCGGCCGCGTGTGGGTGGCGCTGCACATGCACGCCGGCGACGGCAACGTGCACACCAACATCCCCGTCAACAGCGACAACTACGAAATGCTGCAGACCGCGCACGAGGCGGTGGCGCGCATCATGAAGCTGGCGCGCTCGCTGGACGGCGTGATCTCGGGCGAGCACGGCATCGGCATCACCAAGCTGGAGTTCCTCACCGACGAGGAGCTGGCCAACTTCACCGCCTACAAGCTGCGCGTGGATCCGGAGGGCCGCTTCAACAAGGGCAAGCTGCTGCGCGACGCCGGCGTGAAGGCCGATCTCACCAACGCCTACACGCCCAGCTTCAACCTGATGGGGCACGAGTCGCTGATCATGCAGCAGAGCGACATCGGCGACATCTCCAACTCCATCAAGGACTGCCTGCGCTGCGGCAAGTGCAAGCCGGTGTGCGCCACCCACGTGCCGCGCGCCAACCTGCTGTACAGCCCGCGCAACAAGATCCTCGCCACCTCGCTGCTGGTCGAGGCCTTCCTGTACGAGGAGCAGACGCGCCGCGGCGTGTCGATCAAGCACTGGGAGGAGTTCGAGGACGTGGCCGACCACTGCACGGTCTGCCACAAGTGCGAGTCGCCCTGCCCGGTGAAGATCGACTTCGGCGACGTGTCGATGAACATGCGCAACCTGCTGCGCAAGATGGGCAAGAAGAGCTTCCGGCCCGGCAACAAGATGGCGATGCTGATGCTCAACGCCACCAACCCCGAGACCATCAAGCTGCTGCGCACCGCGATGGTCGACGTGGGCTTCAGGGCCCAGCGCACGGCCAACAACCTGCTGCGCGGCCTGGCCAACCGGCAGACCGCCGCGCCGCCGTCGACGGTGGGCACCGCACCGATCAAGGAGCAGGTGATCCACTTCATCAACAAGAAGCTGCCGGGCAACCTGCCGAAGAAGACCGCGCGGGCGCTGCTCGACATCGAGGACAAGAACTACGTCCCCATCATCCGCGACCCGAAGGCGACCACGGCCGACACCGAGGCGGTGTTCTATTTCCCGGGCTGCGGCTCGGAGCGCCTGTTCTCGCAGGTGGGCCTGGCCACCCAGGCGATGCTGTGGCATGCGGGCGTGCAGACCGTGCTGCCGCCGGGCTACCTGTGTTGCGGCTATCCGCAGCGCGGCTCGGGCCAGTACGACAAGGCCGAGAAGATCATCACCGACAACCGCGTGCTGTTCCACCGCGTGGCCAACACGCTCAACTACCTCGACATCAAGACCGTGGTGGTGAGCTGCGGCACCTGCTACGACCAGTTGCAGGGCTACCAGTTCGACAAGATCTTCCCGGGCTGCCGCATCGTCGACATCCACGAGTACCTGCTGGAGAAGGGCATCACGCTCAACGGCGCCGGTGCCGGCGGCTACCTCTACCACGACCCCTGCCACAGCCCGATGAAGCAGCAGGAGCCGATGAAGACGGTGAAGGCGCTGCTGGGCGACAACGTGCGCAAGAGCGACCGCTGCTGCGGCGAGAGCGGCACGCTGGGCGTGACGCGGCCGGACGTGGCGACGCAGGTGCGCTTCCGCAAGGAAGAGGAATTGCGCAAGGACGAGGCCGCGTTGCGGGCGACGGGCGGCGTGCCGGCGAAGGGTCCGGTGAAGATCCTCACGTCGTGCCCGAGCTGCCTGCAGGGGTTGTCGCGGTACACGGGTGATCTGAACAACGGGCTGCTCGAAGCCGACTACATCGTGGTCGAGATGGCCAATCAGATCCTCGGGGCGGACTGGATGCCGGACTACGTGGAGCGGGCGAACGACGGCGGGATCGAGCGGGTGCTCGTGTGAGCTGCGCGCGTCCCGGGTTGCACCCGGGCTACGGGCGTTGTAGCCGGGGTGCAACCCGGGGTCGTTCACCTGTTTGCATCACGGCATCACACGCCAATCCCCAGGTCGGCGGGTAGATGCCGCGCTCGACAAACCGATGAAACGACGAGTGCCGCCAATCCATCGCACGCTCGACCAGCCCCATGCTTCACCGGGTTGAAGTGGATGTAGTCCATGTGCCGCGCCACGTCGTCGTCATCACGCAGCGTGTGCTCCCAATAGCGGCGCTGCCACAGGTCGAACTCTCCCTTTGCTGAACGCCTCGCCGGCTCGCCCGCTTCTCGCACGGCCTGCGTGAAGCGCGACTTGATCGCGTACCAACGCGTCGGGTAGTCGCTGTCGGGCAAGGTCCAGATGGTGTGCAGGTGCTCGGGGAGCACGACGATTGCGTCGAGCGAGAACGGCCTTTCCGATCGCGCCGATCGGAAAGCTCGGCGCAAATCGTCGACGCGGCGAACCAGCAGATCCGAATGCCGATCACGCAGCGTGACGGTGAAAAAATAGCTTGCACCCGCGACGCGATTTCGACGGTAGAGAACCATCGTCGAAGTGTCGGCGCCGGGTTGCACCCGGGCTACCCCGAGAGGTATGCCGTAGCCCGGGTGCAACCCGGGGATCGTCCCTCACTCCGCCGACAACCCCCGCTCGCGAATCAGCCGGTGCCAGAACACCGTCTCCTTCTGCACGAACGCCGCGAGCGCGGGCCCATCCGACGGCGTGACCTCCAGCCCGAACTCCTCCAGCCGCCCCTTCACCTCCGGCGTCGTGATCGCCTTGTTCATCTCGACCGAAAGCCGCGACACGATGTCCGCCGGCGTGCCCTTCGGCACGAACAGGCCCTGCCATGCCGTCACCTCGAAGTCCTTCACGCCGATCTCGTCCAGCGTGGGCACGTCGGGCAGCGACGGGATGCGCTTCGTCGACATCACCGCCAGCGCCTTGACCTTGCCGCTGCGGATCTGCGGCAGGCCGGCGGCGGTGTCCAGCACCATCATCGGCACCTGCCCCGAGATCACGTCCTGAACCGCGAAGGCCGTGCCGCGGTAGGGCACATGGACGATGAAGCTCTTGGTCCTGTCCTTCAGCAGCTCCATCGCGAGGTGGTGCGGGCTGCCGATGCCGGGCGATGCGTAGCTGAAGCGCCCGGGGTTCTGCTTGACCTGGTCGAGCAGCTGCTTCGCACTCGAGAAGCCCGCGTTCGGATTGACCGCGAGGATGAGCGGAAAGCGCGCCATGAAGCCGACCGGCGTCAGGTCCTGAGGGTCGTAGGGCAGCTTCTTGTACATCGCGCTGTGGAACACCATCGCACCGTTGTCGGCGGTGACGATGGTGTAGCCGTCGGGGGGCGACTTGGCGGCGTTGTCGGTGCCGATGATGCCGGCCGCGCCCGGTCGGTTGTCGATCACCAGCGTCTGGCCGAGCTGCTTGCCGAGCTGCGGCGCGAGCTGGCGCGCGAGGAAGTCGGAGCCGCCACCGGCCGGAAAGGCGACCACCCAGCGGATGGGCTTGGCGGGCCAGGCCTGGGCGGCGGCAATCAGGGGCAGGGCGCCGGCAAAGGCGGCCAGGGTGGCGGCGATCCAGCGCCGGCGGTCGGGCAATGGTGTCATGGTGTGTCGGGCGGTGAGAGGACGGCGCGAGGGTAGCGGAATCCCCGAGGCGGCGCCGGCCGGCAGCGCGGCGATCCGGGTCTACCATCGGTTCATGACCCCGTCACCCGCCTTCTCGCCGCAAGCGGTCGTCGCCGGCTGCGAGCTGTGCGAGCACGCCGGCGGCACGCTGCTCTGGAGCGACGCCGGCTGGCGCGTGGTGCGGGTGGCCGACCCGGCCTTCCCGGCGTTCTATCGCGTGGTGTGCAACCACCACGTGGCCGAGTTCTCGGAGCTGCTGGCACCCGAACGCCAGCGCTGCATGGACCTGGTGTGCGCGGTCGAGCGCGTGCTCGTCGAGCGCCTCGCGCCCACCAAGATCAACCTCGCCGCATTGGGCAACATGGTGCCCCACCTGCACTGGCACGTGGTGGCGCGCTTCGACTGGGACAGCCACTTTCCCCAGCCCATCTGGGGCACGCCGCAGCGCACCCTCGAGGGCCCGGCCGAGGGCTGGCTTGGGATGTGCTTAAGCGACCTTGACGAGTTTGTCGTAGCGGCCGTCGCGGGCACCTGAACACGCTGGACCAGGTGCCACGATCGAAGCGCATGGGGTGCTTCGATACACTGCCTTGGCCCTTTGTTTTCATAGGCGTATCTCATGGCTGGCCTGAGTCCCCAGACCCCCCAACCGACCACGATCACCGTGCACCAGCAGTCACGGATCCTGGAGGTAGGTTTTTCCGATGGTCGGCAATTTCGTATTCCCTTTGAGCTGATGCGGGTGTACTCGCCGTCGGCCGAAGTGCAGGGCCACGGCCCCGGCCAGGAGGTGTTGCAGACAGGCAAGCGCGAGGTCGATCTGCTCGCGCTCGAGCCGGTCGGCAACTACGCCGTGCAACCGACGTTTTCCGACGGACACGACTCGGGGATCTTCTCCTGGGACTATCTGTACTTCCTCGGTTCGCAGCAGGACGAGCTGTGGCGGCGCTACGAAGAGCGCCTGCAGCAAGCCGGTGCCGATCGCGACGCGCCCATGGTTGCCGCGAGCGGTGCCGCATGCGGAAATCACCACTGAGCATGAGCATCATGAGTCACTCAATCACTGTGTCGCGGGCCGAGCGCCGGGCCGCTCCCAAGCCGGCCCGCGTCCCCTCGGGGGACCGGCCGACGTACTCGTCGGACGAGGGGTCGTCATGAGCCAGACTCATTTCGGATTCCAGCAAGTCGAAGACAGCCAGAAGGCCGACCGCGTGCGCGGCGTGTTCGACTCCGTCGCCAAGCGCTACGACGTCATGAACGACCTCATGTCGATGGGCCTGCATCGCGCCTGGAAGGCGTATGCGGTGGCGGTCGCGAACGTGCGCGAAGGCGATCACGTGCTCGACATCGCCGGCGGCACCGGCGACCTGGCGCGCGCGTTCGCGAAGAAGGTCGGCGAGCGCGGCGCGGTGGTCCACACCGACATCAACGAAGCGATGCTGCGCCAGGGCCGCAACCGGCTGCTCGACGACGGCATGGTGCTGCCCACCACGATCTGCGACGCGGAAGTGCTGCCCTTCGCCAGCGGCCGCTTCGACCTCGTCAGCGTGGCCTTCGGGCTGCGCAACATGACCCACAAGGAGCGCGCGCTGGCCGAGATGAACCGCGTGCTGCGTCCCGGCGGTCGTCTGCTCGTGCTCGAGTTCTCCAAGGTCGCGCCGCCGCTGGCCAAGGCCTACGACTGGTACTCGTTCCAGGTGCTGCCGCGGCTGGGCCGCTGGGTGGCCGGCGACGCCGACAGCTATCGCTACCTGGCCGAGTCCATCCGCATGCATCCCGGCCAGGCGGAGCTCAAGTCGATGATGAAGACGGCGGGCTTCGGCCACGTCGACGTGCACAACCTGAGCGCCGGCGTGGTGGCGCTGCATGTGGGGATCAAATGCTGAACCCACTGCGTCATGCGCTCGGCGTGCCTGCACGGCCCCCCGGGTCCGGGGGGCGCATGGCCCGAACTCGCCGTCGGCACCGGGTTCCAACCGCCCCGCCGGGCGGTACCTGAACGCCCTTCGCGAAGGCCGTTCTATCGCGTAAAGACACTTCGAAGGATTGCAAGCCTGCCGGCCCGCGGCCCCGTGCGGGCGTCGCTGTCGCCGACATTCCGAACCGCTACGACAAGAGCCCTGGAGCCTGAAGCCAATGATGTACTCGCTCTCTCGCCAAGTGCCCCTTGCAAGCCGCACCGCGATCGCCGTCGCGGCCGTCCTCTCGCTGCTGCTCGCCGGTTGCGGCGACAAGAAGAAGGACAAGCCCGCCACGCAGACCGCAGCGCGCGTCAACAAGGAAGAGATCACCGTCCACCAGATCAACTGGGTGCTGCAGCAGCAGCGCGGGCTGGCACCGGCGCAAGCCGCGTCCGCCGGCAAGCAGGTGCTCGAGAAGCTGATCGACCAGGAGCTCGCGCTGCAGAAGGCCTCGGAGCAGCGCATCGACCGCGATCCGCGCGTCAACCAGCAGATCGAGGCCGCGCGCCGCGACATCATCGCGCGCGCCTACATGGAGAAGATCGGCTCCGGCGCGCCCAAGCCCGCGCCTGAAGAGATCAAGAAGTACTACGACGAGCACCCGGCGCTGTTCAGCCGCCGGCGCATCTACACCCTGCAGGAGATCGCGATCGAGGCCAAGCCCGAGCAGGTCGAGGAGATCCGCGCGAAGCTGCAGGGCTCGAAGGACCTGGGCGAGTTCATCAACTACCTGCGCGCCAACGAGTACAAGTTCGTCGGCAACCAGGCGGTGCGCCCGGCCGAGCAGCTGCCCCTGCAGACGCTGCCGACCTTCGCCGAGATGAAGGACGGCCAGACGGTGCTGCAGCGCACGCCCAACGGCGTGCAGATCGTCATCCTCGCCAAGTCGATCAGCCAGCCGGTGGACGAGGTTCGCGCCAAGCCGGCGATCGAGCAGTTCCTGCTCAACGAGCGCAAGCGCAAGGTCGTCGACGACGACATCAAGGCCCTGCGCGCCTCGGCCAAGATCGAATACATCGGCGACTACACCAAGACCGTCGCCGAGCGCGCGGCCTCGCAGGCCGCCGCGCTGCAGGTCAAGCCCAGCGTCTCGCCGCTGACCGGCACGCCGGCCTCGGCGCCCGAACCCATCATGCCCGTGCGGCCCGCGTCGGTGCCCACGGGCAACACCCTCGACAAAGGCATCAAGGGATTGAAGTGACCGGAGACCCGGCCGCGCCGGGCCACCACCGAAACGGAGGCGTCCAAATGACCCGAAGCCCGATTCGCCACCTGCTGCAGTTCGTCATCGCGCTGTCGTGGGCTTTCGCCGTCGCCGGCAACGCGCAGACCACGGCCAAGGCGCCGACCACCCAGACCACCGCCGCGGCCAGCGTGCAGAGCACGCCGTCCGCCCCTGTGCAAAAGCCCGACCAGTACATCCTCGGCGCGGGCGACGTGATCCGCGTCAACGTGTTCCAGAACCCGGACCTCACGCTCGAGACCCGCATCTCCGAGGAGGGGAAGATCAGCTATCCGCTGGTCGGCACGGTGCCGGTCGGCGGCCTGACCGTGCAGGCCGCCGAGCAGCGCATCGCCAAGGCGCTGAAGGACGGCAAGTTCGTGCTGAACCCGCAGGTCAACATCCTGCTGATGCAGGTGCGCAGCGCCCAGGTGTCCATCCTCGGGCAGGTCAACAAGCCGGGCCGCTACCCCATCGACCAGGTGGGCAGCAAGGTGTCCGAGATGATCGCCGCGGCCGGCGGCGTGGTACCGGGCGCCTCCGACATCGTCACGCTCACGGGCTCGCGCAACGGCCGCCAGGTCAAGCTCGAGATCGACCTGCCGCAGATCCTGCAGTCGGGCAAGACCGAGCTCGATCCGGTGGTGCAGACCGGCGACATCCTCCACGTCGACCGCGCGCCGCTGATCTACGTCTACGGCGAGGTGCAGAAGCCCGGCGTGTCGCGCCTGGAGCGCGGCATGACGGTCATGCAGGCGCTGGCGCAAAGCGGCGGCCTGACCCAGCGCGGCACCGAACGCGGCCTGCGCATCCACCGCCGGGACCCCACCGGCTCGATCAAGATCATCCAGCCGCGCATGAACGACCCGGTCGAGCGCGACGACGTCATCTACGTCCGCGAGTCCCTGTTCTGAGGATCACGTCATGTCCATCGCTCAGTACCTGCGCATCATCTGGGCCCGCAAGTGGCTCGTGCTCGCGCTGCTTGCCTTCACCACGCTGGTCGGCACCCTGGTCACGCTGTTCGTGCTGTCCAAGCAGTACACGGCCGAGGCCTCCATGGTGGTCGACGTGCGCAACGACCCGGTGATGGGCGCGCTGGCGCCCGGCCTGGCGTCGCCTGCCTACCTCGCCACCCAGATCGAGATCATCAAGAGCGACCGGGTGGCCGGGCGGGTGGTCAAGATGCTGGGCGTGGAGCGCTCGCCGGCGGCCGTGCAGCAGTGGCGCGACTCCACCGACGCGAAGATCCCGCTCGACCGCTACTTCGCCGCGCTGCTGCAGAAGGGCCTGGCGGTCGAGCCTTCGCGCGGCAGCAACGTCATCAACATCACCTTCGTCAACCCCGACGCGGCCTTCGCCTCCGCTGCGGCCAATGCCTTCGCGCAGGCCTACATGGACGTGTCGGTCGAGCTGCGGGTCGAGCCGGCGCGCCAGTCGGCGACCTGGCTGGACGAGCAGACCAAGACCCTGCGCGCCAATCTCGAGGCGGCGCAGGCCAAGCTGTCGAAGTTCCAGCAGGACAAGGGCATCGTCGTCACCGACGAGCGCATGGACCAGGAGACGCAGCGCCTGAACGTGCTGCTGGCCCAGCTCGCCACCGCGCAGGCCGAGCAGGTCGAGACCGCGACCCGCCAACGCAACACTGGCAGCGAGCTGTCGCCCGACGTGCAGAACGCGGTGTCGGTCCAGACCCTCAAGTCGCAGCTCGCGATGGCCGAGGCCAAGATGAGCGAGATCAGCGCCATCGTCGGCCCCAACCACCCGCAGCGCCAGGCGCTCGATGCGCAGATTCGCGAGCTGCGCCAGCAGCTGGCGGCCGAGATCAAGCGCGTGTCCGGCGGCAGCGGCGTGCTCAGCCGCAGCAGCGGGCAGAAGGTGGCCGAGCTGCAGGCGCTGGCCGATGCGCAGAAGAAGCAGGTGCTGGCGATGCGCTCGCAGCACGACCAGATCGTCGTGCTGCAGCGTGACGTCGAGAGCGCCCAGCGCGCCTACGACGGCGTGAGCGGGCGCGTCACCGCGCTCAGCCTGGAAGGCCAGAACCTGCAGGCGAACGTGCGGCTGCTGAGCCCCGCGGTCGAGCCCTACCAGACCTCGCGGCCCAAGGTGGCGGTCAACATCCTGGGCTCCGTCTTCGGCGGGTTGCTGCTGGGCGCGCTGGTCTCGATCGGCCTCGAGCTGCTCAACCGCAAGGTGCGCAGCCCCGACGACCTCGTCACCACGCCGGGCGTGCCGGTCGTCGGCGTCCTGCAACCCATGGATTCGAAGCGGCCTGTGTTCCGCAGGCTGTCGTCCGGCCGTCCGGCGCTGGCGCCGTCACGGCCGTTGCTGGCCGCACCGGGAGCACGATGATGAAGATGACCGTCTCGATGGCCACCGGCGCACCGCGCGCCAACCGTTCGATCGGTGCGATCCTGATGGACAGCGGCGCGCTGACGCCGGAAGACGCCGAGCGCATCCTGCTGCTGCAGAAGGAACAGAACCTGCGCTTCGGCGAGGCGGCGGTCAAGCTGGGGCTGCTCACCGAAGCCGACATCCAGTACGCGCTGTCGCGCCAGTTCTCGTACGCCTACCTGCGCACGGTGGGCGACAAGAAGCCCTTGTCCGACGAGCTGATCGCCGCCTACCAGCCGTTCAGCGCACGGGTGGAGGAGCTGCGCGCCATCCGCAGCCAGCTCATGCTGCGCTGGTTCGACAAGACCGAGCAGCGCCAGGTCCTGACCGTCGTCGGCACCGAGCGCGGCGAAGGGCGCAGCCACCTCGCGGCCAACATGGCGGTGGTGTTCTCGCAGCTCGGCGAGCGCACCCTGCTGATCGACGCCGACATGCGCGCGCCGCGCCAGCACGAGCTCTTCCTGCTGCAGAACAAGGTGGGGCTGTCGACGGTGCTGTCGGGGCGCTCGCGTGACGAGGCCATCATCCGCATCACCGACCTGGCCGGGCTGTACGTGCTGCCCGCCGGGCCCATTCCGCCCAATCCGCTGGAGCTGCTGTCGCGGCTCAACTTCGACGAGTTCCTGATCCACGTGCGCGCCACCTTCGACGTGGTCATCATCGACACGCCGGCGCTGTGCGCCGGCGAGGATGCCGCGATGATCGCCGTGCGCACCGGCGCCGCGCTGGCCGTGGCCCGCACCGCGCAGACCCGCGTGCATGCCTTCAACGACATGGTGCAAGGGCTCATGAACGCGGGCTGCGTGGTGGTCGGCTCGGTGCTGAACGACGTGCCCGAGAAGAAGCGAGCCAAAGGACGGGTGTCGTGAGTGTCGTGAGCCCGCGCATGCCCCGATCGCTCGCGATGCCCACGGCATCGCGCGAGCACCTGCCCTGGCTGATCGCGCTGGCGGGCTTCGCGCTGATGTTCGGTCCGGTCTACTGGAACGCCGCCACCGGCATCTGGCAGACCGACGACAACGCCCACGGGCCCATCATCGCGCTGGTCCTGCTCTACCTGTTCTGGAGCGTCTGGCGCGACATCGTCGGCGCCGAGGAGCGGCCGCTGCCGTCGCTGGGCTGGCCGCTGTTCGGCCTGGGCCTGCTGATGTACGTGTTCGGCCGGGCCTTCAACATCTCCAGCGTCGAGTTCGCCGCGCAGCTCCCCGTGGTCGCCGCGGCGCTGCTGCTCATCAAGGGCCCTGCCGCGCTGCGCGCCGCCTGGTTCCCGGTGTTCTACCTGGTGTTCATGATCCCGCTGCCGGGCAGCCTGGTCGACGCCGTGACCGGCCCCCTCAAGCAGTGGATCTCCGACATCGTCGAGGCCATCCTGTGGCATGCGGGCTACCCCATCTCGCGCAGCGGCGTGGTGCTGCAGATCGGCCAGTACCAGCTGCTGGTGGCCGATGCCTGCTCGGGCCTGCACTCCATGTTCAGCCTGTCGGCCCTCGGCACGCTGTTCATGTACCTGATGGCGCGCAGGAGCCGCCTGCACAACGTCATCATGCTGGCCGCCATCCTGCCGGTCGCCTTCATCGCCAACATCGTGCGGGTGATCGTTCTGGTGCTGGTCACCTACCACCTCGGCGACGAGGCGGGGCAGGGCTTCCTGCACGACACGGCCGGCATCGTGCTGATGATCGTCGCCCTGTGCATCCTGTTCCTGGTCGATGCGCTGCTGCGGCTGGTGCTGCGCGAGCGGCCGGCGCGGGCCTGATGCGGTGAGGCCGCCATGCATGCCAAGACCTCCGACCTGAAGCAAGCCGTGCTGCCCATCGACCTCGATGCAGGGCTGGCGCTCGACTACAAGGAAGCACGCCGCATCGGCGAGTCGCTGTCGGCCGACTACTGCTTTGCCGAGCCCTTCCCGCACATCGTGCTCGACGACTTCCTGCCCGAGCCGGTCGCGCGGCTGGCGCTGGCGCATTTCCCGGCCCAGGCGCTGCGCTCGGACAAGGTCTTCGACATGGGCTACGCCGGGCTGCACAAGCGGCAGATCCTGCCCGAAGACTGCGACGCCGCGGCGCGCTCCCTGTTCCACTTCTTCAACTCGCGGCCCATGCTCGAGTTCCTCGAGGGGCTGTCGACCATCCAGGGCCTGCTGCCCGATCCGTACTTCGTCGGCGGCGGCTTCCACGAGACCGCGCGCGGCGGCAAGCTGGGCGTGCACGCCGACTTCCGCATCAACGACCAGCTGCACGTGCACCGTCGCATGAACCTCATCGTCTACCTCAACGAGGACTGGCAGGACGAATGGGGCGGCTTCCTCGAGCTGTGGGACCGCAAGATGACCCAGCGCGTGAAGGCGGTGAAGCCGGTGTTCAACCGCTGCGTCATCTTCAACACCGACGCCGATTCCTACCACGGTCACCCCGACCCGCTGACCACGCCCGAGGGCGTGCTCCGGCGCTCGATCGCGCTGTACTACTACACCGCCTCGCGCGCCATCTACGAGGAGGTGCCCAGCACCTCCACCATCTACCACGCCCGCCCCGGCGACGACAAGCACACCCGGCGCGAGGCCTGGCACCTGCGCCTGGACCAGCACCTGCGGCAATGGACGCCGCCGGCGCTGCTGCGCTACGTGTTCGCGCTCAAGCGCAGGCTGGTGCGCGACCCCGGCGGTTCGGTGCGTCGCTGAAGCGCGCGGAGCACCTCCATGCTTCAGAACCTCAAGGCCCTGGTGGTGGTGATGGGCATCGCGCTGGCGGTGTTCATCCTCGCGCGCCCCTTGTGCCTGCGGTTCATGACGCCCGAGGACTACGCGCGCAGGCGCAACGTGTGGATCGCGCTCACCATCACCGCCTTCGCGAGCCCCAGCTTCTGGCTGTATTCGATCATCGCCATGGCCTTGCTGGCCTGGGCCGCGCAGCGCGACTCGAATCCGTGCGCGCTGTACATCACCATGCTGCACGTGATCCCGCCGATCGGCCTTTACATCCCGGTGGTCGGCATCAACCAGCTGTTCCAGCTCAACAACTACCGCATGCTGTCGCTGGTGGTCCTGGTGCCGTTCGCGATCCAGCTGCTGCGAACGCCGCAGGCCAGGGGGCCGCGCCTGCGCATGCTGGCCGACGCGTCGCTGATCGGCTATGCGGTCCTGCAGCTGGTGCTGCTCATGCCGTACGAGTCGTTCACCAACACCATGCGGCGCAGCTTCCTGCTGACGCTCGACGTGCTGGTCGTCTACTACGTGTTCAGCCGCTTCTGCGTCACCCGCCGCGCCCTCACCGACGTGATGGCCGCGCTGTGCCTGACCGGCGCGATCTTCGCGTCGGTCGCCGCCTTCGAGACGGTCAAGGGCTGGCTGCTGTACGAGGGCCTGGGCTTCGTGTGGGGCCGCCCGATCGACTACGCCTACCTGATGCGCGGCGACTCGCTGCGCGCGCAGGCCTCGCTCAACCACTCGCTGCCGCTGGGCTACACGCTGGCGATCGCGTTCGGCTTCGCGCTCTACCTGAGCCAGTACCTGCGCTCGCGACCGCTCGCGCTCGTGGTCGGCTGCTGGATGTGGGTCGGCATGGTGGCCGCCTTCGGCCGCGCGCCGTGGATCGTCGCGGTGGCGGTCTACTTCGCCTACATGGCGCTGCAGCCGAGCGGCTTCGTGCGCCTGGTCAAGGCGGGCTTCCTCGCCACCGCGCTCGCCACGGTGGTGGTCATCTCGCCGATCGGCGACCGCGTGATCGACACCTTGCCCTTCATCGGCACGGCCAACGCGGAAAGCGTGGAATACCGGCGCCGCCTGGCCGAGGTGTCGTGGCGGCTGATCCAGCAGAACCCGGTGCTGGGCAATCCCTTCGTGCTTACGCAGATGGAAGAGCTGCGTCAGGGCCAGGGCATCATCGACCTGGTCAACAGCTATGCCTCGGTGGCGCTGCTGTACGGGCTGGGCGGCCTGTTCCTGTTCGCGGGCACCTTCGTTTCGTCGGCCTGGGCCGCCTTGCGCATGGCGCGGCGCTGGACCGACTTCGATCCCGACACCGCCAGCCTGGGCGCCTGCCTGGTGGCCTGCATGTTCGGGACCTTGCTCATGATGGCCACCGGCAGCTTCGGCAACGGCCTGGCCTGGACGGCCTGGATACTCGCCGGCCTGTGCGCCGGCTACGGTTCGCTGGTCGAGGAGGAGGAGGCCGCGGCGTATCCGCTGGATGTGCCGCAGATGCCGATGGACAGGCCCGGCCCGGCCATCGGCGCGGGTGGTTGGGCCGGAACCCGGGTCTGACCGCGACGTCCATGATCAACTTCAAGGGAGACCTGTTCGCCACCGCCGTCAGCTTTGCAGGACTCGCCGTCCTGAAGCTGCTGAGCAGCGTCATCCTGACGCGGCTGCTGTACCCCGAGGCCTACGGGATCATCACCATGATCGCCTCGATCGCGTACGTGATCGAGATGATCTCCGACGTCGGCGTGCTGGGCCTCATGATCCGCCACGAGCGCGCCGACGAGCCGGTCTTCATCAACACGATGTGGACGCTGCGGCTGGTCCGCGGTGCCATCAACGCGGGCATCGTCTTCGTGCTGGCGCCGCTCCTGGCGGGGCTGTACGAGGAGCCGGCGCTGGCCGAGGCGCTGCGCATCTTCTCGGTGTGGTTCCTCATCTATGCCTTCGAGAGCATGTCGTTCGCGCTGGCGATCCGCCGCCGCAACGCGCGCGTGGTGAGCTACAGCGAGCTGGCCTGCACGGTCGCCTCCACGCTGTTCGTCATCGTGTACTCGTACTTCCGCCGCGACTGGCACGGCATGGTCTACGGCATGGTCGTCAACCGGGCGCTGATGCTGGTGGCGAGCTACGGGTTCTATCGCAGCGAGCGGCCGCGCCTGCAGTTCGATCGCAGCGTGTTCGACGCGAGCATGGGCTACGCCAAGTACGTGCTGCCGTCCAGCCTGCTGACGCTGCTGGTGTCGCAGTTCGACAAGTTCATCTTCCTCAAGCTGTTCAACATCCAGCTGCTGGGCCTGTACGGGCTGGCGGGCAACATCGTGAGCCCGATCGACAGCCTGGTCATGCGGGTGTCGCGCGCCGTGCTTTACCCGCGCTGCGCCGAGAACTTCCGCCGCGAGCCGTCGACGGTGCGCGAGAAGTACTACCACGAGAACGTCAAGCTGCTGCTGCTGATCCTGTTCCTGCCGTCCGCGCTGGCCGGCTCGGCGCGGCTGCTGGTGCATGTGCTGTTCGACCCGCGGTATGCCTACTCGGCGGTGATCGTCGAGGCCTTCGCGCTGCGCGGCATGGTGGCCGCGCTCGCCGGCCCGGCCGAGAACGTGCTGGTCGCCACCGGAACGCCCAAGCCGGTCCTGCTGGCCAACGCCATGCGCGCGGTTTGGCTGCTGCCGGGCAGCCTGATCGCCAATGCGTTGTGGGGCTTCGAAGGATTTCTCTACGTGACCGCGCTGCAGGGCCTGCCGGCGCTGGCCTACTTCCTCTGGCTGCAGCGGCGGCGCGAGCTGCTGATCGCCCGCTACGAGGCGATGAAGCTCGGCTACATGGCCCTGGTGTACCTGGCCACGCTGCTGGTGTGCAGCCAGCTCATGGCCATCGTCCCTTCGCTGACCATCCGGGGGCGCTGACATGCACGTCGGACTGTTCTCCCCGTCGTGGCCGGTGTTCCGCTACCCCAACGGCATCGTGATCTACGTGCATCACCTGCGCGAGGAGCTGCTGCGCCAGGGGCACCGGGTCTCGGTCTTCACCTGCCGCAGCGCGCCCGGCCTCAGCGAGCCCGGCATCCATGTCGTCAAGGCGACGATGGGCTTTCGCCTGCAGCGCCGCCTGGCGGCACTGGCCGGCAGCGAGCCGCAGGTGCCGCTGGGCTGGGGCCGCCTGATCGCGGCGCGGATCGCCGAAGTGCATGCCACCGACCCGATCGACGTGATCGAGATGGAAGAAACCTTCGGCTGGTGCGCCGACGTGCACCGGCTGCAACCCGTGCCGCTGGTCGTGAAGCTGCACGGGCCGGCCTGCCTGACGCTGTTCGGCGAGGACCGCGCGGCAGGGCAGGCGCGCCGCCGCATCGCCGCCGAGGGCCGCGGCCTGCGCAGCGTGCCGGTCATCGTCTCGCCGTCGCGCAACACCCTGCAGCAGACGATCGCCCATTACGGGCTCGCGCCGGCGCTCACCGCGGTCGTCCCGAATCCCGTGAGCATCGACCAGGCCTTCGAGCCGTGGGATGCGCAGCGCTGCGATCCGAAGACGCTGCTGTTCGTCGGCCGCTTCGACACCCTCAAGGGCGGCGACATCATGCTGCTCGCCTTTGCCCGCCTGCTCGAGCACGAGCCCGAGGCGCGGCTGGTGTTCGTCGGGCCCGACGGCGGCATCTCGGCCGGCAGCGGGCCGCGGGTGCCGTTCGAGGCGTTCTGCGCGCAGCACCTCAGCGCCGCGCAGCGCGAGCGCATCGACTACCGCGGCCCGCTCCCGCGCGAGCGCACCTTCGCGCTGCGCACCCAGGCGGCGGTGACGGTCATCGCGTCGCGCTTCGACAACCAGCCCAACACCGCGCTGGAAGCCATGATCCAGGCCGCGCCGGTGGTGGCGGTCGATGCCGGCGGCGTGGGCGAGCTGATCGAGCACGGCGTGTCGGGACGGCTCGCGCGCGCCGGCGACATCGACGACCTGTGCCGGCAGCTGCGCGCCATGCTGGCCGACCTGCCCGCGGCGGCGCGCATGGGGCAGGCGGCGCGCGAGTTCGTCCTGCAACGCCATTCGCTGCCGGGCCTCACCAGCCAGGCGCTCGACCTGTACCGCCGCGCCATCGCGCAGCATGCCGACGGCCGCCTGGCCGCCTGAGGATCGCGCATGTCCTGGCTGCCCCCCGCCACCGTCGTCGCCCGCAAGCTGGGCTGGCGGCTGTCGCGCCTGCGCCGGGTGGTGAAGCGGCCGCGCGACCTGCCGGCGTCGGCCAACTTCGTCGTGGTGTCGTTCTCGCACGAGCTCTCGCACACCCAGGTCTATCCGTTCCACCTGCACGCCGAGCGCCTCGAGCAGCGCCACGGCGTGCGGATGCACGAGATCGCGCTCGAGGATTTCCATGCCGCCGACGAGGCCGGGCACTGTCCGCAGGTGAGGTGGGTCGCCTTCCAGAGCGGCTTCGACCTGTCGGACGAGCAGATGCGCGCCCTGATCGACAAGCTGCGCCGGGTCTTCCCCGAGGCGCAGCTGTCGTACCTCGACTTCTTCGCGCCGCTGGACCTGCGCTACGCCGCCGTGCTGGACCCGTGGATCAGCCGCTACGTGAAGAAGCAGACCTTCGCCGACTTCTCCAACTACGGCCACAGCACCGTCGGCGACACCAACCTCACCGACTACTACGCGCGCCGCTACGGCATCGCCAAGCCCTCGTATTGCTTCGCGGTGCCGCCGGGTTTCGAGAGCAAGCTGCGGGTCGGCAGCAACTTCTGCGTCTCGCCCGCCCTCATCGACCGCTTCCGCGGCCGCCTGCCCGAGGGCGAGCGGCCGATCGACGTGCATGCGCGCATCGCCACCCGCGGCACCGACTGGTACCAGCAGATGCGCGAAGAGGCTCGCCGTGCCGCGCTGGCGGTCCAGGGCGTTCGCACGGTGTCGGACGGCCGGGTCAGCCCGGCGCAGTTCTTCCAGGAGCTGGCGGCCAGCAAGGTGTGCTTCAGCCCC
The DNA here is from genome assembly GCA_036377015.1 of Piscinibacter sp. Classification (GTDB taxonomy): domain Bacteria; phylum Pseudomonadota; class Gammaproteobacteria; order Burkholderiales; family Burkholderiaceae_C; genus Albitalea. The sequence goes on along the minus strand of DASUZE010000110.1, from coordinate 4,886 downwards.
TTCGGCTATGGCGAGGTCTGCTGGCGCGACTACGAGGCCATCGCCTGCGGCGCCGTGCTGCTCAAGCCGCGCATGGACCACGTCCGGCTCGCTCCGCAGATCTTCGTGGCGGGCGAGACCTACGTGCCCATCGAGTGGGACTGCTCCGACTACGAGGAACGGCTGCGCGCCATCCTGGCCGACGACGAGCGCCGGCGCGAGATCGCCCGCAATGCCTTCGAGGTGGTGCGCCGCCACGTCCGCTCCGACGAGGTGGTGGACGGCTTGGGCGCGCTGTTCACGGGGGCATCGGCATGAGCGCCGTCGCGCTGAGCGTCGTGGTGGTGAACTACAACACCGCCCACCTGCTGCCGGCGATGTTCGACGCGCTGGCCGCGGCGGCCCGGGACCTGTCCATGCAGGTGATCGTGGTCGACAACGCCTCGCGCGACGAGTCGGCGGCGCTGATCCGCGAGCGCTGGCCGCAGGTCGAGCTGATCGCCAACACCGGCAACGTCGGCTTCGGGCGTGCCAACAACCAGGCCATGGCGCGGGTGCGCGGCGAATACGTGCTGCTGCTGAACACCGACGCCTTCGTCGCTCCCGACACGCTCGCGAAGACGCTGGCCTTCATGCACTCGCACCCGCGCTGCGGCGTGCTCGGGGTGCGCCTGGTCGGGCGCGACGGCAGCCAGCAGCCGTCGTGCCGGCGCTTCCCCACGCCGCTCAACACCTTCCTGTTGCGCACCGGCCTGTCGCGCCTGTTTCCGTGGGTGCGCGGCATCGACGATCCGCACTGGGACCCGGCGCTGTCCTGCGATTGCGACTGGGTCCCCGGCTGCTACTACCTCATGCCGCGCGGCGTGGTCGAAGGCGTGGGCCTGTTCGATCCGCGCTACTTCCTCTACAGCGAGGAGGTGGACCACTGCAAGCGCGTCAAGCAGGCCGGCTGGTCGGTGCACTACTTCGCCGACACGACGGTGGTGCACATCGGCGGCGAGAGCGCGCGCAGCGACGGCGAGATCACCGAGTCGGGCCGCCAGATCTCGGCGCTGCAGATCGAGAGCGAGCTGCTGTTCTTCCGCAAGCACCACGGCGTGGCCGGCATGTGGACGGCGATCGCGCTGACCGCCGTCGCCGACGCCTACCTGGCGCTGAAATGGGTGCTCAAGCGCCGCGACGTCGCCGGCACGCGCCCGTACTGGCAGCACGCCGGCACCACCTGGTCGCTGTTCCGTCAAACCGCCTGGGGCACCCGCCCGACACGCTGAAGCCATGAACGCCCTGACGTCCACCCTCGCCGTCGTCGTCATCGGTCGCAACGAAGGCGAGCGCCTGCGCCGCTGCTTCGCATCGGTCGCGCGGCCCGGCTCGCCTGTGGTCTACGTCGATTCCGGATCGACCGACGGCTCGGTCGCGCTGGCCCGCGAGCTGCAGGTCGACGTGGTCGAGCTCGACCCCAAGCAGCCGTTCACCGCCGCGCGCGCCCGCAACGCCGGCTGGCGCCGCGTGCAGCAGCTCGTGCCCGACGCCACCTTCGTCCAGTTCGTCGACGGCGATTGCGAGATGCTCGCCAACTGGCTGGACATCGCGCACCGGCACCTGCACACCCATCCCGGCGTCGCCGCGCTCGCAGGAAGGCTGCGCGAGCGCTTTCCCGACGCGTCGATCTACAACCGGCTGTGCGACATCGAATGGGACACGCCGGTGGGCGAGGCCAAGGCAGTCGGCGGCATCGCCATGCTGCGCATCGCCGCGCTGGCCGCGGTCGGCGGATTCCGCGAGAACCTCATCGCCGGCGAGGAGCCCGAGCTGTGCGTGCGCCTGCGCGCCGCCGGCTGGAAGGTCTGGCGCCTGCCCATCGACATGGCCTGGCACGACGCCGCCATGACCCGCTTCTCGCAGTGGTGGCGGCGCACCGAGCGCAGCGGCTTCGCCTTTGCCGAGGGCGCCCACCTGCACGGCAAGCCGCCGGAGCGGCACTGGGTGCACCAGTCGCGCAGCGCCTGGGGATGGGGCCTGGCGCTGCCCGCGGTCATCCTGTTGCTGCTGTCCCTGTTCGGCCCGAAGGCGCTGCTGCTGCTGCTGGCCTATCCGGCCCAGATGCTGCGCCTGTTCCTGCGCGAGCCGGGTCCGGCGAAGACCCGCGCGGCACGGGCATTCTTCATGGTGGTGGGCAAGTTCCCGGAGGCGCTGGGGCAGCTGCGCTTCATGCTGCGCCGCTGGCGGCGCGCGCCGGTGCGGCTGATCGAATACAAGTGAATACGTTCATGGCCTTGCGCGTTGCCTACCTCGTGAACCAGTATCCCAAGGTGAGCCACAGCTTCATCCGCCGGGAAATCCTCGCCCTCGAGCGCCAGGGCGTGTCGGTGCAGCGCATCGCCGTGCGCGGCTGGGACGAGGCGCTGGTCGACGAGGCCGATCTGCGCGAGCGCGAGCTCACGCGCTACGTGCTGCGCGGCGGCCTGTGGCCGCTGGTCGCGCCCACGCTGCGCGCGCTGCGCGACCACCCGCGCGGCTTCCTGCAGGCGATGCTGCTCGCCTGCCGCATGGGCTGGCGCGGCGACCGGCCGCTGCCCTTTCACCTGGTCTACCTGGCGCAGGCCTGCTTCATCCTGTCGTGGCTGCGCGAATCCGGCGCGACCCATCTGCACGCGCACTTCGGCACCAACCCGGCCGAGGTGGCGATGCTGGTCCACGCGCTGGGCGGACCGCCCTTCAGCTTCACGGTGCACGGACCGGAGGAGTTCGACCGGCCGATCGCGCTCGGCCTGGGCGAGAAACTGCGGCGCTGTGCCTTCGCGGTGGCGGTGAGCTCGTACGGTCGCAGCCAGCTCTACCGCTGGGTCGCATCGGCGCACTGGCCGAAGATCCGCGTCGTGCACTGCGGCCTGGACCGCGAGTTCCATGCGGTGCCCGTCGCGCCCGTTCCCGCCGCGCCGCGCCTGGTGTGCGTCGGTCGGCTGTGCGAGCAGAAGGGCCAGCTCCTGCTGCTGCAGGCGGCGCAGCGCCTGCGCCAGCGCGGGGTCGACTTCGAGCTGGTGCTGGCCGGCGACGGCGAGATGCGACCCGAGGTCGAGTCGCTGATCCAGGCCGCGGGGCTGCAGGCGCAGGTGCGCATCACCGGCTGGATCGCCGCCGCGCAGGTGCGCGACGAGATCCTCGCCGCGCGCGCCATGGTCCTGCCCAGCTTCGCCGAGGGCCTGCCGGTGGCGCTGATGGAAGCGATGGCGCTGCGCCGGCCGGTGGTCACGACCCACATCGCCGGCATCCCCGAGCTCGTGCAGCCGCCCGAGAACGGCTGGCTGGTCCCGGCGGGCGACGTCGACGCGCTGGCCGCGGCGATGCAGGATTGCCTGGCCGCCGACGCCGGCACGCTGGCGCGCATGGGCGAGGCCGCGCGCCAGCGGGTGCTGGAGCGGCACGACGTCGACGCGCAGGTGGCGCAGCTTGCCGCCCTGTTCGGACAACCCGGTCCACATCCGGCCTCGCAGCCGGCGATGGCAGCGTGATGGCCCTCGCCGTGCTCACCGTGGCGCTGACGCTGGCGGCGGCCGTCCTGCTCGCGGCCGCCGCCGTCCTCCTGCTGCAGGTCCTGCTGTCCTTCCTGCCCGAGCGCGCTGCCACGCCGCACGCCGAGCGGCCGCGCCTGGCCGTGCTCATGCCCGCCCACGACGAAGCCGCCGGCATCGCCGACACCCTGGCCAGCGTGAGGCCGCAGCTGCAGCCCGGCGACCGGCTGCTGGTGGTGGCCGACAACTGCAGCGACGACACGGCGCAGGTCGCGGCGCGCTGCGGCGCCGAGGTCGCGCAGCGGCGCGACGATCAGCGCCGCGGCAAGGGGTATGCGCTGGACTTCGGCATGCGCCGGCTCGAGGCCGATCCGCCCGCGCTGGTGGTGTTCGTCGACGCCGATTGCGCGCTGGAGCCCGGGGCCCTGGACCGCCTGGCCCGCGACTGCGCGCGCCACCAGCGGCCGGTGCAGGCGCTGTACCTCATGCAGTCGCCGCCCGATGCGGGCCTCAAGACGCGCATCGCCGAGCTGGCCTGGCTGGTGAAGAACCAGGTGCGGCCGCTGGGCTGGCACCGCGCGGGCCTGCCCTGCCAGCTGATGGGCACCGGCATGGCCTTCCCCTGGGCGCAGATCCGCGGGGCGCCGCTCGCCTCGGGCCACCTCGTCGAAGACATGCAGCTCGGACTCGACCTCGCGCTGGCCGGCGCGCCGCCGCGCTTTTGCCCCGGCGCGCGCGTGACCAGCCTCTTTCCCGCGCAGGCGCAGGGACTGGCCTCGCAGCGCCTGCGCTGGGAGCACGGCCACCTGGGCGTGATCGCGAGCCGCGTGCCGCGCCTGCTGTGGCACGCGATCGCCCACGGCCGCCCGCAGCTGGCCGCGATGGCACTCGACGTCGGCGTGCCGCCCCTGGCTGCGCTGGCGCTGATGCTGCTCGTTGCGATGCTGGCCGGCGCGCTCTTCGCCGCCCTCGGCGGTGGCGCGCTGCCGCTGGCGCTCGCCGGACTGGGCCTGGCGGCGCTGTTGCTGGCCGTGCTGCTCGCATGGTCCCGCCACGGACGCCACATCGTCTCGCTGGGCGAGCTGCTGGGCGCGCCGCTGTACGTGCTCGGCAAGATTCCTGTCTACACCCGGCTGTTCAAGGGACGCCAGGTCGAATGGGTGCGAACTCACCGTGATGACAAGCCGCACTGACGCCGTGAGCCCCGAACTGCGCCGGCTGCTGCAGCCGGCGCAGCCGGTGGTCTCGTCCACCGTGCCCGACTACTCGCGCGAGGCGAAGCGCTTCTTCGCGTGGCACCCCTCGCGCTCGCTGATCGCCAGCATCCGCGCCCATCAGAGGGCCGGCGCGTCGCGCTCGCCGCTGGCCGCGCTCGCACGCAGGTGGGCCGGCTTG